>CAJURN010000003.1:0-30060 GCA_910589055.1 uncultured Muribaculaceae bacterium
AAATTACAGGAGATTTCACCGATTGCAAGATTTTTAGTGTTAATGAAAGTTAACAGCATGATTTATCATGTTGCATCATGGTAAATCGTGATAAATCAAGCAATTACAATTGCTCAAAATTGTTACACCTTTGTTACAGCCATTAATTTGTAACATTTTCGCAACCCAAAACCGCCCCTCAAATCCCCTCCACGCCGCATGCCGTTTTTCCGCCTATTTTGCCCCCTATGTCAAATTCACGACTATTATATTTGCTGAGACAATAAATTTTGCGTACCTTTGACCCATATAACATATATAAATTATAGAACCTAACCTTCAATCCGCTCTGACTGAGTATATCGCCAACATGAAAAGAATCTTATTGGCTGCCCTCGCAGCATTATTTGTTCTCTCGGCTTACTGCGAAGAAAAGCGCAGCATACAGATGGCCGGAATCGCTTTCTACAACTGGGAAAACCTTTTCGACACCATCCCCAATAACCCCGAAGGACGTGACTCCGAATTTACTCCCGATGGCCCCCGCCAGTGGGACGGCCGCAAGTACCGCGAGAAAGTACACAACCTCGCCTATGCCATTTCACAGTTTACCACCCGCACCACTCCCTACGGTCCCGCAATCGTAGGCGTGTCGGAAATCGAGAACCGCTCGGTAATGGAAGATGTGGTAAATCAGCCCGAACTCAAGGCCTGGAACCTTCAGGTAGTACATCATGACTCCCCTGACGCACGTGGTGTCGACGTAGGCCTGCTCTACAACCCCCGCTACTTCCGTCTCGAAAACGTAACCAACCACCGACTCACCGCAGTACCTTTCCGCACCCGCGACCAGATGTGCGTCGTAGGCTCGTTGCTCGGACAGCGCATAGCCGTAATCGTCAACCACTGGCCATCCCGACTCGGCGGTCAGGAAAAATCTTCGCCCAACCGCGAAGCCGCCGCTGCTCTCTGCAAGGAAATCGCCGACTCGCTCTGGAACGTCGACCCCGAAATCGGAGTAATAATCATGGGCGACCTTAACGACGATCCCCAGGACAAGTCCTGCGCCAAAGTGCTCGGCGCCAAGCGCGACCGCGACGGAGTGCCTGCCCACGGATTCTACAACCCCTTCTGGCGCATGCTCGACAAAGGTATCGGCACGCTCGCCTACAAATCGTCGTGGAACCTCTTCGACCAGATTATCCTCTCCGGTAACCTCGCAAACGGCCCCGAGGATCGCTGGCACTTCTATGAAGCCAAGGTGCTCAACTTCGACTTCCTCAAAGACACTGAAGGCACCCGCATGGGCTATCCCAAGCGCACCTACTCCGCAGGCTCCTATCTCGGTGGCTACTCCGACCACTTCCCCACCGAAGTGCTCCTGCGCCGCTACGTGACACGTAAATAATCCCAAACAACATATTTATTAACCAACAATCCCAAAAGTATGAAAAAACTTTTACTTTCTCTCTTCGCGGTTGCAGCCACTTTCGGCGCATACGCAGCAGAACCTACCGTTGCAGACTTTGGTGAAGTAGAATCTTTCCAAGGTGAAGCCGGCAAAACAGCCACAGTAGGCGGCATTGAATTCACATTCGAAACTGCAAACGCTTACGTAGGCCTCGGTTACAGCGGTGCGCCCAACTACGTGATGCTGAAGAATGCAGCTCCCGCTGGTGCAATTTCTTTCACACTCCCCTTTGACTGCTATCAGATTGTACTCTCCACAACCTCCGGTTGCTCAACCGGGGCCGGAAACACTGTGACACTTACAGCCGGAGAAGAAATCGTTGTTGAAAACAAAGCAATCAACGCCCAGAACGCCGATTTCACCTTCGCGCTCGACGGCTTCACTACCGCAGGAACCAAGTACACTTTCACAGCAAGCGGTAGCAAAAACTCTCAGATTGCCAAACTTACATTCTATCCCGTTACCAGCGAAGCCTCTATTTCTATCGAAGAGAAGTCGCTCAGCTTTGTAACAGCCCTGAATGGCACACAGGCTCTCTCTTTCAAAGTTAACTCCAACAACCTTACCGAAGACATCGCTGTTGCATCCGACAACGCTGCTTTCGTAGTGTCCGCTGCTTCCGTAACAGAAGAAGCTGCCGCAGCAGGTATCGAAGTTTCTTTCACAGGCTCAAGCACAGAAACCGTTTCAGGTACTATTACAGTATCGGCTAACGGTGTTTCCGCAAGCATCCCAGTTGAAGGATTTGCAGTAGCTCACGCAGGAACTGAAACCGATCCCCTTACCGTAAATGATGTCCTCACCATGGCAAGCCGAAACAACGGTGAATTCTATGTTAAAGGTGTTATCGGTGCTCTTACCGCCAACAACGGTCAGAACGGAATGGTAACAGAAGTTGCCGATGAAAGCAAAAACGTTGCTACCAACATCATCCTCAAAGAAGGTGACGACATGATTGGTGTGGCGCTTCCCTCTGGAGACGCACGTACAGCTCTCAACATTGTTGACAATCCCGAAAATGTGGGCAAAACTGTAATAGTTTGCGGTACTCTCGAAAACTACTTCAGCGCACCCGGCGTGAAGAACACAAAATATGTTTCCGGTCTCGAAGAAAACGGCATCAACGCTGTTGAGTCTGTTGAAAACGCTCCCGTTGAATACTTCAACCTCCAGGGTGTACGCGTTGCCAACCCCGAAAACGGCCTTTATATCCGTCGCCAGGGTAACACAGTTACCAAAGTATTGGTAAAATAAGATAGGCTAAAAAGGCAAGTAGGCAAAGTAAGGCAAGATAACAGCTTATCTGTCCCATAAGGCTTATAAGTCCTATTAGCCCCAAAATCCCCGATAATAAAAATTGCCGCCCGACCGGAAACTCCCGGCCGGGCGGCTTGTCTCTAAACCGTCGCAAGTGCCGAGTTATCAGCGGGTAGCTCATCCGCGACAGTGCATCCCCAATGCAAGTGCCGCCTTATCTCCAACCGCCTCATCCGAGACAGTGCATCCCCCAATGCAAGTGCCGGAGGCACGTTCTCATTAGAAAACCCCATGCTTCAGCATGGGGCAGCGTAAATCCACGCTAAGCAGCCTCGGAGAGGCGTCTGATTGTATCTGTTGCCATCTGCGACCTGTTCCCCATTCTGAGTCCCGTCCCCCATGCTGCTGCATGGGGCCTCTTCAACATTTATCTTCACTAAATTCACCTTTAACTCTTCACCCGATATCATAAGAATTTGCCATTGCCCTCGCTTATTCGTATTTTTGCAAAAAAATATAGAATTATAGTTCCAATATGGTATCAGTTGACGGCCTGACAGTCGAATTCGGGGGCACGACCCTCTTCAAAGACGTTTCTTTCGTGATAAACCCCAAGGACCGAATCGCCCTTATGGGCAAGAACGGCGCCGGAAAAAGCACCCTGCTCAAGATTTTGGCCGGCGTGCGTCAGCCAACCAAAGGCTCCGTGTCCGTTCCCAAAGATTGCACCGTGTGCTACCTGCCGCAGCACATGATGACCGAGGATGGCCGTACAGTGTTTGAGGAAGCGTCGCAAGCCTTCGCCCACCTAAAGGAAATGGAGGCTGAGATTGATGCCATGAACAACGAACTGGCAACACGTACCGACTACGAAAGTGACTCCTACATGGCGCTGATAGAAAAAGTTGCCACCGTGAGCGAGAAATTCTATGCCATCGACATGACCCACTTCGAGGAAGACGTGGAAAAGGCGCTGCTCGGCCTCGGATTCGAGCGCTCCGACTTCACACGCCCCACATCGGAATTCTCCGGTGGATGGCGCATGCGAATCGAACTCGCCAAGCTGCTTCTGAAGAATCCCGACGTCCTCCTTCTCGACGAGCCCACCAACCACCTCGACATCGAATCAATAGGATGGCTCGAGGACTTCATAATCAACAGCCCCATGGCCGTTGTGGTGATAAGCCACGACCGCCGTTTCATCGACAACATCACCACCCGCACAATCGAGGTGACACTTGGCCGCATCTACGACTACAAAGCCCGATACAGCCACTATCTCGAACTCCGCAAAGAGCGTCGCCAGCAACAGCAGAAGCAATACGACGACCAGCAGAAGCAGATTGCCGAAGCACGCGAGTTTATCGAACGCTTCAAAGGCACCTACTCCAAGACCTATCAGGTGCAGAGCAAGGTGAAATGGCTCGAAAAACTGGAAATTGTCGAGGTCGACGAAGAAGACACATCGGCTCTGCGCCTGAAATTCCCGCCATGTCCCCGCAGCGGCAACTATCCCGTGATAGCCGATGGAGTGGGCAAGAGCTACGACGGTGTGCCCGTGTTCCAAAACGCATCATTTATGATAGAGCGCGGCGACAAAGTAGCTTTCGCCGGACGAAACGGCGAAGGAAAATCCACAATGGTTAAGGCCATCATGAACGAGATAAGCCACGACGGAACCCTCACCCTCGGTCACAACGTCCGCATCGGATATTTCGCCCAGAACAGCGCATCGCTGCTCGACGAAGAATTGACCGTGTTCCAGACCATCGACGACATCGCCGTGGGCGACGTACGCCTGAAAATCCGCGACCTGCTCGGAGCCTTCATGTTCGGCGGCGAGGAAAACCAGAAAAAAGTGAAAGTGCTCTCCGGCGGCGAACGCGTAAGGCTCTGTATGATAAAGCTCCTCCTCGAGCCTATCAACCTTCTTATCCTCGACGAGCCCACCAATCACCTCGACCTCAAGACCAAAGACATCCTCAAGCAAGCCCTCCGCGACTTCGACGGCACCCTCATCGTCGTGAGCCACGACCGCGATTTCCTCGACGGGCTCGTGAGCAAAGTGTACGAATTCGGCGGCGGCCGCGTGCGCGAGCACCTCTGCGGCATCAACGAATTCCTCGAAAAGAAAAAAGCCGAACAGCAATCCTCCTGACCGCTCCGCCATTCCCGGTAGTTCTTTTAGTCCATTTGGGGCGCCGTGTTTTATGCCGTGAGGTATTTTAGCTTATCTTTGCGGCAGATAAACCTATTGATATGTTAAGCAAGACTCTCTTAAAGAAAATCGAGGAACGCTACGGCGAGCCCATCGAATATCCCAAACAGCTTGACGCTCTTATCGGCGATATTTTCAATGTGACCCGTGCGCAACTCAGCATCTCCACAGCCAAACGCCTTTTCGGGTTTGTGGGCGATTCGGAGCGCATTATTCCACGGAAAAACACAATGGATATCCTCGCCCAATATCTCGGCTATCCCAACTACAAGCTCCTTGCTTCCGATCTCGGCAATGATGCCGACATCTCTGATTTCGTGGAAGTCAAGCGCGTGGTATCTGATGATATAGCCCCGGGAACACAGATACAACTGATGTACGACCCGAACCGTGTGCTCGTCCTGACTTTCCTTGGCGAAAACAAATACATCGTCAACGAATCCGTCAACAGCAAGCTCTGTCAGGGTGATATCCTCACTATCACCCATATATCGGAAGGTTTCGCGCTGCTTGTGGTAGAAGTGTCACGCAACGGAAAGAGCTTGGGCGCGTACAGCGCGGCCAAGGAGGGCGGAATCACCTCAATCACTGTTGTCGGATGACGTCATACGCCCGGCCACGCGTGCTGTAAAATCCGCCACAGCATCCGTTGCTTCGCTATAAGCGCCGCAACCGGTCACCGCCATCTCCATTTCCACAGAATTTACATCAGGATATTTCGTCTTGAACTCGGCCATCGCGTCAAGAGTGATTGCCGAGTTCAATTCTATAATCTCATTCATCAGCAGGTAAACTTGGCGGTCAGTTGCCGAGCTGTCGTCAAGCATCCTCATACCCTCATTGATTTTTTTGTGAAGCGGCGCAAGCCTGAAGGGCATCAGACTGTCTATTTCCTGAAGATATGAAGGGGCGGCAGATTGAGCAACGTATCCGGGCGCCGGAGTGGTATCCACGCCTGTGTTCAGATAATCGACTCCACCTATTGCCGCAATCAAAGCCACGGCTGCTGCAATCGCTGCCGGGACAGTCTTCCTGCAAGGACGCAGGGTAGCTCGGAGTTGCTCAGGCGTGACATCCGGCTCCAGGCACTTGTCGTGAAACTTCCGGAATTTCTTTGACGGAAAACCGCTTACCTTATCCTCAAGAAGTTCCAATATCTTTGCAATTCCATGAAAATCCAGCGTCACCGAGCCCCGGTCGGCTGCGCATAGGCCAAACTTCTCAGGCTTCCCCGAGGCGAAACACAACCAGTCGGTATAGCATTTGTCAAGGTCAATCAGCATGACATTGCGGGCTCCGCGCGTGAGCATAACGTTATCCCCCTTTATGTCGCAGTGCACCACATTGTGCTGATGCAGGAAATCCACAACATCCACAAGTTCACCCAAGATCTGGCGAACATGGGATTCGTCGGCAAGCCTTGGGTCGTCAGAATCCGCCAAGTCAGCCAACGTGTCGCCGTCGATATAATCCATAAGGATATAGACCGGCGGTTCGGAGTGAAAGTCATAATAGACCGGCAACGAGCGATGATGATTAAGCCTTACCCCGGTCTCATACTCCTTGGCAAAAGCCGCCCGATGCTCAGGACTGAAGGCAAATTCATCGCGTAACTTCTTGACAAATACACGCCTCAGATGGTAGGTGGCAAGGAAAACCTCGCATGTCGAACCTCCCCCGGGCAGTCGCTCCGCACACGAAAAATCAATCTCCCCCGTGGCGGAGGCCGTTTCCGGAACCGGTGTATTGTCGAATTCACTCATGGCGCAAAGATACGGATAAGCGAGGGCAATGCAAAATTAAATTTAGCATTGGCGAGCGTGAGTATCTAAGGCGACTGCCAAAGATGATGATAAAAGACGAATAGCCCTCAAATCTTGAAGATTTAGTCGCTCCTGCAATATGGACCAAAAGAACCTTGGCAAAGTCATTTCTGCTTGCGAACTTTGTTTCAGCAACACAGAAGCCCCCGCATGTCCGGGAATATGTTGTAAAACATGGCAAAAGAATACCCGTTATTCAAAATTTGTTTATTAATTTTGCCGTGGTACAAACAAGTCGCTATCAAAAGTGACAGTTTGCACAAGACATTTTGACAAAAGCGTTTACTTGACGCTTCAGTTCTGACCATTTGAAATCTGGCAGTTTCAACAATCTCAGTCACGAACGAAGCAACGGTAGATGCTCAGGCGATGTATATATTCGCCCGGGGCTTGTCCGCGTGAGCGGGTGAGCCCTCAGGGATGATTATACACTGATGCGTGGGCTTCTGCGTTGCTCTTTCTACTGAGATGGGCCAATGCCAGAGCCTCAAATGGTGGAAGAGCAACGAGTACGATGCCTACGCTTTTTTTTATATCCACCCGTCAGACCAGAGGCAGCAACTGACAATTAGAATAATATTGAAACTTATGAATTCAGAAATTAATGTACCCCAACCCAAATTTGAAACGGTTGATGCGCCACAGAAATCTGATCGAGGTAAAACGCTAATGGCTTATGGGAGTATTATTATTGGCATAATTGGGTTGGGCTTGTTTTTCGCTCCAATTCCGGAAATTATATGTGGAGTTGGAGGATTGATTCTCTCCATTATAGCAAAAGATAAAAATGCTTCATGGTTCACAGATGCTGTTAGACGATACGGTAATTATGCAGCTTGGCTAAACATAATATGGGTGTGTATCGAATTAGGATTAAAATTCGTATGAATTGATTTTTCAGAAATCTGTAACTATTCGTGAATAACAGATAACCATTATAAATTATTAAAAAAATTTTTTTATGAGTAACGATGCAGTAATTTCAGCTACACAGAAAGCAAAGGCTGAAAAGGGAAAACTATCATGGATGGTATCATTCTTAGAAGTGATACTAGTAATTGGATATTTTATCCTAGGATGGAGTGCCATAACGAGTTTTATCACATCATTTGATATTGCCAATCTATTCCAAGACATTTTGGATGCAATATACTTCCTTATAGGAGGGACAATTGTAACAACAGTAATGTGTTTTATCCCAGTATTCAAATCAAGAAATAATATGTATATAGCGGTTTGTAATATTGTTTGGCTTCTCTTTAACCTCTACGGTTTCTTAGTATACTAATAAAATTATTGAATAACCTAATAAATAAAACAAATATGAAAAAACTAAAATTTATAAGTTACATCCTTGTTCTCGGCCTTTTAGTATCTTGTGGTGGGAAAAAAGAAGAAAAATCAGAAAATATATTCATGAAACCGGAAACTACTACTGTTTCCGGGGGGCTTGGAGAATGTTTCAGGGTAATAGATAGAGAGTATAAAATTATTGGCGATTGGCCTAAACTCATTACAGTTGAATTGGAAAGGACTGATTCCTCTTTACCATTTGAATTGACTTCAAGTACAGAAGTACGTTCATATAGTCATTCCATGACAGGTTCCTTTATACAAGTTGGATTTGGAATTGAATTTTTGGATGAGGATGGGAATGTATTGGATAAAATAAGCGCTTCAGCATCAGGACTTTCTGGGTCGTATGATTCTAATGAATCTGTTGATTTGGTTAAACTAAGACCTGGAGAAAAAGGTAGTATACGCTTCAGCTTAGATTCTGATGCAGAAAATGCAACTCAATTTAGAATTTCTTCATCTTATACCGAAAATGAAGGAGATGACTCTTCAGAGGTATATTCTATCTCTGACTCTAACGACTATGAAGAGGAAGAAAGTGTAATTGTAGAGGATGTGGATGACGATGCAGAAGTAGAAGCCGCTACAATTAGCAATACATCTTCTTCATCTAAAAATTGGAATGCCCTTCTTGATTCGTACGAACAATATGTGGATAAGTACATTTCATATATGAAAAAGGCTGCTAATGGAGATATGAGCGCTCTGTCTGAATATCCGGCACTTATGCAAAAAGCGCAGGATTTTAGTGAGCAATTAGATGGTGCGCAAGGAGATATGACACCGGCTCAATGGGCTCGTTATATGAAAATAACACAGAAGATGATGAAAGCAGCCCAAGAGATGTAAATGGCAGAATTAAAATAATAAAACAATATCCAGCAAGGGGCTATGTCATTTTTGAACATAGCCCCTTTATAGCTACTTGTTGATTTTTTTATCATTCATAGATTATAGATGCAAATAAAAAGTAAAAAAGGTTTGAAAAGAATCATTACTTTTGGGGTAGAAGATATCCGGTATTAGTTTTGTTTCTTGAACCTGTGTTCAGCATAGCTTTATTTTCAGAGTCGCTGTTAATCATCTCAATAGTATTGTCTATATATATCCTTGGGGTACCAGAAACTTGCTGTTGGATTAGTGTAAGCCATCTGACAGCTTTATTTTTGATGTCTTTAGGGCTAAGGCTTGTAGATGTCAGGCTCCAAGCAAGATGGTAACGAGAAGTTTTTCCTTTTTTTAGAGAGATTTTTGAACAAAGGAATGGAATATCTTCTCTAATATTTTGTTTAATAGTTTTTTCCGCAGAATGATGCACCACAATCCCATAATAGTGAATTTAACTTAAAAGAATATTAGCATAAAGAGTGCTTTGTTGACAAAGATACAAATAAGATGGAGTAATACAAAATTAAAATTTCATAGCAATATAGTATATTTATCATTGTATTCAGTATTTGGATGACAATAATCGGATAGATTGATGCGATTATATGTTCCAATATATTGAAGTTGTAATATATTCCAATTTATCAGATTATTGAGTCGTTATTGGGATTGCGTTTGTAGTAGTTTGCGAGGGCGGAGTGCGGGGTAGTGTTGGCATAGCAATATGCGCAGCCGTGGGGGCAGGTGTTGTACGCGCCGATGTCCTTTGAGAGTATACATCCGCAGTGTTTTCTTTGGCCGTTGTCGGAGCGGGCATGATATAGGAAGTTGTTTAGGACGGCGTCATTCGGAGCGAGACGGGCAATCAGCTCCGGGTCAATACATCGGTTGTGTGCAATGCCGAAATGTTCCAGTGATATCGGCTCGGAGCAGGTAGCGAGTTGAAGACCCCATGACGCGTTCAGCCCGGAAAGTTTGTCTGCGAAGCTGAGCATTGCCGGCTTATCCCATTCGCGATAGTGTATGCCGGCTTGATTCAGATTGCGCCCCACTTTTTTGTATGAAGCAATGTCGGCAAAGCTGAATACAAGTTTCTCGGCGTAACCGTTTAAGCGGCGTGCTATATTGTCAACTCGCTCAAGCAATATATCCTCCGTGATATCTTCCGTCAATAGAAGAGGGTCAAAGCGCCACACCACAGCCCCAGGTCCCAGTACATCTACAAGCCTTTTAAAGGTGTCTGTTCTGAAATTAAGGTTTGGAACATTGGGTTCAAGGGCATTTTGCTCATAGTCATTCAGGGTATATTGGATGTAACAACCGATTCCACGCTTTTGCAATTCATTAATCTGTGGCAGCAACGGAGCGGGATTCTTAGACCAGAATACAATAAATCGGGTGTTGGCAAACGACACATAACTATCCTTGCCGTTAAACGGATTTCGCCACCGGGAATAGCCCTTAGCCAGGCGGTCGAAAAACCACTCAGTGTAGAACGCGGGGATATCCGTAGCCCTGCTCGCAGATATAATCAGAGGCACCTGCGCAGGCACTATCTGATTGCTGTCCGTAATAATTTCCAATGTTTGATGCTTCATGGTCGGGCTGCGGTTCTGCCTTTTTCATTTTGCAAGATAAGGTTTGGATTATAATCTAATTTGAACAAACAATCCAGCGGAGTTGCCGAGTGGAGCCTATGCGGGTGAGGAAGCCTTTGTCTTTGAGAGATTTGATTATGCGGTCGATTGTTCTGACCGACAAGTCAGTCTTATTTGCAAGTTCTGCTATGGAAATACTTTTATTTGCCATAATTAACTTCAGTACAGCAGTCTCTTTCATGTTCAATCCCTCAAATTGGCTTGTAACGTCATTTTGGCGTTTCAAAGTTGCTGAAACGTCATTTTGGCGTTGATTGGCGTTCCATCGGATATGGAGATAGCGGTTTTTCAGCTCGTTGGTCTCACCTAAGAGAAGGTTGCGGAAGAACAGCTGAAGATATTCCGTAGTAGGCTCTACCCCTTTTGCTACATTGCGGTAGTTGGCGCGGACAAGTGCGTTGCGAAAGTACCATGAATGATTCTTGAACATATCATTTTCCACTTCGTATCCTAACGAGCGCAGGTACTTGATAGTGAAGACGGCTGTTGTCCGGGTATTGCCTTCGGAAAAAGGGTGTATCTGCCATAATCCGGATATAAATCGGGCAAGATGTTCGATTATTTGCTCTTGCGACAAGCCGTTGTAGCGGAATTGCCGCTCTTGCTCCAGGTCATATTCAATGGTGCGTACAAGGTCTTCATTCGGGCCATAAAGCAACGAAGCGCCGTCGAGTACCCATTCCTTCTTGGAAATGTCAAAACGGCGGAACTCACCGGCTTGTTTCATCGCGCCCTTGAATATGCGGCGATGTATGCCTGACAGCCCGGCCACGCTAAACACAAAAGCATCAGAGGAAAGCTCGCGGACGATATTCTTCGACACCTCATCGGCCTCCTTCACATCTTCGGGAATTTCACGGGCAGCTTCACTCTTATAATACGTCTTGATAAGCCGGTCGACACCATCAATGTCCACCTCCCCCTCGATGTGGCGCTTGGCCGTCTCGACGAGATAGTCTGAAACCTCCAGGCCATCCACCTTTTGTAGTCCGATAGCCGTTTGCCACAACTCCGCCCGCACCTTAGGCCCCGGCTCCGTAGCCCTCAGATATTGCTCAAATTCATTGTATTGCTCCATTGACCTTTCTTCTGACATATCCGTATTCATTTTTTCAATGCCAAAGGTAATAATAAACTGCGAGAATAAAAAACGGGTTGCAACCGGGTGAGTTGACTTCGCAATGCCCGGCAATGCTAAAATAAATTTTGCTTTGCCCTGGCGTATTCGTATTTTTGCAGAATAGAGACCTCAATTTATAATATAAATCCATTTCTAAACCTGACAGACAACGCGAAATGTCAATCTGGGATAAAATACAGGCGCTTATCGGTGCTTCTGACAGTATTCCTTCTGATGCAACTGAGTATAGCACTAAGAAGCGCAACGCCATGCGGTATGCCTTTGTGGATGCCGAAGTGGGTATACGCGATCAGAAAGTCCATGATATCGGCGCGTTACGCTATGATGGTGCCGTGTATCATGGTGGCTCGAAAAAAGAGCTGATGAAGTTTTTGGAAGGGGTGGATTATCTATGCGGACACAATATAATCCGGCATGATGCGAAATATCTGTTCGGAGGGGAAAGGCCGAAATATCTACTTGTGGATACGTTGCATGTCTCGCCATTGTTATTTCCGGAACGTCCTTACCATAAACTGCTGAAAGATGAAAAGCTCCAGACTGATGAATTGAATAATCCTGTCAATGATTGTCAGAAAGCGCGGAGTTTATTGATGGACGAAGTGGCTGCATGGAATCAGATGCCACAGGAAAAACAGCGGATTTATGCAGCTTTGCTGCAAGAAACGGCTGAATTTGGCGGTTTTATAAGTTTTGTAGATGGCGGTACTCAATCGGAGGAACATACACGTGAAACACTTGTAGATTTAATTAAGACTTACTACAAGGGTAAAATTTGTGAGAATGTTAATCTGGAAGAGACCGTAGAGAAAAGTCCTGTTGAACTTGCATACGCTTTAGCGTTGGTTGATACGAGCGACCATCGTTCCATTACTCCCGGATGGGTGCTTAAAAATTATCCGAATGTAGAAAATATAGTTCGTCTTATGCGTCACACAAGATGTAATGCCGGTTGTGCTTACTGCAACAGTGTGTTAGATGTGCATAAGAATCTTAAGACTTTTTTCGGATACGATGAGTTCCGCACCTACAATGGAGAACCGTTGCAAGAAAATGCCACAAGAGCGGCGGTAGAGGGGAAATCGGTGCTTGCCATCTTCCCGACGGGCGGAGGTAAGTCTTTGACCTTCCAGTTGGCCGCTTTGATGGAAGGTCAAACTGTACACGGTCTTACGGTGGTTATCTCTCCGCTGCAATCATTAATGAAAGATCAGGTTGATAACCTTTCAAACAGGGGTATAACAGATGCAGTAACTATAAATGGGCTGCTTGACCCCATCTCCCGTTCGCTTGCAATACAGCGTGTTATGGATGGAGATGTCTCGATTCTGTATATTTCTCCCGAGATGCTTCGCTCCAACACAATAGAGCGCATATTGCTGGCACGTCATGTGGTGCGTTTTGTTATAGACGAAGCTCATTGTTTTTCGTCATGGGGTCAGGATTTCCGGGTGGATTACCTTTATATCGGAAAGTTTATCCGCAAATTTCAGGAAAAGAAACAGCTTGCCAACCCAATTCCGGTTTCCTGCTTTACGGCTACTGCGAAACAGAAGGTAGTGCAGGATATATGTGACTATTTTCAAGAGTCATTAGGCATTACGTTTGAGTTGTTTGCATCAGGCGCAACGCGTACCAATCTTCGTTACTCCGTCATTCATGCCGATACGGACGATGACAAATATCAAAAACTTCGCAGTCTGATTGAGGAAAGTGACTGTCCTGTCATCGTGTATGTATCCCGAACCAAACGCACCAAAGAACTTGCGCTCAAACTTTCGCGTGATGGCTACAAGGCTTTGCCCTTCAACGGAAGGATGGATGCTGACGAGAAGATCGCCAATCAGGAAGCCTTTATGAGCGACCAGATACGCATCATTGTGGCAACCTCTGCTTTCGGCATGGGCGTGGATAAAAAGGATGTCGGGCTCGTGGTGCATTATGATATCTCCGATTCTCTGGAGAACTACGTGCAGGAGGCCGGGCGTGCCGGACGTGATCCTCAACTCAATGCCAGATGCTATGTGTTATATAGCGATAATGATTTGGACAAACATTTCATTCTGCTAAACCAAACCAAATTAAGCATCAGCGAGATTCAGCAGATATGGAAAGCAGTCAAGGAATTGACACGCTATCGCGAAAGTGTTTGCAGTTCAGCTCTGGAGATTGCAAGGAAAGCCGGTTGGGACGATTCCGTATCCGATATTGAAACGCGGGTGAAAACTGCGATTTCCGCCCTTGAGCAGGCAGGCTATCTGGTGCGCGGAAATAATGTTCCTCACGTATATGCCACCGGTATTACTGTGAAGAATCTGGATGAAGCGCGCAAACGCATCACCGATTCCGTGCTTTTTGAAAGCAATGATGTCGAGAAGGCTGTGCGTATAATTAAGTCGCTTATATCCCAGAAGAGTATAGCAAGAGCCCAGGATTCTGAAGCGGAATCGCGCATTGACTATCTGGCAGACATTCTTGGATTGACTAAGGCGGAAGTCGTGTCTTCCGTGGAGCGAATGAGACAAGAGGGCATTTTGGCTGATTCGAGAGATATTTCAGTTTTCCTGATAGATTCCGATTCAGAGAGGAAATCACGGGCTTTGTTAGAGAAATTCACCAAGCTGGAGCAATATATTCTTGAACATATTCCGGATGATTCGTTGAAGATATCGTGCAAGCAGCTCAATGATGACGCCGTGAATGACGGAATCCTGACTTCTCGAGAAAAGGATATCCGCACGTTGCTTTATTTTCTTACAATAAAGGGTTATACACGCAAGAAAGTAGATGGTGTTCAAAATATGGAGGTTGCCCGAAGAGCAGACATGGAAACTACTCTTGCCCGCTTTCGGAAACGGGTGGATGTGTCTCACTTTGTGGTGGAATGGCTCTACAATATAGCGAAGGATAACGCGAGGGAAGAGGGCAAGACAATTGCCGTAAATTTTTCCGTAGTGGAATTGCTTAAGGAAATGAAACAATCCGGGAATGGACTGTTCAATACATTTGCGGACCTGCAGCTGGAAGACGTCGAGGAGGCTTTGCTGTATCTGTCAAAGATAGGTGCGTTGAAGCTGGAAGGCGGTTTCCTGGTCCTTTATAATGCAATGGAGATTCGCAGAATCAAGGATAATAAGTTGCGTTATAAGCTGGACGACTACCGCATGCTCAATGAATTCTACAAACAGAAGATCCAGCAGGTGCACATAGTGGGAGAATATGCCAATCTGATGGTCCGGGACTACAATGCTGCATTACAGTTTGTGCAGGATTATTTTCAGATGGATTACAAGTACTTTATCAACAAGTATTTCAAGGGCGAGCGGCTAAGCCAGATTCAACGCAACCTTACTCCGGAAAAATATAATCAATTGTTCGGATGCCTGTCGGAACGACAGATGCAGATTATTAACGACAAGGATTCGCGATGTATCGTAGTGGCAGCCGGGCCCGGAAGCGGAAAAACCAGGGTGTTGGTGCATAAACTCGCTTCGCTGCTGCTTTTGGAAGATGTGAAACATGAACAGCTTCTGATGCTTACATTCTCAAGGGCTGCAGCCACGGAATTTAAAATGCGACTTATGGAACTTATCGGTAATGCAGCCCATTTTGTTGAAATCAAGACATTCCACAGCTATTGCTTTGATTTATTGGGGCGTGTCGGAAATTTGGAAGAAGCCGGCAACGTAGTGGCTCAGGCTGCTGAACTGATAGGCCAAGGAGACGTGGAACCAAACCGCATCGGAAAAACAGTACTTGTTATTGACGAAGCTCAGGATATGAGTGCTGACGAGTACGCGTTGGTGAGCGCACTGATGACTGTCAATGAGGAAATGAGGGTAATTGCCGTGGGCGACGACGATCAGAATATCTATGAGTTCCGCGGATCAGATTCTGGTTATATGCAAAAGCTGGCACAAATGAATGGAAGCCGATTGGTGGAAATGACCGACAATTACCGCAGTTCACGGCATGTTGTAGATGCTGCAAATCACTTCACAGGTTATATCCGCAACCGACTCAAACACGCCCTCATTACATCAATGAGCAAAGATGAAGGCCGGGTAAGTGTGCGCCATTATCAGTCGGCTCATTTGTATGTGCCATTAGTTGAAGAATTAATTCGTAACCGCAGTGATGGTTCAACCTGTGTTCTGACGCAGACAAATGAGGAGGCCGTTATACTTGTGGCGCTTATGGCTAAAAATGGCATCCGTTGCAAATTAGTGCAGTCGATGAGCGGAATCCGGTTCTGGAATTTGGCGGAAATACGTTATTTTCTCAAATATATCGACCGCCGGATTACGACGCCATTGATTTCAGACGATTTATGGGAAGCTGCCAAGCAATCCACGTATTCGGTGTATGGCGACAGTGAGTCTTTGGTATACACCCGCAGGTGCATAGACCTTTTTGAAGCAACCAACAAAACAAAATACGTAAGCGACTTCAAGGAGTATGTCTTTGAATCGAATATTGAGGATTTTAGCGATTGCTCAGGTTCGGATGTCGTTGTTTCCACTATCCACAAGGCGAAAGGACGGGAATTTGATGATGTATATATGCTGATTACAGGCGGTTATACACCTGACGACAGGCTTATGCGAAGATATTATGTTGGTATGACTCGAGCCAAGAAGCGACTGTTTATTCATACCAACAGCTCAATTTTTAATCAACTTCAAGCAGACAGGCATTTTGTGGACCAACAGCAGTATGATATGCCAAAAGATGTTGTTTTGCAGATGGGGCACAAAGATGTGAATCTCAAATTCTTCAAGACGCGTAAGGAGAAGATTTTCGCTCTTCGCGGGGGATCAGTACTTCGACATGCTGATGTCTATCTTTACGATTCAACCGGCTATCCGATAGCCATGTTCTCTGCCAGGATGCAACAGACACTCTCCGAATGGCAAGCGAAAAGCTATGAAATAGTAAACGGCAAAGTCCGTTTTATAGTAGCGTGGAAATCCAAAGATTCTCCAAAGGATGAACTTGAAACACCTGTGGTATTGGCGGATCTGTACTTGGTAAGAAAGGAATGATTTTTATAACAGATTGTTATGTAGCCAATTAAACAATAAATGCTTGCATAGTCTTCAGCTGCATAACTCAAGGCATATTCAAAAAGTCACGGAGAGAAAGCATTTTGATACCGTTTTGGGTGTTTGGCGCCGAATCGCGTTGTGTGACAACCAACTTTTCATAATTGTCGTCAATTGATTCGAGATTGCCAAACTCGCGGGCGGCCGTAGCTTTGTCATAGACATTTACAGCAACCTGAATGTATTTACGCTCTCCGTCTTTCTCAGCTACAAAATCAATTTCTTTGTTCTTTGAAAGCACACCGACCTTTATATCGTAACCATCTACTGACAATTTGTTGTAGATGGCGTTTTCAAGGATTGCCCCAATATCCATAGGCCGATACCCTATGATTGAATTCCGGATACCGATGTCTTCGAAATAATATTTTTCACCTATTTCAAAGAATTTCTTGCCCTCTATATCCCATCGTCTCACTTTATTAGTGATATAGGCATCGCAAATATAGTCGGCGTATGTTTGTACGCTGTTCACAGTGCCGGCTACACGTTGCGATTTTAGATAATCTGCTATGCGTTTTGCGGTGAAAATTTGTCCGGTATTGTCGGCCAGGAAGAGCAACAGTCTTTGTAGAAAATCATTGTTGCGTACAGAGTGACGGGTGACAATATCACGGTAGACCAAAGCGTCGGTAATTCCTGTGAGATATTCATTCCATGTTTCTCGTTGGGGCAGATTTCTCAAATATGGCATTCCTCCAAATCTCAAATACAGGTCGATGCTTTCATCTGAATCTTCAAGTGAATGAAACATAAGAAACTCATCGTAACAAAGGGGATGCACTCTAATCTCTATGCTTCGTCCGGCAAGCCGCGAGGCTATTTCGGAAGACAGCATTGATGAATTGCTTCCTGTTACATAGATGTCGTTCCGTTCATCGAGGCATAGCGAACGAATAACTTTGTCAAAGTCCTCAATCTCTTGGATTTCATCAATGAATATATAGTTCATGGATGAATCGGACAGATGCCTGACAATTTCCTCGTTTAAATCTGACGCGTTTTTGATATGAGAAAAAGCGAAATCTTCAAGATTTATACGAATGTAATTAGCTGTTGGTGATGTCTGGCGGAGTTTTTCCTCAACGGAATTTAATATACAGCTCTTCCCAACGCGACGTTGCCCCGTCAGTACCTTTATCACACCTTTACCTTCATATCTCAAAATCTTGTCAAGATATTTTAGTCTCGGGATATTTCTCATTGTTTTAATTATATTCAAAAGTTATCGCAAATATAACAACTGTTTTGAATATATCAAAAATGTTTTAGCTCAAATGTTTCTGATAAACTTACGCGTGCTACCTAAGAGTATGTTATATGCTAAAAATACAAACAGGCCGCAGACATTCATCAATCTAAATAAAGAATAAAAAACGGGTTGCAACTGTGTGAGTTGCAACCCGCATGTATATCGGTTGTCCTTTTGGAATTTACTTCACTTCCTCGAAAGTGAAATAGATTGTAAATCAATGTGATGTCAATAGATGTTCCAAATATGTCCATTATATTATCTATATCAATTCAAATCAATCGCAAACAGATAGACTTATAAAGGGTGGATCTCCAATTTGAATTGATTAGGGTGAGTACGGCATTTATAGAATCGAACATGATTAAAGGTCTTATTACGCCTTACAATTTCGATGATTTGAGATTGCTTGTCCGCTTCTATATTGCATCCCAATATTATACTTCTCAAAGATTCAGAATTGAAACATTGGTAGCCAAAATGAGGCTTGTATATTCTCACCTCTTGTTCGTATTCCCAATCTTTTGATTTAGTCCGGAGTACATCTGTAGCAAACTTTTTATCAGTAAATTCAAGATTTGGATATTCTTCTGAATAAACTACATTAATTGGATACACAAAAAACTCAGGATCAACTAGAGTGTCAAATTCCAAGCATATACCCTTATGGGAGTTAGCGTAATGCGACCACATCAAAATAATCGCATTATTCGGTGTAAAACACTTAACACCACTTTTGTTCATCACGTCATCAATGGCTTGTTTGCCAATCCCGGCCCCAATTTTATAATGCCTTCTCGAATGATTTTGTAATCAGCGGGAGTTGCATTTTCAGCATGAGTTGCAAGATACAATGCTAACTGTTCATCAGATGGGATATGAGGGTATATCTTGCAATCGAAAGGGTCATTAAAATATGCAGGAGAAGAAAACCAAAGCTTGCAATCTTCAAGTACGGGTTTCACTCTATCCTCTAATAAATCTATGGGCATATAGGTATATAGAGCTCTCCGAAGTTGTCCGCCTTTAATCATCTTTTCCACTAGAGGATTTAGTGCTTGTGGTCTATATTGTTTCATTTTTTAGTAATGACTTTAATGTGTTTTGCTAATTATTTTAATGTTTTGATTCTAATCGTGTTTTAGAAATCCAAAATTAAGAAAATCTGGGAACCAATCGGTCTTATAATGAATATGAGCCAGATATACTAAGAATGGGAATGGCGTATTTATAGTTCTCAACGGAATAGATTTAAATTCCTTCTTGAAACACTTTGGTAAATCCTCTAATTTCTCAGGTAAATTGATACATGCTTCAATAGATAGTTCCGTATGTAATTGATGTTTGAACAGACTAATTTCTAAATCGTCAGACTCTATTGGATAGCATACTTGGAGGTTGGTGTTGGATTCTAAAATTAGGTTTCTGAGAGCTGCATATGAGTATTCTAAATCATAACAATATAGCAGCTCTATTAGATGCATCAAAAATAATGATGATTTGTCGTTATATTGGGATGATTTTTTGAATAAGCTACGTGCTAATTCTTTCGTATTGCTATATAATTCAGGGAACATATCGTTATTTCGCTTCCTGAGAATGATATTTGACGCAATACGTAAAATCCATCTTCCTAATTTAGCCATTTCTTGTTCCGATTGCATAGAGTAATTCCAAATATGACGAATAGTTAATAGCAATGGGATTGAATGGGTATCTAATAGTGGAATGTCAAAGCCGGAATTATTATCTATTATCTGCTCGATTATTCTGAGACAGGTCTTTTTGTAGCCTTGTTTTTTATCCTCGGGTACAAGTAGATAATCTACAGCAATTTGGTAATATATCACATCACCAATAAAATCAAAACAACGAAGTGGATATAAGATACGTTCAGTCGCAAAACCATTAAACATATATAACCCCTTATACTGTATTGCAAGTGGCAATATCTTATTTAGGTATTGAGTATATATGTCCAATTGAACCTGAAGAATTTTATAAAACAGTTTTATGATATAAACCTCTTTTTCCAACTTGTTTTTTAAAATCCATTCCCATGTTTTTAATACTGCACGATCAGCAGCACGCTTTGAAGGTAGTAAGTTTTTGTTTACCGTCCCTTCCTTGAAGAGGATCGCTACCATTAAAACTATGGATGAAAATGCCTGAGTGGCTCTTCTTCTTTGTTTCTTTGAAGAAGGACAGTTTTGAAGTTGAATATCGACTAGTCTATCAAAATCATCTGTACGCCAACCAGGAGCATCATGTATGGCTAATATTTTCTTTACTAAACGATATGATTCTTCATTTCGATATAAACATTCATCAAATAGGAATTCATGAAATAAATCTGTAAGTTTTTCTATATCCCACCGTTCAAATCCGCCATGAGGGAATTCTTTCTCAATAAAACCATCAAAAGTAGGTCGAGTATTCTCTTTTAAAAGGCCATTGTGTACAAATACAATTTTTTTTGGTAGTTTATTAAAGCCAGGGATAGATGAGTCCCTATAGGCTGCATATTTTGCAGTGAGAATTGAATCCCGGACCCCATCCTTAACGCTAAAAGTCGAGTCATTAATATCCTTCGCAGCCTCTCCTTTAAGTTCAAAATACCATTTGCATTTACAGCCATTTTCATCTAATCCGACAGCTACGATATCCTTTCCATATTGAGACTGACCTTTGGAATTTTTAGGCGTTGAAATGATTCGAAATCCCATACTCTGCAACAGCATAGGAAAGATGTAGTCAAGTTCGTTGTCCTCTTTAAGGGATTCCAAATAATCCCGAATTACACGTTTATTCATAACTCATTTGTAGAATTCCAATCTGAATAGATGTTTATAGACTGCATACTCTCTTCAAAAGGAGATTGAGAAGATAGTAGCATTGGAGAAGTCGTGGACACAGTAATTTTTGCTAACGGTTGCACTGTTCCATCAGACTGGCGCCAACCGCCTCCGCGTCCCAATGCAATTAATGGAAAAAGTTCTAGGAAAGGAGCACTGTGTTTTTGATCTTGGATATCCATTATATCTTGCATATATTCTCTCTCGGAACGTTTGGTTTCCTCAAAAATATCAGGGAAATAATACTCTGAATATAATTCAGGGCAATTGTGAAATATCTCAAATCTATGTTCTAATGTTTTCAGGAACTTTTTATAAATCTGAAATTCCTTTGACCTACGAAAACTGTGTTTTTTAAGATGCTTTACGATTAAACTATAATAGTTTAATGAATATGTTTGCATCACCATAAGAAAACATTGCCTCACTTTAACGGAATCCGAGTCCAATGTTCCCATTATTAGAGGAATACGTGTTTCTCCTGACACCCAGTCCTGGGTCAATGATATTAGGCACTTAATTTGTTGTTCTTCAGAATACGTAATTACATTAAGTTCATCTGGCTTAACATTAAAAGAATCAATAAGTTTTCTCCCAATAATTCGTGTAGCACCGTTATTAGATATTGTCAGTTCAAAAATAAACCCTATCGGTCGAATATTTTTGCGAATGGTAACATCATTTATATAGTTGTAAATACTATCGCTTAAATTATGTAAGCGATGCTGTTCAACGAGTTTGTCGATTATGTCTTTAATAATTGATAACCCAAAATGGGACTGGATGTCATAGCGATTCAACATTGCGCTCAATTCGTTATCCGAAGTATCGGGACTTAGCGCAGCCTTTCGAGCAAGGTCATAAAACTTGTCAGAATCACTCCTATCTAATGTTGCCTGCTTGAATAATTCGTAAGCCCTCATGTCATTTACCACACTATGTTATTTTTAAAAGTTTTTTAGCCACATAACTAATAAAACGATATTCTTTTGAAATTCTTTCAAATCTGCTTATATAACACATTTGCAAAGCTATAATCGATTGTGTATTCCAACTATGAGCAGGTTAAGTTCGTGGAAATAAAGCCGGGTTAAAGCATTTTACATACAGACTATTAAAGATCTCATATCAATGTCAAGGAGTTTTGCAATACGGTTCAATGTATATAGGTCAGGCTGGCTTACGTTAGTACACCATTTGGAAACCGTGGAAGGGTTCTTCCCTAACTCTTCAGCCAACCACTTACTTGTCTTTTTCTTTTCGACAAGTACTACTTTGAGACGATTTAAATCTTCCATAATTCAAGAATTGTGATTTGAACGCAAAGATAGTGAAATCTATTTAGATTCTTACCTAATATGCTCTACAACATAAATATACTAGAATTATAGAAGCAGTCAAAATCTTATAGATGAGCAATACCTTAATTATTGTATTGTATGTAATATCATAAACCTTGTTTATATAGTGGGGATAGTTCCGACTGTGAAGTTTGAACTATTTCTTTTATTTGGAGGTCAATGCCTTAATATTGAGACAGGAAGATTTGGTTGTCTCGCCTATGAGGGTGAGGCCGGATTGGAATGTCTACGATAATATTGCCCGGTTGTAGCCATGTCGAAGAGATTTGTGCACTTGCAATTGGAGGGATGGAAACGACGCGAGTGGTTTCAATCAGCTTTAGTCTCTGCAATAAAAGCACAAGCTCATCGAAAGGTTAAGCCGGTTCGAAGAGAGCCGACGACGGCCTTTCTTTTTTATTCCCCATAACGAAAACAGCCCACCTGATTATAAGTGAGGTGTTTTAAATACTTCATTATATTGCTATTGCTGAGTTAACGATACCTTATATGTTGTTCCTGCTTTATTGGTTATCGTTCCGGTTAAAATGGTAGTCCATGTGTTTGAATCATATCCTTGCTTCACCGCACTCATCGCATTTTCGCGTTATCTCATATTTCGGGTCAATGTAAAAAATAGGTTGTTAAATTATTAAGCTTATATGTATAGGAGTATATAGCTCAATTTTATGAGAAACGCCAATCTGTATAAGTAGTTGGATGTAAGTGCGTTCCAATAGGATATTAGTGGCTGGCCGACAAACTCGATCCCTAAAATAAAATTTTACTCGGGTAGTTTTTTAACATTTCAACCTAGTTTTGCAGCTGACCCCATACTTCGCACTTGGCAAATTCCTTTATCTTTGGGTATGTAAGACCGCATTAGCCGATATAAGGCTACATAAGACACACCTTGCCGTAAATTAAGACACGTTCCAAATATGGTGCAAATATAGCGAAATTTAATCAATTTCGATCAATTTGTTTACATTTATTAACAAACAAAACGGAGCGTAACTATTTGAGTTACACTCCGTTTATATAGATTTAGATATTTCTAAATTGATGGATTACTTCACTTCCTCGAAGTCGACGTCGGTGACGTGGTCGTCGCCGGAGGTGTGGGAGCCTGTTGCTCCTGCACCGGGCTGTGCGCCTGCGGCACCCTGCTGGGCCTGGGCCTGAGCATTGAGGATGTCCTGCTGTGCGGCACCGAATGTGGTTTCAATTTCCTTGATGGCTGCGTCAACTTCGTCGATGTTCTGAGCCTTGTGGGCTTCCTTGAGTCGGTTGAGAGCTGTTTCGATGGCAGCTTTCTTGTCGGCGGGAATCTTGTCGCCGAGTTCGCCGAGCTGCTTTTCGGTCTGGAAGATGATTGCGTCGGCCTGGTTGAGCTTGTCGATGCGTTCCTTTTCCTTGGCGTCTGCGGCAGCGTTGGCGGCAGCTTCGTCTTTCATACGCTTGATTTCAGCGTCGGTAAGACCGCTTGAAGCCTCGATACGGATGCTCTGTTCCTTGCCTGTGGCCTTATCCTTTGCGGATACGTTGAGGATACCGTTGGCGTCAATCTCGAAGGTAACTTCAATCTGAGGAATTCCGCGGGGTGCGGGAGCGATTCCGTCGAGGTGGAATTTACCGAGGAGTTTGTCGTCTTTTGCAAGGGGACGTTCGCCCTGGAGGACGTTGATTTCAACCGAAGGCTGGTTGTCGGCCGCTGTGGAGAAAGTCTCGCTCTTGCGGGTAGGAATTGTGGTGTTTGCTTCGATAAGTTTAGTCATCACGCCACCGAGGGTCTCGATACCTACCGACAGAGGCACAACGTCGAGAAGGAGCACGTCTTTCACGTCGCCGGAGAGCACACCGCCCTGGATGGCAGCGCCAACGGCTACAACTTCGTCGGGGTTTACGCCCTTGGAAGGAGCTTTGCCGAAGAATTTCTCAACAATCTGCTGGATTGCGGGGATACGGGTCGAACCACCCACGAGGATTACTTCGTCGATATCGGCCGGAGTCATGCCTGCGTCGCGGAGAGCGTCTTCACAAGGCTTGATTGTGGCGTGGATGAGTTTGTCGGCGAGCTGCTCGAATTTTGCACGTGTAAGGGTCTTCACAAGGTGTTTGGGAATACCGTTTACAGGCATGATGTAGGGAAGGTTGATTTCGGTGGAAGTTGTGCTCGAAAGCTCGATTTTGGCTTTTTCGGCAGCTTCCTTGAGGCGCTGGAGAGCCATAGGATCCTGACGGAGGTCAACGCCTTCTTCCTTCTGGAATTCGTCGGCGAGCCAGTCGATGATAACGTGGTCGAAGTCGTCACCGCCGAGGTGGGTATCACCGTTGGTGGATTTCACTTCAAATACGCCGTCGCCGAGTTCGAGGATAGAGATATCGAATGTACCGCCACCGAGGTCGAATACAGCGATTTTCTGGTCTTTGTTTGTTTTGTCAAGGCCGTAGGCAAGTGCTGCTGCGGTAGGCTCGTTTACGATACGGCGCACTGTAAGACCGGCGATTTCACCGGCTTCCTTGGTGGCCTGACGCTGGGAGTCGTTGAAGTATGCAGGCACGGTGATTACGGCTTCTGTCACGCTCTGTCCGAGGTAATCCTCAGCGGTTTTCTTCATTTTCTGAAGAATCATCGCGGAGATTTCCTGGGGCGAATATTCGCGGCCGTCGATGTCGATACGGGGAGTGTTGTTCTCGCCGCGTACAACCTTGTAAGGCACGCGTTCGATTTCGTTCTTTACCTGATCGTATGTCTCACCCATGAAACGCTTGATCGAGTAGATTGTGCGTTTAGGGTTGGTGATAGCCTGACGCTTTGCAGGGTCGCCGACCTTGCGTTCGCCGCCGTCGACAAATGCTACTACGGAAGGCGTGGTTCTGCGGCCTTCGCTGTTAGGGATTACAACGGGATCGTTGCCTTCAAGTACTGCGACACAGGAGTTGGTTGTTCCTAAGTCAATGCCAATGATTTTTCCCATAATGGTGTAAGTTTTATGTTATATATTATTTTTTTATTTATTTCTGCGGTTGATATCAGTCGGTTCTTGATTGATTCATCACTCTTAAAACAAATCGCGTGCCAAAAAGGTTTTGCCCCGGCAAGAGAATAAATACGTGACGTGCCGACTGACAAAGTGGCAGATTTCATCGCCCCCTTGGCAGAAAAAAAGAGGAGACCCGTGTGCATCGGGCCTCCTCGAACTTGAAAATTGGTTACGGATCTATATTAGAAACTACTATATTGGTCTTATCTGCATACTGCCTTCGCAGTCGAAGTCTCGCTGCGGAGGATGTAGAGTCCGGCTGCAAGGCCGTCGAGGGCCTCGGAAGCGCGGACATTGCGGCGGAGCAGGATACCGCTCACGCTGTACACGTCCACTTCGGTGTCGGCCGAGATTTCAATCGCGCTGATGCCGGTGGTGATGAACGTATTTTCCTGAGCCTCGTCGAGAAGCACGTGAGTAACCTTCTCGCTTGCCGAGGGAAGGCTGATGTAGGCGCGGTGGGAGGCAACTACGGGGCTGTCCTCTTCCTCAACGCGGGTGAAGGCCGAGCCTACGTTGGCGTTGTGGTTCATCACGAACTCGCCCGTGGCGGGAGTCTGTTCGGAGTGCGAGCCTATGAGCAGGCCGCTTGCGTCGGTGTAAGTCGTGGCTGTGTGGGTGGGAACTCCGGCAAATGTGAAGGTGCCCGATTCGGCGGCGGCACGCATCGCAGGTGCCTGCGCGGGCTGTTCGCTCTCTTCCGGTTCTACATAAGCCAGATATTCAACGATGTAGGGAACGTTGGCCTTAAGCTCGTAGGGGTCGGGCGAAACGAGTTCGAGCTGCACATAGTGCTCGCGTTCAGTGGACTGTGCGATTTCGTAGATGGCGAGGTCGGTGTAGCTGTCATCGGCCATATCCACATCGAAAGGCAGGATGAGCGTGTCATATTTGCCCATGGGAGTGTATTCGATTACCTCGGCGTTGCGCAGACGGGTAAGGCGGAAATTGTCAACCTTGTAGAATACTCCGGTACCGTCGGCGTTGAAAGAGCCGTCGGTGTTGCCGCCGAGCGCGCCGATTTCAACCGGACCTTCAGCGCTCACGAAGAACTCGAGAGTCACTTCCTCGAAAGAGTTCTTGTCGCCCGACATCGTGTGTCCGGCCTGCTCGTTGCCCGCGTAGATATACACGGTGTTGTTCTGATGAGACGAGACAAGCGCCTTAAGCTGATACAGACCGGGGGTGAGATTGATTTTCTGCGAGATTTTGCGGCCACCGCCTTCGAAGGCCGAACCCCAGTCCCAAGTGTTGAAGATGTAGCTTCCGTCGGGGTTGGAAGTGGCTTTATTTATGTCGGTTGCAGGCCATACGCCTGAATCGCTGACGTAATTGGCAGGATAATCCCATCCGAGAGGATAAGAACCGCCGATATTGTAATCGGTGCGGGAGTAATCGGGCGCAAACTCGAAACTGGGGTTATAGATGGCAAGCGTCAGGTCAGCACCCTCATTGTCCTGGGTGAGCACGGCATTGCGCAGAGCCTCCATTGTCATCTGTATCTCCTCATAGCCATCGTTTGCGATGGCGTTCTCGGCGAGACGGCGCTCAACCTCAGAGTTGTCATACACTTCTTCAAGTCCGAGACCGGTTGCCTGCATACGTGCATATTCGGCAAATTCCTCAACGCGCTCGTAAGCCTCGTTGGCCTGCTCTTCTGTAAGGCCATAATAAGTCAGGCGGAAATTGTCGAATACTACCGCTGTGGCACTCGAAGTTCCGCTCTTGGTGGCTGCAATTGAGATTTTACCGTCGGTGACAACAAATTTTTCGAGGGATACGGTGTATTTGGCAGGATCGGAGCGGAATTTGGTAATTGCATCAGAGGCTTCGATAGAGCCGGAAGAAGCTGTATCGCTGATTTTATCACGGAGTTCAGTCCCGTTTACGGTGAATGAAAGATTTGTTCCGGCATAGTTGATAGCCTGGACAGAGAGTGTGTAGATTCCGTTGGGCAGACCGGTGATTTCCTGCGATATGCCCCAGTTGGTGTATTTGCTTGCACCGGAGGCTTTTTCATTGTAACCGCGAAGCACGAGGTCCTTGTCATTCCAATTGTCAACCCCGACGGGAACGTCAATCACCGACTTGTAAGTCTTAAATAAGTATGTACCGCTGTTTGTAACCCAGTTCCAGCCACTTGTATTGTCGGCATCGTTAGGCAGGAAGCTATTACCGCGGATAACGAATGTCAAATCCACGGGATTGTCTTCCTTGGCCTTTCCGGCGAGTTCAGTGATGAGGTCGCCTTCGGAAATCATTTCCCACATCTGCATGGGGTCGCCTTCGACATAGTCGGCGGGATCAACGGAATATTTGGTGTTAAGGAAGCCGTCGACCGCAACAGGAGTCATTGCTTTTTCTGCTCCGTCAATTGTCGCGAGCATGGCGTAGGCAGTGCCTTGGCCGGAGTAAACGGGCTTGAATTCCATTCCGGAACCGGCCCAGTCGACATACCATCCGCCGCCATCCCAGCCGATGTTGCCGCCGCCGAGACTTGTTGCAAGCGTGTAAGTCTTGTTCGCAGAGTCTTAGGTGGGAGTGATACGGATTCCAACCTCGCCGAGAGCAGCATGAGTACCCCAGTTGGCACCCGCGGTCAGGAACAATCCCGTGCCTACATTGCGCATGAAGAAGGTCTTGCCTTCGAAAATGTCGATATTCGAAGTGGGATCATCTGCGAAAAGTTCGTCATCAAGAAGGAATTCCTCGGCGTAGCTGAAGTTGTTTTCAATGATGGATGTCACCAAGGGAATACCCATTGTGGCGTAGGTTGTGCCGCTGTAAGTGTGGCTGTCGGTGAGTACCCAGTCGGAGAACACAACGCCTGTCGGGCCGTGCTGAGTGGCTGTGTTGATAAGGTTGGTGAGCAAGGGGTTGGTTGTTGTGGCATTGGATAGATAGCCCTTGGTATTCTCACCCCCATATGCACCGGAGGTGAAGATAAACGACCAGTCGGGCTTGTAGCTGCCTTGGACCTTTGCCGCGTTTGGGCGGGTCTGGCCGCAGTTGCGTGCAAAAAGGTTGGTGATAGAGTTAATCTCCACCTGCTGCTCGTCGGCATTATCAGGCGAAGAAACGTCGGTAACGAAAATACGGCCTTTCAGAGCGGGATTGGAGGCGTTGGTGGCGGTCACGTAGTTGGTTTCTGTCCAGTTTTCGGCATCGCCGGGCCAGTTGGTGAGGTTACCGGCACGTTTGAGGTCGACAAACTGGATTCGGTCGCGACGGAAAAGCACGATTTTTCCACGCATTTCCTTCACGGTGAGGTACGGAGAATAGTCGATTATATAGTTGGCGAGCTTCTGATTGTAGAGTGCATCCATAAGGCTGTTGTAGGTTGCTCGGGAAGCATCGTCGTCCTTACCGCCAAGGAGTTTTACACCTGTACTTGCATCGCCGGTATTGTTATAGACGTTGCCGCGGAAGAAGTGGATAACGAAAAATTCGCTCGGATGTGCGTCAAGATAATTGGTGAGTTTAGTCATCGCATCCTCGAGCTTGAGTTTGGTCTTGTCTGTACCGTGGTTACAGTTCAGATAGCCGTCAACAAGACCCGGACGGAAGTCGAAAGCACGAATACCCTTTTCGAGCTGCTCGTCAATTGTCACGGCCTGAGTAGTTGAATAAGTAGGTCCGGTGGAGCTGCTCCATCCTTCGGCAGTTGCGGTGTCATGTGTGCCTGGGATGGATACGTGGGCCACGTACATGTCGTCGGGGAGATACTTCATCCAGTTTTGGATGTCGGCGCGCGCCGAAGCGAGAGCCTGAGCGGCGTTATAGTCGGGCACGGCAGCCTGCATGGTGGCCGAGCCGAGACCTATCGCCATTGAGAGCAGAAGCAGAAGTCTCTTTCTCATTGCTTGTGTAATTTGAATTGGTTATTAGTTTAAGGAATATATGTGAACTGTTAAATAAAGTTGTACGCGCGTATGTCGCTACGTGCCTACAAGGTTGTGCAATAAGAGTTAAAGGAAATATGCTTACACTCTGCACCGCGCAAAATTATAAAATAGTGTTCTTTTTACCCCCCCCAATTGTTAAATTGCGTTAATGAAGTGTATTTTTAACACTTTCGATGGATTTGAAGATGTATAAAAGGTTTAAGAAAAGTGTTGAAGCACTGTAAAAAATGATATAGCTCTGTTTCCGGCGTCCTCCGGACGCCAATGTAGATATGTGGTAAACCGGGCACACCTCCGGCTTAAAGCCTACGGTGTACCCGGTTACTAAATAACCAGCGTCCTACGGACGCCATTCGAAGGGATTGACACGCCCCGCACACCTCCGGCTAAACGCTTGCGGTGTACTGGGTTACGGGATAATAAAGGTCTTTCTGCGAAAGCGGCTCCGCCGATAACCTTCGGACGTGCGTTTGCGATCAAGATAAAACGGGCGTTCGGAGAACGCCGATTATTTAGTAACCGGGTACACCGTAGGCCTTTAGCCGGAGGTGTGCCCGGTAAATCATATATCTGCATTGGCGTCCGCAGGACGCCGGAATCAGAGAAAAGGCATTTTAAGCCGGTTCTGCGACATCCACCATTCGAAGGGTTTGATACACCCCGCGCATATCCGGCTAAGCGCCTGCGGTGTACTGGGTTACGGAAAAATCAAGGTCTTTCTGCGAAAGCGGCTCCGCCGATAACCTTCGGACGTGCGTTTGCGAT
>CAJURN010000003.1:30160-176887 GCA_910589055.1 uncultured Muribaculaceae bacterium
TCATATATCTGCATTGGCGTCCGCAGGACGCCGGAATCAGAGAAAAGGCATTTTATGCCGGTTCTGCGACATCCCCGGGACTTTATTTCAGAAGATGGGTTTTGTTTTCGGCGATGAGTTTGAGTATGAGTTCGCCGAAGAGGGTGTTTTGCCAGGCGAACCAGTCCCGGGTGAAATCGGCGGGATTGTCAACGTTGAATGATTCGTGGATAAATCCCGTGTCGGCATCGGTGTTGAGCAAATGGTTGATACATTCTTTTATCTCCCGGTCGTCGTCGGAAGTAAAGGCTTTCATCATTATGCTCATGGGCCACGCCATGCCATAGCCCACATGCGGGCCGCCGATTCCCTCGCCTGCGCTGCCGCGGAAGAAATAGGGATTCGACTCGCTCCATACAAAGCGGCGTGTGTTGAGGTAGATAGGGTCGTGCTGGTCTACATCGCCGAGATATGGCATGGCGAGCAGGCTTGGCACGTTGGCGTCGTCCATGAGCAGGCTGTTGCCGAAGCCATCCACCTCAAAGGCGTAGATTTTGCCGAATTGCGAATGCTCCACAACGGCATGTTTCCGCAGGGCGCTCTCCACTTCGTCGGCCAATGCCGTGCAGCGTGATGCCAGGGTTTCCTCGCCGTTGACCCGGTGGAGGATTTCGGCGGCTTTGCGCAGGCTGCTTACGGCAAAGAAGTTCGACGGAACGAGATATTGAAATGTCGTGGCGTCATCCGACGGGCGGAACGACGATGCAATGAGTCCGCAGGGCTTTACCGGCGCACCGAGCCCGTTGTTGCTCAGCGTGTCGAGGGCACGGTCGGTGACGCGGCGGAATATGTAGTTTCCCGGGCCGTCCTTGCGTTGCTGGGCGGTAAACGTTTCGAGTATCTTTCCAATTGCCGAGAGCCATTCCGGACTTTCGAATATCGACGTGTCGCCGGTCTCTTGCCAGTAGCGGTAGGCAAGGCGGATGGGGTAGCAGAGCGAGTCGATTTCCCATTTGCGCTCATGCACTTCGGGAATCATGTCGGTCATGTCGCTCATCCACATGCCGCCGGTGGGTCCGTCGTTGAAGGCGTTGGCGTAAGGGTCGAGGTTGATACATCTGAACTGTCGCCGAATCACCCCTTCGATCATTTCGCGAAGATTGTTATCGTCCTTTGCAAAAGCTATATAGGGCCAGACCTGTGCCGCCGAGTCGCGCAACCACATGGCATGGATGTCGCCGGTGTAGACAAAGGTGTCCGGCAGTCCGTCGCTGTCCTTGCGGAAGTGTACGGTGGTATCGAGGGTGTTTGGAAAACAGTTCTCGAACATCCACGCCAACTTGGGATTCTCCAACAGAGCTTTCACCCGTTGAATCTCGCGTTCGATGGCCTCGCTGCGGAACAGGCGCTTTTCGGGCGCCGGACGCCGTGACACGTTGTATTTTGTGGATGCAGGGCGGATGTTGTCGGTGGGGCATACGTTTCCTGCCCTGGCGGCGGTGTACGTGCCAGGAATCAATATTGCCGCCAACAAGGCGGCGGTAAGTGGATGTCTCATGACTCGGAATTTACAAGTTTGCCTTCGGGGTTGCCGAGAGGGTAGGCGAGCACTACCGCACCCATGAGTATGGACACTATGGCCGGAAACCACGACATTGCCAGACGCAACCCCAACATGGCATCGGCGCTTTGCACGGGAGCGTTGGGGACAAGCCCGAATACGGCCAAAATCTGAATCACGCCCCAGCCTGCGAGCGCTCCGCCGAATTTCTGCGCCATTGAGCCTGACGAGAAAATCAAGGCTGTGGAAGCTGTGCCGTCCTTGAGTCGCGCGTATTCGGCCACGTCGGCATACATGCTCCATATCAGCGGCGAGATAATGCCCGTGAGTACGGAAATCACCACTTGCAGCAGTATCATGAACATGAAGCCGCCGTTGGTGGGCGGAATGTAGAAAAACATCACACTCAGCACCGACAGAGTGGCGCAGCACGCCGCCATCGACATTTTTTTGCCTAAGAAGCGCGACACGGGCACGGCGCAGGCTACGCCTATCATATTGCACACCTCGCCTATGCCGAGGAAAAGTCCGGCGAAGAAAAGCAGCGAGAACCCTCCCGCCTCGATGCAGGCGCCGTCGCCGATATAATATTTGAAATAGTAGGCAGCCGTGCCGCCGCGCAGGGTGTTGAACAGGTTGCTGCACAATGCTGCGGATGTGAGCAGCCACCAGGGGCGGTTGCCGAGGAGCGAGCGGAAGTCCTTGCCAATCGAAGCCGGTTGTCCCGGCTTCACTTTCTCGCGGGTGAGGGCGAAACTTGCGAGGAAAAACACCACACACAGCGCTCCCACGACAAACATCGCGTGCTGCCATCCGGTCCGTTGTGCTTCCTGTCCGACGCCATTTCCGGAGAAGAAGCCACACAGCGGTTCCCATGCGAAAAGCGCGAGAAACGACCCACCGTAAGCAAAGAACATGCGGTAGCTCGAGAATACGGTTTTCTCGTTTGAATCGTCAGTAATCACGCCCAACATCGAACTGTAAGGCACATTGACGGCGGTGTACACGGTCATCATGAGCATGTAGGTCACATAAGCCCACACGAGTTTGGCCGTCTCTCCCCAGTCGGGAGTCGTGAACAGCAGGCATCCGCACACGGCAAAGGGCAGAGCCATCCACAGCAGGTAGGGTCTGTACTTTCCCCAACGGGTGTCCGTGCGGTCGGCCACAATACCCATCATCGGGTCGGAAACGGCGTCCCACACCCTTGTCACGAGCATCAGCATGGCCGCCGCGCTGAGGCTCAGGCCGTAGATGTCGCTGTAAAAAATCGGAAGATAGAAACTGAAAATCTTCCAGAACATGCTTGTGGACATGTCGCCCAGGCCGTAGCCGATTTTTTCCTTTATCATAACGTTACGCTTACGTGGTGGATACCTGCAGAATAGGGGATTCGCTTGCCTTCCACGGGCTGTCCGTCGCAGACAATCGAGCGCACGCCGCGGCTTCTGCCGTCGGGGTTATTGACCGTGATTATGTATTCGGCGTCCCTGAATTTGCGGCGTACGGTGAAACCGCGCATTGCGGCAGGGATGCAGGGGTCAATCTCAAGGCTGTCGAAGTCAGGGCGGATTCCGAGGATATACTGCGTGACACACAGCCAGTTCCATGCCGCCGTGCCGGTGAGCCAGGAGTTCTTTCCCTCGCCTGGCCGGGCTGCATCGCGTCCGGCAACCATCTGGCAATAGACGTAAGGCTCAACCTTGTGGAGATCCTGATTCTCGATCCATGCCGGGCATATTCGGGTGTAGTGGGTCCATGCGTCATCACCACGCCCGAGCATGGTTTCGGCAATGGTAACCCACGGATTGTTGTGGCAGAATATTCCGGCATTTTCCTTGTAACCGGCGGGATATGAGGATATTTCGCCCATTTCGATGCGGTAGCTTGTGAAAGCCGGGCTGTTGAGAACCATGCCGTGTTCCGAGTCGAGGTGACGCTTGCATGCATCGAGCGCCCGTGCGGGCATTTCCTGTTCGCTTCCGATGCCTGCCATCGCACACCATCCCTGGCTTTCGATAAAGATTTTTCCCTCGTCGTTTTCGGCGGAGCCTATTTTCTCGCCGTTGAACCCGTAGGCACGCAGATACCATTCGCCGTCCCAGCCGTGAGCCATCACGGCCTCCGACATGCGTCCGGTAAGGGCTTCGGCTCTCGCAGCTTCATCATCAAGGCCGATATGACGGCAGAGAGCGGCGTATTGGCGGCCGCAGAACACGAATAATCCGGCAATCATAAGCGACTCGGCCTGCGAGCCTTCCGTGCGGTTTTCGGTTGTCTGGAAACTTTCGTCGGGGTCGTTGGAGAAGCAGTTGAGGTTGAGACAGTCGTTCCAGTCGGCGCGTCCGATAAGCGGCAGACCGTGCGGGCCGAGATTCTCGACCACGTGGTTGAACGACACCCTCAGATGCTCCAACAGAGGCACTTCCGAGCCGGGACGGTTGTCCCAGGGCACAGGGGCCTCGAGAATCGACAGGTCGCCCGTTTCCTTGATATAGGCCACCGTGCCGAAAATCAGCCACATGGGGTCGTCGTTGAATCCGCTGCCTATGTCGTTGTTTCCTCGTTTTGTAAGTGGCTGATACTGATGGTAGCATCCTCCGTCGGGAAATTGTGTGGAGGCGATGTCGATAATTCTCTCACGCGCCCTTTCGGGAATCTGATGCACGAATCCCGCCAGATCCTGGTTGGAGTCGCGGAAGCCCATGCCTCGGCCTATTCCGCTTTCGAAGAATGATGCCGAGCGCGAGAAATTGAAAGTTACCATACACTGGTATTGGTTCCATATGTTCACCATACGGTCAAGACGGCTGTCGCCGCTCTCGACGGTGAATTTGCCGAGCAGGCCGTCCCACATCTTGCGGAGGTCTTCGAAAGCCTTGTCGACAGCTTCGGATGTGCTGAAGCGGTCGATGATTTCCCGGGCTTTGGTCTTGTTGATGAGCGTCACGTCCGATTCCTGCGAGGAAATCAGGCTGCCCTCGCGCTTGCGTTGCAGTTCGGAGGGGGAGAATTTCTCATCTTGAGCGTTCTCGACATAGCCGAGGATGAATATCAGGTCGCGTTCCTCGCCGGGCTTCAGCTCCAGGTCGATTCTGTGGCTTGCAACCGGACTCCAACCGTGGGCAACGGAGTTGGCCGAAACGCCTTCCGTCACGCATTTGGGGTCGGCGAAACTGTTGTAAAGCCCGATGAAGCTCTCGCGGTCGGTGTCGAAACCGTCGATGGGGCAGTTGACCGAGTAGAAGGCGTAATGGTTGCGGCGCTCCTTGTATTCGGTCTTATGGTAGATTGTGCTTGCGTCAATCTCGACCTCGCCGGTGGAGAAATTGCGCTGGAAGTTTTCCATGTCAGTGACGGCGTTCCACAGGCACCACTCCACGAAGCTGTAAAGTTTCAGCGACCTCGGGCGGTCGGAATTGTTGCGCACGGTGACTTTGCGGATTTCGGCGTTGACACCCTGCGGCACGAAAAACAGAGCCGACACCTCGATGCCGTTGCGGCTTCCGGTGATTCGTGTGTAGCCCATTCCGTGACGACATTCGTAAGAGTCGAGCGGAGTCTTGCACGGTTTCCATCCCGGACTCCACACCGACTCGCCGTCGTTGATGTAGAAGTGCCGGCCACCGTCGTCCATCGGCACTCCGTTGTAGCGGTATCGGGTGATGCGGCGGAAGCGCGCATCCCTGTAAAAGTTATATCCTCCGGCGGTGTTGCTTATCAGGCCGAAGAAATTTTCATTGCCGAGGTAGTTGATCCAAGGGAAGGGAGTGGCAGGCTCCGTGATTACAAATTCTCTTGCAGCGTCATCAAAATGACCGTATGCAGGCTTGCTCATATCGTAAAAAAATCTAAATTTGCATTGGGAAACGTATCCCCGATCTATACCTGCAAAGTTATCCTAATATAAAAAGAGACGATAGAAGAAACACGCGGCCGGGATGTAAGGAATGTGCGATAATTGCATTTTGACCGTTTTGTTGCATTTTGGTGCAGTATTCTTGCATACTCCGGGTGGCCTGTGGGATTATTTTTGCATTAAAATCGACAGCCATGAAAAAATTCTATATAACGATACTGCTGTTTTTGCTCGGTGCATTGCTTGCCTCGGCGTCGCTCTACCGGACCTATCAGACCGAACATGGTCTGTCGCACAACAGTGTGTGGGCCGTTATGCAGGACAGCCGCGGATTTGTATGGTTCGGCACCAACGACGGACTCAACCGTTTCGACGGAGTGAGCTTCAAAGTGTTCCGCCGCAAGGATGGCGACGAGCTGAGCCTCGGAAACAATTTCATCCACTGCCTGCTTGAGGAACGTGGCGGTCACATCCTGGTCGGCACCAAGGAAGGACTCTACGATTACAATCCCGACAACGATACTTTCAGCCATGTGTCGCTCGACGGCAAGCCCGTTGCGGAGGACAAAATCAGTATCCACTGCCTGTTTCAGGACAAGGACGGAATGATATGGGTAGGATGTTTCGGTCAGGGCATCTACTGCCTGTCCCCGGATTGCAAGGTCGCCAAGTACTATCCCGGCGAGAAACTTCCCTCCCGCTTTGTCACGGCCATGACCTACGACCTTGCCGGAGACATCTGGGTAGGTACCGACGGCGCCGGACTTTTCAAGCTCAATCCGGCCACCGGACGTGTGACACCGTCGGCCATTTCCGCCGGTACAGTGCAGGCCGTCTATTGCGACAAGAACAACACTCTTTGGGTGGGTACAAGCACCGACGGTCTTTTCCATTATGAATTTCTTTCGGGAGCGCTGAGCCGCATCGACAAGGTGCTGCCTGAAAAAACGTCTGAGAACAACATCAAAAGCATTATTCCTTTCTCGACCAACGAGCTTGTTCTCAGCAGCGAGGACGGCCTGATGCGTCTTGACTGCATCAGCGGTGTGCTCACTTCGTTCAACAACGGCATAAGCTACGACAATCTGCCCGACAACAGTATTTTCGCGCTCGCGAAGGACAGTGAGGGCGGTCTGTGGATAGGCACTTACTTCTACGGCGTTAGCTATTGGTCGCCTCAGGTCAATTCCTTCGCCTACTATCCGGCAGTGAGAGGCTCGGGCGTCGATGGCAACAATATTGTAAAGCGCATGGCTCAGGACAAGGACGGCAATATATGGCTGTCGACAAGCAACGGCGGTCTGGCGAGATTCAGTCCCGCCACGAGCCTTACGACAGCCGTGTCGGTGCCGGGCCTGAGCGGAAATATCGAGGAACTGCTTGTGTGTGGCGACGAGCTGTGGGTCAACGACTACAACCGCGGCCTGGCCGTGGTGGATCCGCGCCGCACGGCCATCACACGTTATTATACGATTGCCGACGGGCTGCCGTCGAATATCGTAAGCTCCATGTGCCGCAGCTCCAAGGGCTATGTCTACATCGGCACGGCCAAGGGCGGATGCCGCTTTGCCGACGGCCATATCGAGAGTTTGCCCGAGCTTCGCGGCGCCTCCATCATGAGAATTATCGAAGACTACGAGGGAAACGTGTGGTTCGCCACCCATTTCCACGGACTTTTCCGGCTGTCGCCCGACGGGAAATACACCAATTTCGCCCACTCCGACGCCGACAACCGCTCTCTTCCCGGCAATAACCTCAACAATATTTTCCAGGATACACGCGGATATATCTGGGTGGGAACCGAAGGCGAGGGCCTGGCAATGTTCAATCCCCGCACGGGAAAAGTCGAGCGCCGCTTCACCGAGTCGGAGGGACTGCCGTCCAACATCATTTATTCCGTGCAGGAAGATGCCTACGGCAACGTTTGGGCTACTACCGGCAGCGGACTTATATGCCTTAATGTTCCCGACTACACTGTGCGGTCGTTCAGATATATGGAAAACCTGTTGGGACTGCACTATATCCATAACTCGGGCCTCCGCGGAGTTGACAACACGATGTATTTCGGCGGCTCGAACGGCTTCATCGCCTTCAATCCCGGCGACATCCATGTGAATGAGTCGGAGCCGAAACTGCTTTTCGCCGACCTGTACGTGAATTCGGCGCGCATGCTCCCCGGCGCACCCGGTTCGGTGCTGACACGGCCACTCGGTAGCACACGCGATATAGAGCTTTCCGCCGCGCAGAACACTTTCTCCCTCGACGTGGCTTGCCTGAGCTATCTCTCGCCCGACCACACGGGTATCTTCTATAAACTTGACGGTTTCGACTCCGATTGGATAAGCCTTCCCGAGGGTCGCCGCCGCATCCATTACATGAATATCCCTGCCGGAAATTACAGGCTCATGGTGAAGGGTGCCAACAACGACGGTGTATGGGGTCAACCGGTGGAAATGGCTATCACGGTGCATCCTCCGTTCATGCTCTCCAAGCCCATGCTCGTTGTGTATGTGATTGCGCTGATACTTACTTTCCTGATTGCCAAGCGCGTCTACCGCCGCCGTCTTGAGGCAGCCAACCAGGAGAAGATGCTCAAATTCAGTCTTGCCAAGGAAAAGGAAGTGTACGAGGCCAAAATCGGCTTCTTCACCAATATAGCCCATGAGATACGCACACCCCTTTCGCTCATCAGCGCTCCGCTTGAGACCATACTTAGCTCCGGCGACGGCAATGAGCGCACCCGCGGATATCTGTCGGTGATGCACAGCAACGTACACCGCCTGCTCGAACTTGTCAATCAGCTTCTTGACTTCCGCAAGGTTGAATCGCAACTGATGCGCCTGAGCTTCAGCCGCTGCGATGTGTCGGCGATAGTGCTCGGCATTTGCCGCCGCTACGAGGAATTCACCCGCCTTCACAAAATCACCCTCGATGACAGCGGTGTGGCTCCCGGTGTGGAGTGTGTGCTCGACAGGGACGCTTTTCAGAAAATGGTGGGCAATCTTATGTCAAATGCAATCAAGTATGCCGACAGGCGCATATCCGTGAGCCTGCGTACGGAGGGCAATCCGGCGCGTCTTACGCTCGAAGTGGCCGACGACGGCCCCGGAATCAAGGAAAAAGACCTCGAACGCATCTTTGAATCATTTTACCGTGTCGACGACCACGGAAAGCATCCCGGTTCGGGCCTCGGCCTTCCGCTTGCACGCAGTCTCGCACAGATGCACGGCGGCGACATCCGTGTTGAATCCGAATACGGCCACGGCAGCGTGTTTTTCCTCACTCTGCCTATGAACATAGAGCCTGACGCTGAAGTGGAAAAGGCCGAGGAAGATGCCGCGGAAGCCCACGTTGAGGAAACGGCCTCGAATGAATCGTCCGACCTGTGCACCGTGCTTATCGTGGAAGACAACGACGAACTCCGGAATTTCATTGCCGACAATCTCGGCGACAAATATCAGGTGCTGGAAGCCGGAAACGGTATTGAGGCGCTCGCCATGATCGAGGACTCGAACATTGATATAATAGTGTCGGACATCATGATGCCGGAGATGGACGGTCTGGAACTGTGCCGCGCCGTAAAGAGCAACGAGAACTATTCCCATCTGCCCATGATTCTGCTTTCGGCAAAGACCGATGTGGAAACGAAGGTCGACGGACTAAACATCGGCGCAGACGCATATCTGGAGAAGCCGTTCTCAATCGAGCAACTGCGCGCCCAGATAGGAAGCATCATCGAAAATCGCATGCGCCTGCGCGAGAACTTCATCAAGTCGCCGCTCGACTACTATAAGAAGCCCCATACGGAAGACAAGCAGGAGAAAGAAAACGCCGAATTTGTCGGAAAACTCAACCAACTCATTCTTGACAACCTCACCAACGAGGAATTCAACATCGACAGCCTCGCACGCATGTTCTACATGGGACGCTCCAACTTCCACAAACGCGTCAAGGCCATCACGGGCAAGACTCCCAACGAGTATATCCGCATCGTGCGCCTGAGCAAGAGCGCCGAACTGCTCGCGACGGGTGAGTATCAGATTGTGGAAGTGTGCTACATGGTAGGCTTCAACACTCCCTCCTACTTCTCGAAATGTTTCTTCGAACACTTCCATCAGTTGCCCAAGGACTACATAAACAGCCTTAACCGCTGAAATCGCTGAAAACCAATTATAATCACAAAAATACTCTATTGATGAAAACGAAACTGTTATTAACGCTACTGATCTTGCTTGCGGCGTTTCCGGCACTGGCCGAGACGCTGAATGTGAGAGGTACCGTCACCGACAGCAACGGAGAGCCGCTTATCGGCGTATCCATCACTGCAAAGGGACGGAAAGCAGCCGCTGTCACGGATATCGACGGCAAGTACAGTATCACTGTGGACTCCAAGGTTGCCACGCTCCACTTCTCATATGTGGGCTTCGACAGTCAGGATGTCCGCGTAAACGGCCGTACACAGGTTGATGTCGTGATGAAAGACAGCTCCGTGGCTCTCGACCAGGTGGTCGTGGTGGGCTATGGCGTTCAGAAGAAGGTCAATCTCACGGGTTCTGTCTCCTCTGTGAATGTGGGGCAGGATATGACGTCGCGCTCGGTTCCGAATGTGTCGTCGGCTCTGTCGGGACTTATGCCCGGTCTGTCGGTCAACCAAAGCACCGGTATGGCCGGAAACAACAGCGCCACGCTTCTTATCCGCGGTCTCGGCACAATCAACGACGCATCGCCGCTGATTGTGGTGGACGATATGCCCGACGTGGATATCAACCGCCTGAACATGAATGATATCGAAAGTATTTCGGTGCTCAAGGATGCCACGGCGTCGTCGGTCTATGGCTCGCGTGCGGCCAACGGCGTAGTGCTTATCAAGACCAAGAGCGGCAGCAAGGACAAGCCCACCCAGATCAGCTTCGCAGGCTCTTTCGGCTGGCAGAACGCCACCCGTGCCTATGACCTGTTGAGCGACTATGCCCAGGCTCTGCATCTGCATCAGCTCTCAGCGGCCACCAACCCCGGCACTAACGGCGTGCAGCAGAATTACAAGGAAGGCACAATCGACCAGTGGCTCGCCCTGGGTATGATTGACGAGATGCGCTACCCGAACACCGACTGGTTCGACTATATCATGCGCACCGGTACCATACAGAACTACAACGTGTCTGGTACGGGTGGAAATGACAAGGCCAATTTCTTCGCATCAATCGGATACATGAAGCAAAAGGGCCTGCAAATTAACAACGATTACGACCGTTATAACATCCGCGCAAACTTTGACTATCAGGTAGTCAAGCAACTTAAAGCCGGCATCCGCCTTGACGGTAACTGGAGCAACTACTCCTATTGCCAGAGCAACGGCTTCAACGGCGAGGACAACCGCATCGGCAATGCTGTTTCGGGCATCTATCCCTACGACCCGGCGACAGGACACTACGGCGGCCCTATGGCTTACGGCGAACTGCCCGAGGCTTTCAACCCCTTGTGCGTGTATGAGAATTCGGTCAAGAAAGAAAACCGTCAGGAGCTGAACGGCACGGCCTTCCTTGAGTGGACCACGCCCCTGAAAGGTCTTACGGCACGTCTTGACTACTCGCTCCGCTACTACAACCAGTACTACAAGGACACCCCCAATCCGGTGCAGTCCTACGACTTCCAGCAGGACAGCTACAAGGAGTTGTGGTATGTGCAGCCGAGCGCCGGAGTCACCGACCGCAATGTCAACGGCTACAAGACCCTTCTTAACTTCCGTCTCAGCTACGACAAGACATTCCTGACCCACCACAACATCCGTGCGCTGGCAATATATAGTGAGGAATACTGGTACAGCCGCTCGAACAGCGTTTCGCGAAACGACCGCATCCACCCCTCGCTCTCCGAAATCAATGCCGCGCTGACTACGCAGCAGTCGACAGCCGGAACATCGTCGCGCCAGGGACTTCGCTCTGTAATCGGACGCGTGAATTACAGTGCATTCGACCGCTATCTCCTGGAACTGAACTTCCGCGTCGACGGCAGCTCGAAGTTCCTGCCCGGACATCAGTACGGATTCTTCCCCTCAGGTTCCGTGGGATGGCGTTTCAGCCAGGAACCTTGGCTGCAGCCGCTCGTTCAGAACTGGATGCAGAACGGTAAACTGCGTGTGTCGTACGGACACCTCGGCAACAACAGTGGTGTCGGAGCCTACCAGCAGCGTGAAATCATGACTCAGAACAATTACATGTTCGATGGGAAGATTGCCACCGGCTTTGTCTATCAGAAGATGCTCAACCAAGACCTCACGTGGGAAAAGACGAGCGTGTTCAACGTGGGTCTCGACTTCAGCCTTCTCCGCTCGCGCCTGTCGGTCGAAATCGACTACTACGACCGCCTTACCACCGGCATGCTTCAGAATTCACAGATGTCGATACATCTCACCGGCGCCTACGAGGCTCCGAAAGCCAACCTCGGCAACCTGCGCAACCGCGGTGTCGAACTCAATCTTACATGGATGGATCGCGTGGGCGATTTCACCTACTCAATCAACGGCAACGTGTCCTACAACCGCATGAATCTCGAGAAGTGGGGCGAATTCCTCGACAAAGGTTATGTGTATCTCAACATGCCTTACCATTTCACCTACTACATGCCCTCGCTGCCTTACCTGGCACAGACATTCCAGGATATCTATGACTATGCCGACCAGGGCGCCAAACCCGGCGACATCATCCGTCTCGACACCAACGGCGACGGCATACTTGATGCCAACGACAAGATTGCCGACCCGAACTCCCTGCGCGACGCTCCGACGACAAACTTCGCGCTCAATGTCAAGTTGGGATGGCGCGGATTTGACTTCGCTATGCTGTGGCAGGGTAGTGCCGGACGCAAGGATTTCTGGATCAACAAGTACAACACCACCATCCTGCCCACACAGAGCTACACTCCCACCGTGGATCATCTTACAAAACCGTGGTCGTGGGAGAACCGCGACGGCGAATGGGAGCGTCTGGGCGGAAACGCCACCAATGCCACGGAAAATTATTTCCACCTGCGCAACATGGATTATTTCCGCATGAAAAATATCCAGCTCGGCTACACGATTCCCGAAACCGTGTCGCGCAAGTTCTTCGTGAGTGCTCTGCGTGTGTATTTCAGCGCCGAAAACCTCCTTACAATCACAGGTTACGAAGGCCTTGACCCGGAGAAACCGGCCAACTCAGGCGACCTCTATCCCACTACGAAGACTTACACCGTGGGTTTGAACCTGACTTTCTAACCATAACATGCTTCATCTTATGAAAACGACATATAAATTCATACTGCTTCTTCTGGCTCTGATGCCGCTTGCGGGCTGCCGCGAGGGATTGCTCGACCAGGATCCCACCGACTCGCTCTCGAAGCAGCAATACTGGAAGAATGAGGACGATGCCGTTTCGGCTCTTGCCGGAGTATTGTCCGACACACGCTATCTCTTCTGCCGCGACTATTATCTCGACGGAATGGGTGAATACGTGAAGATGCGCGGCAATTCATTCCTGTCGAACAACGGCAACAACGGTCGCGCCTACATGGGCCGCTGGGATTATCTTCCCTGGGGCTTCGGCGGATGGTTCGAGAACATGTACAAGTACTGCTACGGTTCGGTCAACCGCGCCAACTATGTAATCGAGAATGTGGAGGCGATGATTGACGCCACCGACGACGCCGAACTTCGCACCCGCCTGCAGACCATCGTGGCCGAGTGCAAGCTGATGCGCGCACTGGTGTACTTCCGCCTTATCACATGGTGGGGCGACGTGCCTTATATCGACTGGAACGTCAAGAGCAACGCCGAGGTGGAGAGCCTCAGCCGCACTCCGATTGCCGAAATTTACAGCCACCTTATCAGCGACCTCGACGAGGTGGTGGCAGCGCTTCCCGAAAAGGCTGCCGTGCGTGGCCGATACAGCAAACCTGCCGCAATCGCGCTCCGTGGAAAAATCAATCTTTTCTGGGCGTCGTGGAATCATTTCGGCTGGCCCGAACTTGACACCTTCACTGCCGACGATGCCGAGGCCATGAGAGCCTACAAGGCTGCGCGCGAAGATTTCCGTGCCGTTATTGAAGACTATGGCCTTGACCTTTTCCGTGGCGGCGAACCCGGCGTGTGCGACGGTCCCGGCGAAGTCTATCCCAAGGGCACTGTGGTGAACGGTGTGGATCTTTCCGGCAAAGTGAAGCGACTCGGAGGAGCCGACAATCTCCCCAATTATTACTACCTCTTCCTCCCCACCGCCAACGGTGATCCGGAATTTGTGTTCACATTCGAGCACGGAGGCACAAGCACCGCCCAGGGCGAGCAGCTCATGCGCGACTTCGCAGGCCGCACCGTGCAGTATTCGCAGTCGTGGGTGAATCCGCGCGCCAATATCGCCGACCGCTATCAGTCGACCGTTACAGGTGATTTCTGCGCACCGTTGGTGAAGATGTCGCCCGGAACCGATGCCCGTACCGCCGAAAATTCCACCCTCAACCCCGCAAGTTACGCCGACCGCGACTACCGCATGAAGGCCTCAATCATGTGGGACTATGAGCAGCAGATGGGTATGATGGCACTGAAAGAGACAGGCTTCACCCAGTATGAGTACAAGAATTGGGAGGGCGCGCTGTCGGTGTTCAATGTCGAGGACGACGGCAGCATAACCGAAAAGAAGTACACAACCTACAACGTACTTTCCACAACGGGCTACGTTTTCCGCAAATTCGTGCGCAACTATTCCGGACAGGACCGTACCGACGGCGATTTCAACTGGCCTGTAATACGCCTTGCCGACGTGTTCCTGATGTATGCCGAGGCCGATAATGAAATCAACGGTCCCACGACTTACTCGGTAAATCTTGTCAACCGTGTGCGTCACCGCGGCAACCTTCCGGCGCTCAGCCCCGAGAAGTGTGCCAACCGTGATAACTTCTTCGAGGCAATCGAGCAGGAGCGCATCGTGGAGCTGCTTGCCGAAGGACACCGCGTGTGGGACCTTCGCCGCTGGCGCCGTCTCGAAAACGTGTATGGCGGACCCGGTAGCAAAGGCTACAAGTGGTACGACATCTTCGGAGCGCAGGAAAATGAGTATTGGGTAAACTCGCCCTCGCTGCAATATGAGCAGTGCTACATTTTCCAGATTCCCGAATCAGAACGAAACAAAAACTCCAATCTTACCCAGAACAAGCCCTGGCGATAAAACGCATATTACCATGAACAGAATAATCCGAAATATAATGATAATGCTGGCGCTGGCTTTTGCAGCAGGAGCCTGCGGCGACAATCCCGTTGACGATGACGGCCTCCTTGTGACGGGCCGCGACGAATGTTATGTGAGCAACTTTGACCTTACCGGCACCGACCGGCTCACCGTAAAGGTTGGCGATGCCGTAATCGACAATGAGGCTTGCACGATACACATCACAGTGGTGTACGGAACCGACCTGCACAACCTCTACCCCAAGTTCTCGCTCGTGACCGACGCCAAGCTCGAACCGGCCATCACCGGACTCACGGATTTCTCCGACCTCGAGCATCCGAGACAGTATACCGTGGTTTCGGGCAGCCGCAAGGTGCGCAAGACCTACACCATATATGTCACGCCCCAGCAGCGTGGATAAGTCATAATATTTTGATAAAATCCGGAATATGAAAAATATACTTGTAAAAACCGCGCTTGTGCTGTTGGCGGGACTTTCCGCAGCGACTTTCACCGCATGCAGCGATGACTCCGACGAGGTGCGTCTGCTCAACAACAAGTGTCTCAAGCGCACTGTCGGCCCCAATGTCGTGGGCAACGAAATATACTTTGTCTATGCGATGGCGATGCCCTACGATTCGGGAAGCCTGAAGAAGTGCACCGTCACCGCGAGCATCGCCGGAGCTGAAGGCACCTGGCTGGAAAATCATTCCTACCACACCAATTCGTCGGGTATCGACGTGCCGGTGCATGTGGGCCTGCCTTCCGAGACCGAAGGTCGCGAGACTTCGGTGACTTTCGATGTCGACACCTGCGCCGCTTCCCTGCGCTATTACTATGTTATTCCCGAGGAAGCCCGTGGCAAGCAGGTGAGCTTCAAGTTCACAGCCGAGGCCGCTTCGGGCGAGACCATAAGCATGGAAATGGGACCTTACGACATCTGCCGCCAGTATCTCAAGCGCGACATCACCCTGTCCAAGTCCCGCTGCTACATCTCCATCGAGGACATGGAGGCTTACACGCTTGCCGAAGCCGAGGAAATGCCCGACAAGATTGACCTCGTGTACCTGTGGCGAAATAAAATCAACCAGGGTGTCGATTTCGGTCATGTGTTCGCTTCTCCGGTTGCCGACGCGGAATGGCTCGACAACCTTACCGTGCCCGAGACCATGACCCGCGACGTGCGCCTGCGCAAAGAGTGGGGCATAATCGACGGACATCTTACCGACGAACCTGACTACGGAACTTACATCGACGATATCGACTTTGAGACAATCCGCCTTGAAGGCATGCCGAACTACTGCGTCAACATGAAGGAGCAGGGCGGCATGTGGATTGAGACCGCCGATGGCCGCTACCGCGCTTACATCTATATCAACTCTCTGAAATCGACTTCAGGCGGAGTAATCAGCATGAAGCGCTACAACATGCAATAATCTGACAGAATGTGTGTCCTTGCCACGTATTTTGCATCTGAAAAAAATATTCTTGCATCGCGAAGTATATTTTGGGTGTAACTTGCGGCTGAAAATCCAATCAACGCACAGGACAAATCATTCAATCATAAAATGTTTAATTCATGAAAACTAAATCACTTTCTCTTGCAGTGCTGATGCTGGGAACATGGTTTGCCGCGGCCGCGCAGGCTCCGACTGTGTCGGCGCCGGTGCCTACCGTCAATTCCGACCAGGTCAAGTCAGCGTTCAGCGACGCCTACACTGCCTTTACGAAGTGGGACAGCCAGCATGGCGCCACGATGGAGACCATTCAGATCAACGGCTCCGACAATGTGCTGAAATTCGAGGGCGATTACGTTGCCGTATCTGTGGGCGGACGTAATCTCGCCGATATGGAATATCTTCATGCCGATGTATATTCGCCCGCAGCGGGCGGTGTGTCGCAGGTGCGTTTCGGCTTTGCCGAGTTCTCCGGCGGCGAAAAGTATGCCGACGCATATCTCACCGACACTCCCGCGGGACAGTGGACGTCGATCGACATCCCTCTGTCGGCCTTCAACGGCTACAACTTCTCCAACGCGCAGGTTTTCCGAATGACAATGACAAAGACTCCGGGAAACGTGTTCTATATGGACAATGTGTATTTCTACACCACAAAGGTGCAGGAAAACACCACTCCCACCGTGGCAGCTCCCAAGCCTACTGTCGCTGCCGCCAATGTGCGCTCCTGCTTCAGCGACGCTTATCCTGCGGCCTTCAATTTCGAGGGTTACAACCATTCCGGATGCCAGCTCGCTGTCAAGGAAATCGCTCCCGGCGAGAATGTGCTTGAAATCCGCGACTTCCGTTGGATTCACTTCGCTCTCGGAGAGGTTGCCGGAACAACTACCGTTGACCTGTCGAACCTCGACTTCGTGCATTTCGACGTGTATGTTCCGCAGAACAACGTCACCACTTCCATCCAGCCCGGCATGTACAACGTGGCCTCCAAGAAAGAGGCTTACAGCGGAAAGCAGGCTCTGACAGCAGGAAAGTGGGTGAGCGTCAACCTCAAGATGGCCGATTTCCAGAACGTGGGTCTCACCGCCGTGAACAATATCACATTCAAGGATCCCGCGGGCAAAACCGGAATCGTGTACATGGACAACGTGTACTTCTACTCCAACTCGGAAGTGACCGACCCCGATCCCGTTGACCCCGATCCCGACCCCGTTGATCCGACTCCCGTAACCGGAATCAATCCCGCGCCCGTTCCGCCGAACGCCGCATCCACTGTGAAATCGGTTTACAGCGATGCCTACACTCCTGTCTGCAACTTCACCTATGCCGGCGGCAACAGCGGAATCGCCGAAGAGGAAATCGCAATCACAACCACCGACAAAGCCCGCAAACTCACCGGTTACAACTGGGTGAAATATGAGCTCGGCAGCGTGAACGCCTCCGACATGGTGTTCCTCCACGCCGACATCTACACTCCCGCCACCGACGGCTGCACCTCCATCCAGCCCGTGCTCGTCAACGGCTCCACCTCCTACTACACAGGCAGCCCCGAGCTTACCAAGGGCAAGTGGACTCACCTCAACGTGAAGCTCGCCGACTTTACCGCAAAAGGCCTCAACGCGTCTGCCATCAATGAAATCCGTTTCAAACACGGCGCAACAGGCACTATCATCATCGACAACGTGTATTTCTCGCTCGAAGAAGGCAATAAGGGTACTTCTGATGGAGGTGACACCGGCACAGAACCCGACCCGGGCCCCGGCACAAACCTTGACATTCCTCTCGCCCCCGTGCCTCAGCATCCCGCAAGCGACGTGAAGACTTTCTTCAGCGACGCCTATACCGATGGCTTCGGAAAGTGGAATCCCACAACTTATTCCAATGCAACCGTTGAAATCCTTGATCATGCCGAAGGTCAGAAGGTGACACGCATCACCAAGCTCGACTGGGCTGCCATCGAACTCGGACAGCGCGACGTAACCGACAAGGGTTACCTCCACATCGACCTCTACACACCCTCCACAAGCAAGGTGGAAACCCTCAGCATCGGCGTTCAGAACTGGAGCGCAAGCAACGGTTCGATGTACGAGACTGAAGGTGGCGTGGACAAGTGGCACACCCTCACCGGCGACAACTGGATTTCGCTCGACATCCCCCTGAGCAACTTCCCCGGCTACAACTTCAAGGAAAACATGGCCGTGCTCCGTATCCGCAAGACCGGTGCAGGCAACACACTCTACATTGACAACGTATACTTCTGGGGCACTCCCTCAGGCAGTGGCGATGACTTTGACCCTGACAAATATCCTGCCATCCAGGATGCAACCGCAGGTGAGCTTCCCCCGATGGATGAGCCTATGCTCGGTGTGAACCTCTCTTCGGCATCCGGCGGTACAGTTCCCGGCGTGTTCGGAACCAACTACATGTATCCCCGTCTCGAAGACCTCTATTATTTCAAGGCCAAGGGTGCGCGCCTTATCCGCTTCCCCTTCCGCGCCGCACGTGTGGTTGAGGACATTCTTAATCCCTCGCTTGACACCAACCAGGGTGCCAAGAGCGATATCGAGGCAATGAAGACAGTTGTCGCTGAGGCCGAACGCCTCGGAATGTGGATTTTCCTTGACGCCCACGACTATGCCGAACGTACCATCAACGGCACACAGTATCTCCTTGGTGAAGGCGAATACACCATCGAACGCTTCGCTACCATGTGGGGCATCATCGCCGAAGCCTTCAAGGACTACACCAACATCTGGGGTTATGACCTCCAGAACGAGCCCAAGGTGACAGCTCCCGTACTCGTCGAGGCTTATCAGGCCGCAATCAACGAAATCCGCAAGCACGACCGCAACGCGCAGATAATCGTTGAAGGTACCAACTGGGCATCGGCCTACGAATGGATCTACGGCGACCGTTCCGACAAGCAGTATCCCGAATACACCACTGAGGTGGCATGGTCCTATAAGCAGAACAGCCCCTGGCTTCTTGCCGGACTTGTCGACCCCGAAAACAAGATTGTATTTCAGGCCCACGGCTACTTCGACAAGGATAATTCCGGAACGTACCAGACCGGATACCAGGAAGTAGATTACCGCAAGCGTTTCCTCCCCTTCCTCGAATGGTGCAAGACCAACAACAAGAAAGGTCTCATGGGTGAGTTCGGTGTTCCCTACAACGAACACGCCACCGGCGACGAACGCTACATGGATGTACTCGACGGCGCTTTGCAGCTCTTCCGCGAATATCAGGTAAATGCGACATACTGGTGTGCCGGTGCGATGTACGAGGGCAACTCCCTCTCCTGCCAGCCCGACAAGAACTCGCTCTATGGCAACTACGCAGTAGAGAAGTCCACAATGAAAGTCCTTGAGAAATATTTCAAGAATTGGGCAACTCAGACAGGTGTCGAGAATGTAACCGTAAGCGACGAAAATGACGCTGAAGGCGACGGCCTCACCTACAACATCGCCGGTCAGGTTGTGGACGCTTCCTACAAAGGCATCGTAATCCGCAACGGCAAAAAATTCATCCAGAAATAATCCGGCAGCATACTTCTGTCGAATATCAAACACTTTTTATGAGACAGATTCGCCCGCGAGGCGGGTCTGTCTCTGTCTTTTTCACTATCTTTGAATCCATGAAGCGCATCACAGTTTTTATTTTCATCCTGATGTCATGCTGCACTTTGATGAGTGCGGTCGGATATGATGATGTCAGGGATTTTGTACGCAAGGAATATGTTTCGGACGAGCCTCATCCCGACAGCGGAAAGTGGCGCAAGACACTCCGCAAGGATGGATCCTGGGCCGATATCGACTATACCGACCGCTCGCGTGCGAGCTGGCAGCTTGAGAAGCATCTCGACCGCCTGATAAGTATGTCGCTCGATTACAGCCGCACGGGCGACCGCGCCGGACTCGAGGCTGTGGAACGCGGACTTGCCATGTGGTTTCGCGGCGGGTTCCGAAACGACAACTGGTGGTATCAGAAAATCGGTATTCCGCGGCGTTTTCTCTCGCTGGCGTACATCCTCGACGACTCTCTCAGCCCTGAACTCAGGGATTCGGTGAGCGCTGTGCTTGATGTGATTGATTCCGAAGATTTTCCGGCACGTCCCGGTGGCGACCGTATCCAGGTAATCAGCAACCATGCCAAGGTGCTGCTGTGGCGTCGCGATTATGCCGCCGTGGGAAATCTTTTCAAGAAAATCGAAGGCGAGGCCGCTTTCGCACCGTTGGAAGATGTGATGTACGACGCCGGAGGAGGTCTCGGCGTGCGCAACGGATTCAAACCTGCCGGTCGTGGCGTGCAGGCCGACATGACTTTCCATCATCGCGGCGACCGTGTCAACTCCACGATAACATACGGCCTTGAACTTCCCGAATTTTTCGTTTACTGGGCCGCCTTGCTTCAGCCTACGGATTGCCGGTTTTCCGACGCCCACGTCCGTTTTGTGATTGATTACTACCTTGACGCGGTGTGCCGCCATCTCGTCGCAGGAAAATATTACGAGCCATCTGCGCTCAACCGCGAGCTTGCCGTGCCCGTGGAGCATGTGATGGACTCCCACCTTGCCCGACGCCTTGCCGACATTTCCGGCGGCTACCGCACCGATGAGCTGCTGCGCTATGCCAAGGCTCAGGACGGTGGAGAGTTTGTCGCCGAGCCTGATTCGCGGTATTTCTATCAGTCGGACTACTTCGTGTTCAGCCGCCCTGAATTTCACACTGCGGTAAGGCTACATTCCAGGCGCAATGCCAACCAGGAAGCCGCGCACAACGGCGAGGGCTTGCGCAACCACTTCCGCGGCGACGGCGCCAACATGCTCTCTGTCACAGGCCGTGAATATTCCCTTGTGTGGCCTGCGTTTGATTTCCGCCGTATTCCCGGCGCAACGACACCTCTTGTCGCTTATGGAAATCCCTCGGATTGGGGTCCGGTGAATCTGCTCACGTCGCCAATCAGCTTTTCAGGAGCCGTGTGCGATTCGGTCTACGGGGCTGCCGCCATGGATTTCAGCACTGTCCGCAGCGACCTGCGGGCGCGCAAGGCCTGGTTTTTCTTCGATGATGGCTATCTATGTGCCGGATCGGGAATTTCATGCTCGCTTGGCGATACGGTCGTGACAACCATAGAGCAATGCCGACTGGACGGTGATGTGACCCGTCATGGCGATGTGTTCCTGCACGCCGGCAACGCCTACCGTATTCTCGACGGTACGCCACAGGTTGCCACCGGGGTGCGTCGCGGAAGCTGGAGCAACTGCGTCAGCGGAGTGGCTTATGAGAACGACACTCTTTCTGTGCCGATGTTCACGCTTTCGCTCAATCATGGCGTGGCTCCCCAAAATGCCACATATGCCTACGCCGTTCTTCCCGGCGGGGGTGCGGATGGCGGAATGTCGTTCCGCCTTGTGGCAAACAGCGGGCGTGTCCAGGCTGCGGAGTCCGCCGACGGCTCGCTTGTTTATGCCGTATTTTATGAGCCGGGCAGTGTGGAAACATCTGCCGGAACTCTCCAAACCGACTCCCCATGTATGATTATGGTTCGCGATGGACACGTTTATGTGGCCGACCCTGCACGAAATTTCCATAAAGTGAAAATATCCACTCCGTTTTTCTCGGGTGAAGTGGCGCTCCCCACTGCCGCGCATGCCGGAAGTAGCGTCAGAGTGTGCTGACGGATAGTCTTTTACCGATTCATTGCATCGGAATGATATATTTTTATATCCTGATAGAGGCTTTAAGACTAATTTAGCATCCGTAAAAAACTCGAAAAAACATAGTGTGAATTATGAAAATCTATAGAGCTGTGAAGAGCTTTTCAATGGTGATACTCGCGGTCGCGATGGCGGCTGGAGCCACCGGCGCATCGGCCGGAAACCGGGTGCGATGGGCCGAAAAGCAGCTCGCGTATTGCGACAGGCAGATTGAGCGCACTCTCTCGGAACTGCCCAACGACAGTGTGCTCCCCCGAAGCATCGACATCGACAAGACAAGTTGGAAGACCACCGACCATTTTGACTGGACGAGCGGTTTCTGGCCCGGTATATTATGGTACCGCTACGAAAACTCGGGCTGTCTCGCCCACGAGCTCCAGGCGCTCATGTACACCGAGCGTCAGTCGCCGCTTGTGTGTCCTGCCCATAAGCCCGACCACGACATAGGTTTCCAGATGCTTTGCAGCTACGGCCATGCCTACCGCAACACCGGTCGCCGCGAATATCTTGAAAAGATGCTCGACGGTGCCGACAAACTGGCGGCACTGTACAATCCCAAGGTGGGTACCATCCTCTCCTGGCCGCATGCGGTGAAGGATGACGGGTGGCCCCATAATTCAATCATGGATAACATGATGAATCTCGAACTGCTTTTCTTCGCCGCCAACAACGGCGGTCCGGCAGAATACCGCGACATGGCCGTGAGCCACGCCCGGCGCACGATGAACCACCAGTTCCGCCCCGACTATACGAGCTACCACGTGGCGCTATACGACAGCATAAGCGGCGACTTCATCCGCGGATGCACCAACCAGGGGCTGAGCGACGACAGTTTTTGGTCGCGCGGCCATGCGTGGGGCATCTACGGCTTTACCATCGTTTACCGCGAGACGGGCGACAAGCAGTATCTCCGCTTTGTCGAAAAGATTATCGACGCCTACGTAAGCCGTCTTCCCAAGGATTATGTGCCTTTCTGGGACTTCGACGATCCGGATATTCCGCGGGCCACACGCGACGCTTCGGCGGCTGCGATTGTGTCGTCGGCGCTTCTTGAACTGTCTGTTCTCGAGGATGATAAGGCCAAGGCCAAGGAATATGTGACCCTGAGCGAGAAAATGCTCCGCAGCCTGTCGTCAAAGAATTATCAGAGCCGGAAGCAGAACAGCGCCTTCCTGTTGCACAGCACGGGAAACCTCCCCGCCGACTACGAGATTGACGCTTCAATCAACTACGCCGACTATTACTATATCGAGGCTCTCACAAGATTCAGAAATCTATACAAGAACAAGGATAAATACCCCTGGCTACCATGAAATTCAAATCTCTGACACTCGCTGCAGCCGCAGCCTTGCTCTCAACCTTCGCCGTTTCTTCCGCGCCATCAGCGGCCGGACATGCCGATGATGTGTGCATGTTTATGGGCGTGCGCGGCAACAGTAACTGCGTCATCGGGCCACAGTTGCCCCACGGGTCGGTGAATCCGGCTCCGCAGACTCCTGCCGGAGGACAGAACGGCTATGTCGAGAACGATGTTATCCGTGGTTTCGGACAGTTGCATGTGTCGGGGATAGGATGGTCGCGCTACGGTCAGATTTTCCTTTCGCCACAGATTGGCTTCAACTCCCGCGAGAACGGCCACGACTCGCCCAAATCCGAGGAGACGGCCACTCCGTACTATTACAAGGTGCGTCTCGACCGCTATGATATTGTCACCGAAATCGCTCCTGCGCATCATTCGGTGGCCTACCGCCTGACTTATCCCGATAAGAAAAACAAGACTCTGCTGCTCGACATGCGGCATAACATTCCCCAGCACATCGTACCCATCGTGAAGGGTACTTTCAACGGCGGAAGTATCGAATATGATCCCGCCACCGGAGAAATCTCGGGTTGGGGCGAATATGCGGGCGGATTCGGCAGCGAGAATCCTTACAAGGTATATTTCGCCATGCGTGCCGACGACCCTGAAGCCCTGGTGTCAATCACCGACAAGGGCACCAAGGAGCTTTATGCGCGCGTCAACTTTTCGCGCCCCGTTGTAAATCTCGGTGTGGGCATATCGTTGCGCAGCGTGGCTGAAGCCCGCAGGTATCTCGCCGACGAGCTTGCCGGAAAATCTTTCGAGAGCGTGCGCGATGCCGCCCGGGATGCCTGGAACACGGCCTTGGGTACTATCGAGATTGACCCCGGAGCAAGCGACAATGAGCGCAAGCTGTTCTACACGGCGCTGTACCACTCGCTTGTGATGCCCCGCGACCGCAGCGGTGACAACCCTCACTGGGACAGTTCCCTGCCGCATATCGACGACCATTATTGCGTGTGGGACACGTGGCGCACCTGCTACCCGCTGCTCACGCTCATCAATGAAAGTTTCGTTGGCAAGACTGTCAACTCTTTCATCGACCGCCTTGAACACGACGGCAAGTGTACGCCCACCTTCACCGCCTCGATGGAATGGGATAACAAGCAGGGGGGCGACGATGTGGATAATATCATCGCCGACGCCATTATCAAGAATGTTGCCGGATTTGACCGTGCGAAGGCCTACGGGGTGATGAAGCACAATGCCCTCAATGCCCGCTGTCCTCAATATCTCGACAAGGGCTATGTGGCCGGAGAAAATGAAATGATGTCATGCTCCTACACGATGGAGTACGCCTATAACGACGACTGCTGCGCACGTATCGCCGCAATGTCGGGCGATACGGCTTTTGCCGATTCGATGGCCGACAGGTCGCATAAGTGGACCGCGATTTTCAATCCGCATCTCGAAAGCCACGGTTTCCGCGGATTCGTGGCTCCGGTACGCCACGACGGCACACCCATCCGGATTGATCCGGCGGAGGTGTACGGCTCATGGGTCGATTACTTCTACGAGGGCAATTCGTGGTGCTACACGCTTTTCGCTCCCGGCGACATCGAACGTCTTATAAAGCTCTGCGGTGGCCGCAAGGCTTTGGCCGAGCGCCTGCAATACGGGTTCGATAACAAACTCATCGACCTTTCCAACGAGCCGGGTTTCCTCACGCCTTTCCTCTTCATGCACTGCAACCGCCCCGAACTTACGGCGGAGTATGTAGGCAGGCTGCGCGCCGATGCGTTCTCGCTTGAGAAAGGTTATCCCGACAATGAGGACAGCGGTGCCATGGGTTCGTGGTATGTTTTCACGTCGATGGGTCTCTTCCCCAACGCCGGTCAGGATTATTACTATCTTATCCCTCCGGCCTTCAGCAATGTGGAGCTTACAATGGAATCGGGCCGCAAGATCCGCGTCATCGCCAACAGGAAAAATCCCGAATCAGGCTACATAGCTTCAGTTACTCTGAACGGGCGACCTCTGACCCGCCTGTGGGTCAGCCACAGCGAGCTTGTCGACGGAGCCGAACTTGTGTTTGAACTCACCGACGACCCCGCGGAGTACGCTTTCCGCCCCTTTGAACAGAGCCGCCGCACATCCGAATCCTTCGGTGTGAATCTTGCCGGAGCTGAATTTTTCCACAAGAAAATGGATGGCGTTGGCCGCTTCAACAAGGATTACCACTATCCCACGGCGCGCGAGCTCGACTATTGGGCTTCCAAAGGCATGAATCTCATACGTCTGCCTTTCAAGTGGGACCGCATACAGCGCGAGGTCGAAGGTCCGCTCCTGGAGGAGGAAGTCGATTATATCCGCTACCTCCTTCGCGAGGCCGACAAGCGCGATATGGAAATACTTCTTGACATGCACAATTACGGACGCCGCCGCTATGCAGGCGAAAACCGCATAATAGGCGACAGCCTGATGCCGAGCCATTTCGGCGAGGCTTGGGCACGCATCGCCCGTGCGCTCAAGGACGAGCCGGGACTGTATGGCTACGGCCTTTGCAACGAGCCCCACGACATGCTTCCGTCGTGTCCCTGGGTGGGAATTGCCCAGACGGCAATCGACTCAATCCGCAGCGTCGACCGCCATACGGCCATCGTTGTGGCGGGCAATCACTGGAGCACGGCAATGGAATGGCCGAATATCAACGCCGGGTTGGAGAATCTCCATGATCCTGCCGACAATCTGATTTATGAGGCTCACTGCTACTTCGATAACGACGGCTCGGGAATCTACCGCAAGGGCTACGATGAGGAAGGCGCATATCCTGAAATCGGAATTGACCGCGCGTGTCCGTTCGTGGAATGGCTCAAGCGCCACGGCAAGCGAGGCCTGCTCGGCGAGTACGGCGTCCCCGCCGATGATGATCGTTGGCTTGAGTGTCTTGACCTATTCCTCGGCTATTTGGCCGAAAACGGCGTCACAGGAACTTACTGGGCTGCCGGAGCGCGCTGGAACAAATATATCCTTGGCGTACATCCTGAAGAGAACTACACAGTTGACCGCCCGCAGGTGAAATTGATGACTAAACACGGCAGAACACGATGAAACGGATATTTGTGACGATACTTCTGCTTGCAGGATTGCTATGTCCCGCAGGCATGCGCGGAGCCCACTATGATATTGTGATAGTCGGGGCGACTCCCGGCGGAATCATGACAGCCATAGAGGCCGCGCGCATGGGTCGCTCGTCGGTTGTGCTCGAGCGCAGTTTCCACATCGGCGGTCTGCCCGCCAATGGCTTGGGAGCCACCGATATTGCCACGCGCGGTGCCACAACCGGGCTTTTCTCGGAGTTCACTAATAATATCAAGGAATATTATACCCGCGAGTACGGCGCGGAATCGGCACAGGTGGCCGATTGCAGCGACGGTTTCCATTTCGAGCCTTCCGTGGCGGAAAAAGTCTTTGCCGACATGATTGCCGCCGAGGGCGACAGGATTACCGTCCTGACCGGACGGCAGTTCAACTTCTCCACCGGCGACATCAGCATGGACGGCGGGCGTATCGCAGGCATACGCGTTGTAAAACGTATTACGGGCGACGACGAGACGTATACCGGACGGGTGTTTGTGGACGCTACTTATGAGGGCGACCTCGGTGCTGCCGCGCGCGTGCCTTTCCGAATCGGTCGAGAGGCCGCTTGGGAATTCAACGAGCCGGGTGCCGGAAAGACCTACGAATATTGGAAGAGCCTGCCTGCCGAGGGTTCCACCGGTGAGCCTGACAATGCCGTGCAGGCCTATAATTACCGTCTTTGTCTTACCCGCGACACCGCGCAGCTCGTGCCATTTCCCAAGCCGGAAACCTACAACCGCGAGGAATACCTGTCGCTCGCGGAGGACGTATGGAGCGGACGTCACACATGGAAGGCTTTCCGCGATGTCACTCCGGCGATGATGGAGGAAAACCGCCGCCATCTTCTCGCCGGCGGCGAGCGCACGATAATTCCCTGGGACAACTGGGGCATCGAGAAGCTCGTTACAATCAATGTTGAACCAAACGGCAAGACTGACGCAAACAATCAACATGCCGCACTCATATCCACCGACCTTCCCGAAGAGAACTGGCCCTGGCCCACAAGCTCGTGGGAGTGGCGCGACCGCTTCGCCAAGCGTCTGCGCGACTATACGCTCGGTCTGTTCTGGTTTGCGCAGAATGATACCGCGCTTCCCGTGCAGTTCCGCCGCGAGATTGCCAAGTGGGGCCTTTCCGGCGGGGAATACGCCGACAACGGCAATTTCCCCCGTCAGGTGTATGTGCGCGAGGGGCGTCGCTTCGAGGGCATGTATTTCTTCACGGCCAAGGATGCTTTGCCTGTTGAGGAAGGTGGCCGGCCGCCGCTGCATGCCTCGAGCATCACGGCAAGCCATTACGCGCTCGATTCGCATGCCGCCCGCAAGCGCGAGGAAGGCCGGGTGCATCTCGACGGCTTTATCAGCTATCCCACCGCCGTCTACACCGTTCCTTACGGTGTGATTGTTCCGAAAGCGGTCGACAACCTTTTGCTTCCGGTTCCGGTGAGCGGCTCGCATATCGGTTTTTCCACCTTGCGCATGGAGCCCTGCTGGATGGCGCTCGGACAAGCTGCCGGAGTTGCCGCGGCTATGGCCTGTGAATCGGGTAGTGCGGTGTGCGACATCCCTGTGGAACGGATTCAGCAACGTCTTCTCGACGAAAACGCCACATTGATTTACTTCGAGGACGTGCGTCCCGACGATGCCGATTTCGCACTCTTCCAGAAGCTCGGACTTCAGGGAGTGCTGAGCGATTGGACTGTCCGCCCCGATGATGCTGTGACTGCCGATGAGCTGGCGCAGTGGAGCGCCCTGGCGCAGAGACCGATCAAGGCCCGCGCCGGAAAAACGCTCCGCCGCGACGTGCTACGCCAGTTGCAGTAATGCAACAATCCTGTTTTTTCGCATAAATGCAACATTTTTGCATCCCTGGAAAGGGATGTTGCACCCCGCTCACACCTTTAACCCTACTTTTGTCTCAGAATTATTAACCCAAAAATCTATAATATGAAGAAATTTTTTACTCTCGCCGTCATGGCATTGTTGTCATTCCCGGCAATAAGTGTGTTTGCACAGGACGAAGCCGAAACGGAAGAACCGCAGCAGAACTGGGTTGTCACTCTCAAGCGCACTGATGTGTCGCCTAACGAAGTGACTCAATATAATCTTGAATCGGAAGATGGCTCTGTATGGAGCTGTGTCACGGATGAACTCGTAGGTGGCGGAAAATACAATTTTTCAATAGCCGATGGAGTGAATACTGCGAAAGGCTCTAATTTCACTATGCCTGAGGATGGCTATGTGACTTTCGGAGGATATGTACCCACCGGAAAGAATTATATAGTGGCTCTCTGCAGCGCTGTCGAATACCGTATCGGCGACCATAAATATACGGTGCTTCATCGTGTGATGCCCGGAGCCAATCAAGAACAGCATGTGGCTTACTTCAATTCCAGCCGAGTGTCAGATATCAAGGTTCTTGAAAATGGCATCAAGGCAGTCGAGGGACGTGAGTTCGACTTTGTGACTGCAAGCAAGAATACGATACATTTCTTTACCCCGGCAAAGTCGTTCTCTGGTATCTGCAAGGCTACCGCCGACTATAAGACAGCCTCCATTACGATAGAAAAGGCTGATGAGGTGACTGTTAAAGTTGGAAATATCTGGGCCGAGACAATGGTTCTTCCCGTTGCAGCTGAAATACCTGCGGGTGTCGAGGTGTATACTCTGAAACTCAATGACAAGAACGAACTTGACCCCGTACTTCTCGCCGGTAATGTGGTTCCTGCCAATACTCCCGTTGTAGTTAAAGGTGCTCCCGGTGAGTACAGCTTCAAATTTGTCGAAGGTGAGCAGGAGGTTTATGAGGTAGAGGAACATCAACCCGGAGTAAGGGACACACAAGTGTTTATGAAGGACGTTTCCGCAACGGAAGAGAATCATCTTACAGGTGCGATGCAGATTCACAAGCTCCCTCTCAATGCTTATACATTGCAGAATGTGGATGGCAACGCGACATTTGTAAAGAACGAGGATGCCACTACACTTGTCAATCCACTTCAGTCATACGTCATGCTTCCCGAAGCGGAGGAAATACCTGCAACTCTCCCCGTCAACTTTGTAGTTCTGCCTACCGGCGTTGAGAATATCGCTGTTGACGGTGGCGCTGCTGACTCCGCAATTTACAATGTGTGGGGCATGCGTGTCGACAGCTCTTATAAAGGTATTGTAATCCGTGACGGAAAAAAGTATATTCAAAGGTAATAGAAAGATTTAGGTAACTTCAGTTGTGGAGCGGAATCGCGCCGGTGGACGGTACGGTTCCGCTCGCTGCATGAAATTATATGAAAAACCGCCTGGAAATACTTGTCGGCGCGATTTTTTGTAATATATTTGTATGCGGATGTAGAATTTTAGCATCATAACCTCCCCTCGGAACGCTATCTTTGCATCGTAAGTTTAACCTTAAAACCTCCTTGTTTATGAACATCTCTACCAAATTACTCTCTTCCGCACTTCTTGCTTCGGCAGCTCTTTCAATGACCGCAACGGAGCCTACAACTCCTCCCGTGATAAGCTGGGATCCCGCTGATGTCGGCGTCATCTACGCCTCCGATCAGGATACTTTCTTTGATGTGATGAAAGACAGTCAGGGAAATGCAGCAAACGCCTGGAATCAGCCCGTGTGGGGACAGACCTGCGTTGTAAGTGACGACGAATGTGGCGATGGCGCGGCTATCCGCATCGACAATCTCGACTTCCTTCCCCTGCAGTTCCTCGCTACTCTCAACCTCAGCGACTTCCGTTTCCTGCACCTCGACCTTTGGGTAAGCTCCGACTGTCTTCTTGATTTCACGCTGCAGAACTGGTGGCCCGGCGATAAGTTTGTAACAGAGATTTATTCGCTCAAGACCGGCGAATGGAACAGCATCGACATCGACATGGCTGCAATGGCTTGGGGCATGAAGAACGGTGCGCAGGAGCGTGTGGTGAACGTGCTCAAGCTCGCAGGCGAAAATGTGGATGAGGATACAAATCCTTACGCCGAAACCATATTCATGACTAATGTGATGGCTCACAACGACGAATCTGTGCTCGCGGGCATCAACGATGTAGTCGTTACCGACGCTACCGAGGGCGACGGAATCACCTACGACCTCTTCGGACGCCGCGTGGGCGAAGGCTACAAGGGCATTGCAATCCGCAACGGACAGAAGTTCATTTTGAAATAATTGAATCGGTTATTTAGGACACGGTCCCGGGGCACACGTCGCTCCGGGACCGTTGTGTTTCGGTATATTATTGCTTTCAGATAAAAAAAGACCGGCCTCCGCATGTGGGGGTGCGGAGGCCGGTCATATGTACAAAGCTATGAAAAATCAGAGAATACCGTTGGCCTTGAATACCTTCTGAATTTTTTCGAGGGCTTCGGCAACCTGTTCTTTGGTGTGGGTTGCCATAAGGCTGAAGCGGATGAGGGTGTCCTGAGGTGCCACGGCGGGAGAAACCACGGGGTTTACGAAGATGCCTTCTTCGAGAAGGTCGCGTGTTACCTTGAATGTCTTGAAGTTGTCGCGGATGTAGAGGGGGATAATCGGTGTGGATGTGTTGCCGATTTCACAGCCCATCTCGCGGAATCCCTCGAGGGCGAAGTTGGTGAGTTCCCAGAGGCGTTCCTGACGTTCCGGCTCTTCAATCATGATGTCGATTGCACGCAGGGCGGCGGCTGTGGAAGCCGGAGTGATGCTCGCGGTGAAGATATAGGAGCGTGAGTGGTGACGCAGGAAGTTGGTGATTTCCTTGTCGGTGGCGATGAAGCCGCCCAGGGATGCGAATGATTTGGAGAATGTACCCATCACGAGGTCAACGTCGCCGGTGACGCCGAAATGGTTGCACACGCCGCGACCGCCTTCACCGAACACGCCGATAGAGTGGGCTTCGTCCACCATTACGGTGGCGTCGTACTTCTTGGCGAGCTCTACAATCTTGGGCAGGTTGGCAACGTCGCCTTCCATGGAGAAAACACCGTCGGTAACGATGAGTTTCACCTTGTCGGGGGCGCATTTCTGAAGCTGCTTCTCAAGCGACTCCATGTCGTTGTGTTTGTATTTCAACTGCTGCGAGAACGACAGACGGCGGCCTTCGATGATGGACGCATGGTCCTGTTCGTCCCAGAGGATGTAGTCCTCACGGCCAGTCAGGGTGGATACCACGCCGAGGTTTACACCGAATCCGGTGGAGTAGATCATCACGTCTTCCTTACCGATGTATTCGGCGATACGTGCCTCGAGCTTCTTGTGGAGGTCGAGTGTACCGTTGAGGAAGGGCGAACCGGCACATCCCGTGCCGTATTTTCGGGTAGCTTCGATTGCGGCCTCTTTGATTCGCGGGTCGTTGACAAGGCCGGTGTAACAGTTCGAGCCGAACATAAGCACGCGCCGTCCGTTGATTGTCACCTCGGGATCTTGCTCCGACGAGATGGCACGGAAATAGGGATATACCCCTGCGGCCTTGACTTCCTGAGGAACTGTGTATTTCGAGAGTTTAGCTTGTAATAGCTTCATAGTTTATGTTAGGGTGTGATTGGTTTATAAACTATCCGGTCCGGCGACATTGACATATGTCAGTCCGAATCAGGCTACAAAGTTACAAAATAATGCGCAATGCGCAATAAAGATTGCAGTTTTTTGGTGAACTTAGCGCTTGTGGAACCCATAAAAAAGTCCCGAAATATCAGTGGAGTGATATTCCGGGACTTTGTGTAGTCTTACCAGGATTCGAACCTAGACAGACAGAACCAAAAACTGTAGTGCTACCATTACACCATAAGACTATCCTTGTGCCCAACGCATGATTAAATGCGCTAAAGCGATGCAAAGTTAATAATTAATTTCTTTTCCGGCAAATTTTTCTTGGATAAGAAACCGCCCCAAATGCAGAGGAGGCCGCAACGAATCTCGCGTTGCGGCCTCCTGCGGTTTCAGGTATATGGTGTTGTAAGGGATTATTCGCCGGGAGCGACTACGAAGTTGAGCGATTTGTTTTCAATCTTTTCCTTGCCGAGAAGAAGGGGCATGGGGTTGTTGAGACGGCTGATGCCGAATGTCTGATTGAAACGGGCGCTGTATTCGTCAACGTTGAAGGGTCGGTTGTCGGTGTCGACTGATTTCACTTCAAACACGAGCACGCCGCGGTTGCCCTTCACGGGGCCTACGAGCTTGCCCTGCTCGGCTGCTGCGACAGCACCCTGGAGAGCGCTTTCGTTCACACCGAGGTTGAGAAGAACGGGCGAGGTGAAGGCTGCGGAACCTTCGGCAACTTCAAGACCCATAGCCTTGGCGTAGCCTGCGAGGTCGTTTGCCTTGCCTGCGTAGTCAGCCATGAGCTTGTCGGCTTTCTTGGAGTTGAGAGCCTGGGCGCGGAGCTGGTTCTTGATGGCGGGGCTGTTCCAGGGGAGGTAGTCGCCGTCGAAGATGTCGGTAACGGCCATTGCGATGAGGTAGGACTGCTTGTCGTCCTGGAACATCGGCGAAACCTGGCCTTTCTTAGCTTCCATGGCCCACTTTACAAACTTGCGGGAGTCGCTGTTGTTGCCGAGACGGGGCGAGGATGCGCCCACCTGGTCGGTAAGTACGGAGTAGCCTGCGTTGGCAGCGTTGGCGCTGAAGTCGGCTGCTGAAGAGTTGTTGCTTACGTAGGTGCGGAGGTCCGAAGAGAGCTTGGTGAGTGTCTCGTTGGAGGGATCCACGGTGTATTCGATTGTTGCAACTTCGTAGTAGTTGACGGGAGCGTGACGACGGTTTACGGCGTAGAGCGCGCTCACGGGCTGACCCTGGATGGTGTCGGTGACTACGAAGGCTTTGCCTACGGTTGCGTTGGTAAGGAGGCTCTTGGTCTTTTCGTCCATGCCTACGCCTTCGAGTGCTGTCCATACGCTGTCGTTGCCCATCACGGTGGTGTTGTCAACCACGTCGGCAAATTTGGCTGTGCCTGCGTTGAGAAGGCCGGCGATGCTGTCGAGAGTGGAAACTTCGGCGGCGCGGATAACTGTCACGTTGATTGAGTCGATGCCGGTTGAGGTCGAGAGCAGTTTGGCGATGGTATAGGAGTCGCCGCTGCGGCCGATGAGTTCAGCCTGGCCTACTTCTTTTTCCTGAAGGAATTTCTTGAGGTCGTTGTTGCGCACCTTGCCGAGTGTGGAAGTGTTGCGGGTAACGACGAAACGGCTGTCTTTGTTGACGGCTTCGGTGCCTTCGCTGCTGTTGAGACCTGCGATTGCGGCTTCAACTGCCTGGCTGGCGGCGAGACGGTCTTCCTGAGAGGGTTCGATTGCTACAACGATGTAGTCAACGGCGCGGAGCTCTTCGGTGAGCTTGTAGTCGTTCTTGCGGGTCGCCCAGTAGGCTTTGATGTCTTCGTCGGTGAAGTTCACATCTTCTTCGCTGATGTCGTTGACGGTCTTGCTTACGTAAGCGAGGTGGCGTGTGGCGGCATTGTCGTCGTAGAGGCTCTGTGCGTCAAGTTTGTTGGCGGTGAAAAGGCCGCTTACGAGACGGAAGAATTTCTGGCCGAGCATCTGGTCCTCGAGATTCTTTTCGGTCTCGCTCCAGATCTGACGGAGCTGTTCACCTGCCTCAACGGGAAGACCGTACTTGGCGGGGTTCATCATCGCGTCGTAGACCTGCTTTCCGGAAGGTTCGGGAAGAGCGAGCTGCTGGGAGAGGTATGCGATAGTCTGGGCTGCTGCGGGATGCACGTTGTCGCCTGTCATGGCTTCAGTGATTTCCTTGTCGGTAACAACGATTCCGAGATCTTCGTACTCTTTCTGGAAGAGCTTTTCGAGAAGAAGCTCGCTGATGACCTGCTGAGAGAGCATGTCGTTGTCGTAGTTGTAGCCCTGGTTACGCGACTGTTCGCTGTAACGGCTCAGACGCGACTGGTAGTCCTGATATTCTACCTTTGCGCCTGCGGCGCGGGCCACTGTTGTGGGATCTCCGAAGTAGGTGCGACCTGAAGTGAGGAAGTCGCCCAGAATGAAGGCAAGCAGTGCCACGATAATAATCACGAACAGAAGCACTGACTTGTTTCTGATTTTTTCTAAGGTTGCCATTTGTATTTTAGGGGTTTATTTATTGTGCTTGTTGAAAAACAGGATGCATTGCGCATCAAGCGCACAAAGATACGCTTTTTCCTTAATTTTTCAAAGAAAGCGTGGCAATTTTATGGCGTCAGGGCTTGTTTAGAGGCCGAATTCGGCTTTTACGGCGTCAACGGCATCAAGTTTTTCCCATGTGAAGAGCTCAACCTCGCGTGTGAAGGGTGCTTCGTAGTGTGAGGTGAAAGTCTTTGTTACAGTGCGCGGTGTGCGGCCCATGTGACCGTAGGAAGCGGTCTCGCGGTAGATGGGATTGCGGAGCTTGAGGCGCTTTTCGATGGCGAAGGGTCGCATGTCGAATATCTTGCTCACTTTTTCGGAAATCTCGGCATCTGTAAGGCCTACGTGGGCTGTGCCATAGGTGTTGACGCACAGGCTCACGGGGCGTGCCACGCCGATGGCATAGGCTACCTGCACGAGGATGCGGTCGGCAACGCCTGCGGCCACGAGGTTCTTGGCGATGTGGCGGGCGGCATATGCGGCCGAGCGGTCAACCTTGGAGGGGTCTTTGCCTGAGAAAGCGCCGCCACCGTGGGCGCCGTGGCCTCCGTAGGTGTCGACGATAATTTTGCGGCCTGTGAGTCCGGTGTCGCCGTGGGGGCCGCCGATCACGAATTTTCCGGTGGGATTTACGTGCAGGATGTATTCTTCGTCCAGCAGGGCTGCGATATGTTCGGGCAGTTTTGCTTTGGTGCGGGGTATCAGGATTTCGGCCACGTCGCGGCGGATGATTCCGAGCATCTTTTCATCGGCCTGTTCCTGGGTGAGACCGTTTTCTTCGGTTGGGGTGACGAACTCGTCGTGCTGGGTGGAGATAACGATGGTATTGACGCGCACCGGGCGGTGGTTTTCGTCATATTCCACTGTCACCTGGCTTTTGGCGTCGGGGCGCAGATAGGTCATGTCCACTCCTTCGCGGCGGATTTCGGCCAGTTCCATGAGCAGGGCGTGGCTCAGGGCGAGGGTCAGAGGAATGTAGAGGGGAGTCTCGTTGGTGGCGTAACCGAACATCATGCCCTGGTCGCCTGCACCTTGCTCCGATTCCTCGGCGCGTTCGACGCCGCGGTTGATGTCGGCGCTCTGCTCATGCACTGCGGAGAGTATGCCGCATGAATTTCCGTCGAAACGGAGGTCGCTGCGGTCGTAGCCTATTTCATTGATTACACGGCGGCATATGTCCTGGAGGTCAACGTAGGCCTCGCTTTTGATTTCGCCTGCCACAACAACCTGGCCGGTTGTAACGAGTGTTTCGCATGCTACTTTTGAGCGGGGGTCGCGGGCGAGAAATTCATCAAGCACCGCGTCGGAAATCTGGTCGGCGACTTTGTCGGGATGTCCTTCCGAAACGGATTCGGATGTGAAGAGATAGTTCATTTATTCTAATGTTAAATTGTTGTGTCAATAAAAATCGTGGTCGGACAGAGGGCTGTCCAACCACGATATGTTCGAGTCAAAAAATCCATAAAATTGCAGGGACAGATGTCCCTTGACGATTTTAGCATTTTTTCGAGTGGTTGCAAGCAGCCAAATTTGTCCACTGTTTGTCGGAATCCTTACGGATTTCCGGCGGCAAAGTTACGGAATAAGTTCCGATTTGCCAAATATTTCTGCCTCGGGTCAGCAGCATCCGCCGCCGTGGCATCCGCAGGAGCCTGCGCCGTCGTTGCTGTCGCAACCGCAGGAACTGTCGCCGCAGCCACCGTGGCAGCCGCAACCTCCGGCGGGATGGAGCTCTTCGGGCGTAGCGTCGCGCACGGTAAGAATCTCGCCTTCGAAGCGGATTGTGTCATTGGCAAGGGGATGGTTGAAGTCGACCACAACGTCGGTGGGGGTGACTTCGCGGATAAGTCCGTCGATACGGTAGCCGTCGGCTGTCATCATGGGCACGTATGCTCCGGGCACGAAGGCTTCTTCGTCGAATTTGCCGTCGATGAGGAACATGTCGCGCGACAGAGTCACAACGTCGTCCTTGTCGTAGGGGCCGAAACCTTCCTCGGGTGCTGCGGTGATGTTGAATTTATCGCCGGGCTTGAGACCTTCGATTCCCTTTTCGAGAGCTTTTACAAAGCCCTGTGTAACGCCGAAGATAGCGCGTTCGGGTTCTTCGCGGTCAACCTGGTGCATGAGTGTTTCGGTGCCGTCTTCGTTGACGCGGTAGAGGTCATATACGAAGTCAAAATATTTTCCGGGTTCGATTTTTTCCATATAAGTATGTTTTTAAAAGTTCAGTAATGAGGTGAAAAGGTAAAAAGGTGAAAAGGCAATTGCCTTCGGCAGGCAAGATAATGGAACTTTTATCTTGCCTTTTTGCCTTCTTATCCTTTTATTACCTGACTGAAGTGTAGCTTGCGAAACTTCAGTAATATGATAACAAATTCCGTGCCAAATCAGTCGAGTTTGACATCGACAACTTTCAGACGGTCGCCGGCGTCGTCGACAATCGAGCGGAAGTAGCGTTCGTTATATCCGCCCCATGCGGGCTGCACGGGCATGCCTTCGGGAGTGCGGGCGAATTTGCCGTTCTCTTCTTTCTTTATATTGCCGTCGAGGTACTTTACAAGCAGGTAGTCACCGAGGTTCTTGTAGTCGGCGGTAGCCTTGGCAGTCCAGTAGTCGGTTACGCCGCGCAGATGGGCGCGGGCTTCGTCGTAGGGCATGCCGTCGATGGCCTTGCGTTCGGCTGCCACGGCGGCGTTGATATCTTTTTCAAGTCCGCCCTGTACGCGACGGATGTCGGGAATCATCTGCGAATAGCGGTTGTAGGCCTGGTTGGCAACGTAGTTGTTGACCCAGAACATGGCGTCCCACGACAGTGTCAGGAGGTCGGCTGTGGCTCCGTCAAGGGCTTTGGGAACGAAGTCGGTTGAGTTGAACACAGGCACGTAAACGCAGGTATTGGCATCGTCAACACCAAACCAGAGAATACCTTTCATCGCGTCGGGGCGTTCGTTGCTCATCGACGACACGAAGGAGAATCCGGTCTGCTGTGTTGCGATGGCGCGCTCGTGGGTGTATTCCACGCTGTCGACAACGAATGTCATCGGGCGCCAGCGGTAGGGGCTGTCGAAGGGTCCCGCGCCGATGTCTTTTGTCATGTCGAGGGGTGTGTCCTCGAAGTGGTCGCGCATCATCCATTTAAGGTCGTCGGCGCTAAGTTCGCGCGACGGTTTTACCCACAGCGGCATCACGGGGCCTTTGCCTTCGAGAATCCAGAGGAGGTACTTGTCCATTGTACCGGGCTTGGTGAACTTGTTGAAGTAGCTCCACACACGTGCGTCGCAGCCGCGGAGCGCTCCGGCATCGGTGATGGCGTAGGCTTTCGAGAAGCTGAAATCCTTGTCCTTACCATTGAAATATCCTTTTTCACGTGCAAAGGAAATCACGTCGGGCGAGTAGAGGGTCTCGGGGTCGTTAAGGGGGAACTGATGGATGCGGGAGTGGTTGGCATGGCCGCTGATGTAGCCTTCCGGAACACGACGTGCCACCCATACGGCACCTTTGTCGTCCTTGCCTTTGCCAATGAGTTCCATAATCCACACTTCATCGGGGTCGGCGATGGAGAAAGATTCGCCTTCGGATGCGTAGCCGTAGTCGCGCACGAGCGAGGTCATCACGTCGATGGCTTCGCGGGCAGTGCGGGCGCGCTGGAGGGTGATGTAGATGAGCGAACCGTAGTCAATCGTTCCTGAGCCTTCCAGTTCGGGGCGTCCACCCCAGGTGCTTTCGGCTATGGTGAGTCCGTGTTCGTTCATGTTGCCGATGGTGGCGTAGGTATGTGCCACTTCGGGGATTTCGCCTAAAAGCCGGCCGCTGTCCCAGTCGACCACGGGACGCATCGTGCCCGGGGCATGGTCGGCAGCGGGTTGGCGGTAGAGCTCGCCGTAGAGCGTGTGGCTGTCGGCGGCGTAGGTTATCATCGAACCGCCTCCGTCGGCGGCAGCGGTAGCGCCGGGGGCGGCAATCAGGCTTGTGCAGGCAATGGCGTCGGCGGTGGAGGCCAGAAGCGCAGCGGTTGCAAGAAGCGGATAGAGTTTCATATCAGATGTGATTGGTGATTTATTTGTTAACGTGCGGATTATATTTTTATTATCTTCCGCAGTTCGGGATACCAGAGGTAGCCGCTTACGTCGGTGTAGCCCATCGAGGTGAGCAGTCGCACGTAGGTGGCAATCTGTGCGCGGTGCGACTTGCGCGGCTCGGATGTGAATTTATAGTCGACAACCGATGTCGAGCCGTCGGGATGGATCACCACGCGGTCGGGGCGGAAGGTCTCTTCCGTGCCGGGAACGTAGATCGAGCGCTCGGCCAAAATCCGGCAGTCGGGGGCAAACCAACTGCGCGCCAGCTCTCCGGCACTTTCAAAGGCATTGGCAAGTATTGCTCCGTATTCCTCCTTTGCCTCGGGGGTGAGGTGGGCGGCAACTGCCATTCTGTCGAGGGCTGCGGGGAGGTCGTCGGATGTCCGTATCGAGGCCAGAACGTTGTGCAGTTTGCTGCCTCGGTCGGCTGCTGCGGCGAGTTGCAAGGCCAGCGGTGAGTTCCCGGGAATGTCGGAGGGCAGGTCGGTTATTTCCTTGTCCTGCTCGCCTCCGAGGTCGATGTGGGCGGAAGTCAGGTCGTCGACGCGTGTAAGCTCGCGGACGTCGGAGCGGGACACGACTTCGTAGATTTCGGCACGTCGCAAGTTCTTGGGCGCTTCCGTTGAAGCCGGATGATTGGCCCGGGTGGGTGCCCCGTATTCGAGCGTGCGGGTCTCCGGATTGTAGCATGCTGCGAGGTCGGCGAGGGTGGGGGATGAGCTTTCTTCGGAATCGGCAGGAAGTGTCACGGCATTTAATATGTCTGCCCCGACGCCGACGGGGTCGGGCTCGGGATTGCGTTGGGTTGCCGGGCCGAGAGGGCAGAACACGCACAACTCGCGTGCGGCACGTGTGAGAGCCACGTAGGTGGTGTTGAGGTTGTCGGCAATCTGTTCGGCGCGGTCGGCGAGATATTCTTTGCGGAATGGCGAGTCGTCCAGCCCGAAGAGTGAGTTTGTGGCCGTCAGGAGCATCGGAGGACGTATTTCTTCCGGAATGTCGGAAAGCGGACTCATGTCGAGCCAGATGTTCTCGTCGGTTCGCGACATCTTCCATGATGCGAAGGGGATGTGTATGCAGTCCCATTCGAGACCTTTCGATTTGTGTACGGTCATCACCGCCACGGCATCGGTTGTGGGCGAAGATGTGATGGCAAGCACATCCTTGTGGCTGTCCCACCAGTCGAGGAAGGCGCTGAGCGAGGGGTTGTTGCGTGCCGAGAAATCCACTACCGCATCCTGGAACGCGGCGATGTAGGCAAATTCCTCACGTCGTCTTGCAGGACTGATTTTTGCGGCGATTATGGCCTCCACGAGCGCCACGAGGTTGGAGGGGTTCTCGCGGCGTACGGTCATGATGTCGGCGTCGAGGGTGTCGTGGCCGGTGGCGCTGTCTCCCAATGCCAGTGCGAGCGCATCCTCGGGCGAGCGCCCTTCGCCAACAAAGAAATCGTAGCGGCTTATCATCATCACTATGTCGCCATGCGAGGCGAACACGGGGGCGTCTTCTTCCTCGGCGCTCTTGCGTCGTGAATAGGAGCGGGATACGAGCTTTAGCATGCTCACGATGCGGCGCACTGCCTCGGAGCTTTCGAGTAGCAGAGCCTCGTCGGAGAGCACGCGTATCGAGGGATGCTCACGCATGAGGTATTCAACGGCCTGTGAGGCTTCCTTGCGGGTGCGCACAAGCACGGCTATGTCGCTCCAGCGGTAGCCGGATGCGTGCTGGCGCAGAATCTCGCGGGCCATAAGCTCGAGTGTGTCGGCAATCACAGGCTCGCCCTTGCCCGAAAGCGGCGGCACGGCTATGCCTTCCTTGGGTACGAACTGAAGTTTTACGTAGGCCGACAGGTCGAGAAGGCGGTCGGGGATGGCCTGCTCGACGTTGGAATAGCTTTGGTCGCCGAGCTGACGGGCCATGCGGCGGAAAAGCGTGTTGTTGAAGCGCACTATTCCGGGTGCGCTGCGGTGGTTGGTGTTCTCGCCCTTTCCGGAACCCTTGATGCGGTGGGAATCGGGAAAATCGACGTTGGCAACCGTGTGGCGCAGCATCGAACTGTCGGAATTGCGGAAGCGGTAGATGGCCTGCTTCTCGTCGCCGATGATGAGGTTATCGTAGCCGAAAGAAAGGCTGTTGGCTACGAGCGGCCGCAGGTTTTCCCACTGCATGCGCGATGTGTCCTGAAACTCGTCGATGAGCAGGTTGGTGAGCCGCATGCCAAGGCGTTCATATATAAATGGCATTTCGGCATCGTTGATGATGCGCTTGAGAAGTTCGTTTGTGTCGGACAGGAGTATGAGGTTGTTCTCGTGGCGGTAGCGCTCGATGTAGCGCCACGTATAGGCGAGAAATTCAAGGTCGACGCAGGCTGCCGAAAGGCGGTCGAAGATGCGCAGGCGCGTTTCCGAACTGTACACAGTGGCTACGAAACGGCTTATCAGCTCCGATACGCTGTCGGCCGGCAATATATATTGCTTTCCGGCCTTGGGAAGGTATTTTTTGACATATGCACCCGAAAGGTCGTCGCCGTCGAGAAATTTCTTTATAGTCTTGGCTTTGGAGGGGTCTCCTATTCCGAGCTCGACTTCGGGTCGCTTGCCTTCGAGGGAGGTGCGCAGCAGGTCGCGGAGTCCCGAGGGAAGAATCTGCGGGTCGAAGTTCCCTGCTGAGAGCCCGTCGCGAATTTCCGAGGCAAGTTTTTTGAGCAGGGAGCTTGCTTTGCGGGCCTCGTTGTCAAGATGCTCCTTGAAGAGTGTGATGCGGGAGGGGTCGTCGAAATATTCGCGCATCTCTTCGGAACGTCGGCGGAAAGTCTCGCCGCAGATGCTTTTTACGTAGCTGTTGAGCGATGACAGGATTGAGCCGGAACGGTTGAACACGTTGAAACTCTGTCCGTCGCCTATTTTCTGCATTGAGTAGCGGCGTATCCAGCCGAGTATGCGGTCGGCATGGCCGGGAGAGCCGTAGTTGAGGTCGTCGAGCATCAGGCCGATTCCTGAGCGGACGGCGAAATCGTCGTCAATCTCCACGTTGTAGTCGCCCTGACGGTCAATCTCTCGGGCGAATGTGCGCAGCACGGTCTGGAAAAAGGAGTCGATGGTGCTTACATTGAAGCTGCTGTAATCCTCAAGCAATTCCTTCAGTGCAAGTGAGGCGGCATCGCGAAGTTGCTCGCGTGTGCATCCGAAGATTCCTGTCAGGGCTTCGGCATAGTTGGCGTCTTTTGCTCCCGGAGCGGGAATGTGTCCCAGCAGGTCGAGTTCCTTGATGATTCGGGTCTTCATTTCCTCGGTGGCCTTGTTGGTGAAGGTGATGGCGAGGATGCCTCTGTGGCGGCGCGGCTGTCGGCGGCCGCCGGGAGCGTAATCAGGACTGTTGAGCACAAATTTATCTTCGCTCCCGCTTACTTTCAGCCCCAGGAGGGTCTTGATGTATTCGAGAGCGAGAGTGTAGGTTTTGCCCGAGCCTGCGGATGCCTTGTAGATTGTGAGCATCCCGAGGTCAGATTATGCGGGCTTTCATGCCTTCGGCTGTAAGGAAATCGAGTACGTCGCGCTTGCGGTCGCCCTGGATAAGGATTTCGCCGCCACGGGCCGAGCCGCCTGTGCCGAAACGTTTCTTCATTCTGTTGGCGAGGGCGGTGATGTCGTCGTCGGGAATTGTGAAGCCGCTGATGATGGTGGCGCACTTGCCGCCGCGACCCTTGCGGTCGACCTGTATGTCGAGCCGGGCCGTCTGTACGGGAGCTTCAGCGGGAGCGCTTTCTTCGGCCTCGGGCAGCGGCTGGTCGCCGAGGAGGCCGCGTAGTTTTTCTTGCCAGGATTCCAATGGAGTCAGAGAGTGAAAAGAGTGGTTTATGATTGGGGGCTGAGGATGTGTCAGTAAACTGATTCGTCCTCGAAAATGCTGTCGGCGTGGAATATCGCGTTGGTATCGACCGGCGCCGCCAATACCGTCAGAGGCATGAAACGGGCCTGGTCGTCCATTGACAGGGAGTGGGTGAAGATACTCACGGAATCCTTGTCGAGCGTGAGTGCCCGGCGCAGGGAGTAGGCTGCGAAGGCTGTGTTGGCTTCGTCGTCGGCTCCGTTCTCACCGAGTTTGGCAAAGAGCAGCGACAAGCGGCACAACTGGTCGATGGACAACTCTGAGAATGAGTTGCCGAGCACAAGGCTGTCGCACAGTGCCTGGGCTTTGGCAAAACGGCCGTCGTTGAAAGCCTCTTCGGCATATCCCACAGAGTCGGACACGCTGTCGCCTCCACAGGAGACAAAGCTTGCGGAGGCGGCGACAAGAATCATGAGTGTAAGCGCGAGCGCTTTTAATGATAATTTCATTTAAGACAATGTTAAGGAGTCGGGGCGCGTAATCAGGGCGCGGGAGGCGTCTGGGTCTCGGCTTCCGGCTCGGTTATGAGTTCGTCGAGACTCTGATGGTCGGCGTTCTGCCAATCGGCTTCGCCCGGAGAGTCGGCGCCCGCTTCAGTAAGCTCATACTGCTGCGTTACGTTGTCTCCTGCCGGAGTGTCGACATGGGTGTTGTAGTCGAACCATCCGATGTAATAAATGGTTGCGAACACCAGTGTGGCTACGATGAGCCCGATGATTATCCAGACCCACAGGCCTGAATTTTTACGTTTGGTTGAAGTCATGACTGTTATAATTTAAGTGGTTATAAATTTATAACATCATGGCTTCGGGAAAGTTGCTGAGAATCTTCTTACAGCTCGCCCACTTTTTCCATGAAGTCGAACATGCGGATGGCGGCGTCGGCTGCTTCGGAGCCTTTGTTGCCGCATGAGCCTCCGGCGCGGTCGAGCGCGTCCTGCTCGCAGTCGACTGTGAGTACTCCGAAAATCACGGGGATGTCACATTCGCTGTTGAGGTGTGTGATGCCTTGTGTCACGCTCTGGCACACGTAGTCGAAGTGGGGCGTACCGCCTTTGATTACGCAACCGAGCACTACGATAGCGTTGTAGAGTCCGGTTTCGATAAGTTGGGAAGCGGCGAATGTCAGCTCCACGGCTCCGGGTACCTCGAACACGTCCACCATGTCGCGGTCGAGTCCGGCCTTGGCGAATGTTTCGAGCGCTCCGGCTTCGAGTGCTTCGGTGATATGACGGTTCCAAAGTGTGCGCACCACGGCCACGCGCATGTCGCGGAATTTGGCAATGGCTGCCTCGGGTGCTTTATCTGATGTTGACATTGGTATGGGGGTGTAATGGTTATTCTACTTTCTGCCAGTCGTGGCTGAGGGTGTCGGCCACGGCTTTGGCTGTTGATGCGGCGGCTCCTACGATTGCCTCACGGATTTCAGCTCCGGGGTCGTCGAAGGAGTCGACTGTAAGTGATTTTTCTGCAATCGAGGCAATGGCTCCTGCCACGGCTCCCGCGTTCCAGAGCAACGACGAGCACACATCGGCCGGAATACGTACCGACGACATTTCTTTGCCGCCGTAATAGCATATTTCGTGGCAAGCCGTGTCGACGTTTATCATCGAGCGGCAATAGAAATTGATGTGGTTGTTGAAGCATTGCTCTCCGGTCTTTACTCCGAAGATTACTTCCAGATCGTTGTTTCGGGCTATCACGAGGTTGGCAAGTTCGAGGTTTTCGAGAATGGCCGGCATGACGCGGGTGATACGTGGCTCCTGCGAGGGGAGGAATCCCGGAAGGTACACGAGTATGGCCTTGCGCTCGGCTGCGTGCTGGAGCAGGCGCAGCATGCGGGGGTGCATGCGGGGGTCGATGGCGTAGAAACCGCCGAAGAGTATGATGTCGCCTTCGTCGACCCGGGGCCAAACGATGTCGAAGCAGTCTTCGGGATAGTTTTCATAGCGCGTGATGCGTCGCGTGCCGTCGGCATCTGTGGTGAACACATTGATGGGCGTGCGGCCTTCGGTGAACCGGTCGACACAGGAGGTGTCGGCTCCCGAATCCTTCAGGAATCCGGCCACGATGTCGCCCACGGGGTCGGCGGATGCTTCCGATGCCACAATCACATTCAGCCCCTGGCGGGCAAGTATGGCCGCGGCGTTGGCAACCCTTCCGCCCGGCATTGAGCCGAGGGGAGTGCCATCGGCGCCGAGCACGATGTTGAGCGAACATTCGCCTATGCAGATAATTTTTTTCATTTCTTTTCCTTTCTGGCCTCATGGCCGAGGTAGCCTCCGTGGTGACGTTTGGCATACTCCGGACGTGAAAATCCGATTTGCTTCATTACGTTCACCACGAGTACATCGCCTATCACTGTCATCACCGTGGTGGAGGTGGTGGGGGTGAGTCCGAGCGGACACACTTCCGGGGCGCCCCCGGTGAGCAGTGTGATGTCGGCCACGGCGGCAAGGGGGCTGTCGGGCTGGCCGGTGATTACTATTGTTGGTACGTCGGCATACAGGCCGTGGAGCAGTTCTACAAGTTCGATAATCTCACGCGTCTTTCCGGAGTTGGAAATCAGGAGCATTATGTCGTCGGGCTGCACTACGCCGAGGTCGCCGTGCTGGGCCTCGCTGGGATGCAGGTACACGGCAGGTGTGCCGGTGGATGAGAAAGTGGTGGCGATGTTCATCGCAATCTGGCCGGCCTTTCCCATTCCGGAAGTCACGAGCTTGCCACGGCGGCGGTGGACGTGTTCCACAATGGCATCCACCGCCGCGGCGTAGGAGTCCGTGGCGGGGATGGCAAGTATGGCCTCGCTTTCGGCGCGCAGAATCTCGTTCATGGACGCCAGGACGTCTTTAGTGTCGGCGGCGTTCATGGGCTTAGCGTGCAATCAGGAGGAAATACTGTTTCTTTCCTTTCTGGACGATGATGTAGCGGTCGTTCAGCAGCATGTCGGTGGAGGCGGTGGCGTTGGGGTCGGTCACCTTCTCCTTGTTGATGGAGAATCCACCGCCCTGCACGAGCTTGCGCATCTCACCCTTGGAGGGGAACACGGCGGCTTTGTCGACCAGCAGGTCGGCAAGACGGATTCCGGCGGCGATGTCCTCGCGCGATACCTCGAAGGTGGGTACGCCCTCGAACACGGCCAGAAGAGTGTCTTCGTCGATTTTGTGGAGGATTTCGGAAGCCTTGTTGCTGAAGAGAATCTGCGAAGCCTCAACAGCAGCCTCATATTCTTCCTTGCTGTGTACCATCGTTGTGATTTCCTGAGCCAGACGGCGCTGGAGGGGACGGCGGCCGGGATCGGCTTTCTGTTCTTCCACGAGGGCTTCGATTTCCTCACGTCCGAGCTGGGTGAAAATCTTGATGTATTTTTCGGCGTCTTCGTCGGAAACGTTGAGCCAGAACTGATAGAATTTGTAGGGCGATGTGTAGCGGGGATCAAGCCATACGTTGCCGCTTTCGGTCTTGCCGAATTTGCCGCCGTCGGCCTTGGTAATCAGAGGGCAGGTGAGGGCATATGCCTCGCCTCCGAGGGTGCGGCGGATGAGTTCGGTACCGGTGGTGATGTTGCCCCACTGGTCGGAGCCGCCGAGCTGAAGACGGCAGTTCTTCTCGCGGTAGAGGTTGAGGAAGTCGTAGCCCTGCACGAGCTGGTAGGAGAATTCAGTGAAGGACATGCCCTGCTGCGATTCGCCCGAGAGACGTTTCTTCACGGAGTCCTTTGCCATCATATAGTTGACGGTGATGTGCTTGCCCACGTCGCGGATGAAGTCAAGGAAGGAGAAGTTTTTCATCCAGTCGTAGTTGTTTACCATCTCTGCGGCATTGGGAGCATCGCTGTCGAAGTCAAGGAACTTCGCGAGCTGCTTCTTGATTGCTTCCTGATTGTGGCGCAGTGTTTCCTCGTCAAGGAGTTTGCGTTCCTGACTCTTCATCGAGGGGTCGCCGATCATACCTGTGGCGCCTCCGACGAGTGCGATGGGCTTGTGGCCGGCGCGTTGGAAATGCTTGAGCATCATCACGCCCACGAGGTGGCCGATGTGCAGGCTGTCGGCAGTGGGGTCAATGCCGAGGTAGGCCGTAGTCATTTCCTTTTTCAGTTGTTCGTCAGTTCCGGGCATGACAGAGTGAATCATGCCGCGCCATGTAAGTTCTTCAATAAAATCCATATATATCTGAATGGGTATTAAAATTCTGTGAAAGCGAGCGGTAACAGGCTCTTGATAGATTCCAGGCGGTAGATGACATCTTTGCCGACAAGAAGCACCTCCACGCCCTTGCCTGCGAGGACTTCATATTCCAGAAGCGCCTGGCGGCATGCGCCGCACGGAGCGGTGGGACATGCGGGCTCTTCACCGTCGGTGCCGACAGCAGCTATCGCAATGGCTTCGAAATGCGCGTCGGGGTAGGCCGCTCCGGCATAATAGCAGGCTGAACGTTCGGCACAGGTCCCCGAAGGGTAGGCCACGTTTTCCTGATTCGAGCCTGTCACGGTCTCGCCATTGTCAAGCAATATCGCCGCACCCACGCGGAAACGGCTGTAAGGGGCATAGGAACGCTTTGTGGCCTCGCGGGCGAGGTCGACAAGACGGCGTTCGGTGTCGCTCAGCTCATCATAAGTGAGAGCCTGGACCTTGGCGGTGATGTCTAATTCTTTCATACCTGAGTAGAGTGAGTCGTTAAGTTCCGGAAAAAGTCTCCGGCACTCCGCGACGGATTTAACATGCAAATTTAAGCGTTTAAAATCTAAAACAAAAATACGGACGCAAAATATTTCTTTTTATAGAGAATGATGCATGAAAGATTAATGAATCATCCATGCAAATATAAGTTCCGTTTGCTTTAATTGCACCCCTTGGTAAAAATACGGGCAAGGTGTAACTGCAGTGTAGTCTCAAAAGACACAGAATACACCTATAATTGTAGATGCTAATATGACTAAAATGCAGCTGCGCAGTTTCGTAAGTAGTTTCGTTGGGTGGTGATAATATGATGCTTTATAGCTTCTGTTTGTAAAGGTCTAAAGTAGATTTGAAATATTGGAGTGCGGCTTCCGTTACTTTATAATTAGTGTCTATGCTTTTCAAGGATGAGAATAGTATGTCGCGTTGAACTTCTGAAAATGGTTTTGTTAAAATTGTTAGAAATGTCAGTTCTTTGATTTTATCACAATGTTCATGTAGTGTTAGGACGCGTTTATCGTATGCTTCATACATCTCTAATGAAGATTTATATATTTTTTTATTGAAATAACGATCGGAATGGAATGAACTTAATCTCATAGCACTGGTAGTAATTTCGTTATTTATTAAAGATAATTCAATATTGAGAATCTTTATATCATACGAAATCTTTAGATAGGCAAATTCATGCTCAAGAGAGTCGACTTTTTGTGTTAGAGATTGAAGCTCATTAGATGAGTCAATTGGTAGAGCATTAGCGGAGAATAAAAATACTGATAAAGTTAATGTAAATATGAATCGGTACATATTATGTTTTGAGATTTAAGGGTGAAAAAGATTATATTTACAAATGTATAAATTTATTTCAGATTATTATGGCTTCATCGGGATGCAAAATGCTCCATAAATCAGAATCCGTGTTTTTGCACTCTCACTCGAAAATCGCATTTTCCGGGACATCCGAACCCTCCGCCCCGCACACTGCCCCCGCCAAGGCGATGAATATTAATAATATGTGCAGTTTTCGATTATTCATTGTTTTATCGGGCGTTGTCAAAGGTGATTTTCAGATAGCGGGATGGGCCGTATGCACACTGGATAGCAATGCTGTTTGGCGGAAGATAATACGCTTCCAATGCTTCGCCATAAAGACGGGACTCAAATTTATAGGCACAAATAAAGCCATGGGGAGATTTGCAATAAAATTGTAAATCAAGGCTTACATCACAATCGGCATGACGTTGCGCAACGATAAATCCATCATCGGTGATAAAGAACGGATATGGTGTATAGCCCACGAGTTTAGCCGAGGAGTCAAACCAATAATAGGGAAAATCATGATACTCACTGGCGCATGCAGCATACAAGTCCATCTTGTCAAAATATAAAATGCTATCGACCTGAAACGCTTCGCCGGCTTCAACCGCGGTTCTATATTCGGTTTCGTTGATTCTATTGAACAGTTCTAAGGATTGACGTTCGAGGTTCTGTCTCAAAACCGAATCATTTACCACAGTTCCGGTCATCCCGAGTCCGGAGTATTGTTCCGCTATATTATCGAAATCGACCTCCGATGTGACAGATACCGAAAAAATATCTTTGGCATACATGATGTTACATGTACACAGTATAATTATTATGATTGTTTTCGCTGTTTTCATCGGTGGTAAATTCTTTCAATTATAGATTGACAGATTTATAAAACATTTCATCGTGCACGATGTATAGCATGTTGTTGCGGTTGTCGTGGCGGTACGTATGGATGTTCCCTTTTTCAAAAGTAATCTCATGGCATCGCGGGGTTAAGGTTCCGGATGCAATTTAGGCATTTTTTACAATATTGGCAAGTTGGAGGGTCGGATTTTTGGGAAAATGGTTGTTGACGGGGGATTTTTGCGGCAAAAGTAAGTTTCCGGGGGAAAAATTTTCATTTTTGGGGAATTAGCACTATTTTTGCAGTTCGGAAAGGAATGTGTGTCAACGAAGGCACGGATTACTTTCATTGTTCAACGAAAAATAAATCAAAAACATACCAATCTCCAATGGAAAATAACAAACCCGCACAGTCTCCGGCTGAACAGCCCGCTGAAGACATCATGGCAAAGGCTCAGGCCAACAAAAAGCTCATCACTATCGCAGGCGTGGTAATCGCCGCAATCGTTGTTGTGGCTCTCGTATGGATTTTCGTTTCTCAGAACGGCAACCGCAAGGCTGACGAACTCATCGCCAAGGCTGACCTTGAGCAGAACGATTCCATCGCTACAAAACTTTATGCCGAAGCTGCCGAAGCCGGATTCAAGAGCGGCAACCGCGCGAAAGCTGAAATGGGTATCCGTCTTTACAAGGAAGGCAAATATCAGGATGCTATCAAGTATCTTGACGACGCTTCTCTCGGCGACGAAATCGCTGCCGCAGGTGTTGAGGCTCTCAAGGGCGACTGCTATGTCAACCTCGACCAGTACGACAAGGCTCTCGGATGCTACGACGATGCTATCAGCGCCGCCGACAAGAATCCGCAGATTGTGCCTCTGATGCTTATCAAGAAAGCCAATATCTACCGCGCCCAGGGTAATTTCGCCGCTGAAGCCAAGGCTTACAAGGAAATCATCGACGAATATCCTTCTTACGTGCAGTCGACCCAGACCGACCTGCGCAAATACTACGAACGCGCTCAGGCTGCCGCAGCACAGAAGTAAAAAAGACCGTCCGTAACCCAAGATATACGAAGGCGTGCCGGATGCGGCGCGCCTTTTTTGAAATATGGAGAAGAATCTCAAGGAACTGACCGAACGACCCGTAGGACGCCTGCTGTGGGAATACAGCGTGCCCGCGGTGGTGGGAATGGTGGTGATGTCGCTCTACAACGTCATCGACCGCATTTTCATAGGCCAGGGTGTGGGGCCTGAGGCTATCGCCGGGCTTGCCGTCACCTTTCCGCTTATGAATCTCACCACGGCCATCGGTGTGCTTGTTGGTGTGGGAGCTTCTTCGAGGGTGTCGATAGTTCTCGGCGCAGGCAAGCAGGACGAGGCGCAGCACTTGCTCGGCAACGCGCTTGTGCTCACGGCGCTCAATGCCGTGGTGTACATAGCCTTGTTTGCCATCTTCCTTGACCCGATTCTGAGGGCTTTCGGAGCCAGCGACGTGACGCTGCCCTATGCGCGTGATTTCATCTCCTACCTTCTGCCGGGGCTTATGTTGATGAATGTGACATACAGCCTCAACAACATCATGCGTGCGAGTGGTTATCCGGGTCGTGCCATGTTCACGATGCTTATCGGCGCAGGATGCAACCTCGTGCTCGCCCCGATATTTATTTTCGGGCTCAAGACCGGGATAAAAGGGGCGGCTATTGCCACTGACCTGTCAATGACTGTGTCGGCGGTGTTTGTGATAAGTCATTTCCTGAAACGGGATGTGAGCCTTCGGTTCACGCCCGGAACCTACCGTCTCCGCTGGGCGACGATAATTGCGATTGTGTCAATCGGTGCTGCTCCGGCGCTTGTCAATGCTGCATCCTGCTTTATAAATGCAATCATAAATACGTCGCTCTACCGCTACGGCGGCGACATGGCTGTGGGTGCGGCAGGAATCTACACCACATTCGCCAGTCTGATAACAACGGTGGTGATAGGAATATGTCAGGGCATGCAGCCTATTGTGGGCTACAATTACGGCGCCGGGTCAATCCACCGTCTTCAGCGGGCCTATCTTTTAGCTGTTGCGTCGGCCTCGGTGTTCACAGTGTCGGGCTCGATGATCGGGCTGTTGGTTCCGGAGAGTGTTGCGCGCGCGTTTACGTCGGATGCCACGTTGATAGCCTCTACATCCAAGGCTCTGACTTTCGGACTGATGATGTTTTCGGTTGTCGGATTCCAGATTGTGTCCACATCGTTTTTCCAGAGCATCGGCAAGGCATGGAAGTCGATATTCCTTTCGCTTACGCGTCAGGTGTTGTTTCTGATACCTCTGCTGCTTGTGCTTCCGCGCCATTTCGGACTTGATGGTGTGTGGGGTTCCTTCCCGATTTCCGACACGGTGGCTACGCTCGTCACCGGCGGGATGATTCTGTGGCAGTTCCGCGAAATCCGCCGGGCTGCCGGAATAAATTCATTTGTAATCAATTAATTAAACTTATATAAAATGAAATCATTACTTCTTTTATCTGTGGCTGTGCTTGTCGGTTGTGCAAGCGCGTCGGCTCAGTATTTTCCTACTGCCAAAGGCACTGTGTTGTCGTCTGTCTCCACTGCCGTTGAGGAAAAGCAAACAGCTACGTCCGTAAGTACTGTCGAGGAATCTGCTACTGACGAAGCCGGAGTGATTACCGTGCGTGTCAAGGAAGTGCAGAACTCCCCCGAAGGCGGGTTCGGAGGTATCACTTCTTTCTCCACTTTTTCGTTTAATCCTGCCGACTCTGTTACTACAATCGTGATGCAGACCGCGGAGGACTTTCAGGAAATGATATGCGATGTCATAAAGAAATCAGCGGAATCTCAGGGCCAATACGTGTCGGAAACAGACATGAACGACCTGCGTAAGAAAATGAAAACCAAAGGAGAGATTGTCATCAAATTATCACCTAACATGGCTGAGGGAACAAAACTTCCCAATCAGACTCTCCGCATGGATATGGGCGAGAACCGCATGACAATGAATCTGTGGGAAGGAAAAGTGCTCGGAAAGGAAAGCGTGGAAGTTCCTGCCGGAAAGTATGATGATTGTCTCAAGATTTCATATGTGATACGTCAGACCTCACCCGCCGGTACCGAAAAAGAGAATATCACCGAATGGTATGCCGAAGGAATCGGTGTTGTAAAACAAATTACGACCGATAAAAAGGGTAAAGTTCTTGTTGAGCAGGTGCTTGAATCGGTTAAAAACGCAGATTGATGCCCGCTGTAAAACCCAAGAAAGCTCTCGGACAGCACTTTCTGACCGATCTTGGCATTGCCGACCGCATTGCCGCCACGCTTGATGCCTATCCCGACACTCCGGTGCTTGAGATAGGCCCGGGCATGGGTGTGCTCACGCAATTCCTGCTTGAGCGACATCCTGCCGATAAAGTCACTGTGGTGGAAATTGACACGGAGAGCGTGGATTATCTCGAGAAGAATTTTCCTGCGCTCGACGGCCACATAATCAGTGGCGACTTCCTGCGCATGAATCTTGACGAGCTGTATCCTGCCGGAGAAAAGTTCTGCGTGATAGGTAATTATCCTTATAATATCTCTTCGCAGATATTTTTCAAGGTACTTGATTTCAAGGACAGTGTGATATGCTGTTCGGGCATGCTCCAGAAGGAGGTTGCCGAGCGCATAGCCGCCGCACCCGGAACGAAGACACGCGGAATCCTGAGCGTGCTGCTTCAGGCGTGGTACGACGTGGAATATCTGTTCACGGTGAGCGAGCATGTGTTCAATCCGCCGCCAAAGGTTAAATCGGGCGTGATACGGCTTACCCGCAACAGCGTCACCGACCTCGGCTGCGATGCAGCGCTTTTCAAGACCGTGGTGAAGACAACCTTCGGACAGCGCCGCAAGACATTGCGCAACTCCCTGAAATCGCTTCTGCCTCCCGGAACCATGGTGCCGGACACGGCATTGGCCGCTTTGCGTCCCGAACAGCTCTCGGTGGCGCAGTTTATTGAATTGACAAACATGGTAAAGAACCTGCGCGAATCCAATAACGCGTAGACGTAAATATCCGCATCCCATGAAAGAATACACTCCCGAGTATCTCAAGCACATACGCCAGATTATCCAGGCCGACGACAAAGAAGAGGCCCGCAAGGAACTCGCCGGGCTTCACCCCGCCGACATCGCAGAGTTGTATCAGAATTTGGAACTTGACGAAGCCGAGTACCTGTATAAGTTGCTCGACGAGGAAGCGGCGGCCGATGTGCTCATGGAGCTTGACGAGGACGACCGCCTCAAGCTCATCAGCGCCATGCCCGCTGAGGAAATCGCCAAGCAGATCGACCACCTTGACACCGACGATGCCGTTGACCTTATCCAGCAGCTCGACGTGGACGAGCGCGACGAGATTCTCTCGCACATTGACGACGTGGAGCAGGCCGGTGATATCATCGACCTGCTGAAGTACGACGAGGACACAGCCGGTGGTCTCATGGGTACGGAAATGATTGTCGTGAATGAGAACTGGTCCATGCCGGAGTGTATCAAGGAAATGCGCATGCAGGCCGAAGATCTCGATGAAATCTACTACGTCTACGTGGTGGACAACGACGACAAGCTCCGCGGCGTGTTCCCGCTGAAAAAGATGGTGACGCATCCCTCGGTGTCGAAAATCAAGCATGTGATGGAGGTTGACCCGGTGAGTGTGAAGGCCGACACGCCTATCGACGAGGTTGCCCTCGACTTCGAGAAGTATGACCTTGTGGCTATGCCCGTTGTCGATTCCATCGGACGCCTTTTGGGACAGATTACCGTCGACGACGTGATGGACCAGGTTCGCGAGGCAAGCGAACGCGACTATCAGCTCGCATCAGGTCTCTCCACCGACGTTGACGCCGACGACTCCATAATTGCACAGACCAAGGCACGTATTCCCTGGCTTCTCATCGGTATCGCCTCGGGTATTCTCGCTTCAATAATCCTTGGAAACTTCGAGAGCCAGCTCCACGCCGTCACGGCTCTTGCACTGTTCATTCCCATCATCGGCGGGACGGGCGGTAATGTGGGCGTTCAGGCATCGGCAATCGTGGTGCAGGGTCTTGCCAACGGTTCGCTCGACATCAAGGAGTTCGCAACGCAGCTCGGAAAGGAATTTCTAATCGGATTGCTGAACGCCACCATAATAGCGGCGGTAATACTTGTGTATAATCTTGTGATGATGCCCGACGACCTTGCCGTGACAATATCGGTGGCCGTGTCGCTCTTTGTCGTGGTGATGTTTGCAACCTTGCTTGGCACGGTTGTGCCGCTGACGCTGGAAAAACTTCACATCAACCCGGCTCTCGCAACCGGCCCGTTCATTCAGATATCAAACGACATCGTGGGGCTTATCATCTACGTGAACATTTCCACGATGTTTCTCAATCTTCTCAGCCCCGGAACTTTATAGCAGCTTTCGGGTCAGGGAATTGCCGGGACGCATGTTCAGGCTCAGAGCGGCATTGCGTCCTGTGGCTTCGCTGCGGTAGAGGATGTGATAGCGCTCCTGTCCGAAACAATCGGCCACTGCGGTGGCAGACTTCGCAACAGGGTCGCCGGAATAACCGGGTGTGAGACGTTCCTCAACGGTTACATCGAATCCCGAAATCTTCACGGCGATGCTGTATGCCCCCGATTCGGTAACTCCTTCAAGGGCAGTGCGCAGGAAGGTCACGCTTCCGTCGCTGTTGCAGGATACGGTGATTTCGGGCTCGGCATGTACTGCTCCCGCAGGATTGCAGTCGAGATTTCCAGCATAGAGAAAGGTACGGACGGCGCCCTTGCGCGCAGGCATGGCACATGCTGCCACAATTGCGGCGGCGATGACACTGAGGAATACATAAAATTCCACAGTCTGAAATATTCCGGCTGTTATCATAGTGTAAAGATAGTCATAAAAACTCATACCCGACGGGACTTAGGCGATGGAAATTGTCAAAATAATAAAAATGCTGCTTAATGGCGCCATTTCCGCAGGCGTTCCGCCACGCTGTCTCGTATGTGGCCGCGAACTGACGCTTCAGGAGCGTTTTGTATGTCTTCATTGCCTGTTGGCTCTCCCGAAAACAAGGATGTACTACGTCAATGGCGACAATTCCGACTTGCTCGACCGTCTGGTGGGCGTCCCGATGCCACGGCATGCAGCCTCGTGGTTCTTCTACGACCGCGATTCAAAGTATGCCTCGATAATCCGCGACGCCAAGTATAACGACCGGCCCGACCTTATGCGTCATCTCGGACGTTGCTTCGCCGAGGATGCCGTGCGCTCCGATGCTTTCAGCGGAGTGGATGTGCTCATCCCCGTGCCGATGTACGGGCGTAAGGAGATTCGCCGCGGATTCAACCAAAGCGAATACGTCGCGCGTGGAATTTCCGATGTCACCGGTATCCCTGTTGGCGACAACCTTGAGGCCGTCCGGGGACATTCCTCACAGACAAGGCGCTCAGCCTCGGAGCGCCGCCGCAATATCGCCGGGAGTTTTCGCGTTGAGTCTCCCGCCGAACTCGATGGCCTGCATGTAGCCATCGTTGACGACGTTATAACCTCCGGAGCCACCATCGAGGAATGTATCCGCACACTCGTCGCCCAAGCCCCGGGCGTCTCCGCCTTCAGTATCTACTCCCTCGGCCTCGCCCGCCACTAAACACTCCCCAAACTATGCCCTCCACCTCACGAAACTTTGTATTTAGAAAATATATGACTCCGGCAGTCGTAATATCTTTCGGCGTGTCATTGATGCTGTGGGCAGGATATTATTATTTCCCGTGGGTAGCAGATGACCTTTATTACAGGATGCGTTTCCGCGATTATTTTATTAATGGAGGGGATATTGATTGGGCGCAGGTATGGGAAGCCATGAAGTGGCGCCACTTCAATGATAACAGTCGTTTGGCATCGTTTGCCATGCTGTGCCTTCAGTTTCTGCCAAAGATGTTGACATCATTTCTTTCTGGTGTGGCATCTTATTTAAGCATCTTGTTTGCCGCCAGACTGTCGGGCGTGGACAAATCCGTGTCTAAAAGCCTGCTTGTAGCTTTATTGTTTGTTGTCGCCATGCCGTGGGTCGACCAAATGTATGTCCTTCCGTTTCAGATGGCATACCTGTGGGGAGGGGCGTTCGGGCTGGTTTTCACCTATGTGATTCTTGAGAATAGGACACATGTGTGTAAGATATTCTTATTTGCGATCTTTCTCGGAGTCTGGCAGGAGGCGATTGGATTTCCTGCGTTTGTTGCAGTTGTTGCGATGTATGTTTTCTATCCGAAATACCGCGACAGGCGTACACTTGCAGCTATTGCAGGACTTCTTGCAGGCCTTGCATGGCTATATCTTTCGCCCGGAGGTCAGTCCTATCGCAGTCAGCCTTCGCCTCCGTTTTCATTCCGCTTTGATATACTTGCCGTCTTTGCAGTTCCTACGGTCATCTTCCTCATTTTTTGTTTGACGGGGCTTTTTGTATTATGGCGCAAACGCCGTATGCGTTCGGTGGATTTGTCGGTATATGTTTTTCTGTTGATTGCTTCGCTGACATCTGTGGCTGTAATGCTTGCTTCCTGTTTCGGCCCGAGAGTAGGGTGGTTCGGTGTGCTTACGGCTGTTGTAGGTCTTGTCAAAATGCTTGATGACTGCTTCCGATGCAGATTGTCAAAAGCTGTCAGGAATGTACTTTCCGGGTGTGCCGTAATCTTTATTTTCGGGCATCTTGCATTTGTGGATTTGACGAGTTACAGAAATAAATTGATGTATGACTCTGTGGTTCAGTCCTTCCGTGCATATCCTGAAAAAGCAATATATGTCCCGATGGAGATGCGGAATGAAGCACCGTTGATGGCGTTGCAGAAGCCGTATTTCGGGTTATTCACAAAATGGCATACGGCGGTGATTGTGTCGGCTTTTCATGCTCCTGCGGGACACGAATCTGATGTGATGAAAGTCCTTCCGGCCCGTCTAGAGGATTTTTCTCCTGAAAGAGCCCGGAAATTGGCCGGAGACAATGGTTTCTATTCATATAAGAATCTTGTGGTAGGGCCGTATGCAGGCGCGAGTCCGGCATCGTTTAAGATGAAAGTCGGCTCACAGACGAAGGATATTTATTATGTTCCGTTCCAAACAGTTGATTCTCTGTCATTCGGATGGTATGTACCCAATGCAAGCACTTTGGAGTCGCTGTTCCATCCGATACCTGAATCAATGGAATTTATTTCAGGCCAATGAAAGTGTTTAATAAGGTAAGTCCTGCGTGTTTAGCGTTGCTGACAGTCTCAGTGCTGTTGGCAACTGGGTTCTATGTATTTCCCTGGATTTCAGATGACATCAATTTCAGAATCCTTTTCAGGGAATACTTCGCCGGTGAAAAGCCTATGACGCTTTCGTGGGTATGGGAGCATATATGCTGGCGCTATCTCAACGACAACGGACGGTTTGCCAATGTGGCTATGGTGGTGGGAATCACCGGCCCTGACTGGCTTCTAAAAACAGGCTCGTTGATTGCCGCCTTTGTGTCGTTGCTCTACGGCTTGAAAATTGCCGGATGCGAACGGTCGTTCAATGCTGCGGCACTCTTCGCGTTTGGATTCATCGTTGCGATGCCTTGGCAGGATTCGTTATATGTGACCGATTTCCAGCTCAATTATCTGTGGAGCGGAGCCTTAATGCTTGTGTTCTTGTACATGTTCCTGTTTCGTCGTGGCAATATTATGGCATTTTCTGCTATGGGGCTGTTGCTCGGTTTGTGGCAGGAATCCTGCGGCTTCCCCGCTTTAATAGCGGTAGCTGTTATAGGCACATTCTTCCGGCCTTACCGCGACAGGCGTACATTTTTGGCTGTCGCGGCCTTGATTGCCGGGCTTTGTTGGCTGTATTTCTCTCCGGGGGCGATGCGTTACCGGACATCCGCGCCTGCATCGTTCAGTTTCAGGATTAATATACTTGCAGTCTACGCCGTGCCTCCAATGCTGTTTTGGATTTGGGCTGTATTTAACCTGCTTAAAGGACGTTTTACCCGCATGTCCGAGCAAAAGCAAGCCGGACTTGTTGCTATGATTGCAGTGTCGGTGGTTTCCACCGGCCTGATGTTTTATTCCTGTATGGGACCACGCGTGGGATGGGCTGCTGTCCTGACATCCTTGGTCGGCATGCTCAGTCTTTTTCATCAATCCCGCATACTTGCTTTATTCACTCGAAAATCGCGAAGAATACTTGCATGGATATTGTTCGGTTTTACAGTGCTGCATCTGGGGATCGTTGATGTGTACTCGTTTAAAGAAGGTCGCACGTACCGTAATATTATTGAGGAGTATATGTCCGACCCCGACAAGATACAGTTTGCCGACCTTTTGCTACGCGAGGAACTGCCGCTTTATTGTCTACAGAAGCCGCATCTCGGTGCGTTCTCGCATTGGGCCAACATCAATATCCAGTCATATTTCTATCGCGCCGACGGCACACGAATACGTGTGGTTCCGCAGCGATTGCGAGATTTCGATAAGGCTGCAGCCCGGCTCATAGACGGCTCCGGTGATTTCTATGAGTGGAAAGGACTTGTTGTAGGTCCTGTGCTGTACGATAATCCTTCGGTGGCAAGAAATATCCATGCAGATTATGGGCGTGGATTACATCAGGTGGATTTTTTCACGACAACCTTCCCCGACAGTGCAGGTGTGATGTATGCGTGGTATTATCCTGATGCCTCGACATTGGAAACTTTATTCTGTCCGGTTCCTCGGGAAATGGTTCTGTGTCACTCGGAGGGGGTGACGGAGACGGTGGCGGAGGAGGATTGAGGGGGGCGGGTGACGCGGATTTGGACGGGGATGCGCTCGCGGAGTTCTTCGACGTGGCTTATAATGCCTACGCGTCGCCCTCCGCGGCGGTGGAGACTTCTGAGGGTCTCGACGGCATCGGAAAGCGGTTCGCCGCTGAGGGTGCCGAATCCTTCGTCGATGAAAAGGGTATCCACGGCGAGTCTCGAACCAATATCGGCAAGTGCGAGAGCCAGCGAGAGCGACACCAAAAAACTCTCTCCGCCTGATATGTTGCTTGCCGGACGTGCCGCGAAGCCCTGGTAAGAATCCTCAACCATGATTACGAATGTGCCCGGAACCCCACGCAGGCGGTATCGGGGCATGAGTGTGGACATATAGCGGTTGGCGCTGTGGATGAGGTTGGCAAGAAGGTAGCTTTGTGCGATGGAGCGGAATGTCTTGCCTGTGGCGTCGCCGAAAATATTGCATAGACGTTGCCATTTGGAATTTTCCTCGCGCAGTGGAGCTATCGCCGCTTCCGACTTGGCACGTCGGGCGATGGCGCTTTCATTCTCGGCTATGCGGCTGTTGGCCGAACCGATTTTCTGCTCACATACTTTTATTTCGGCGTCGATGCTTTCAATCATCTGCCGCAGGTCGGTCTCGGAATATTCCTCACATTCGGTGGGACGGTCGGGAATGGATTCGGAAAGCTGGGCGCGACGTCCTGCGAGAGAACGCACCTCGCCCACGAGACGGTCGGCCTCCGCGGAGGCATTTTCAAGTTTTTTACCCTCCGGAGCTTCGGGCTGTATAAAATCGTCGGGCATCGTAGCAGCCACATCAGCCAAATCCTTTTCAATTGCTGCCGACGCCGTGGATTGCAGTTCAATTTCGTGGGATAGAGCGGCTAAGGCGTCTCGCAGTGCGTAGAACTCCGCGGCTTTCTCAGTAAGAACCTGTGCTGCCTGAGCAGAGCAGGGAACAAGACCCTCAGGAAGTGGGAAACCTTTAAGTCGCCGCTCCACCTCGTTGCGTCCTGCAGCGGCTGATTCCGTAGATGCAATTATGAGAGCCTTAGACGAAGTAATCTGTTTTTCAGTATCCTCCAGTCCTGCGATAAGGGTGTCCAAAGCGTTGCGGAGATTGTCGAGATTCTTGTTTGCGGCGGCAATGCGCTTCGATATTTCGCCAATCTCTTTTTCAACTTTTTCACCCTCCTTGAGTGCAGTTTCAAGATTTTCGGAGGAACGGGCTAACTGTTCAATCCCCTCTGCTGCGGCCGAGGCTATCTCCGTGGGCTCTTTGGATGCGATTCCCGCCTGAGACGCCTGTGTGAGCATTACTGAAAGGCTTGCTTCGGCCTTCTTATATGCTCCGGCGAGAGTACGTGTGTCCGATTCAGTCTGCTTCTCGAGCACGGAAATGCGGGTGCGGCTCTCTGATATGGCGTTGCGACATTCGTCCATCTTGCTGTCAATCTCGGCAACGGCATCCCTGAGCGGAATGACAGCCTCGCGCATTATTTCCTCTTCCGGAGGAAAGGCGTTTTCAATTTTGCGTCGGCACACGGGGCATGTATCTCCCGGCACAAGTGAACTGCGCATGGCGCAGGCCCAGCCGTCGACCGAAGCCTTCGCTTTTTCAAAATTCTTGTGCAGGCTGTCCCTGAGCGGAGTAAGGGTTTTCTCGCTTCTGAGTGCCGCTTCAAGAGCAGCTCTGGCTTTCCCGAGGGATTCTTTGTTGGCGGCAAGCATTTTCTCAGCCTCAGCCTGTGCTGCGAGGTCGGTGAGGTGACGTTCCGAGCAGGCAACAATGGTTTCGAGAAATGCTTTTGAGCGAATGTTGGCGGCAATTCCGGCGCGGACCTTCGGCAGTGCCGTGTATGCAGGGGATGTCGACAGCAGTTCGAGTTCGGCTGTAAGCTCCCTCGAAACTTTTGTTGCGTCGGCAACGAGCGCGCGCTGCCCCGCGATGTCTTTGACGCGGTTTTCCCGGAGTTTCTCGAGTCGGGAAATCCGGGCTTCCAAATCGGTTACGCGCTTTTCAGCCGCAGCGACGTCGGAAATCAGCTGGCATGTGTGCTCCCGACCCTCGAAGACTTCCTCATGCTCCCGACGGCGTTCAAGTTCGGCCTCGTCCGCGGCTTGTTTGGTTTTGAGTTCATTAAGATGGCTGAGCGAGAACGCGAGATGCGATGCAAGTCCTTCATAAACAGGTTTCAGCCCCTGTACGTGTCGCCCTATGTCTTCGAGGGCGGCCTTACGTTTGCTCTCGGCAGCAAGCCAATCAGCAGCCGCACGCAGATGTTCGCGGCGCTTCGTGAGTTCCGAAGAGCGTGCGGCGCTTTCCTTTGCCGCCGATTCAAGTTCTGCCACTTGGTCGGGACTGAGCACCGGAATGTTCTCAATGCCTGCCATCGCCATGTGGAGGGCGTTTTCCTTTTCGCTTGCAATACGATATATCGCCGCACCGATGCGTGAATAGCGGTCGACGCCGCTTATCTTCTCCAATATTGCAGCCTTGTCGGCATCGGAGCTGTTGAGAAAACGAGAAAATTCGCCCTGCGCGAGTATCGTGGTGCGGGAAAACTCATCGAAATCAAGTCCTACGGCGAGCTTTATCTCCTTTTCAATGAGCGAGTCACCCTTGATTAAGTACGGCTCTTTGCCGGGTTGAAGTTTGGTGAGAGTCCACAGTTTCGCCTGCAATTTTCCTGAAACCTTCTTTCCGGCACGGTGGCGCGACCATTCGGCTATGTAATCCACATCGTTAGTCCCGGTGAAGCTCAGCCGGACACGCGTGAGTGCTGTTCCGCGGCGCATGAGTTGAGCCGTGTCGCGCAGACGTACCTGCGAATCCCCCGCATCGGCGAGCACACCCTCCATGCGCACGTTTTTGAGTCGTGGGGTAGTGCCGTATAAAGCCAGGGATATGGCATCGAGCAGAGTTGTCTTGCCTGAGCCTGTATCGCCGGAGATAAGGAACACATCGCATCCGCTGAGTGGTGCTTGGGAAAAATCCACCACGGCGTCTTCGATGGATGCAAGGTTATGTATTTCAAGAGTTTTGAGCTTCATTGTCGATTGATTCTACTGCTTCGGAAAATAAGGTGCGGAGGTCGTCGGGAAAATCTATGCCTGCGTCGGATGTGTAGCGCTCGGCAAGTTCGAGCGGCGAAAGAGCCTGAAATTCGGCCAATGTGTAGCTGCGCGAGCTTTCACCGGTCGTGGAAGCTGCCTTGCGTCGGGCATTTATTCGGCAGAAGCGGCAGGCTTTGCCTTCGAGCGCGGAGGCGATTGCCGCATTTGCCTCGGCAGGAAGGAAGTCGTCGATTTCAACGTTCAGGCGCAGGTAACAGGGCAGGTCGGAGGGAAAATCCTTGAGCATCCGCAGGCCTTCATCCCAATCGGTGAAGCCATCGGCGGGCACGCTAACGGGCGGACATAAATCGTTTACGGCCACTTCCTCGACAAGCGGATTCTCTCCGGGCGTCAGAGTCACGATGCTCACCGAGTGGGAGAAATCCTCGTCGAAACTCACTGCAAGCGGAGTGCCGCAATATCTTGCTCCAGGAGTGTGCTTGCGAAGCGTGTGCGGAACATGGATGTGGCCCAAAGCGAGATAGTCGAAGCCGGAGCCGAAAGCGCTCAGTGCCACCGAGTCGATTCCGCCGACGGTTTTCTCCGACGCGCCTTCATGGCCTGAGAAGCGGCAACCGCTCACGGTGGTATGAGCCGACAGCACCACCGGCAAGCCATCGGGATTTCGGCTTTCGACGCGCTGCAGCAGCCTTGTGTATAGGTCGTCGGGCATGTTGCGCTCATGCACGTAAGGCACGGCGGCTATGAAGCCACGCCCCTTTACCTCCGTGATAAGGCGGTCGAGAGCCGAGTCGTCAGTGTCCGCGGAGGAGAGACAGGGTAGAGTGCCGATGACGTTTATTCCAAGCTCGCGCCAGGGTGCGGAATAAACCTCGTGGCGCGAGGCGCTGTCATGGTTTCCGGCAGTAATCACGATGGCAGCCTCCGGACATTTGTGGCGAAGATTCAGCAGAGCATCGGCGAGCACGCGTTGCGCCGCCGCCCCCGGCGTTGGGTTGTGGAACACGTCGCCGGAAACGATTATGGCATCCACATCGTTGTTCCGGGCTATATCCGCGATTTGGCTCAAAGCATTTTCCTGCTCGGGCAGGCGGTCGTAGCCATAGAAATTAAGTCCGATGTGCCAATCGGAGGTATGGAGGATTTTCATAAGGGCAAAGATACGGATAAAAATTTATGTAGAAAGTCTGATATGCCCTGTATGACATTTTTCTAAAAAATATTGTGTAATTATAAAAAATAATTCTAAATTTGCCGCTGAATACTTTGCAAATTGTCTTTTCCGCGAAAATTTATCAATCATTAAAACCTCATATTAGTTAGTATGAAAAAACTTTACACAATTCTTGCCGCTGCAACGGCTCTTACAATCACAGCCACAGCATTGCCTGAGCTGGGTTCTGCGCCGCAGAAAGTGCCTGCCGAGGCTAAAACAGTGCCTTATTCTTCGAATATCGCCACGTCGTCGTCTACACTTGACCCCGATTGGACCGTTATCAATGCGAATGACGATTCCGAAACCTGGACCGCATATTCCTCCACTCAGACTTCATGGGGCGGTCCCGGCTTTGCAGCGCGTTATAAATATCATAGCACAAATCCCGGCGATGATTATCTTATTTCGCCTGCCATCAGTCTTCAGGCCGGGACTGAATATATGGTAAGATATCAGCTTTCCACATATTCCTATCCCGAATCCATGAAGGTGTATGTTTCCACCACCACTGAACCTGAGGAAATTCAGGCTCTCACCCCGATGAAAGAATATATTGACCTGAAACAGAATTTTTACACTCTTGAATCATTCTGTTTCACTCCCGAAACCGATGGTGAGTACTATGTGTCATTCTATGAATGTTCTTCAAAAAATCAGTTCTATCTCTATCTCGCCGGTTTTGAGATTATGGAAAATAAATTCGCTCCTTCGACTGTTACCGGCCTGAGCGGCGTGCGTGACGCAGCCCGCGAAGTGAAGGTGAATTTGAGCTGGACTCTTCCGACAAAGAGTACTCTCGGTATCGCTTTCACAGAAGAACAGACTGTGGAAAAGGTGCTTGTTTACCGCGATGGCGGCGAACGTGCCATTGCCGAACTCGAAGGTGCCGCTACGGAATTTACTGACACTGAGGAATACGGACTCACCCCCGGAACACATACTTATGAAGTGGCCGTGGTTGTTGCCGGCGAGACCAGCGCGAAGTGCGCTCCCGTTACAGTAAAGAACGTAGGTCCGCTTGTAGCCGTTGACGTTCCTGCCGACCTTACCATCGCTGATGCCGATGATTATGACAACTGGACCGTGCTTGTTGGCGACCAGAGAGTAGGCAACTGCTACGACTGGGCTATGATGTCGGGCGGCAAAGGTGCGCAGTACCGCTATGTGGCAAGCACCGACCAGGACGACTGGCTTATCTCCCCTCCCGTCAATATCGTCGAACCGGGATTTTACAAGATTGACCTCGGTATCTACAAGAGCTCAAGCTATGACGTACCCAACAAGTTTGAATTATATGCCGGTAAGGAACTCTCGATTGAAGGCATGACTCAGCTGGTGACCGAGCAGATTCCTCTGTCGACCACTAAAAAGACACAGTCCATAGTTGCCAAGATTGCCGAAGCCGGAACTTATTATTTCGGAGTGCATGCCGCAACTAAAAGTGCCACAGGTTCAATGTACGTCTATGTCACAGGCATGACTGTTGAACAGACCGAGAAAACCCCTCTTGCTGTTACCGACCTCACTGCCACTCCTGATGCAGAACTCGCTCTCAGCGTGACTCTCAACTGGACTGCTCCCGCCGAGGACACTACCGGCGAAGAACTTCTGCCGGAAGAGTACAGCACCGAAGTTTATCGCGGCGAAGATCTCATTGCCACTCTTGCAGGTGGAGTGAATGAATATGTCGATGAAGAAGTTCCCGCTTCGGGCGTGTATACCTACAAGGTGAAGACCGTAGCCCCCGAAGGAGCTTCAGTTGAAACCCATCCCGCGGTAACTACAACCTGGGTCGGTAAGCCCTGGGTAGCTCTGCCTTATTCAACCTCTTTCAAGAGTGCAGACGTGACTCGTGGCACATGGAGTGTTCTGGATGCCAATGAGGACGGCAAGACATGGGCGCTCACAAGCGGAACAATCAGCGATGACGACTTCGGTTGCAATCCTCCGGTTGCTGATTCCGAGGGCGTACGCCACTATCTCGACTACCTGATTTCGCCCTATATGGATTTCGAGGCCGGATATTATGTGGTATATTTCCAGATTCGCGCCACCAAGGATATGCCTCTCAACGTAGGTCTGATTCCTGCCGGTACCGCTTCCGCTGAACGTATGGATATGCAGCAGGTACAGCAGGTGCTCTCTGCCGGAACTTCCTGGAAGCAGCAAAAAGTGATTTTCCACTTCGATGAAGCCGGTGAGTATCAGGTTGTGTTTGCAATGAACGAAGACACCACCGTGGGTACAACTTACGTCTCCGACAAAATGCGTCTTGATGATGTTTCGGTGGAAGTATATCCCGTTCTTCCGGGTGTGGTGACTGACCTGAAGGTTGTCGCAGCCGAAGATGAATCTCTTGAGGCTACCGTAAGCTGGACAAATCCCACCGAATCGAATGTTCCCGGTCTTGCTCCCGAACTTACGATGGCAAACGTATACCGCGACGGCGATCTCGTGGGCATCATTGAGGAAGGTCTTGTGTCCGGTGAAACCACCGAATGGATCGACAATGAGAAAAACGGGCTCTCCGCAGGTACGCATAAATACGAAGTCGAGGTGTTCACTGCCGACGGCAAGAGTACTGCCACACGTCCTGCCGTGACATCGGAATGGATTGGCGGAGGCTATGAGGCTCCTTATATCGCTGTCGGTACGAACTACTCATCTGAATCAAGCTATTTCTTTACAGAGTGGACCATCATCAATGTCGACGGCGACAAGGGTTCGAGCATTTGGTCTGAACCGTACACCTGGATTGCACGTGCTGCGGCTCTCAACGCGGCCAATATTGAAAACCATGCCGACGACTGGGCGATTTCACCCCGTATCCAGCTCGACCACAATATGGTGTACAAGCTCACTATCGACACTTATCTCGGCTCAAGCTACGAGAAATATGATGTTGACGGCGAAGGCTACCCCGTGGAAGTATATGCCGGTAAGGGTTCCGACTACACTACATATACTTATATCGGTACACTCCGTCTGAATGCCCGCAATGGCAGCACAACGAATAACGAACTTTATCTCGCATCCAGCCCTCAGACCCACGAACTCTATGTATGTGGCGCCACCGACGAGGAAATGGCCGAGACACCTGAGACCGACGAACCCGTGGCACTCAGCGACGAAGAGGACATGGGCACAAGCCCCAACAAGGACAAGGCTGTGAACGTTCCGATGGGCGGCACTTCGTTTGCCTTCTATGTAAACACTCCCGGTGGTTGCAATATCCGTCGTTTCACTGTCGAGAAAGACGGATCGAAGACCGGAGTTGACTTCGCGGAAGTAGAAGAAAACGGCGTTGTGTTTGTCGACGGCAAGCTCGTGGTTGACGGCACTGCAACAAATCTCCGCGTGTACGACGTGGCCGGTAAGCTCGTAGCCATGGCCGATGTAGTCGAGGCAGGCGAGTTCAGCCTTGAAGGTCTCAATGCCGGTGTCTACATCGTACGCCTGAGCGTCAACGGTACTCCCGTAAGCCTCAAGGTGAGAATCTGACAGGCAAGTCATCTGATTATGTGAAAACCGGACGGACGGTATCTCCCGCAGCAGGGAGATACCTGTCCGTTTCGGCGTTAAAACAGATACCCGAAAAACCTATTGAATAAATGAAAAAAACAGCGTTAAAAAGCATCATTTGTGTTGTCGCGCTCGCAACATCCGCAGCCGTGTCGGCGTCCGGATTGAGCGACATGCGCAAGACCTCGGCTGTGGCGCATGCAGCCGTTGCTCCCGAACCTTCCACCACCGTGGCAGGTATCATGGTGAGCAATGAGAACTGGACTTCGACCGACCAGGCCGGAGTGTACTCCATCGAGGTGCGTGAGGGTGGCGCAATCAATCTTGTAAAGTCCAATCCGTCGATGGCGAGTGTTGCCGCCGGTGTGCTAAAGGACAATCTCATGTACTGTGTGGAAGCCGATATGAACGGCTTCTATTACAGCAAGTACTCGGCAAATACATGGAACATTTCCGGCTCTCGCGAGGAAATCGACGTGGTGAATGTTCCATCCGACCTCACTTTCGACCCCGTCACCAATAAAGTGTACGGAGGCTTCTGGGATGAGGAATACAACGGGTTCAGCCGCTTCGGCAGCTTTGACCTCACATTCGGCGAGGCGTCGGACATCAACGATGCCCAGCGTGACGAGCGCGATATTTTCGCTATCGCCGCCGATGGCAAAGGAACTCTCTACTGCCTTTTCGGCGCCTTCAACTATCTTGCCACACTCGACCCCAAGACGGGCCAGGTGGAGCGCATCAAGACCACCGGACTCAATCCCGAGGCGCGCGTGTCGGAAAATCATGTAAGCTCGATGTGCTATGATGCCGAGAACGACCGTCTTATCGCATGTGTGTATGAAGCTACCGGTTATGGCGCTTCCAAAACAACTTCGTCGAGCCTTTACACCCTCAATCCCCATACCGGCGAGGTGACTAAAGTAATGGACCTTCCCGGTAAGGCATGCTTCGCGGGATTGTTCGTGATGGAGGATGCCGTGGCTGCCGATGCTCCCGGCGAGCCTTCCAACGTGAGGGTTGAGTTCGCATCGCCCCTGTCGCTGAGCGGTGTTGTAAAGTTCGATGCTCCGCAGAAGAGTGTCGGTGGAGCCGCATTGTCCGGTGCGATGATGGCGATTGTGAATGTCAACGGAGTGGAGACCGTCGTTGACGGCATACTTCCCGGTGCTCCGGTCACCACTCCGGCCATGCAGTTTGTCGGAGGTACCAACGAGGTTAAGGTGACGATGTGCAACGCCACCCATCGCGGAGGTAACGCAAGCATTTCCGTCTGGGCCGGTGAGGATGTGCCTTCAGCCGTTTCCAACCTGCTTCTTTCGGTGGAAAACGGTGTGGCAACTCTCACATGGACAGCTCCCGCCGCGGGTGCCAACGGAGGTGCGGTCGATTCTGCCAATCTGAAATACCGCATTGTGCGCAATGCCGACGGAACTGTCGTGGCCGATGGCGCAACCGGAACGAGCTTCACCGACCGTACTGTTGACACTTCATGGAAAGCTCTGTCCTATTCCGTCACCGCCTATAATTCCGTTGGCTCGTCGGAGGCTGTGACTTCCAATACAGCTCTTGCTTCAGGAGCGCTTCAGGTGCCCTTTACCGAAGGTTTCGATACTGCCGAGGACTTCAATCTCTGGACGGTGGAAGACCTTAACGGCGGTGCCACATGGTTCCATCACAATGGCAGCAGCCCTGTGAGCGACCCCTGCGCAGCCTATAAGTACGACGCGGACAAGCTCCCCGCTGACGACTGGCTCATTTCTCCGGCAATCTCTCTCAAGGCCGGCGAGACTTATAAACTCGGCTACTCCTGGCGCGTCTACAACAAGTCGTATAAGGAAAGTTTCGACATCGTGCTCGGCACGGCTCCCAATTCCGCATCCATGGGCATGCCTCTGGCATCGCATGTCAATGTCGTGAATACGACTGTCGAGACCGGAGAGGCCGGATTCACCGTGCCTGCCGACGGATTGTACTATCTCGGAATCCACTGCCTGAGCGCATCCTATCAGTGGCAGCTTTATATCGACAATGTGGGCATTTCCGAAATTGATGCCGGAGTTCCCGCGCCCGTTGCCGACCTTCGTCTGACACCTGCCGCCGGCGGCTCGCGCAATGTAACGATAGCCTTCACCGCTCCCTCGGAGACCGCCAAGGGCAATCCCCTCGAAGCCGGATTCACTGCCACCGTGCAGCGCGACGGAACTCTCGTGGCTTCCTACCGTAATGTCAATCCCGGTCAGGAATTCGAACTTACCGACGACCGCATCAGCGCCGACGGAGTGGTTACCTATACCGTAAGCTGCTCCAACAGCTTCGGCTCCGGTGTGCCCGTGACAGCCAAGACCTACGCCGGAGTGGATGCCCCGGGCGCAGTCAGCAACCTCGTACTGTCCGAACTCAACAATCATCCCCACCTCACATGGGAAATTCCCTCCGAGGGTGCCAACGGCGGCTGGTTCGATGAATCGTCGCTGACCTACCGCATCGTGCGCAGCGACGGCGCTGTCATCACCGAGTCCTGCACCGCAACTTCCTACACCGATAACAGCTTCACCTCTCCTTCGAGCGGTCAGGAAGGCCTGTGGTATCTTGTAACGCCTTATTCCTCCGGTAAGAAGGGTACTTACATGCAAACAGAGCTGATGCTCTTCGGCAAACCCTATCCAGCGCCTGTTGCCGAAACCTTCGCCAACGCCGGAATGTCGCTCAATCCCTGGAGCGCACAGTCGGCCACTGCCGTGAACTACTCCTGGACCCTCGACAACATGGGATATAACCCGACCGCATCCGACCAGAACGGCGACCGCGGTCTTGCCACCTTCCACAGCGTGGGCGAACCCGTCGGAGCAACCTCCTATTTCTACTCTCCCATGATTGATATTTCCTCGCTCAACGACCCCGAGGTGAGCTTCTGGCTCTACCACGCCGCAGGCGACGGAAATGAGTCAATGGATGTCCTTGTCTCTGCCGGAACCGATGCTTTCCTGCCTCTTGAGGGCGCCAAGACCATACGCCGCGACCAGGCCGACGGCTGGGTGCGCTACGCTTACAGCCTGAAGGACTATAAGACAGCTCCATGGGTGCGTATCGGCTTCATGGGCACCTGCGACAAGGTCGCCGACATGTATCTCGACAACTTCGCCATCGGTGAGGCTGTGGCTGTAGATGCCGCGCTTAGCGCCTTCTCCGGCCCGGCACGTATCGCTGCCGGTGAAACTGCCGTTTACAAGGCTACCATCCTCAATGCAGGCCGCGAGACACTTCCGGCCGTGACGCTTACTCTCACCGACCTCTCGGGCAACACTCTCGGAACTGCAACAAGCGGGGCGATTGAAGTTGGCAAGGAGGTTCGCCTTACAGTTGAGGTAGCCGCCGGAGAACCCCGCACGCTCACCGTAGTGGCAGGCATCAAGGCTGCCGGTGACACAAATTCCGGAAACGATCTCGCCACGTTCGTAACCAAGGTTGTCACTCCCTCCGTGGCTGCTCCCGATGGATTGCAGGCCGTTTCCAACGGCGACGGTTCGGCTACCCTGACATGGAACGATGCTTCCACCCGTGCCGCCGTGACCGACGATGTTGAATCCTACACCGACTGGGCAATCGACGGAGTGGGTGAGTGGAGCATGTGGGACGGCGACTATGACCTGACCTACATGATCAGCAACGGACTCCAGTATCCCTACGCTACCGACCGCAAGGCCTTCCAGGTGTGCAACGCCAACGCGCTCGGCATCGACATCTGGGACGAGGGTATGCCCCATTCCGGAAACAAGATGTTCATGGCTATGGCTTCGCAGTTCTATGTGAACAACGACTGGCTCATTTCGCCCGAACTCAACGGCAACGCACAGTGGATTTCATTCTTCGCGCGCTCGTTCACACTTCAGGACACTCCTGCGGAGCGCATGCGTGTGTGGTATTCGACCACCGACAATGATCCCGCCAACTTCACCGAAATCACCACTTCCTACATCGAGCTTTCCGGCACGTGGAAGGAATTCGAGTACTATCTGCCCGAAGGCACACGCCACTTCGCCATCAACTGCGTGAGCGACGGAGCATTCGCGATGTTTGTCGATGACCTATCGTTCAACGACCTTACGGTGCCCAACTGGACTCTCACAGGATACGACGTATATTGCAACGGTGTGAAGATTGGCAGTGCCACCGACACCGGATTCACCGACACCGAGGCCGGAACGCGTGGCAAGTGCTCTTATGCTGTCAAGGCCGTTTACGACCGTGGCGAGAGCGCTCTGTCCGAGGCTGCCGTGCTTGATCTCACAGGTGTTGACGGGCTTATTGCCGGAACATCGGCACGCGTCTATGCTTCCGCAGGCGAAATCCATGTTGACGGTGCAGAAGGACTGGCAGTGGCAGTCTACAATCCGGCCGGAACAGAGGTATTCGCCTCAGCGTCGGCTTCCGCAAGCGCGACAGTGGCCGCAGTCCCCGGCGTATATCTCGTACGCGTGGGCGAATCCACATTCAAGATTGTAGTGAAATAAAGGCTTCCCAAGCCTCCGGATCAAGGCCCTGCCCGAGCACCGCGCTCCGGCAGGGCTTTTTTTGTGAGGGAGGGCAAAAGTGCCCTCTGTTGTTAACGATTCTAAAAATCCACTAAAGACACTAAAACGCGGCTTGTATTTTTAAAGATTTGATATAAATTTGCATAGACTTTATTAAATAAATACACAATCAATCCTACGAAACCATGAATTTTTGTAATCTTCTGACGCGAATAGGTCTAATAATTTCTTTTGTAGCTCTGTCTTTTGCACAGGATACCGCTGCAAGAGAACGCATAGCCCGCACCGACTATGACACCTACAAGATTCGCGACCTTGCGCTCATCTATCAGGGAAACGGTCGTCGTCTTGACTGGACTCAGGAGGATTTCACACCATATATTACCCACGAATTTGCCGACGGACACCGCGACTGGACTTTCGACGGATTTCTTTTCCTCGAGACCGACAACGGCAATGGCGTTTCGTTCATCCCCTCCACGGGCAAGATGGGCACAAAGCAGGATTGGCAATGGTATCTCGACGGCCTTTTTGCAAAGAACCGCGCCCTCGATGCCCTCGACAAGAGTATTTCAAAAATGAAAAAGAAAATCGGAGACCCCGGTTTCAAGCATAAAGTTGTACTGACAATTCTAACACCCTGCCTTAAAACTGAAAACTGGGGCGAGATTGACGGCAAGCCGGTTGACATGACTCAATACGACCAGGCCGCCCTCGCTTCCAAATGGTACATCGACCAGCTCGTGAGCCGCTTCAAGAAAGCAAAGTACAAGAATCTTGAGCTCGTTGGCCTTTACTGGCTTGACGAGGACCTGTGCCACACGTTCGACCTTCCGAAGTATGTCGAGCCGTATGTCCACGCCCACGACCTGGATTATATCTGGATTCCTTATTTCAATGCCCGCGGTATAGGGACATGGCGCGAGCAGGGATTCGACATGGTGTATATCCAGCCGAATTATCTTTTTGATTCCAAAATCTCGCGCCTTCGTCTGCGCGACTCCACCGACTATGCCCGTGGCCTTGGCACAGGCCTCGAGCTTGAGTTGGACCACACTTCGCTCAACGGCTACTCCGACGGATTCAATTCCGCCTCCCGCCTGCGCGATTACATCGACTGGTTCCGCCAGACCGGCGTATGGGACCGCTCCGGCGTGGCCTATTACACCGGCACCAAGGCAATCAAGCTGATGGACGAAAGCAAGGATCCCGCCGATCAGGCCATCATGGACGAGCTTTTCCAAATAATCGTTGACCGCCGCAGCAATCCGGCGCTCGTGAAGTGAGTTTGGCCGATTAAGGAATTAATGATTAAATGATTAAGGACAATATGAAAATTTCAGTAAAAAATATATGCCGCCGTATGGCCGCTGCAGCTCTTGCAGTGATTCTTGTGTCAGGCGTGACCGATGCCCGCGAGAAAGTCAAGACCGTGGACTACAACACATACAAGTGCCGCGACATGAACCTTATATGGAAGGGCAACGACCAGCGTCATCAGCGTTGGACTCAGGAGCAGTTTGTGCCCAACGTGAGCCACCTCTTCTCCGACGGCCACCGCGATTGGACTTTCGACGGATTCATCTTCCTTGAAAGTGCCGCCGAGAACGGCGCTACCTTCTATCCCAGCCTTGGAGTGATGGGCAAGCGGAGCGACTGGCAGTGGTGGATGGACCAGCTTTTTGAACGCGGTGTGTCGCTCGATGCCCTCGACAAGTGCATCGACAGCCTTAAGACCGAGATTGGCGAGCCGCCTTTCCGCCACAAGATTCTGCTCGGAATTCCGGCTCCATGTCCCAAGACAGTCGATTGGGGCGAGGTCGACGGCAAGGTGATTGACATGAGCAATCCCGACGACGCCACTCTTGCCACCAAATGGTTTATCGACGAGATGGTTGCCCGCTACCATGCCCAGAACTATAAAAATATCGACCTCATCGGTCTCTACTGGATTGACGAGGACATGTGCAACACCGGCGACATGGCCGCCCGCGTCGAGCCGCTCGTACATGCCCATGACCTCGACTATTGCTGGATTCCCTATTTCAACGCCCGTGGCATTGGTGCGTGGCGCGACTGGGGATTCGACATGGTGTGGATTCAGCCCGGATACTTGTTTAACAAAGGCCAGTCGCCTCTTCGCCTGAAAGACGCGATGGACTATGCCCGCGGACTCGGCTTCGGAATGGAGCTTGAGATGGAGCGCTCATCGCTTTTCGGCATGCCCGAAAGCACCCACAGCAAGGTGCGCGAGTATGTCGACTGGTTTGAGAACGCCGGCGTGTGGGACCGTTCAGGAGTGGCCTACTATACCGGCACCGATGCTCTCAACTATATGGCGAAGAGCACCGACCCCGAAGACCATGAGTTGATGGACCGCCTTTTCAATATTATTGTAAAGCGCCGTTCCAACCCCAAGCTCATCAAGGAATGAAACCACGTTAATGAAATTAATGATTCACATCCCTAATATGAGGTATTAGGGATGGATGATGAAGGATTCATACACTGCCGGCTATGGGGCAGACTCAGGTACACAAGGTTATTTAGGTTTTTTATATCGCGGGTGCGTCCGGACTTGGACGCACCCGCATTTTTTTTGTTACAGAGATTTATGTTAAACGTGTAGCAAAAGTTAACTTAACAATGTTAAAAATAAGTCTTTTTCGTGATTTCATTCTTAAAAATATAGAGAATTAAAAAAATATAACTTTCTTTGCAGACGGATTATTTCGGACAGAGGTCCGCAGAGACACCCACCCCTAAGAAATACCGGAAAATATCATATACTTACTTACAGCCGTCTCCACGGAGACGCAACCGTAAATACAAGACATTTCGTAATTCTCCTGTCAGCCACTCCGGGTTCGCCGTCTCGGCCCACCTTGAAGTCGCTGTTATCTTGTCGTCAAGGCTCCATGAAAGACTCTGAAGACATAAAAAGCTGAAAAAGAGATAATAATTATATATGTACTAACTTAGTTAAACTTAAAACACCCCTTGCATGAAGAACATTTGTTTTCAAATGAACCGGAAAGCATGGCTCGCACTTGTACTGGTGCTTACGATGGCTTTCCCTGCTTTGGCGCAAAAAATCACAGTCACAGGTACTGTGTACGAGCCTGATGGCGAACCCGCCATTGGCGCGAGTGTCGAGGTACAAGGCGCCGGACATGGCGTTCCTACCGACATTGACGGTAATTTTACCCTCTCTGTCGCCCCCGACGCAGTCCTTGTAATTTCCTATGTAGGTTGTAACACCGAGACCGTTCCGGTTGAAGGTCGCACCAAAATTGAGGTTCATCTCAAAACCAACTCCGTAGCCATGAGCGAACTCGTCGTTGTAGGTTACGGTTCAGTAAAGAAATCCGACGCCACCGGTTCCGTGGCCGTCATCAAACCCGATGAAATCGAGGCCGGTATCGCCACCTCTACCCAGGATCTTCTCGTGGGTGCAAGCCCCGGTGTCGTTGTAACTACCGATGGCGGTAATCCTGCCGGAGGCGCTACAATCCGTATCCGCGGCGGTTCCTCTCTCTCGGCTTCCAACGACCCTCTTATCGTGATTGACGGTGTGCCTCAGACCAACCAGAATCAGGGTGGCGGCATGAATGCCCTCACGATGATCAATCCCCAGAACATCGAGAGCATGACAATCCTCAAGGACGCTTCCGCTACTGCAATCTACGGTTCGCGCGCATCCAACGGTGTCATCATCATCACCACAAAACGCGGTCAGACCGGTCGTCCGCAGGTCAACTTCTCTGCCAACTTCTCCGTGAATACCGCCCGCAAGAAACTCAACGTTCTCACAGGCGACGAATTTGCCGACGTAGTACGCAACAACCTCAGCGAAACAACAATCGCACAGCTCGGCTACAACGGCGAGATGTACAACACCGACTGGCAGAAGGAAGTGCTCCGCACAACATTCTCCCACGACTACAACCTGAGCGTCGGCGGTAAGGCCGGTGTGCTTCCCTACCGTGTGAGCGCAAGCTATACCGACAACGAAGGTATCCTTAAAACCTCATCTATGGAACGTACCACAGTGGGATTCAACCTCTCGCCCAAGTTCTTTGATGACAAGCTCTCAATCAATGCCAATGCCACAGGTACCTATGCCCGCACAGGCAATGCCGACGGCGGAGCTATCGGTGCAGCTCTCGGTTTCGACCCCACCAAGCCTGTCTACTCCAACATTCCCATGGCCGGTAACACAGGCATGATGCTCTACAACGGCTACTATAACTACGCTCCCGGCGGAAAGAACGACAAGAACTCAGCTATCAACCCGCTCCAGCTTCTCAACGATGTCGACAGCCATAACAAAACACTGTCTTCATCCGGCAACCTGCAGATTGACTACGCACTTCACTTCCTCCCCGAACTCCACTTCAACCTTAACCTCGGTTATCAGGTGTCGAAGAACGACTGTGAGTCGACCACAGCAGCCAACTCACTTCAGAACTGGCGCAATACCGGACTTATCGCAAATAACGCAGCCGGTGCCGAAACCCTTTACAAGTGGCACGAAATCCAGCGTAACACAATGCTCGACTTCTACGCCAACTATAAGAAGGACTTCGAGGCCATCAAATCTAACGTTGACGTGATGGTGGGTTATTCCTGGCAGAAATTCTCTTACCTCGCCCGCTCCAACACTTATGTAAACGGCTACGGCTTCACCGACGGTGCAGGCAACAATGACTTCGCCTACAACAACGGCGCATACTACATGGACTGGAACACCGTGAACTCCATCGGTGATGCTGTCAACAACGACCGCATGTCCCGTTGGGCCGCTCCAACCCAGCTCATTTCATTCTTCGGTCGTCTCAACTATACATTCGACGACACATACCTCCTCACTTTCACACTTCGTGACGACGCTTCCTCACGTTTCAGTAAGGATACCCGCTGGGGTCTCTTCCCCTCGGTAGCCCTCGGATGGAAGATATCGAACCTTCCCGTGTTCCAGGATCAGAAAGTGCTCACCGAATGGAAGCTCCGCCTCGGTTGGGGTGAGACAGGTCAGCAGGATATCGGTTCCTACTTCCCCTACCTGCCTATCTACACAATCTCCAGCAACAACAACTTCAACTATCCCGGCTATTTCACACCCGGATTCATCCAGACCATCTATCCCCAGCCCTACGATACCAAAATCAAATGGGAAACAACGGCTACATGGAACGTCGGTTTCGACCTCTCATTCCTGAACAACCGTATCACAGCCAACCTTGACTGGTATCTGCGCAACACACGCGACCTTCTCGCACACACTCCCGCACAGGGCGTACAGACATCCGACTACCTTACAACCAACATCGGTAATCTCCGCAACTACGGTCTTGAAGCTACAATCGGAGCTAAACCCGTAGTGACAAGAGACGTTACCTGGACAACCGGATTCAACGTGGCTTGGAACCGCAGCAAGATCACCAAGCTCAACGGCGATGCTCCCATCGGCGCACGTGATCTCCCCGGCGGTGGTATCGGTGATAAAATCCAGTGGTTTATTGAAGGCGAGGCTCCTTACACCTACCGTGTATATCAGCAGGTGTACGACAACAGCGGCAATCCTATCGAAGGCCAGTACGTCGACCAGAACGCCGACGGCAAGATTGACTCTCAGGACCTTATCAACTTCCACTCTCCGGAACCCAAGGTTACTCTGTCTTGGAGCAACAACGTGAACTACCGTAACTGGGACTTCGGTATCTCTCTGCGTGCCAACATCGGCAACTGGGTCTACAACGCACCCCGCCGCCAGCACACAGTGCTCTCAACCGTGGATCAGTACGGTCTCAACAACCTCCTGGCCGACGAGTTCTACTTTGTTCAGTCCGGAAGCCAGCTCGCTTTCAGCGATTACTTCGTTGAAAACGCATCCTTTATCCGCTGCGACAACATCACTGTCGGTTACACATGGGAAAACCTTCTGAACAACAACCTCCGTCTGCGTCTGTTCGGAGCTTGCCAGAATCCCTTCGTAATCACCAAGTACAAAGGTATCGACCCCGAAGTGTTCTCCGGTTGCGACGACAATGTGTATCCCCGTCCCGTTACCTTCACACTCGGTCTTATCGCCACATTCTAATCGATTACCCTTCCAAGCATAAGATTTTATTATGAAATTCAATAAAATATTCACCGCAGCCGCTCTTCTGGCTGCATCCATGTCGGTGGGATCCTGCATAGGCGACCTTGATCTGGAGCCCACAAGCCCCAACGACATCACCTCCGGTACTTTCCCCTCCGACCCCAAGGGTTATATGGAAAAGGCCATCGGTTTTGTATATCAGGATTTCGCCACCTATGGTTATGGTACCAACAACGACGGCTCGAACATCCTTACTTCAATGGACGGCGGTATGTCCACCTTCCAGCGCTCTGTATTCATCCTTCAGGAAATACCTACCGATGAAGCCAACTGGCTGCCGAGTAACGATGCCGTGGATCCCAACTTCCAGTATGGTATCGTGCCCGACAACAACGGTGTGGCAATGGGTACATACTCACGTTTCATGGTGAATGTGGCTCTGTGTAACAACTTCCTCCAGAACGAGTTCGGCTGCACAACCGACGAGGAAATCGCAATCCGTGATGAATTCCGCCGTCAGGCCCGAATCCTCCGTGCAGGCTGCTACTTCTATCTTATCGACTGCTTCGGCAATGTGCCCTGGGCTACCGAGGAAGTGGCTATGGGCGAAATTGCTCCCCAGCTCAGTACTGACTTCGCCGAGGGTCGCCGTATGGTGTTCGACGCAGTTACAAAAGACCTCGAGGACATCGTGGCTTACTATAAGGAAAACGATCCCAACAACCGTCCTCCCTACGGATATGTAGGTCTTGACGTGGCTGAATCTCTGCTCGTGAAGTTCTATCTCAATGCCGAAGTCTATACAGGCATCGAGCGTTGGAAAGATTGTTTCGACCACGCTGAAGCGGTAATCGCACGTCTCGGCAAGGGTGGTTTCGTTTCGAGCACCGGCGACGCTACCGGTCTCTGCTACGGCTACCATCAGAACTTCGCCTATAACAATAAGGCTTTCTCCATCGGCGGTGCATCCGATATCAACGAACTCATCTGGAACATTCCCCAGGAATCCGCAACTCTGTCGGCTGAAGGTCTCGGCCTGAAGAGCTACGCAAACGGCGGTTTCATGTGCAACGCATGGATTGGTGACGCTCCCGGCGATGCCGACTTCACTTGCACCCAGGCTGAATACAACTCCGGAAACGGTTGGAAATGTATGAGTGCCCGCACTCAGTTTGTTGAAGTGTTCGAATGGGACGATGCAACAATGGCTACATCCGCCGATGTGCGTACCAAGTTCTGGAAGACTTCCAAGGACGGATTCAACGTTCAGAACGGCGTGTTCGACCAGCCTAACTGGGGCGACAACGGTTATCTTGCCGTGAAGTTCACCAACTGGTATATCAACGACTTCAACGAAATCGACGAAGACCTTTCTCCCGCACCCGTTGATCCTCTCGGAATCGACTATGCTATGATTCGTCTGGCCGAAATCTACCTCTCTGCGGCTGAAGCAGCGCTCAACGGCGGAGGTGATGTAGCCAAGGCTCTCAAATATACCAACTACATCCGCGAACGTGCCGGTATGGAAGCATACACAAGCATCAACCTTACCGAACTGCAGCGTGAGCGTCAGCGCGAACTCTACACCGAATGTAACCGCCGTACCGACCTCATCCGCTACGGCAAGTGGATTTCTGGCTATACCTGGAACTGGAAGTACAAGCAGTCTAACGGCCGTGACTTTCCTTCCTACTTCAATGTATATCCTATTCCCGCAACCGTGGTTACACGTAACGGCTACGTACAGAACCCCGGCTATTGATTACAACCCCTTCAAAACTTTCAAAGAATATAAATCATGAACAAAATATCTATATTCATGGCAGCCGCTGCCGTAGTTCTCGGGGTAAGTTCCTGCTCCGAAGACCGCGACCCGGTGTACCAGGCGCCCACAACCTACGTGCTGAACGTGCCTGCGATGCAGGATCAGTACATCGCTCTTGAGAAAGGCGCCACCCTCGAGCTTGTTTCCTCCCAGCCCGATTACGGCTACTCGGCAATTACCGAATATTCGGCTGAAATGTCTCTCAGCCCTGACTTCGCGACTTTCGAATCGCTTGAACCGGTCGACCCCACACAGGCTCGCCTTATGCTCAAGCAGGAAAAGATTGCTGAAGCAATATGTAAACTTCAGGGAATCGAGGAACCCGAGCAGTTCGAGGATTTCTATGGCGATCCTGCCAGAGTAGACCAATTGTACTTCCGTACCATCGCGCAACTTTCCGGAGTGGAAAGTTCCAAGATTGTATCGAACGTTGTATCGTACAACAATGTCCGCACTTATTTCGCTGTGCCGCAGCCCGGCTGTATCTACCTTGTGGGTTCTCCCGAAGGTTGGGCCGGTCCTACCGAAGCTAATGCGGCTCACTATGAAGACTGGAAACTCACCGAGCCCAAGGACGCTATCGGATCTAAGGTCTACACAGGTGTATTTGTGATGCCCACAGCTCCGATGTTCCGCTTCTATACAGCTCTCACGGGATGGGATGCGGATTCTTACGGTTCTCAGCCTGACGACAATCCCATTGACTTCCCCGATCTTACAAATGCCGAGGGTGCAAGTTTCACAACACCGGTTGTCAAAGGTAAGGGTGCGTTCAACTTCCCGAACTGGACTGAAGGCAAGATGACTATCGTGGTTGACATGTCCGATTCCAAGAACATCACTCTCACAATCACCGCAGGTGAAAGCGAAGTTACCGTGTCGAAGTATATCTACCTCGTGGGCAGTCTCAGCGGCTGGGGCGCACCCGAAGAAGGCAATGCCGCTTCGTTTGCCAACTACCGTCTGGTCGACAACAGCGACTCCGGCATCTACACCGGAACATTCGCAGTGCCCGCCGGTCACCTTAACTTCCGTTTTGCCCTCTCACTCAGCGAGAGCGACGGCTGGAACAATCCCAACCAGATTGGCGCTGCCGAAAATGACGGCGATGTTGCCTGCACCCTCGCGGGTGGAACCTACAACGGTTCGTACGTCTTAGGAAAGGGCAACTGGGCGTTTGAAATCGACCAGGATTGCAACATGGTATTCACCGTGGACACCAATAACCGCACTGTATCATTCAAACAGGAATAATCAATCCCGCTCCGGGCGTAACCATCCGCCCGGAGCATCACTGAAAAATTTCCAGAAACAACATGAAAAAATTTGCAATATACGGTCTCGCGGCATTTGCAGCTCTCGGCTTTACTGCCTGTGACGACTACGAAGAACCCAATCCGCAGCCCCAGACCAATCCGCAGAGCACCGTGCTCAATGCAGCGGATGTGAAAGTGGAGAACGCTCTCACCGAAGGTGGCGAATATTCCCTCGAGCAGCTCAGCAACGAAGGAAAAAACATCGTGGTGGCTGTTGTAAGCAACACGCTTCTTCCCGAAGGTTACACCCTTCAGCCCGTGCTTGAAATCTCGGCCAACGACTTCTCTACTTCAGCAGTTGTTCCCGCATCAGCCGAAGCTGTTGAAGATGCCGAAGGTACATATAATGTACTTGTCAACCCCGACGATCTTCAGGGCGTGTTCTACAACAAGATTTCCAAGAGCTCCAAGGCAAAGGAAATTTCCGTTCGTTTCCTCCTCAATACTGTTTACGACAAACAGGTTGCGACAGTAGGCGGTCTCGACAACATCTACGGCCCCTTCAATATGACTGTGCTGCCTTTCCCCGCAGGTATGGTGATTGAACAGAACTACTATGTTCTTGGAACTATCAACAACTGGGGCGTTGCCGACGCTGTAAAGATGCAGCACTCCGGCAAGGATCCTTACGATGACCCCGTGTTCGCTCTCTATGTTGAGACCACATCCGACTGGTGGTGGAAGATTGTTCCCGAGTCCACAGTGGCCGCAGGCGACTGGACCGATGAGGATTACTCTCAGTTCGGTGTTGCCGAGAACGGCGACAGCGCTATGGCGGGTCTTCTCGTGGGCAAAAATGAGGCCACTCCCGAACCCGGAGCAGGTAACATCAAGGAAGCCGGTGCGTACGTCCTTGTAATCAATATGGAAGAAAGCTCCTACGAGTTCATTCCCGCAGCCGACTACCTTTACACGCCCGGTAACAGCAACGGCTGGAACCACGGAGCATGCCAGGTACTTGCCACCGAGGATCATATCAACTTCTTCGGATATGCTTCCCTTAACGGCGAATACAAGTTCACCAGCACTCCCGGCTGGGACGGCATCAACTACGGTTCCACCGGCGTTGAAGGCCAGCTCACCAAAGATGGCGGCGCAGGCAACCTCAATGCTGCCGAAGGTCTTTATTGGGCGAATGTTGACGTTGCCCGTCTGACTTATACCCTTACTGCCATCAACACTATCGGTGTTATCGGCGACGCTACTCCCGCAGGCTGGGATGCTTCGACTCCCCTCACTCCTTCCGCCGATTTCCTCCAGTGGACAGGTACAGTGAAGTTCAACGCCACAGGTGAGTATAAGTTCCGCGCCAACGACGGTTGGGACATCAACCTTGGCGGAAACGAGTTTGAGCTCGTTCAGGACGGTGGCAACATGGCTACTCCCGGAGCAGGCGAGTTTGATATCGTTCTCGACCTCTCAAGCGTTCCCTACACCGCAACCCTCACCGCGAAATAAGTATTATCTTTAATTAGGTAACAGCTAATGTGCGTCCGGAGGTTATCGGCGTAGACGCTTTCAAAGAAAGACCCTGATTATTTAGTAACCCCGCACACCGCAGGCTTTATGCCGGAGGTGTGCGGGGTTACCATACCATATGATAATGGCGTCCGGAGGACGCCGGTTTGTCTCCATTAGATTAGTGCATCATACTGCTTTTTATCTTGAAATATGAAACGACTCTCTTTATTACTACTTGGGCTGGCCGCCGGAGCCGCATCGGTGTTCGGCGCGCGCAAAGCACCGTTGGAAGTCACCAACGTCGAGCCGCCATGCTGGTGGACAGGCATGGTCTCCGATTCCCTTCAGGTGCTTCTTACCGGCCCCGGCATAGCTGCCGCTGACGTGTCGGTGGATTATCCCGGCATCAGCCTTGTCGAAGACGTACGTCTTGACAGCCCCAACTACAAGCTGCTTTACTTCACCATCTCTCCCGAGACGCTTCCCGGCACGATGGATATCCGACTGAGTGTGAAAGGCCGCAAATGCACGGTGCCGTATCCTCTGCTCGCGCGTGACCGCCGGGGCGAGGATTACACGGGATTTGATGCCTCCGACGTGCTCTACCTGCTCATGCCCGACCGTTTTGCAAAAGGTCTCGACCCGAAACTCGACCTCACGGCAGGACTTGAATATCCCGTGGCAAACGACCGCTCCAATCCTAACGGTCGCCACGGAGGCGACATGAAGGGTGTGGCCGACCACCTTGATTATATCGACTCGCTGGGCGTAACGGCCATATGGCTCTGTCCTGTGCTTGAGAATGACATGCCCGGCGGTTCGTATCATGGCTATGCAACGACCGATTACTACCGTATCGACCCCCGTTTCGGCTCCAACGACGACTGGACCTCGCTTGTTGCCGAGGCGCAGAAGAAAGGTCTGAAAGTGGTGATGGATATGATTTTCAACCACTCCGGCTCCAACCATCCCTGGATGAAGGATATGCCGATGAAGGACTGGTACAATCACCCTGAGGGCGATGTGCTCACGAATTTTCGCCTTACTACGGTGCATGACCCCTATGCGTCCGACTATGACCTGGACCATACGGTCAACGGTTGGTTCGTGAAGGAAATGCCCGACCTGAACCAGCGCAATCCGCATGTGATGAAGTATCTCACTCAGAACTCAATCTGGTGGATCGAGACCTCCAAAATCAACGGCATACGCATGGACACCTATCCCTATGCCGATATGGAGGGAATGTCGCGTTGGGCTGCCGACGTGCTCCGCGAATATCCCGAGTTTAATATCGTGGGAGAGTGCTGGTATGGCAACGAGGCTGGAGGCGCTTTCTGGCAGCGCGGCAATCGCCTTAATCCCAAGGAAACCAACCTGCCCACAGTGATGGATTTCCATTATATCATCAACGGGCGCAAGGCTTTCAACGACCAAACCGACCCGTGGAACGGACTTAACGGCATCTACGACCATCTGTCGCAAGATTTCCTTTATCCCGATCCGCAGAAGATTCTCACCTTCCTCGACAATCACGATTCCGACCGTTTCCTCCTTGAAGAACCCGACAGCCTTGGCTCGTGGAAGCAGGCGCAGGCGTTTCTGCTGACCTCGCGCGGTATTCCGCAGATTTATTACGGCACGGAGATTCTCATGAACGGTTCGAAGGAAGGTTCCGACGGCTATGTGCGCCGCGACTTCCCCGGCGGATTCCCCGGCGACACTGTTTCGGCCTTCACTGCCGAAGGCCGCAGCGAAAAGCAGAACGAGGCATGGGATTTCCTTTCAAAACTCCTGCACTGGCGCCGTGGTGAGGCCAACGATGTCATTGCCCGCGGTCGTCTAAAGCATTTCATGCCGCAGAACGGAATCTATGCCTATGAGCGCCGTCTCGGCGACCGTCAGGTAGTGGTGCTGATGAATGGCAACGACACACCTCTCACCGTCACGATGGAGCGTACTGCCGAGGTTCTTCCCTATGGCAGCCGCCGTCACGACGTAATCTCCGGCGAGGAAGTCACCATCGCCGAAGAAATGACCTTCGCCCCCCGCCAGATCATGATTCTCCAGAACTGGCCGTGAAAGGCGCTTGAATTTGGGTGAAAGGTTAAAGGTGAAAAGTGAAGCTAAATCATTCATTTACTATCACCTCCCATATCCAAATTTTTGCCAGATATTATAAATTCCGATAAAAGAAACCGCCGCGGCTGAGCATTGTCTCTACCGCGGCGGTACTTATGTAGGGATATGTGATGAATTAGCTGAGGGCTTCGCGGATGCGGCGCATGGCTTCAACGAGGTTTTCGTCGGAGGTGGCGTAGCTGAAGCGGATGTAGCCGGGAGCGCAGAAGGCGGCGCCGTCAACAGTTGCTACATGTGCTTCTTCGAGAAGGTACATGGCGAGGTCACCGGAGGTGTTGATGGTGCGGCCGCGGAAGGTCTTGCCGAGCAATCCGCTCACTTCGGGGAAGAGGTAGAAGGCACCTTTGGGCTCGGCAACCTTGAATCCGGGAATCTCGCGGGCCAGACGCACAACGAGGTCGCGGCGGCGCATAAAGGCTTTGCGCATTTCCTCAACACATTCCTGAGGACCGTCGTAGGCTGCTTCGGCTGCTTTCTGTGCTATCGACGATGCGCCGGAGGTGTATTGCCCCTGGAGCTTTGTCACGGCTTTGGCTATTTCCACCGGGGCGGCACAGTAACCGATACGCCATCCGGTCATGGCATATGCCTTGGATACGCCGTTGATTACGACAACACGACCTTCGAGTTCGGGGAACGATGCCATGGAGGTGAATTCTCCGCCGGTGTAGTTGATGTGTTCGTATATTTCGTCGGCTATGACGAGTATGTCGGGATATTGAGCCAGGACATCGACGAGCGACTGAAGTTCAGCCTTGGTGTAGACGCTGCCGGTGGGATTTGAGGGAGAGCAGAGCAGCAGGGCGCGTGTTCGGGGGGTGATGGCTTCCTTGAGTTGTGCGGCAGTGATTTTGAAATCCTGTTCGATGCCTGCGGGTACGAGCACGTTCTTGCCCTCGGCGAGTTTCACCATCTCCACATAGCTTACCCATGCCGGAGTGGGGATGATAACTTCATCTCCGGGATTAACTGTTGCAAGAATCACGTTGCATAAGGCCTGTTTTGCTCCGTTACCTACAACGATTTGTTCGGGTGCGAAGCTGAGGCCGTTTTCGCGTGTCAGCTTGGCGGCTATTGCCTTGCGCAGGCTCATGTAGCCGGGTACGGGGCTGTAAAAACTGAAATTATCCTCGATGGCTTTCTCTGCGGCGGCCTTGATGTGGGCCGGGGTAGGGAAGTCGGGTTCGCCTACCGAGAGGTTGATTACGTCGATTCCCTGAGCTTTGAGTTCGTTGCTTTTCTGGGACATTGCCAAAGTCTGCGACTGGGCGAGATTCTGTACACGTTGGGAGATGGACTGCATGATAATTATTTTGCGTTGATATGATTTTCTGCAAAGATAGTGAATAAAAGTGGAGGGAGGAATGTTAAAGGTGAAAAGTTAAAGGTGAAAAGCGAAGACGCATTAATCTTCACTTTTCACCTTTATACTTTCACCTGAGCGAAAATGCTCTTAGCGGACAACGACCTTTCGCTTGCCTACGATGTAGAGGCCGGGGGCGAGACCGGAGACGGCTTCCGAACGGTCTACTCCTGCGCGGAGGAGGACTCCGGTGATGGAGTAGACATTAACGGTGGCTTCTTCCTCGTTGTCAAGTACAACGCTCTCAACGCCCGTGAAGTCGGGATTGTAGACGAGTTTGAAATTGTCGAAGCAAGTCCAGTCGTCGCCAACGGATGCGGTCTTACGTATGCCCACGCGGAGGTCACCGGGTTCGTAAAGCACCGTTGTCACACCATTGTCGGTATATGCCTGTTTTGTGTTGAAGGCAGTGTTGGCCTGCGACACGTTGTCAGGATAGGTGTAGGGCGAATTGGTGTAAGGAGCCGATGAGTCGTAGAGCGACATGAAAGGCGCCTCGTTCTCGTTAAGGTAAAGTTTCGCAAGCAATTCTTCGGTGCCGTTGACGTGGGCCGGATATGTTGCTTTGCTGCCGTTGCGGTAGAATCCCGAGCATGTGAGTGTGTAATGTCCTGCGGGCATGTACTGAAGCACCTGATATGTATCGAAAGTCTTGTTCCAGTGTTCGGCCACGCCGTTGGATGCGGCGGTGAAGCTCGTTCCGCTCCAGCCGCTGCCGCCGGAATTGAAGTTCGGGTTGTTGAGCATGAATGTGATGTCGGTCTGCTTGTCGCCACCGCCCATCACTTCCTTGATATACTCGGTTTTTGCCTCGCGGAGAGCCTGAAGCGCGGCGGGGAGTTCGCGGGCAAGGTCGGCGACTGAGGTGTATTCAAGGGCAGCCTCAGCCTGTACGATGGCGCTTGTGAACACCTCGGAGCCGGATTCGCGGGCTTCCTTGAGCAGGGCGGTCACGTCGCTCCAGCTTTGGAGCACGGTGTATTCGTCGTAGGTCACGTGCATTACAGAACCGTGCTGGAAGCTGCCTGTGCCGGCAACGACCTCGGGCGGGAGAGCCGAAGATGCGAGGTGATCCATCTCGCACACCTTGTAGGCCGAACCTCCGGTGTAGCGCATGAAATAGAGGTTGTAGTTATCTTCATCAATCAGGCGCATCAGGGTAGCGGCCTCGACGGCTTCTCCGCCTTCGCTTGTGATGTGGAGAGTCTCGGTCCATTCCCCGTCGGTAAGGCGGTCGGAAGTCAGGATGTAGATTCCGGCTTCGCTGGCAGGTGCGCCGTCATGCTTGATACACATGCGGTAGAGCCCGTCGTAAGGATTATAGACGATGTCGGCGTCAATCACGGAATATCCGGGGTCGTAGAAAAGACGCGGCTGGGTGAGGGTCTTGAAATCCTTGTCGGCGTAGGAGTAATAGATGCGGTCGTGGACGGGTGTTACACCGCTGCTTGATATTGAATAGTACACGAGGTAGGCCCCGCGACCGCCGTCGGCACTCTGATCCCATATCCACTGGGGTGCCCACACACGGTCAATTTTGGCATAGTCGGCATCAGTGGGAAATTCGGTGGTAGTGACTCCGGGGTCGGAGAAGATGGATTTTCCTTGGCGGAAGTCAAACGATTTGCCCTCCCAGTGAATGAGGTCGGAAGAGCGGAGCATGTCAATGCCGTAGTTGTTCCATACCTTGGATGTAGCCACGCACATGTCGGTTGCGAGCATGAAATATTCACCCTCGTTACGTCCGCGGGCGAGGAAGGCGTCGCGAGTGCCGTGTTCTATTGCCGCCAAAGCGTTGGTGTCGAACACCTCCGCTCCGCCGAGAAGTTCGGTGAACGATTTTCCGCGGTCTTCGGCTGTACCGAGTGCAAAGTTGGTGATTTCCTTTTCGGCGTTCATGTAGCAGTAGAGATAGCCGTACATGCCGTCGGAAGCGGAAACGGTCACGGGGAAATCAATAGTTCCGGCGGCTCCGTCGGGGTATTTTACGGATGCGGTGAGTACGGCGCCGGTGACGGGCGATTCATTGGTAAGCGGGGAGGCAACGTTGAGACGTGCTGTCCACTTTCCTTGTGCCACGCCAAGCAGAGTGGCATCATGGCCGCTGAGGCTCCATGTCAGCTCTGCGCCTGCGGAGGTGCTGGTAGGAAGGGCTGTGGATGCATGCAGGGCGGTGAGTTTGGCCGCGAGGGCAGCGAGCTCATCGCGCACGGCCTGCTCGGCAGCTTCGGAAGGTTTGGCGCCCGGAGTTGATGCAGGAATGTCGGAAATCTTAAGACGCAGGATGCTCAGCGAGTATGCCGGGGCGGTGTAGGTGGCCGATGCGTCGGTAATGGCGTCCATACTTCCGGAGGCCGGGGCAACATTCATGGGCGAAGCCATGCTGTTTTCGTCGGTTCCGTTGGCCGAAGAGAGCACTGTCACGTCCTCGGTTCCCACAAAGGAGCCGTTGGCGATGTTTAGAGTAACGGGCACATTGTCGGCTGATGCGTTCACGAGTTTAACATACATCAGACCGGCTTCCTCGTCAATCGACGATGCCACATATACCTTGCGCTGTACGGGCAGGGTGATGTCGTGGATGAGACTGTCGTCGAGGTAGCAGCGGATGTGTTCGCCGTTTACCTCTATTTTAATATGATAGGTGCGTCCTGTGGCGATAGTGCCGCCGGTGTATCCGTAGGAAGTCTTCGCGCCGTTGTTGCACACCTCGATGGCGTGGGCTGTGTTACCCCAGCCGCCGATGTTCCACCAGCAATAGTTGCCCGAATCACCGTAGTTGAAGGCCACGAGGAAGGCTTCGTTTCCTGATTTCTTCACAGCATCAACTTCAAAGGTGTAAGAGTCGGGCAGGGTGATGTCGGCCACGTATGCCTTGCCTTGCATCGAGGCATCGGTCTGGGCAAGAACGCCGTCGGCAACGGTCCATGTGCCGCCATCGGCGCTCCACACGGACGAAGCGCTTGAGAAGTTATCGGAGAAAACCACGGAGCCGTCGGCGGCTGTCACTTTTACATTATCATATGTGGCGCATGTGCTCCATGTGCTCAGGGCGATTTTATGGCCGGTGGTTACGATGTTGCCGGATTCGGTGCGGCGGATGTTCTGCTTGCCGTGGAGGTTCGACATGAGTTTCTGCACGTGGTACGACGGAGTTCCGAACGCGGTGTGGGTGTTGAAACGTATCATGTCGGGTTTCCAGCACTGGTCGTCCTCGTTGATGAAAATTGGGGCGTAGCTGTTCATCACGCACACGTCGGAGTTGTTCTCCATTCCGAGCATGTAGGCGGCCTCGCCGAGGGCGGCATTGAGGTGGCCGTTTGTACCGAAGTCCTGTGTCACGGCATATTCGCCTACGTATACTTTGGGTTTGGAGCGGTCGTAGTTGTCATATTTTCCGTATTGGTTGAGGAACCATGCCGGATTGCGGTAGTAGTGTTCGTCGACAACATCAACGGGATGCGGATTACGCCAAGTGGGGTCGTCGGTGCCCCAGGCCTCCACGTTTCCGATGAGAATCATGTCGGGATATTTGGCCTTGATGGCATCGTAGAAGGCGCGGTAGCGTTCGGCGTAGTGGTCGCTCTGCTGATTGGCGTCGGTCTGGTAGTTCTCGTTGCCTATTTCAAGCAGGCGGAGGTTGAAAGGTTCGGGATGGCCGTTTGCCGCGCGTACTGCGCCCCATGTTGAGGTTGTGCTTCCGTTGCAGTACTCGATGGCGTCGAGAGCTTCCTGAATGAACTCGTCAATTTCGCGGTAGTCCACGAGCCAGTCGTGTCCGAGACCGATGTTTACAACGTAGAGCGGTTCGGCACCGAGGTCTTCGGTGAGCTGGAGCATTTCGTGGAATCCGAAGCCGTCGGTGGCGCGATATCCCCAGTTCTGATTCCAGTGTCCGGGACGGTTCTCGATCGGGCCGATTGATTTTTTCCATTCGAAGCGGTTGTTTCCGGTGCCGGACGCCTGTCCTTCCACGAAGCATCCGCCGGGGAAGCGCACGAAGCTTGGTTTCATGGCCTCAAGCATTTCCGCCAGGTCGGGGCGGCAACCGTTAGGTCGGTTCTTGTATGTGGGCGGGAAGAGGCTCACAACGTCAATGACGATAGAGCCGGCCTTCGAGCCTGTCAGGCGGAAGGTTGTTTTGGTATCTGATGCCGTGGCGGTGAGCGTGGCTGTGACTTTTTGCCATGTGTCGGTAGACTTCACGGGGATGTCGACCGAGCCGGCCGAAGTGCCGTCGCTCTTGACGAGTGATGCCGTGAGCGTGCCGTCCCAAGCGCCTTTCACCCAGAACGAGAGTGCGTATTGACGACCCTCGACAGCGTTGATGCCCCAGTAGCCCGTGTTGGAAACGCCGTCGCCGGGGTTGGTGAAGTTGAGTTTGAGAGCCGCCTTGTTGGCGTCGTTCAGCATGCCATCGGTGGTGATTCCGATTGTGGCTGAGCCTATGCGCGACCAGTTGGCAGCGGTGCTTGTGTTGTCCTCGAAAGAGCGGTTGCGGATGAGTTCGGCGTACAGGCCGCCGTCGCCGGCATGGTTGATTTCCTCGAAGAAAATTCCGTAGTGGAGGTCTCCGATAGCGGCGCCTTTGGCTGTGGGGTCGAGACTGATTGTGACCCCTTGGGCTGCGCCTGAGAGTGTGCCAGCGGCACAGATGCAAGTTGTCGCGAGCAGCTTGCAGGCGTAAGATTTAAAGTTCATGTGATTTTACGGTTTATTAATCCGGATAGTCGATGTTTGGTTATGTTTTCAGTAAATAGTTGTCAACTTCTTGACACGCGCAAAAATAGTCAAGTTTTGGAAGATACGCAATTTTTTTCGGCGATTGACAGAAAAATTATGTGGATGTCACGGCCTTGTTGTCGTGACAATTTATGTGAATTGTTGCAAAAAATCATTATTCCCGTGTAACGCAACGTGCAAATTTCGCTACTTTTGTATGAAACGGTTTCCTTACCACACATTCCAACACGACTCCAGATGAAGAAAACCTCCATATACGCCATCCTTCTCACACTCTTGCTTGTTCCTGCCGCAACCATTCGTTCGCAGGCCGCCACGGCTGCCAAAAAGGCTGTGGTCCACAGTGAGCTGGGACGCCCCGACCTTGAGGCCATCGAAAAGGCTTCGACCGACGAAAATTCCGAATACTACTATCCGCGTCTGCACAAATTGTTCATGGCAAATGACACGACCATGACTGATGAGCAGTTCCAATATTTCTATTACGGCACTTTCTTTCAGGAAGATTACGACCCCTATCGCGAGTCGCCCAATCCGCGCTTGCTCCAGGAGTTGCAGCCTGTCTACTCGAAGCAGAACCGCACCCGCTCCGACCGCAACAAGATGGCCGACTATGCCACACAGGCCCTTGACGATAATCCGGTTGACCTGCGGCAGCTCACCAACCGCATTTATGTGTATGAGCAGAACGGCAAATATGACCTCGCGAAGATATGGCAGTACAAGCTGAATCATCTTCTTCTCGTGATTGCCCGCTCGGGTACGGGTGTTGATACCGACAATGCGCGCATTGTGGTGTATCCGCAGCATGAGTATGACTTCCTCAACCTTTCCGGGCTTACGGCAGTGAAGCAGGAATTTGTTCCGCCGGGTTTCGACTACATCCTCACACGCAACAGTTCCGGAGCTGAAAATGCCGGATATTACTTTGACATCAGCGAACTCCTCAAGCAATATTTCCGCAAACATCCGTCGGAATTGGAGCATTTGCAGAATCCCGAATGAAATTATGAAGCGTTTTTCGCGAATTTGGCGAAAAAATCCGCATTATTCGATAAAATTTTGTATTTTTGTCCGCTTCTCCCTTTGACTCGTCTTTGGGAAAAGCGGATTTTTTGGAAAGTAAACCTAAAACATTATCCATCCATCCGGAATGAAAAAAAACTTTATCACCTTGCTTGCAGCCGCAGGCGTTGCCGGAGCGTTCGTGATGAACGCAGTTCCGGCAAAGAGGGTCTTCATTGACCTGCCTCAGCCCGATGGCACTACCGTGAAGGTAATGCGTGTCGGCGACGAGTACAATCACTATTATCTGTCGGAGGACGGTGTGCCCATGCTCACGGGCGAAGATGGCCTCCTGCGTTTCGCGTCGCTTGACAACGACGGTAAAATCGTGCTCAGCGATGTCAAGGCTACTGATGTAGCCCGTCGTTCTTCGGCTGCGCGTGCCGCTGTCGCTAAAGTGGATGTTGAGGCCGTGCGCGGTGCTCTTGATGTGCGCCGTTCGCCCCGCAAGTCTCCCAATTCAGGTGTAGGCCTGTTCTCAACCGCGTTTCCCCGCACGGGCGACATCCGCGGACTGGTGATACTGGTTGAATATTCCGATTATAAATTCCAGGTATCGAATCCCGCCGAATATTTCGGTGATATGCTCAATCTTGACGGATTCAACACTTACGGCGGTACCGGCTGTGCTGCCGAATACTTCCGCGAGCAGTCCAACAACAGTTTCCGTCCTGTTTTCGACGTTCTCGGTCCTGTCACCCTTCCCAACAAGCGAAGCTACTACGGAGGCAATGACAGATATGGCGACGACATGCACCCCGAGGAAATGGTTATCCATGCCTGCGACATCCTCGACGGCCAGGTTGACTTCTCCAAGTACGACATGGACAACGACGGCGCAATCGACAATGTATTCGTTTTCTATGCCGGACAAGGCGAGGCATCCTACGGCTCCGAAGACACCGTATGGCCCCATTCCTGGGATATCGTTGACGGTGCCGGCGTGACAAAGTACTACGACGGCAAGCTGCTCAACCGCTACGCATGCTCCAATGAATGGGAGCAGAGCCGTCCTGACGGCGTGGGCACTTTCGTTCATGAATTCTCGCATGTGATGGGTCTGCCCGACCTTTATCATACAACCAGTAATTCGGCAACCTATACCCCCGGAGCGTGGTCGGTTATGGACTACGGCCCTTACAACAACAATGGTTGCACCCCTCCCAATTATTCGGTTTACGAACGTAATGCCATGGGATGGATTGAGCCCCACGAACTCACTCAGGCCGAGAGCATAATTCTCAATCCCATCACCTCCAACGAAGCCTGCATCTACTCATGTTCGGAGAAGGAGTTCTTCCTTTTCGAGAACCGTCAGCAGGAAGGCTGGGACAAGTATCTCCCCGGCCACGGCATGCTCATATGGCATGTTGACTTCGATCAGTCCGTATGGGACAGCAACAAGGTAAATAATACCCAGAGCCGTCAGCGAGTAGATATCGTCGAAGCCGGAGGTACGACCAACAGCCTGAATGATGCGACGATGGCAACTTATTCGTGGCCCGGAACAAGAAATAAAACTTCGTTCACCTCGAGCACCTCGCCTGCGTTCAAGACCCAGAGCGGCCTCCCCATCAATATGCCCATCACCAATATCGCTGAAAATTCGGCAGGTATTATCTCGTTTGATGTGCTTGGCGGCAACCGCGAGCTTACAGTTCCCGAAGGCTTCGCCGCTGATGCGCGTGAGGACGGAACAGTGGTGTTCACATGGCAGAATGTAGACTTCGCCACCGATTATCTACTTGATGTTTACACCCGCGAGGGCGATGTGGTTTATCTCGTGAAGGATCTCCACACGGGCGATGTGTCGACTTACGTGCTCGACGGAGCGGCATCCGAGACCCAGTATTTCGCCACTCTTCGTGCGGCAGCCGGAGCAAGCGTCTCAGATGCCTGTGGAGAGATATCTTTCACCACTCCCAAGCTCGGATTCAGCTTCACCGCTCCATCCACTCTTGAGGCTACCGAGGTAAGCCTGGGTGGCTTTACCGCCTGCTGGAATGCGCTCGACGGCGCCGTAGGCTATCTGCTCACAGTTTCGAGCACTGTCAAGGGCGAGGCTCGCACCGATAATGCCGACTTCGGAAAGAGCGGCGACACTAAGGTGACACTCCCCACAGGTTGGACCTACAACGGCGAAGCATACACAAAGACGTCATCCAATATGGCAGGAGAATCAGTTCCCTCGCTTAAAATGTCGAAAAGCGAGCATGAACTTGTGACTTGCCTGTATGACACCCCTGTCCGTTCAATCAAGTTCTGGACAATGGGAGCACAGGCCGATGAATCCAACAGCCTCGAGATTCTCGGACGTAGCGACGAGTCCGGCGAATGGCAATCGCTCTATGTGGTTCAGCCCTTGAATAATAAATCCGGAGAAACCCACTCTGTCTCGGATGTCCCCGATGGAATACGTCAGGTAAAATTCGTATATCACAAGACTTATTCCGGAAATGCGGCAGTCGACGACGTTGAGATTGTCACCGAAGGCAATGTGTCGAAGGTGCTCGACGGATACAATGAGCTTGCCGTGGGCAATGTGACTTCATATCCCGTGAAAGTCAACAGCGCTACCTCAACTCTTTATTCCTACACCGTGACGGCGCTCAATGCCGCAGGTGAGAAGTCGAAGGTGTCGGTGACACGCGAGGTTGACCTTACAAGTTCCAATTCCGGTGTCAGCGGTGTTACCGCCGATGGTTCCGTGCTCGCAGTCGAAGGTCGTGATGTCGTATATTGCGGCGAATCCGGCTCCATTGTTGAGGTTTATGGCATCGACGGCAAACTTGTTGGCCGCGGCGAGGTCTCTGTTTCCGGTGAAGCCCGCGTGACTGTTCCCGCTGCGGGAGTGTACGTGGTGCACGCATCCGGCTCTGTATTGAAAGCCGTAATCCGGTAAAAGTTTGTTAATAAATCATATCGCAGTTCCCGAACGCCCCTGTGCCGTTCGGGAACTGCTGTTTTTAAGGGATATATTTTTTTTGAGGATTGGATAAAAATTCGTATTTTTGCAGCCGTGAAAACGTGTGCGCACGTGTATACTGCGCCAAACGTGTTTTCCTTGTTTGTCAGAGTCATAAACAAATTTCGTATATAATCCACGATACAAACAATTATGAGCAAAGAAAAGAAATTCTTGACTTGCGATGGTAATCAGGCCGCAGCCCATGTGAGCTACATGTTCTCCGAGGTTGCCGCCATCTATCCCATCACGCCCTCTTCGACGATGGCCGAATACGTTGACGAGTGGGCGGCTGCCGGTCGCAAAAACATCTTCGGTGAAACAGTCCTCGTGCAGGAAATGCAGTCGGAGGGTGGCGCAGCAGGCGCTGTTCACGGCTCTCTCCAGGCAGGTGCGCTTACCACAACCTACACCGCATCGCAGGGTCTGTTGCTGATGATCCCCAATATGTACAAAATCGCAGGCGAGCTGCTTCCGACCGTATTCCACGTGTCGGCACGTACAATCGCTTCGCATGCGCTTTCAATCTTCGGCGACCATCAGGACGTTATGTCCGTTCGCCAGACAGGTTTCGCCATGCTGGCTGAAGGTTCCGTACAGGAAGTTATGGACCTCGCAGGTGTGGCTCACCTCTCGACTATCAAGTCGCGCGTACCTTTCGTGAACTTCTTCGACGGTTTCCGTACATCACACGAAATCCAGAAAATCGAGACCGTAGAGGCTGAAGACCTCGCTCCGCTTCTCGACCGTGAGGCTCTTGCCGACTTCCGCAAGCGCGCCCTCACTCCCGACGCTCCCGTTGCCCGCGGTATGGCTGAAAACGGCGACGTATTCTTCCAGCACCGTGAGGCTTGCAACCGCCACTACGAGGCTGTGCCCGAAATCGTTGAGGCTTACATGGCTGAAATCTCCAAGATCACAGGCCGTGAATATCACCTCTTCAACTACTACGGTGCCGCTGATGCCGACCGTGTGATTATCGCCATGGGTTCCGTTACCCAGGCCGCTCAGGAAGCTATCGACTACCTGAACGCACAGGGTCAGAAGGTAGGTCTCGTTGCCGTTCACCTCTACCGCCCCTTCTCTGCCAAGCATTTCCTCGCTGCCGTTCCCGCAACTGCAAAGCGCATCGCTGTGCTTGACCGTACAAAAGAACCCGGCGCAAACGGCGAACCTCTCTACCTCGATGTCAAGGAATGTTTCTACGGCAAGGCTGACGCCCCCGTGATTGTAGGCGGCCGTTACGGTCTCGCTTCCAAGGACACCACTCCCGCCCAGATTATCGAAGTGTTCGAGAACCTCGCTCTTCCCCAGCCCAAGGATCACTTCACTATCGGTATCATCGACGATGTTACCTTCACCTCGCTTCCTCCCCGTGCCGAAATGGCTCTCGGCGGTGAAAGCACCTACGAAGCCAAATTCTACGGACTCGGTGCCGACGGTACTGTGGGCGCAAACAAGAACTCCGTGAAGATTATCGGTGACAACACCGACAAATATTGCCAGGCTTACTTCGCCTACGACTCCAAGAAGTCGGGCGGTTTCACCTGCTCTCACCTCCGTTTCGGTGACGACCCCATCCGTTCCACCTATCTGGTGAACACTCCTAACTTCGTGGCTTGCCACGTTCAGGCATATCTTAATATGTACGACGTTACCCGCGGTCTCCGCAAGGGTGGCACATTCCTTCTCAACACCATCTGGGAAGGTGAGGAACTTGCAAAGAACCTCCCCGTACACATCAAGAAGTACTTCGCTGAAAACAACATCACCGTTTATTACATCAACGCAACCAAGATCGCTCAGGAAATCGGTCTCGGCAACCGTACCAACACCATCCTCCAGAGCGCTTTCTTCCGCATCACCGAGGTTATCCCCGTTGACCTTGCCATCGAGCAGATGAAGAAATTCATCGTCAAGAGCTACGGCAAGAAGGGTCAGGACGTTGTTGACAAGAACTATGCCGCAGTTGACCGCGGTGGCGAATACAAGAAACTCGACGTTGATCCCGCATGGGCAGCTCTCGAGGTTCCTGCAAAGGCCGCTAACGATGATCCCGCGTTCATCAACGATATCGTTCGTCCTATCAACGCTCAGATGGGCGACGACCTGAAAGTTTCCGACTTCGCCGCAATTCCCGACGGAACATGGCACCAGGGCACAGCTGCTTACGAAAAACGCGGTGTTGCCGCTTTCGTTCCCGAATGGCTCGAAGAAAACTGTATCCAGTGTAACAAGTGTGCTTACGTCTGCCCCCACGCCTCCATCCGTCCCTTCGTGCTCGATGAGGCTGAAACCGCAGCTTCTCCCTTTGGCGAGGCAGGTACAATCCCCGCTCTCGGTCCGTCCTTCAAGGGTATGCGCTTCATCCAGGCTGTCGACGTCCTCGACTGTCTCGGTTGCGGCAACTGTGTTGACGTATGTCCCGGCAAGAAGGGCGTGAAGGCTCTCACAATGAAGCCTCTCGAAACCCAGCTCGAGGTTCAGAAAGACTGGACATACTGCGTGAAGAACGTTACTTCCAAGCAGAATCACGTTGACGTAAAGGCCAACGTGAAGAACAGCCAGTTCGCAACTCCTCTGTTTGAATTCTCCGGCGCTTGCTCCGGCTGTGGTGAAACTCCCTACGTTAAGCTCATCAGCCAGCTCTTCGGCGATCACGAAATGGTTGCCAACGCAACCGGATGTTCTTCAATCTACTCCGGCTCGGTTCCTTCGACTCCTTACACCACCAACGCCGCAGGTCACGGTCCCGCTTGGGCCAACTCCCTGTTCGAGGACTTCGCTGAATTCGGTCTCGGTATGACTATCGCCACCGAGAAGATGCGCGAACGTCTCGCCGGTCTTATGAAGCAGGCTCAGGAATGTAGCTGCTGCACCGACGAAATCAAGGCTCTCGCCGCACAGTGGCTCGAAAACTCCCACAGCGCAGGCGTTACCCGCGAAATCGCCGACAAGCTCGTTCCCCTCTGCGAGGCATGCGCTTGCGACATCTGCAAGGGTATCCTCGAACTCAAGGGCTTCCTTGTAGCACGCTCACAGTGGATTATCGCCGGTGACGGTGCCGCTTACGATATCGGCTTCGGCGGTCTCGACCACGTTCTCGCTTCCGGTAAGAATGTCAACGTGCTCGTTGTCGACACCGAGGTCTACTCCAACACCGGCGGTCAGGCTTCCAAGGCTACCCCCGTTGGTGCAATCGCCAAATTCGCCGCTTCCGGCAAGCGCATCCGTAAGAAAGACCTCGGCCTCATCGCCTCTACTTACGGCTACGTTTACTGCGCGCAGATTGCAATGGGCGCCGACCAGGCTCAGACCCTCAAGGCAATCCGCGAGGCAGAGGCTTACAACGGACCTTCCATCATCATCGCCTACGCTCCCTGTATCAACCACGGCATCAAGTCGGGTATGGGCCACGCACAGGCTGAGGAAGCCCGCGCCGTTGAATGTGGCTACTGGCACCTCTGGCGTTACAACCCCGCTCTCGAAGATGAAGGCAAGAACCCCTTCACACTCGACAGCAAGGAACCCGCATGGGATAAGTTCGAAGACTTCCTCAAGGGTGAGGTTCGTTACGCTTCCGTAATGAAGCAGTATCCCGCCGAAGCAGCCGAACTCTTCGCCGCCGCCAAGGATAACGCACGCTGGCGCTACAACAACTACCGCCGTCTCGCTCAGCAGCAGTGGGGTGTAGATCCCGAAGTTGCAGCAGTTGAGAAAAGCAACGAATAATCCTGAATAATACCTATATACAGCGAGAGGGCAACCCCGGTGACGGGGCTGCCCTCTCAATTTTTCCGGCGATTTCTGATTGTGTCGGGAGCCTCGGACGAGTCGGATGAGTCAGACATGTCAGACATGCCCGACCCTCCCGATTTATCTGCCGGAAATGGCGAAGATTTATTTGGTTGAGTTGGGAAATTTTCGTAACTTTGTTTGCTAATTCATACACGATAATATAGTTTTATCCAAACACAATATGGCAGAACAAAAAGAGGAATACAGCGCAAGTAATATTCAAGTCCTCGAGGGCCTTGAAGCCGTGCGCAAACGTCCTGCGATGTATATCGGCGACATATCCGAAAAAGGTCTTCATCATCTTGTCTACGAAGTCGTGGACAACTCCATCGACGAGGCTCTTGCCGGTTACGCCACCGATATTCACGTCACCATCAATGCCGACAATTCCATCACTGTTGTTGACAACGGTCGAGGAATTCCTGTCGACATGCACGAAAAAGAACATAAGAGTGCCCTTGAGGTTGTGCTCACCGTGCTTCATGCCGGCGGTAAGTTCGACAAGGGCTCATATAAGGTTTCCGGCGGCCTGCACGGCGTGGGCGTGTCCTGCGTGAACGCGCTTTCCACCTATCTGCGCGCCGAGGTGCGCCGTAACGGCAAAATCTATGCCCAGGAGTACAGCTGCGGCAAGCCTACCACCGAACTCATGATTGTTGGCGAGAGCGATACCACCGGTACTACCGTGACATTCAAGCCCGACGGTTCGATTTTCACCACAACCGAATACGTTTATGCCACCCTTGCGCAGCGTCTGCGTGATCTCGCTTTCCTTAACGCGGGAATCACACTCCACCTGTGCGACATGCGTGACCTCGATGCCGACGGCAATCCCCGCAAGGAAACTTTCTACTCGAAGGAAGGTCTTCGCGAGTTCGTTGAATACATCGACTCAAGCAAGGAATCGCTTATCAACGATGTTATCCACCTCAATACCGAGCGTCAGGGTATTCCCGTTGAAGTGGCGTTGACCTACAACACTACCTCCAACGAGAATATCTACTCCTACGTCAACAACATCCACACAATCGAAGGCGGTACACACCTTACAGGTTTCCGCGGCGGTCTCACCACTACTCTAAAAAAGTACGCCGAGGATAATAACCTGCTCAAGAACGCCAAGGTGGAAATCAACAGCGAAGACTTCCGCGACGGTCTCACAGCCGTTATCTCCGTCAAGGTGATGGAGCCTCAGTTCGAGGGTCAGACAAAGACCAAACTCGGCAACAACGAGGTAGCTCCCGCCGTGCGTGCCGCAGTGAGTGAGGCGCTTGCCAACTATCTCGAGGAAAATCCCAAGGAAGCCAAGGTGATTGTCGAAAAGGTGATTCTCGCCGCCCAGGCCCGCCATGCTGCCCAGGAGGCCCGCCGCAAAGTGCTCCGCAAGACTCCGCTGGTCGGAGGTGGACTTCCCGGCAAGCTCTGGGACTGCTCTTCGCGAACCGCCGAGGACTGCGAGCTCTTCCTTGTCGAAGGTGACTCCGCGGGTGGTACTGCCAAGCAGGCCCGCGACCGCGTTTTCCAGGCTATTCTTCCTCTGCGAGGTAAGATCCTGAATGTGGAAAAGGCGATGGAACACCGAATTTTCGACAGCGACGAAATCACCAATATGTTCCGTGCGCTCCGCGTGACTATCGGAACGGAGGAAGACCCCAAGGCGCCCAACCTCAGCAAACTCGCCTATCACAAGATCATCATCATGACCGATGCCGACGTCGACGGTGCCCATATCGCAACCCTGCTGATGACCTTCTTCTTCCGCCGCATGCGCCCCATCATCGAGCAAGGCTACCTCTACCTCGCCACCCCGCCGCTCTACAAGTGCAAGCTCGGTAAGGTCGAGGAATATTGCTGGACCGACCAGCAGGTGCAGCAGTTCATATCCAAGTACGGCGAGCGCACCACCATCCAGCGTTACAAAGGTCTTGGTGAGATGAGCGACAAGGAGCTTCGCGACACCACTATGAGTCCCGAACACCGCATGCTTAAGCAAGTGCAGATCACGGATGCGGCTGAAGCCGACCGAATTTTCTCAATGCTTATGGGCGAGGACGTGGGTCCGCGACGCGATTTCATTGAGTCAAACGCCAACTACGCGAACATTGACGCATAAAACTTTTTAATTGTCTGACGGGAGCATCAAACGTTATGCCCCCGTCAGGTGTTTTAAGGGTATAACTTTTTATCGCGATTCTATCATTATCTAAAATCCATCACGTATGGCACGTTCAACTAAAGCAAAACTCCAGCAGAAACAGCTCCGCGAAGCTGTCGACAAATATATCGCCGGACAGAATAACGGCACTTTCAACTACAAACAGGTATCTCATGCGGTAGGTGTGGACCAGCCGGCCCATCACCGCGCGGTGGCTCTCTATCTGGCAGAACTTGCTTTTGACGGCGACATTATCGAGGTCGCCCCCGGCAAGTACAAGACTCCGCAGCGTACGGTGTCGGCCGAGGGCGTTTTCGTGCGTCGCTCGAACGGCAAGAACAGCGTGATTACCGATGAGGACGGCGAGCCGCTTTTTGTGGCCGAGCGCAATTCCATGCACGCTCTCAATGGCGACCGTGTGCGCGTGGCCGTTGCCGCACGCGTCAAGGGTAAGGAACCCGAGGCCATCGTTACCGAGATTATCGAGAAAAAAGACCAGACTTTCATTGGCACACTTCAGGTCGACAAATATTTCGCCTACCTGCTTACCGATTCAAAATATCTTGCCTCCGACATCTTTATTCCCAAGGGCAAACTCAAGGGCGGAAAGACCGGCGACAAGGCTATCGTACGTATCACCCATTGGCCCGAAGATGCCAAGAATCCTCAGGGTGAGATAGTTGATATTCTCGGAAAGGCTGGCGAGAACAATGCCGAGATTCATGCCATCCTGGCTGAATTCGGGCTGCCCTACAAGTATCCCGAGGCTGTTGAGAAGGCTGCCGAGAAGATTGATGCAGGTATTACTCCGGAGGTTGTCGCAGCCCGCGAGGATATGCGCGATGTCACCACCTTCACCATCGACCCCAAGGATGCCAAGGACTTTGACGACGCGCTTTCAATCCGCACTCTCCCCAATGGTAATTACGAAGTGGGCGTACACATCGCCGATGTGACCCATTACGTGCGCCCTGACACTATCCTCGACCGTGAGGCCCGCTCGCGTGCCACATCCGTGTATCTTGTGGACCGCGTTGTGCCCATGCTTCCCGAGCATCTTTCCAACGGTATCTGCTCCCTTCGTCCCGATGAGGATAAGCTCACTTTCTCGTGCATTTTCGAGATGACGCCTGCCGGAAAGGTTGTTAATTCCCGCATCGCACGCACTGTGACACGAAGCAACCGCCGCTTTACATATGAAGAGGCTCAGGAAGTTATCGAGACCGGCAAGGGCGATTACGCCGAGGAAATACTTGCGCTCGACAGCATGGCTAAGATCCTACGCAAGGAACGCTACGACAATGGTTCGGTAGAATTTGACCGCGTTGAGGTACGCTTCGATATTGATGAGAACGGACATCCCACATCGGTGTTCTTCAAGGAATCCAAGGATGCCAACAAGCTCATCGAGGAATTCATGCTCCTTGCCAACAAGACTGTTGCCGCGACAATAGGCATTGCGCCCAAGAAAAAGAAAGCCAAGGCATTTGTATACCGTGTACACGACCAGCCTGATCCCTCCAAACTTGCCGACCTTGCAACTCTGTCGCGTACCTTCGGCTACAAACTCAAGACCACGGGCAAGCCTGCCGAAATCAATCGCTCAATCAACCGTATGCTTGTGGATGTCAAGGGTAAAGGTGAGGAGAATTTCCTTTCCACACTTGCTATCCGCTCCATGGCAAAAGCTATTTATACCACTACGAACATCGGCCACTATGGTCTCGGTTTCGACTACTACACCCACTTTACTTCGCCCATCCGCCGCTATCCGGACATGATGGTACACCGCCTTCTTGAGCGCTATCTCGCAGGTGGCAGAAGCGTGAATGTAGAGAAGCTCGAGGAACAGTGCAAGCACTCGTCCGACATGGAGCAGCTTGCCGCCAATGCCGAGCGCGCATCCATCAAGTACAAGCAGGTCGAATACATGAACGACCGTCTCGGACAGGTATTTTCCGGTGTAATTTCTGGCGTTACCGAATGGGGACTCTATGTCGAGCTTGACGAGAACAAGTGCGAAGGTCTTGTGCCGATGCGCGACCTCGCCGATGATTTCTATGATTTCGACCAGGCGAATTATTGTCTCGTGGGCCGCAAGCACAACAACCGCTATCGTCTCGGCGATTTGGTGCAGGTGCAGGTTGCGCGCTGCAATCTCGAAAAGAAACAGCTTGATTTCGTGATTGTTGACGAAAAGCATCCCGCCCGTTCGCTCGATACCCTCGGCGAGGGAAAAGCTGCTGCGAAGGCGGCTTCCGAAGGTCGCAAGGAAAAGAAATCACGTCAGGGCAAGGGACGCCGCAAGAAATAATTCCGGTTTTATGGATAAAGGACAAACCCGTATCGAAATCCGGGGACTGAAGATTTATGCCTATCACGGTTGCTCCGAGCAGGAGCAGACCGTGGGCAATGAATTTTCGGTAGACCTTGTGATTCGTTTTGATGCCGACCTCGCAATGCGCACCGACCGTCTGGACAGTACTATAAATTATGGTGATGTCGTTGAGGTGATTAAGGCTGAAATGGCTATCCCTTCCAAGTTGATTGAGAATGTGGCCTATCGTATTGCCGTGGCTGTGCAGCGCCGTTTTGGAATTGTTGAAAGCGGAGAAGTGAGGGTGTCGAAACTGTGTCCGCCTATGGGCGTCCAGCTCGATTGTGTTACCTTTGTATATAACTGGTAGTTAGAACAGAATAAAAACAGAAGGCGCTATGCCCGGACTCAGGTCCAGGTGTAGCGCTTTTGTTTTCCGATGCGTGTGCGGATTCGATGCCACATTCTGCGTGCGGGATAAGTGGCTGCAAGCCAGGGTAGGGTGAGCAGCATTTTGCGCGAGCGCAGTGCTGACATGGCCGAGCGCCAGACGAGGATATCCATCACGATAAGCGCGATGATGAACGCTGCGGCTCCTGTGGCCGGAAGCAGGTTGGGGTAGGAGAGGGCGCCTCCGGCTATGCCTGTGCCGAGGGCTACGAACTGGAGCCAGCCTGACATAGGAATCAGGAAGCGCGGGCGGCGACTGATTTTGCTTTCGGTGAAGCAACGGCGCAGGGCACGTTCGCTGAAGTTGCGCGGATGGTTGCCGTATCTCAGGCGAACGACAGATTCGCGGGATAATTCAACCGCGGTGTTTTTCTTGTTGGCAATCTCGCTGATGAAAATGTCGTCGTCGCCGTAATGGAGATTGAGCGAGCGGGCGAATCCGTTATTTCTCAAAAATACATCTTTGGTATATGCGAGGTTGTACTCGGTGCCGCGGAACGGATGTCCGGCAAGCGCTGTGCTTATCCATCGTGCGCTGTCGGCTGTATAATCGAAGGCTCTCTGGCGGCATCCGTGTGCCGTGTCCTCCGAGGGGTCGACATAGGCATAGCCGAGAACGATTTCCACGGGTGAGCCCGGGCTGAACTGGCGCATCATGCGCTGGAGCCATAATTCCGATTCCACCATGGCGGCACTCGTGGTGAGCACTACTGCGGGGTAGCGGGCGGCCTTGACGCCGAGCGTCACGGCGAGTTTCTTGCGGCTGAGATTACGCACGCCGTCGGGGGTGAATGTGAGGTAGAGATTGTGATGTACCGCGCGCAGAGCCGAAACTGCATCGCGAATGTCGGCAGATTCGCCCTCGTTTACAACTATTATTTCATATGGAGCAGGGTAGTCCTGCCGCAACAGCACCGGAAGAAGTTCGGAGAGGTTGTCGGCATCGCCTTGCGAGTAGACGATGACTGAGGCGGGAAGATATTCGTTGTCGGGCTTTTCGGGGCGTCGGAGCGATGAATCTTCCTCGAATTTCGCCACTCGGGCCACTCTCAGCATGTATATCAGGCCTGTGAGCACCACGCTCAGTGCGCAGATGCCAAGCAGAATCAGGGTGACGGGGTCGTCGGTAAGATAGAAGTACACTTGCAGTAGGATTAGAATTAAGTGCAAAATTAGGGAAAATCCGCAATAACGGCAATAAAAAACTTGCGGGAGATTTTATGGCCGCTTGCGGGCGCGGGAATCGGACTTGTCCGACCGGTCCGACAAGTCCGGCTCGTCTGGCTTGTCGGAATTTCGCCGGATTCCGCCGCAGATTTTAGAACGAAAAAAATATCGTAATTGTTTGGCTGTTAGAAAATAAATCGCTAACTTTGCGGTGGAAAAATGCGTCCGTGTGCGTCATTTCATCGCCAAGGTCTTGATAGACAGAGGGATGAGTGGCGGATTCGGTGCGTTAACAACGATATTAAAAGAAACAAGAACATACAGTAATTTTTAAGTAAAACTAAACAAACTAAGATGCCTACTATTCAGCAATTAGTAAGAAAAGGACGTGTGGCACTGGAAGACAAGAGCAAGTCTCCGGCACTCGACTCATGCCCGCAGCGTCGCGGCGTGTGTGTCCGTGTCTACACAACCACCCCCAAAAAGCCTAACTCGGCTATGCGTAAAGTTGCCCGTGTGCGCCTCACCAATGGCAAGGAGGTTAACTCCTATATCCCCGGTGAAGGTCACAACCTTCAGGAACACTCTATCGTATTGGTGCGTGGCGGTCGTGTAAAAGACCTTCCCGGTGTTCGTTATCACATCGTTCGCGGCACACTCGATACCGCAGGTGTGAAAGACCGTACACAGCGTCGTTCCAAATACGGAGCCAAGCGTCCCAAGGCCGGTGCAGCCAAGAAGTAATCCGTAGGCCGGAATCTCCGCTCGCCGGAGTCTGTCACCACGGGTGAAGTTTTTACTGAACGCACCGCGAGATTAAATCAACCCCAACAAAATTTAAACTCGTTTTTGCATTTCTTGCAGCTATCCTTTAGGTTGAGTAAGCCGATGGCCGGAGGGCACGGGCTGAAGATGACGAAGCAAGCAACCAAGCAATCAAAAACACAACGACGAAAACCTTACAATGAGAAAGGCTAAACCTAAGAAACGGGTCATTCTTCCCGATCCCGTTTTCAACGATGTGAGAGTGACCAAATTTGTCAACCACCTCATGTACGACGGTAAGAAAAATACCGCGTTCACCATTTTCTATGATGCACTTGAGACTGTGAAGTCCAAACTGCCCAACGAAGAGCTCAGCTCTCTCGATATCTGGAAAAAGGCACTCGAGAACATCACTCCCCAGGTCGAAGTAAAATCACGCCGTGTAGGTGGCGCAACCTTCCAGGTTCCTACCGAAATCCGTGCCGACCGCAAGGAATCTATATCAATGAAAAATCTTATTCTCTACGCCCGCAAGCGCGGTGGCAAGACTATGGCCGACAAGCTCGCTGCGGAAATCGTAGACGCTTTCAATAACCAGGGTGGCGCCTTCAAGCGCAAGGAAGACATGCACAAGATGGCTGAGGCCAACCGTGCGTTCGCTCACTTCCGTTTCTAATAAAGCGACGATTTTTCTTGAATATAAATTTCCTCAGATTTCATACAAATGGCTAAATCAGACGAACAGCTTAAATATACGCGCAATATCGGCATTATGGCCCACATTGATGCCGGTAAGACCACTACCTCCGAGCGTATCCTTTTCTACACCGGTCTTACACACAAGATCGGCGAGGTGCACGACGGTGCAGCTACCATGGACTGGATGGAGCAGGAGCAGGAGCGCGGTATTACAATTACTTCCGCCGCTACTACCACTTTCTGGAAGTATAACGACGAAAAATACAAAATCAACCTGATTGACACTCCGGGACACGTCGACTTCACTGTGGAAGTTGAACGTTCTCTCCGTGTGCTCGACGGTGCCGTTGCCGCTTTCTGTGCGGTTGGTGGTGTTGAACCCCAGTCGGAAACCGTTTGGCGTCAGGCCGACAAATATAACGTGCCCCGTATCGGTTACGTCAACAAGATGGACCGTTCCGGCGCAAACTTCTTCGAGGTTGTACGCCAGCTTCAGGATGTTCTCGGCGCAAATCCCTGCCCCATTCAGGTGCCCATCGGCGCTGAAGAGACTTTCAAGGGCGTTGTCGACCTCATCACAATGAAGGCTATCTTCTGGCACGACGAAACAATGGGTGCCGATTACAGCGTAGAAGAAATCCCCGCAGCCCTCGTTGAAGAATGTGAGCAGTGGCGCGACAAAATGCTTGAAAAAATCGCCGAATACGACGACGACCTCATGTCGAAGTACTTCGATGATCCTTCCACAATCACTGTTGAAGAAATCAAGCGTGCTCTCCGCAAGGCAACCCTCTCGATGGACCTCGTGCCCATGATTTGCGGTTCTTCCTTCAAGAACAAAGGCGTTCAGTGTCTTCTTGACGCTGTCTGCGCATACCTCCCCAGCCCGACAGATGCCGGCGCTATCGAAGGTCATGCCGTTGACAACCCCGACGAAATCCTTACACGCGAACCCTCCAGCGACTCCCCCATGTGCGCCCTCGCGTTCAAGATTGCAACCGACCCCTATGTAGGCCGTCTCTGCTTCTTCCGCGTTTACTCCGGCGACATCAACGCAGGTTCTTACGTCCTCAACAGCCGTTCCGGCAAGAAAGAACGTATCTCCCGCCTGTTCCAGATGCACTCCAACAAGCAGAACGCCAAGGAACAGATCGGTTGCGGTGATATCGGTGCAGGTGTAGGTTTCAAGGATATCCGTACAGGTGACACCCTGTGTGCTGAAGAAGCTCCTATCGTGCTCGAAGCAATGGAATTCCCCGAACCCGTGATCGGTATCGCAGTAGAGCCCAAAACTCAGAAAGACCTCGATAAGCTCGGCGTCGGCCTGCAGAAGCTCGCTGAAGAAGACCCCACATTCCGCGTTCAGACAAACGAAGAAACCGGCCAGACCGTTATCTCCGGTATGGGTGAGCTTCACCTCGATATCATTATCGACCGTCTCCGTCGCGAATTCAAGGTTGAATGTAACCAGGGTCGTCCTCAGGTAACTTATAAGGAAACCATCACCAAGCCCGTTGAACTCCGTGAGGTATTCAAGAAGCAGACCGGTGGTCGTGGTAAGTTCGCCGATATCATCGTTCGCGTTGAACCCGTTGATGAAGGATTCGATGGCAACCTCCAGTTTGTTGACGAAGTCAAAGGTGGTAACATTCCCAAGGAATTTATCCCCTCTATCCAGAAGGGCTTCACCACTGCTATGAAGAACGGTGTGCTCGCAGGCTACCCCGTGGAACAGCTCAAGGTAACAGTTATCGACGGTTCTTTCCACCCGGTTGACTCCGACCAGCTTTCATTCGAGCTTTGTGCTATCCAGGCCTTCAAGAAGGCTTGCGAAAAGGCAGGTCCCGTTCTTCTCGAGCCTATCATGAAGATTGAAGTTGTTACACCCGAGGAATCCATGGGTGACGTGATCTCCGACCTTAACAAGCGTCGCGGTCAGGTTGAAGGCATGGAAACCAGCCGCTCCGGCGCCCGCGTCGTTAAGGCTAAGGCTCCTCTTGCCGAGATGTTCGGTTATGTTACCGCTCTGCGTACCATCACCTCCGGACGTGCAACCTCCACCATGTCCTTCTCGCATTACAGCGAAGTATCCTCTTCTATCGCAAAGGCTGTCCTGACCGAGTGCCAGGGCCGTGTTGACCTTCTGAAATAAAACAAATCAATCAATTCATTATATGAACCCCGTTATCCGAATCAAACTTAAATCTTACGATCACAGCCTCGTGGACAAATCGGCTGAGAAAATCGTAAAGACAGTGAAGTCAATCGGCGCAGTAATCAGCGGTCCCATTCCCCTGCCTACACACAAGCGTATCTTTACTGTCAACCGCTCGACCTTCGTCAACAAGAAGTCGCGCGAGCAGTTCCAGCTCTCGTCCTACAAGCGCCTCATCGACATCTACAACGCCACTCCCAAAATCGTGGACGCGCTGATGAAGCTCGAACTCCCCAGCGGAGTTGAGGTTGAGATCAAGTGCTGATCCCCTCCAGGATAATAAAACACCTAATTTACAATAATATTAAATCAACAGAGAAATGCCAGGATTAATTGGAAAGAAAATCGGAATGACATCCGTTTTCAGTGCCGACGGAAAGAACGTTCCGTGCACTGTTATCGAAGTAGGTCCTTGTGTTGTGACTCAGGTAAAGACTGTTGAGACCGACGGCTACGAAGCCCTTCAGCTCGGCTTCGAGGAGCAGAAAGAAAAACACTGCACCCAGCCCGAACTCGGTCACTTCCGCAAAGCCGGTGTTACACCCAAGCGCCACTTGGCCGAGTTCAAAGGATTTGAAGGTGAGTACGCCCTCGGCGATACCATCGGAGCAGACTTCTTCACCGAAGCCGACTTCGTTGACATCGTAGGTACCTCGAAAGGTAAGGGCTACCAGGGCGTTGTAAAGCGCCACGGTTTCGGCGGTGTAGGTCAGGCTACACACGGCCAGCACAACCGTCTTCGTGCCCCCGGTTCTGTCGGCGCATGTTCTTATCCCGCGAAAGTGTTCAAGGGTATGCGTATGGCCGGTCAGACAGGCAACGAACGCGTTACCGTTCAGAATCTTCAGGTCATCAAGGTGATTCCCGAACACAACATTATCATGATTAAGGGTTCTATCCCCGGAAGCAAAGGTTCAATCGTCTTAATTGAGAAGTAATATGGAACTCGCAATATACAACCAGGAAGGCCAGGACACCGGCCGCAAGGCGACCCTCAACGATGAGGTATTCGCAATCGAACCCAACGAGCATGCCGTATATCTCGATGTGAAGCAGTTCCTCGCCAACCAGCGTCAGGGAACTCACAAGTCGAAGGAACGTAGCGAAGTTTCCGGTTCCACCCGCAAGCTCCACAAGCAGAAAGGCGGCGGCGGCAGCCGTATCGGTGACATCAACTCACCCGTACTCGTAGGTGGTGGCCGTGTATTCGGTCCCCGTCCCCGTGACTACCGTTTCAAACTCAACCGCAAGCTCAAGGAACTCGCACGCAAGTCAGCCCTCACCATCAAGGCTCAGGCAAATGAAATCATTGTGGTCGAAGACCTCAAATTTGCCGCTGCAAAGACTAAAGAATATGTAAAATTTGCTAAAAATCTTAAAGTTGACGGCAAAAAGGTTCTTGTAGTTTTAGCAGACAAAAATAATGACGTATATTTGTCAATGCGAAATGTGCCCGATGCCCGTCTGATGACTGCGTCGGACATCAATACGTATGCAGTGCTTAACAACAATGCCCTCATCCTTACCGAGAGCGGCCTTGCTGTGATTAATAACATCTAATTCCTGACGGAGGAAAGAAAAAATGGATATCACAATCAAACCTATCATTACCGAAAGAGCGACCAAGCTTTCCGACAAGCTTAACTGCTATACTTTCAGTGTTTCCCCCGACGCCAACAAATATCAGATCAAATCGCTCGTCGAGCAGATCTACGGCGTAAAGGTTGTCAAGGTGAACACTGCTGTGGTTCGCGGTAAAAACAAATCCCGCTGGACCAAGAGCGGCCTTCTCCGCGGCAAGACTGCCGCCTGGAAGAAAGCCTACGTTACTGTTGGCGAAGGCCAGACCATCGACTTTTTTAGCAACATATAATTAAAATGGCAGTAAGAAAATTCAAGCCCACAACCCCGGGCCAGAGACACAAAGTTATCGGTGTATTCAAAGGTACAATCACTGCTACTACACCGGAAAAATCTCTTACAGTCGGTAAAAAGGCCTCCGGAGGACGTAACTCCGAAGGCCACCTCACCACTCGCTACCTTGGTGGTGGACACAAGCGTAAATACCGTATCATAGACTTTAAGAGAAACCGCGACGGAATTCCCGCAGTTGTCAAGTCAATCGAGTACGACCCCAACCGTTCGGCTCGTATCGCCCTCCTTTACTACGTGGACGGCGTGAAGACTTACATCATCGCCCCCAACGGCCTTGAAGTAGGCACAACTGTTGTAAGCGGTCCTGATGCAGCACCCGAAATCGGCAACGCTCTTCCCCTGAGCAAGATTCCCGTAGGTACTGTAATCCACAACATCGAACTTCGCCCCGGCCAGGGTGCTTTCATGGCACGCTCAGCCGGTACTTTCGCTCAGCTCATTTCCCGCGAAGGAAATTACGCAATCATCAAATTACCTTCTGGCGAGACCCGCAAGATCCTCGCCGAGTGCAAGGCCACAATCGGCGTAGTAGGCAACAGCGAGCACTCCCTCGAACGCTCCGGTAAAGCAGGACGCTCCCGCTGGCTCGGACGCCGCCCGCGCAACCGTGGTGTTGTAATGAACCCTGTCGATCACCCCATGGGTGGTGGTGAAGGCCGCGCTTCCGGTGGACATCCCCGTTCTCGCAAGGGTCTTTACAGCAAGGGTCTCAAGACTCGTGCGCCCAAGAAGCACTCTTCGAAGTATATCATTGAAAGAAGAAAGAAGTAATCTGATAAATAAGTAATTATGAGCCGTTCATTAAAAAAAGGACCCTTTATCAGCGTGAAGCTGGAGAAAAAAGTGGCCGACATGGATGCTTCGGGCAAGAAAAACGTCATCAAGACGTGGAGCCGCGCCTCGATGATCGCACCCGAGTTCGTCGGACACACATTCGCAGTTCACAACGGTAACAAATTTATTCCCGTTTACGTAACCGAGAACATGGTAGGTCACAAGCTGGGCGAATTCGCCCCCACACGCACCTTCCGCGGTCACGCCGGCAATAAGAAAAAATAATCAGGGCCCAAGAATTATTCATTATTGAAAAAAAAGAAGAACAAATAAAATGGGTGAAAGAAAAAGATTATCAGCCGACCGACGCAAGGAAGAGCTCAAGTCAGTGGCATTTGCCAAACTGACAAACGTACCCACCTCTCCCCGCAAGATGCGTCTGGTTGCCGACATGATTCGCGGCAAAGAAGTTTTCCGCGCACTCGGCATTCTCAAATTCTCGAACAAGGAAGCCGCCGCTCGTGTGGAGAAACTTCTCCGCTCCGCCGTGGCTAACTGGGAGCAGAAAAACGAGCGTAAGGCAGAATCGGGCGAACTCTATGTAAGCACGATCTTCGTAGACTGCGCTCCCATGCTCAAGCGACTCCGCACAGCTCCTCAGGGACGTGGCTACCGCATCCGCAAGCGTGCCAACCATGTCACCATCATTGTAGACACTATTGATAACAACGTTAAAACCCGCGAGGCATAAAAATGGGACAGAAAGTTAATCCTATCAGCAACCGCCTGGGCGTGATTCGCGGCTGGGACTCCAACTGGTCCGAAAAAGGCAAATATCCCGACAACCTTCTGGAGGACTACAAGCTCCGCGAATACCTCAATGTCCGCCTGGCAAAAATGAGTGTCTCGCGCATTGTGATCGAACGCACGCTCAAACTCATCACCATCACAGTATGCACCTCCCGTCCCGGTCTTATCATCGGCAAGGGCGGTCAGGAAGTTGAGAAACTCAAGGAAGAGCTCAAGAAGATCACCGACAAGGACGTTCAGATCAATATCTTTGAGGTTAAACGCCCCGAACTCGACGCTCAGATCGTCGCTTCCACCATCGCACGCCAGATCGAAGGCAAGGTGGCTTACCGCCGCGCCGTGAAAATGGCTGTCGCATCCACAATGCGTGCAGGTGCCGAAGGTGTGAAGATTCAGATTTCCGGTCGTCTCAACGGCGCTGAAATGGCCCGTTCCGAGATGTTCAAGGAAGGCCGCACTCCGCTGCACACTCTCCGTGCCGACATCGACTACGCACTCGTTGAAGCCCACACAAAGGTAGGCGTCATCGGCGTGAAAGTATGGATTTGCCGCGGTGAAGTATACGGCAAGCGCGATCTCGCCCCCTCTTTCGCTTCTGCACAGAAGGAAGGACGTCAGGGCGGTAACGGCGAAGGACGCCGCCGTGGTGGTTTCCGTCCGTCGAAAAACAAACGTTAAACCTCAACCGTTCAGTTAGACAACAATGTTACAACCGAAAAAAACCAAATTCCGCCGCGCCCAGAAAGGCCGCATGAAGGGAATCGCCCAGCGCGGCAATTCCCTGGCCTTCGGTTCCTTCGGCATCAAGACCCTTGAATCCAAGTGGATCACCGGTCGTCAGATCGAAGCAGCCCGTATCGCGGTGACACGTTATATGCAGCGTCAGGGTCAGATCTGGATCCGTATCTTCCCGGACAAACCCATCACCAAGAAGCCTGCCGAAGTCCGCATGGGTAAAGGTAAAGGTTCGCCCGAAGGATTCGTGGCTCCCGTTACTCCCGGCCGCATCATCATCGAGGTCGAAGGCGTAAGCTACGACATCGCCAAGGAAGCACTCCGCCTTGCAGCTCAGAAGCTTCCTGTAGTCACCAAATTCGTCGTTCGCCGCGACTATGATCCCACTCAAAACGTGTAAAGGACTATGAAGAAAGAAGAAATCAAGGAACTCAGCACAGCGGACCTGCGCGAACGCCTCGAACAGATGGAGAAAGACTACATGCAGCTCCGGATCAACCACGCTGTGACTCCCCTGGACAATCCCGCAAAGATCACAGCTGACCGCCGCGCAATCGCACGCGTCAAGACCGAACTCCGCCAGCGCGAACTTAACAATAAATAACCGACGCACACATGGAAGAAAAGAGAAACTTACGAAAAGAACGTATCGGGGTTGTTTCCAGCAACAAAGGCGACAAGACAATCACCGTCACCATCAAATGGAAGGAAAAACATCCCATCTACGGTAAGTTCGTCAACAAGACCAAGAAATATCACGCACACGACGAAAACAACGAATGTAGCGTCGGCGATACCGTGCGCCTGATGGAAACCCGCCCTCTCAGCAAGACAAAGCGCTGGAGATTAGTAGAAATTATCGAAAAAGTTAAATAATCATGATTCAGACAGAATCCAGACTTACAGTTGCCGACAACAGCGGGGCAAAGGAAGCCCTCTGCATCCATGTACTGGGTGGTACCGGCCGCCGCTATGCCTCTGTCGGAGACATCATCGTAGTGTCGGTAAAGAACGTCATCCCCGGATCCGACGTCAAGAAAGGCACAGTTTCCAAGGCTGTGGTTGTCCGCACAAAGAAAGAAATCCGTCGTGCCGACGGATCCTACATCCGCTTCGATGACAACGCCTGCGTGCTTCTCAACAATGCCGGCGAACTTCGCGGAACACGTATCTTCGGCCCGGTAGCCCGCGAGCTCCGCGCCACCAACATGAAGATTGTCTCTCTGGCTCCCGAAGTACTTTAATCCACCTCAAAAATTGAAATCAAGCACAAATATGAGCAAGATGCACATTAAAAAAGGTGATACGGTCTATGTTCTGGCCGGCGAAGACAAAGGCAAGACAGGCCGCGTTCTCGCCGTTCAGGCAGACAAGCAGCGCGCTATCGTTGAAGGTGTGAACATCATCACCAAAGCGACAAAGCCCAACGCACAGTATCCCCAGGGCGGTTTCGTAAAAAAAGAAGCCCCCATCCATATCTCCAACCTGAGCCTGATCGACCCCAAGAGCGGCAAGCCCACCCGCATTGCCATCAAGCGCGAGGACGGCAAGGCTATCCGTATTTCTAAAAAATCTAACGAGGAAATCAAATAATAATGAGCACAACTCTGCACAAAGACTACAAGGAACGCATTGTTCCCGCTCTCGAAAAAGAATTCAACTACTCGAGCGTGATGCAAGTGCCCCGCCTCAAGAAGATTGTCATCAATCAGGGACTCGGTGCCGCCACCCAGGACAAGAAACTCATCGAGACTGCTATCAACGAGCTCACAGCCATCACAGGTCAGAAAGCCGTTGCAACCCTGTCGAAGAAAGACATCTCCAACTTCAAGCTCCGTAAGAAAATGCCCGTCGGAGTGATGGTGACACTGCGTCGCGACCGCATGTATGAATTCCTGGAACGTCTGATCCGCGTTGCCCTTCCCCGTATCCGCGACTTCAAGGGTATCGAAGGCAAACTTGATGGCCGTGGCAACTACACACTCGGCATCACCGAGCAGATCATCTTCCCCGAGATCAACATCGACAACATCAACAAGCTCATGGGTATGAACATCACATTCGTGACAAGCGCGCCCACCGACGAAGAAGGCTACGCACTGCTGAAGCACTTCGGCCTTCCCTTTAAAAACGCTAAAAAATAACAAAGGCAAAGTATGGCTAAAGAATCAATGAAGGCCCGCGAGGTCAAGAGAGCACGCTTGGTCGAAAAATATGCGAAGCGCCGCGCCGAGCTCAAGAAAATCGTAAACTCCGGCATCAACGAAGAAAACCGCGCCGAGGCATACGAAGCAGCACAGGCTCTCCAGGCTCTCCCCAAGAACTCGTCCTATATCCGCAAGCACAACCGTTGCTCCATCACCGGCCGTCCCAAAGGATATATGCGCCAGTTCGGCATCTCGCGTATCCAGTTCCGCGAAATGGCATCTGCCGGTCTCATTCCCGGCGTAAAGAAGGCAAGCTGGTAAATCTCTCCCCCTCGCCTTCCCGGGCCGGCGCCTCAATCCCATAAAGACATTGGGCGGCGGCTGAAAAATGAGAGTATTAAATATTGTTGGGTAATCTGACCCAATCAATTTAAATAAAAAACAAAAATGACTGATCCCATAGCAGATTATCTCACAAGATTGAGGAACGCTATCAAGGCCAACCACCGTGTGGTCGAGGTTCCCGCCTCAAACTTGAAAAAAGAAATCACTAAGATTCTTTTCGAACAAGGCTATATCCTTAACTATAAGTTTATAGAGGGTGAAACCCCCGCAGGGACGATCAAAATCGCCCTCAAGTATGATCCCGTAGACCGCGTCAACGCCATCAAGGGTCTCAAGCGCGTGTCCCGTCCGGGTCTCCGCCAGTACACAGGATACAAAGACATGCCCCGCGTCCTCAACGGCCTCGGTATCGCAATCCTGTCAACATCCCGCGGTGTCATGACAAACAAGAAAGCCGCTGACCTGAAGATTGGCGGTGAAGTACTTTGCTACGTTTACTAATCAACCAAAATACAGAAAATTATGTCAAGAATAGGTAAAGCTCCCATCGCTATCCCCGCAGGCGTAACAGTAACGGTTGATAACAACAATGTCGTGACCGTTAAAGGAAAGCTCGGCGAGCTCAAGCAGGCCGTAAATCCCGACCTGAAAGTAGCTGTCGAGGACAATCATGTAGTACTCACCCGTCCCAGCGACGACCGCGAGCATCGTGCGCAGCACGGACTTTTCCGCGCTCTGATCCACAACATGGTTGTTGGTGTTTCCGAAGGCTACCGCAAAGAAATGGAATTAGTAGGTGTGGGCTACCGCGCCGCAGCCACAGGCCAGGTTCTGGAACTTTCGCTCGGCTACTCCCACGCAATATATATCAAGCTCCCGCCCGAAGTAAAGGTTGAGGCAAAGAGCGAACGTAACAAAAACCCGCTCATCATCCTCCAGAGCGACGACAAGCAGCTTCTGGGCCAGGTATGCGCAAAGATCCGTTCACTCCGCAAGCCCGAACCTTACAAAGGCAAAGGTATCAAATTCGTTGGCGAAATCATTCGTCGTAAGTCCGGTAAGAAGGCCGGTGCCAAATAATATAACAGCAGCATATCATGATTTCCAAGATACAAAGAAGAAACAAAATCAAGACTCGTATCCGCGGCAAAATCTCAGGCACCGCCCAGCGTCCGCGCATGACAGTCTTCCGCAGCAACAAGCAAATCTATGTCCAGCTTATCGACGACCTCGCAGGCGTAACTCTGGCAGCTACCTCTTCCAAGGGTATCGAGCAGGGCACAAAGTGTGAGATTGCCGCTCAGGTAGGACAGGCTATCGCCCAGAAAGCTCTTGAAGCAGGAATCACCGAAGTTGTTTTTGACCGTAACGGATACCTCTTCCACGGTCGAGTTAAATCCCTGGCTGATGCCGCCCGCGGTGCCGGCCTTAAATTCTAATTCATTATGGCTAAAAGAAACAACAGAGTAAAGTCTACCGGTGATCTCGAACTCAAGGACCGCCTGGTGGCTATCAACCGTGTCACCAAGGTGACAAAGGGTGGCCGTACTTTCACCTTCGCTGCCATCGTAGTAGTCGGAAATGAAAACGGTGTAGTAGGCTGGGGACTCGGCAAAGCCAACGAAGTCCAGGCCGCTATCGCCAAAGGTGTTGAGGCAGCTAAAAAGAACCTCATCCGCGTGCCCGTTCACAAAGGCACTATTCCTCACGAGCAGGTTGCCAAGTTCGGCGGCTCCCGCATCATCCTCAAGCCCGCAAGCCACGGTACCGGTGTGAAAGCCGGTGGTGCTATGCGTGCCGTGCTTGAGAGTGTGGGTATCACCGACGTGCTCGCCAAGTCAAAAGGCTCGTCCAACCCCCACAACCTTGTCAAGGCTACCATCGCCGCTCTCGACGAAATGCGTTCTCCGGCCATCGTTGCCCAGAACCGCGGTATCTCCGTTGAACAGGTTTTCAAAGGCTAACATTGACGAAGTCAGAAAAAACTCACAATCCAATGGCACAGATCAAAATCACACAGATAAAGAGCCGAATCAACTGCCCGGCAGTGCAGAAGCGCACTCTCGACGCACTCGGTCTCAAGAAAATGCACCACACCGTGGTGAAGGAAGATACTCCCAGCGTAATGGGAATGGTTAACACAGTTCGCCACTTAGTAGAAGTGACCAACGCTTAATACATCAAGAACTATGGACTTAAGTAATTTACAACCTGCAGTCGGCTCAGTAAAACGTAAAACTCGCATCGGTCGCGGTCCCGGTTCCGGCAAGGGCGGCACTTCGACCCGCGGACACAAGGGCGCCAAGTCCCGTTCCGGCTACAGCCGCAAGATCGGCTTCGAGGGCGGTCAGATGCCTTTGCAGCGCCGTCTTCCCAAATTCGGTTTCAAGAACATCAACCGTGTTGAATACAAGGCTATCAATCTTGAACTGATCGACGCTCTGGCAACAGCCAAGAACCTTGACAAAGTAGGCGTTGAAGAACTTCGCGCCGCCGGCTACCTGCGCCGCAACCAGCTCGCCAAAGTGCTTGCATGCGGAACACTCAGCCGCGCCCTCACAATTGAAGCCAACGCTTTCTCGGCTGCCGCAAAGGCTGCTATCGAAGCAGCGGGCGGAACAGCTCAAACCCTCTAAATTATGAGATTTACCGAGACCCTTAAAAACATTTGGACAATCAAGGAGCTCCGTGAACGCCTTATCGTGACGGTCCTGCTGGTACTCATGTACCGGTTGGGCTGTTACGTCGTGCTTCCGGGCATCTCTCCTTCCGACATTGACGCTCTTGCCAACTTCACAAACAAGAGCGGTCTGATGCAACTCCTTGACATGTTCTCCGGCGGCGCCTTCTCCCAGGCCTCCATCTTCGCACTGGGTATCATGCCTTACATCACTGCATCCATCGTGATTCAGCTCTGCGGCATGATTCTTCCTTCGTTCCAGAAGATGCAGCGCGAAGGCGAGAGCGGCCGTCAGAAGATGAACCAATACACCCGCTATCTCACAGTACTCATCCTCGTCCTCCAGGCTCCGGCCTACCTGATTAACCTTCAGGTGCAGGTGAACAGCGCAGGCAATGCCGGTGCGATGTCACTCGGTTTCTGGACGGTAGCATATCTGACGGTGATTCTTGCCGCAGGTTCGATGTTTATTATGTGGCTTGGCGAACGAATCACTGACCGCGGTATCGGCAATGGTATCTCCTTCATCATCCTTGTAGGTATCATTGCCCGTCTCCCGGGAGCCCTGTATTATGAATTCGTCAGCCGCCTCCCGGGTGCCTCCGGCAGCCAGGGCGGTCTGGTGATGTTCATCATCGAGATTGTTCTTCTGTTTGCCGTAACAGTCGGCGCGGTACTTCTTGTACAGGGAACCCGCAAGGTGCCCGTACAGTATGCCAAGCGTATCGTCGGCAACCGTCAGTACGGTGGTGCACGCCAGTACATCCCTCTGAAGGTAAATGCCGCCGGTGTGATGCCTATCATCTTCGCCCAGGCCATCATGTTCATCCCCATGACACTTGCAGGCTTCAAGGGTGGTGAGACAGGTTTCCTCCACGCTTTCACCGACATCAACGGCTTCTGGTACAACGCAGTCTTCTTTATCCTGATTGTAGCCTTCACCTACTTCTACACCGCCATCACCGTGCGTCCCACCCAGATGGCTGAAGACATGAAGCGCAACAACGGATTCATCCCCGGTGTGAAACCCGGCAAGAAAACTGCGGAATACCTCGACACCATCATGTCGCGCATCACTCTTCCGGGATCAATCTTCCTGGGAATCGTTGCGATTCTTCCCGCCTTCGCGCGTTTCTTCGGCATCAGCCAGAACTTCGCGCAGTTCTTCGGCGGCACATCGCTTCTGATTATGGTGGGTGTTGTTCTTGACACACTCCAGCAGATTGAGTCGCACCTGATGATGCACCACTATGACGGACTGATGAAGGAAGGTAAAATCAAAGGCCGCACCACCGGTACGGCTTATTGATAAGTCTTCAATCTTACAGGTACTATTATCAGACTAAATAAATGATTTATCTCAAGACACCGGAAGAAATCCAGCAGATGCGCGCGGCAACCACGCTCGTGTCGCAGACCCTTGGCGAAGTTGCCAAGTGGATTCAGCCGGGAGTGACAACATGCAAGCTCGACACCATTGCCCGCGAATTCATGCTGGACAATGGTGGCAAGCCTGCCTGTCTGGGCTACCATGGCTTCCCCGGTACGCTTTGTATAGAAGTCAACGAAACCGTAGTACACGGATTTCCTTCCGACCGCGAGCTTCGCGACGGCGACATTGTCGGCATCGACACTGTTGTTGAAAAAGACGGTTTCATGGGTGATTCATGCTATACTTTCGCCGTCGGCGAGATAAGCCCCGAGAAGATGGCTCTCTGCAAGACAACAAAGGAGAGCCTCTACGTCGGAATCGGCGCCTGCAAGCCCGGCGCGCGCATAGGCGACATCGCCAATGCCGTGCAGACTTACTGCGAGCACCGAGGCTATTCAGTAGTGCGCGAGATGTGCGGTCATGGAATCGGACGCAAGATGCACGAGGCTCCGGAAGTGCCCAACTACGGACGCCGCGGCATAGGGCCGGTCATCAAGAACGGCATGTGTATCTGCATCGAGCCTATGATAAACATGGGCAGCCGCAACATCGTGATAGAAGGCGACGGCTGGACTTGCCGCACCCGCGACAGAAAGCCTTCGGCTCATTACGAGCACACTCTGGCGATACTCGACGACAAGGTTGAGATCATGACAACATTCGACTACATCCACGAAGCAATCACAGATAGATTTATTTAAACAGATATGGCAAAACAATCCGCAATCGAACAGGACGGCACCATCGTGGAAGCTCTCTCGAACGCAATGTTCCGCGTCGAGCTTGAGAACGGCCACGAAATCACAGCCCACATCTCCGGAAAGATGCGCATGCATTACATCAAGATTCTTCCCGGCGACAAGGTGCGAGTTGAGATGTCGCCCTATGACCTTTCCAAAGGCCGCATTGCATTCCGCTATAAGTAAAATCAAAAATAACACTAAAAGATATGAAAGTAAGAGCATCCGTTAAGAAACGCACTCCGGACAGCAAGATCGTCCGCCGCAAGGGACGTCTGTATGTCATCAATAAGAAAAACCCCAAGTACAAACAACGTCAAGGATAATTTTTGTTATTTTTGCAGAAAAATTAACAACAAGAATATATGGCAGTTAGAATCGTGGGAGTTGACCTCCCCCAAAACAAAAGAGGTGAAATCGCCTTGACTTACATCTTCGGCATCGGTCGCAGCGCAGCGAAGTCGATCCTTAACAAAGCCGGTATAGACGTAAATATCAAAGTAAAAGACTGGACCGACGACCAGGCCGCCAAGGTTCGTGAGGTAATCGGCGCCGACTACAAGGTAGAAGGTGATCTCCGCAGCGAAATCCAGCTCAACATCAAGCGTCTTATGGATATCGGTTGCTACCGTGGTATCCGTCACCGTATCGGCCTTCCCGTTCGCGGTCAGTCTACCAAGAACAACGCCCGCACCCGCAAAGGACGCAAGAAAACCGTTGCTAACAAGAAGAAAGCTACTAAATAATAATCAGATATGGCAAAAAAAACAGTCGCAGCTAAGAAGAGAAACGTTAAGGTTGGCGCAGAAGGCCAGCTTCACGTTCATTCGTCTTTCAACAATATCATCGTGTGCTTAGCCAACAGCGAAGGTCAGGTTATCTCCTGGTCGTCGGCAGGCAAGATGGGATTCCGCGGTTCCAAGAAGAACACTCCCTATGCCGCTCAGATGGCAGCGCAGGATTGCGCCAAGGTGGCTTACGACCTGGGTCTCCGCAAGGTAAAGGCTTATGTCAAAGGTCCCGGCAACGGCCGTGAATCAGCTATCCGTACCGTACATGGTGCAGGCATTGAAGTAACTGAAATCGTAGACGTTACTCCGCTTCCCCACAACGGATGCCGTCCTCCCAAGAGAAGAAGAGTTTAAAAATCAGTTGACCGGGACATTCGCGGCGCTCTCCGCCCGCGGGGATGGCGCGATATCCCGGAGACTCTGCTTTCACTTTTAGTATATTCAATAACTATCTTACAACACGGGCGTATCCGTCGCCGCTCCGGCACAGTCCGGGGCTGCCATAGACACTCAAGGACGCGGACAATGTGAATAGACCATAATTTTATCACCTCTCTATGGTCGCGGCTGCACAACGACGGCGTCAACACCCCCAGCGGCGGAAACACCCAATATTAAACTGATTTAAACTACAATGGCAAGATACACAGGTCCCAAGACCAAAATAGCCCGTAAATTTGGAGAACCCATTTTCGGTGAAGACAAAGTGCTCGCGCGCCGCAATTTCCCCCCGGGCCAGCACGGAGCCAACAAGCGCCGCAAAACATCTGAATACGGTGTTCAGCTCCGCGAGAAGCAGAAAGTAAAATACACCTACGGCCTGCTCGAAAAGCAGTTCCGTAACCTCTTCGAAAAGGCATCCCGCCTGAAAGGTATCACCGGTGAAATCCTTCTTCAGCTTCTTGAAGGCCGTCTCGACAACGTAGTATACCGTCTCGGCATCGCTCCCACCCGTGCGGCAGCACGTCAGCTTGTGCTCCATCGTCACATCACAGTCAACGGCAAGGTTGTGAACATTCCTTCGTTCGCAGTATCCGCCGGCGATGTAGTAGGTGTGCGTGAGAAGTCCAAGTCGCTCGAAGTAATCGCCGATGCGCTTGCAGGATTCAACCACAGCAAGTATCCCTGGATTGAATGGGACGAAGCCACCAAGGCAGGTAAGTTCCTCCATGTTCCCGCACGTGAGGACATCCCCGAAAACATCAAGGAACAGCTGATCGTCGAGTTGTACTCCAAGTAATAATTTCTAAGACACAAGATCCATGGCTATATTAGCATTCCAAAAACCTGAAAACGTCGTAATGATAGAAGCTGACAACTTCTACGGCAAATTTGAGTTCAAGCCTTTGGAGCCCGGCTATGGCATCACTGTTGGCAACGCTCTCCGTCGCGTACTGCTCTCCTCCCTGGAGGGCTACGCGATCTCATCAATCAAGATTGATGGCGTGCGCAATGAATTTGATGCCGTTCCCGGAGTCAAGGAAGATGTGACAAACATCATCCTTAACCTGAAGCAGGTTGACCTCAAACAGAAAGTTGAAGAAACAGAATTTGAACGCGTCACCATTCCCGTTTCAGGCAAAGAAGTGTTCACGGCCGGCGACATCGCCAAGGCACTTACAGGATTCGAGGTAATGAATCCTGACCTGGTGATTTGTCATTTGGATCCCGACGCAAGTTTTACCCTCGTACTGACTATCAACAAGGGTCGTGGCTGGGTGCCCGCGGAAGAAAATGTCACTCCCAACGATGACATCGACACAATCGCGATCGACTCCATCTACACCCCCATCAAGAACGTCAAATACACAGTCGAAAACTATCGCGTAGACCAGAAAACCGACTACGACAAACTTACCCTTGAGATAACCACCAACGGTTCGATTCTTCCCAAGGACGCAATCAAGGAAGCCGCGAAGATTCTGATTTATCACTTCATGCTCTTCTCGGACGAAAAGATCACCCTTGAGACAAATGATCCCGATCCGAGCGAGGAATTCGATGAGGAAATCCTTCACATGCGTCAGCTTCTCAAGTCCAAGCTTGTGGATATGTCTCTTTCCGTACGCGCCCTCAACTGTCTTAAAAGCGCGGAGGTCGAGACCCTCGCAGAACTTGTTGTGTTCAACAAGACAGACCTTCTGAAATTCCGCAACTTCGGCAAGAAGTCGCTTGTCGAGCTTGAGAGCCTGCTTACAAGCCTCAACCTCTCGTTCGGCATGGATATCTCCAAATACAAATTAGATAAAGAGTAATAACGATGAGACATAATAAAAAATTCAATCACCTTAGCCGCACGAAAGCTCACCGCGACGCTCTTCTGGCTAACATGACTATCTCGCTCATCCTGCACAAGCGCATCTTCACCACTCTTGCCAAGGCAAAGGCTCTGCGCGTGTATGCAGAACCCCTGATCAACCGAGCAAAAGAAGACAACATGTCAAACCGCCGCCTTGTGTTCAGCTACCTCCAGAACAAGGAAGCTGTGAAGGAACTTTTCGGAACTGTTGCTGAAAAGATTGCCGAGCGTCCCGGTGGTTACACCCGTATCCTCAAGACAGGCAACCGTCTGGGCGACAACGCCAAGACCTGCTTCATCGAGCTTGTTGACTTCAACGAAGCTATGCTCAAGGACAAGAAGGAAGCCAAAGCCAAGACCCGCCGCTCACGCAGCAAGAAGGCAGCCGCTCCCGCAGCAGAGGCACCCGCCGCTGAAGCTCCTGCAGCAGAAACTCCCGCAGCAGAATAAACAACGCACACGTGAATATTTTCCGCCCCGCACCGAGCCTTCCACGGCCTGTACGGGGCGGAAATTTTTTATAGTCAGTTTTCCAATCATGTCAGTAGAAAGTCCGCTGATTTCAGTACTTGTTCCGGTCTACAACGTCGGGGATTATCTCGCCCGCAGCCTTGATTCCATTCTCGGCCAGTCGCTCAGGGACATCGAAGTGGTGTGTGTCGACGACGGCTCGACCGATTCGAGCCGTGACATACTCGACCGGTATGCAGCCCGGGATAAGCGTATCCGTGTAGTTTGCCATCCGTGCAACCAAGGGCTGATGGCCGCGCGTGCGAGCGCCTACCGCATAGCGCGTGGCCGATACTTCTTTTTCTGCGACAGCGATGATGTGATGGTAGCCGGAGCTCTTGAGCGGCTATATTCCGAAGCTCAGAAGGCCGGGGCGGACATTGTGGCCGCCGATGTGGTAAGGGTACGCGACGGCGTGTACGGCTATCGAGAGACCCGACACCGGGAGGTAGGAAACAGCGGGAGAAGCTATATGCGCGCGATTCTTGACCGGACATTCTGCAGCCTTTATGGAGTTCTGTTCCGCCGCGACCTGTTCGAGGGTGGGGCATATTCGGTGCTGAAGCATCAGAATATGTCGGAGGACCGGATTCTACTCACAGAGATTTTGGTGAAACATCCCGACGCGCGGGTGGCCGGATGCGATATGGTGTGCTATGAGTACCATTATAATCCGACATCGCTGACTAACCGGGCACGCACCTGGGAGTATCAGAGCGAATATTTCCGCTCGCTCATCATAAGCTATGACTATGTGATGGCCGAGGCTCCGGAATATGCGGCGGCCTACCGGCGGTTCATGACAATCTATCTTGGCTATTGCATCGAGCGCGGTTTCGACCAAAGCCGTCTGCTGACGTTGCATCCCGATTTTCCCGGTATGCTCACATGGCGGAGCATGCGGCGGGAGGCCGGACTTCTGCGCGCGCTCCATTTCCGGGCGAGCATGTCGTCGGGCCTATGGCGGCGTTTTGCCGCCGTGCTGCACCGCTTGCGCGGGCATCTGTGAAAGGCCTCCGGAACGGATGGCGAAATTTGGCGTAAAGTATTATGCCAAAAAGTTTTGCGGAACGGAAATTAATTCTTATCTTTGCCGGACAAATCCGGACGTGTCGCCGCGCCCCCGGGCATGGCGTGCGTTCCGAATCTTTTATAATTAACCATATTTACTAACTTTTTTAAATGACAGAATTGAAAAATTCTCCCGTCGAAGATTTCGACTGGGAAGCCTATGAAAAAGGCGAAACCGCAGGTGAGATGTCTCGCGAACAGCTTACCAAAGCTTACGAAGAGTCACTCAACTCCGTAAAAGACAAAGACGTAATCGAAGGTACCATCATCGCGCTCAACAAGCGTGAAGCAGTGGTTAACATCGACTACAAATCGGATGGTATCATCCCCATGAGCGAATTCCGCTACAATCCCGACCTGAAGGTAGGTGACAAGGTGGAAGTGTTCATCGAAAATCAGGAAGACCGCAAGGGTCAGCTTATCCTCTCCCACAAGAAAGCACGTGCTTCCCGCTCCTGGGAGCGCATCAACGCCGCTCTCGAAAACAACGAGATTATCAAGGGCTACATCAAGTGCCGTACCAAGGGTGGTATGATTGTTGACGTATTCGGCATCGAAGCCTTCCTCCCCGGCTCTCAGATCGACGTTAAGCCCATCCGCGACTACGATGTATTCGTAGGCAAGACAATGGAATTCCGTGTTGTGAAAATCAACGAAGAATTCAAGAACGTTGTCGTATCCCACAAGGCACTCATCGAAGCCGAACTCGAGCAGCAGAAGCGCGAAATCATTTCCAAGCTCGAAAAAGGCCAGGTACTCGAAGGCACAGTCAAGAACATCACCAGCTACGGTGTGTTCATCGACCTCGGCGGTGTCGACGGCCTTATCCATATCACCGACCTCTCCTGGGGCCGCGTCAGCCATCCCGGAGAAGTTGTTGAACTCGACCAGAAGCTCAATGTCGTTATCCTCGACTTCGACAACGAGAAAAAACGCATCGCTCTCGGTCTCAAGCAGCTCCAGCCCCATCCCTGGGATGCTCTCGATCCCGAACTCAAGGTTGGCGACAAGGTCAAAGGCAAAGTTGTCGTTATGGCCGACTATGGCGCATTCCTTGAAATCGCTCCCGGCGTAGAAGGACTCATCCACGTGAGCGAAATGTCTTGGTCGCAGCACCTCCGCAGCGCACAGGACTTCCTCAAGGTTGGCGACGAAATCGAAGCAGTAATCCTTACCCTCGACCGCAACGAACGTAAGATGAGCCTCGGTATCAAGCAGCTCAAGAACGATCCCTGGGAAAACATCGACACCAAGTACTCCATCGGCAGCCGCCACACTGCAAAAGTACGCAACTTCACCAACTTCGGCGTATTCGTTGAAATTGAAGAAGGCGTTGACGGCCTGATCCACATCAGCGACCTGTCCTGGACAAAGAAAATCAAACACCCCAGCGAATTCACCCAAATCGGTGCCGACATCGAAGTGGAAGTACTCCAGATCGACAAGGACAACCGTCGTCTCAGCCTCGGCCACAAGCAGCTTGAGGAAAATCCCTGGGATGTATTCGAAACCATCTTCACCGTTGGTTCCGTACACGAAGGAACTATCGTTGAAATGCTCGACAAGGGTGCCGTTGTAGCTCTTCCCTACGGTGTTGAAGGCTTCGCAACTCCCAAACACCTCGTTAAGGAAGACGGCAGCCAGGCCAAGGTTGACGAAAAACTCAACTTCAAGGTTATCGAATTCAACAAGGACAGCAAGCGCATCATCCTTTCCCACAGCCGCATCTTCGAAGACGAAGTTCGTGCCGAGAAAGCAGCAGAACGCAAAGCTAAGCGTCAGCCCAAGAAGGTAGAAGAAGCTCCCGTAGCTACCACACCTCTTGAAAAGACCACACTTGGCGACCTCGAGGCTCTCGCAGCCCTCAAGGAAAAACTTTCCAAGTAATCCGGTCAGCGCTAAATAATACGGCGGCCGTGCACCCCTCGTGCACGGCCGCTTTTTATTTTGCCGTACCGGAATAATTTGGAATCTTCAGGGGGGTTGATTACTTTTGTAATATGGAAAACGAAAACATCACACGCATAAGTAACATCGGATGTGAATCCGCCGGTAATGACAGGCCCAAAGTATCGGTTCTCGTTCCGGTCTATAATGTAGAGCAGCTGCTTGGACGTTGTCTTGATTCCTTGTTGGGGCAGACACTCGAAGACATAGAGATATTATGTGTCAACGACTGTTCCCCTGATGGCTCTGCCGATATACTGAAAGCGTATTCCGAAAGAGACAAGCGTGTGAGAGTGATTGAAAAGCCTGAAAACGAAGGCTTGATGATGGCTCGTGTCACCGGTTACCGGCATGGGCGCGGCGAATACTTTTTCTTTTGCGACAGCGATGATTATATTCCTGCCGATGCACTCGAAAAATTGTATGCCAAAGCTAAGGCTACAAATGCCGACATTACTGTCGGCGGAATGTATATTGTAAATGGCGAGGGGGCGAAGGTGCTTCGTCCGCGTGAGGATGTGGCTTGTGGGGATGGTTCCGGCTATCTTTACCGTATACTTGGAGGCGCCACATGCTCGTTGTGTGGCTCGCTCTACAAGCGCTCGCTCTTCGAAGGGCATGTTTATCCTGCGCTTAAGCGACATTCGTTTTCTGAAGACCGTATTTTGCTTACAAGGCTATTGCTTGACCGCAGGCCGTCGGTAGCTACAATCCCGGATGATACGTATTATTATTGGGTGAATACTGAATCCATCACTCGCCGCAAGATAAGCAAACAGGCACTCTGCGAGCAGCTCAAGGCACTCTTTCTATGCCATGGTATGGTGTCGGAGAGTGTGCCGGAGAGTGACAGTGATATGCTTAGAGCCAACGATGCCTTTATGGTAAGGGCTATGAGCTATTATCTTGAACAGGTGCCGTGGCGATCGCTCATACGTGAATTTAACGAAGATTCGCACCGTCTGCTCGGGTGGAGCGGTATGAGGGCTTGTGTTCCGGCTCATCTTGCCGTGCACACGTGGTTTCTTCTGCATTTGCCCCCTTACAGGCATATTGCATGGCGAGGCAGGATGTTGATTCGTAAAATGCAGGGAAAGGTATGAAGATTCTTGTTGTATCCAACATGTATCCGTCCGAGTCGGATCCGTCGTACGGCACTTTTGTCAGAAATTTCTACGAAGACCTTGTTGCCCGCGTCGGTGAGGCTTCAGTCCGACTTGTCACAATCAGGGGCCGCCGACGGTCAAAGGCTGCAAAATTGGGAGCATATATTTCGTTTTATGCCCGCTTGCTCCGGCAACTTCTGATTCGGAAATATGATCTCGTGTATGTGCATACGGTCACATTTCCGACTCCTGCATTGCGTGTGGTGTCGATGTTCCGCCGTTTACCGCTTGTGTTCAATGTACATGGCGATGATGTTTTGCCATCGAACAACTTCAAGACGCGTCTACGCGATATGTCCCGTCCGCTTGTCGCATGCGCGCGGATGATTGTGGCTCCTTCAGAGTATTTCAAGGGTGTGGTGTGCGATGTTTTTTCAGGGATTGATCCGGATAAAATTGTGGTGTCTCCTTCCGGAGGGCTGAATAAGAAATTCTATACCGGGTCAGTGTCGCCGCGCCCGGTGGATGGAAGCAGGCCGGTTGTGCTTGGATTTGTGTCGCGCATCGACAGCGGAAAAGGCTGGGAGACGTATTTGGAAGCTCTCTCGTCGCTCCGCAAGCAGGGTATGGAGTGTCGTGGCATCATAGCAGGCGGAGGCGCTCAGGCGGCTCTGTTGCGGCGTGAGATTGAACGTATGGAGCTTGGTGAGGTGGTTGATTACCGCGGCCCGGTGTCGCAGGACGTTCTGGCGCGTCTTTATCATGAATTTGACCTGTTTGTATTTCCGAGTATGCGACGTGCCGAGAGTCTCGGGCTTGTGGGACTGGAGGCGATGGCTGCCGGAGTTCCTGTTGTCGCATGCTCGATGGCCGGACCTTCGGGATATGTGCAGCCGGGTCGTAACGGCTATTTGTTTGAACCGGGTTCTTCCAAAGATCTTGCTGAGAAGATAAAACTGTTCATGAATTTGACGCCGGAGCAGCGCATGCAGATGGCTGCCCGGGCGTATGAAGATTCGTTGCCTTACGAGACGACCTTGGTGTCGGAGCGCCTGTATAAGGATATTCTCAAAGTGCTTCAATGAAGCAGAAAATCCTCGACTTGCGGCATGATTGCCGGCAGGTCGACTCTTGCGGCGCTTCTGAGCGCTTCCTCTTTTAATTCCTGCAGGTGTGAAGGATTGTCCATAAGCGATTCTATTGCCGTAGCAATGCCTTCTGGTGTTCCGTCGGTGATGATTCCTCCGCCTTCGACCAAAGCCTCTTTTACGCATGGAATTGGGGTGGAAACAATTGGCGTCCCTACGCTTAAGGATTCAAGGACAACCATCGGAAACCCTTCCGTATTGGAGGATAGACAGAATATGTCGGCGTTTTTAATCTTAGGGAACGGATTTTTTATGAAGCCGTTGAGAAATACATAATCATCCAGTTGCAGAGAATGAATCTTTTGGGCAAGCTCATTGCGGAGGGGGCCGTCGCCAAGAATATCTATCCGGAATTTCCGGCCGCGGTTGCGCAGAACTGCCGCTGTATCAATAAGCTTGTTGTGATTCTTGAATTCGACCAAACGAGCGGAATTGACTATGGTAAAAAGCTCTGACTTCGCAGGCCTCTCTTCCTGAGCTTTTTCAGAAAGGAATACTCGGTTAATCGGATTATAGATTACTGTTTTGTCGGCCTTTGTTTTGAATAGTTTCTCGAATTCATTTTTAAGCTCGATTGACACAAAAGCTATTTTGTCGACACTGTTGTAGAACTTGGTTTCTTCATCTTTTTTGAACCAGAAGTCATACCATCGGTTCATGCGCAGATTGCTGTGTACCCAGGAATAGTTTCGGGGAGCCAGGTCAAGAAGTTGGGAGTGAAGTTTGGCTGTGCCGCCTTCCATAAAGGAAACTGTCAAGTCGAAATGTTCTCCTTCCAATACGCGTCTGGCACGTTTTTCCCTTACAAAGTTGCGCAGGTCATAGAAGTGGGTGACAAGGCGGGTGGCTTTCGACTTATATGACTTGAACAACGACTTTACTTTCACATATTCCGGAATAGAATCCATGAACGGGCCTTCGCCGTAAATCAGGAGTAGGGTGATGTCGAATTTTTCAGGGTTGAGTTTCTGGAGCATGGTGACAAGGACTCTTTCAGCTCCACCGCCTCCCATGGAGTCCTGAATAATGAGAATCTTTTTCATACGGCGAAAATTTAAGGTTTGGAAAATTTGGTAAGGGTTTTAAGTATAGCGTTTCTTTCCCGGGAATCAAGACCGAGGAAGTATATTGAAGCAGGTACTGTAATCAGTGTGCATGCTGTTGTTGCGAAGAACACGGACGTGGCACCGCTCATTATCCACCATAGAATCAGAGGGGGCAGAGAGCCGCATATGCTTACCGCGACAAGGCGAAGCAGCACTTTTTGCAAATATGTACTGATTGCAACTCCACAGCATATTTTGTTGTAGACGAGCCTTATGGCCAATGTCGTGATGTCAATACCTATCATCACGGCAATAAGGGTTGCCGGCGCGCCGCCGAATTTGTAAGCGAGATATGTGATTGGCAGACATAGCAGCCAGCATACGCTTATCACAATCTGGTAGCTTGCAATCTTTCCGTAGGCTTGCATCGAAATCCAGAACGGTCCTGTGAGGGAATCCAGGATACAGAACACAATCATCAGTCTTGCGAATAAAGCTCCCTGCGGAGGAACTTCTCCAAGCCATATGCCGAGCACATATTCCATGTTGAGCATCAGTGGCAGGCCGATAAAGAAAACGAGGAAATACGAAAGTTTTGATGTCTGGATAAACAAGCGCAGATAATCGGTGCGGTTGCCGGATGAGAACGTCTGCACAATCTGGGGATTGGATGCGTATTGAACACTGCGGGTAAAGGAGAATACGGCAGTCTTTACCTGATTGGTGATTCCCATTGTGGCATTGAACGCCACGCCGTAGAAGATGTTCAGAATCATCGACAGGCCTTGCTGATATGATATATCGGATATGGAGGTAAGAACGTTCCACCCTGTGAACCGGCTTATTTCCAATGTATCGCTCCAAGGAGAGTTGAGAGAGAAACGTATGTTTTTGAATTGCATGCGGCAATAAATGACGTAGCTTGCCGTGATGCCTGTTGCCACGGCGATAAGGAGCAGCATGTAAATGATAAGTTTCACTCCCGGAATCCACGAAAGGCATATCACGGCTGTGAGTTTGAGAAATGCCTCGATGATTGAATTGTATGCGTAGAACGACATCTTCTCATAGGCCGTGATAAGGGAGTTGTATGGCACGCGGAAAATCTCGAACATAACAATCACCAACGAGAGTTGGAACACTATGTTGGCGTCGCCCATCCTGCCTTCGGGAATTGACAGATAGGTATTGAGAAACCATAGTCCTGCCGTTTCTGCCAGGACAAGGACAATCAATGCTGTGATGAACACACATACGCAGCATGAAGCGAAAATACGCAGCATGTTGCGTCCGCCGTTTATTCCCAGTTCCACGTTCATATAACGCTGGATTGCGCTTGTGAGCGAAGAGGTCATGAAGGCCATTGTCAGCGACAATCCACCTACAACGGAGTAAATACCATAGCCTGTGACTCCGAGCTGTTCAAGTACGATACGGCTTGTGAAGAGAGTTATGCCCATTGTGATGAGCATACGCACGGCCATAAACAGGGAGTTCTTGAATATGCGACGGTTCTCAGCCATTGTGTCCGTCAGGCTTAGACTCCGGAGCGGGGAAATACCGCACTGCAAGAAGTACCCCGAACATAACCGCGCACACCACCGGTTCGCGCAGGGAGTCGTTGTAAATCATAATCATAAGAAAAGAGAAGGCGAGCAGCAGGCGCAGCTGTCGTCCAAGAGGGCGGAGAGCTTTCCCTGAGAAAGTAATCTGCCACAGGAACCATACGAGCCATCCGATTCCTACGAGCCCTAACTGCACGAGCGTGACAAATATTGTCGGGCGTGAGCCTATCAGAATCCATTCGTATTCTTTGGCAAAGGGGGTTACGCGTCCTGTAATCCATCCTTTGAACTGGCCTATACCTGTTCCGAAAAGCAGGCCGCCGGGTTCATTTGAGAGAATGGGTATGATGAGTGCCAGCTTGGCAAAACGGGGAACGTCCATCTGCCACACTTCGGTCGGGTCCACTTCAATGAGACCGTCCTGCACTTTCTGTCCGATGTCAACAATTTCGTCAATGTCAAGTCCGTAGAGATATTCCTCATACATTTCGGATGACACGAATTTTTCCGGATCCTGTCCTGTGGCTGATATGTAGGCGTAGAAGAGTCCTATGAAGGCTACAATTCCGATAGGAATGATGTAGAAAAATTTAAGCACGAGCTTACGGTCGAACTTGACAAGGAGCAGAAAATAAAGGATGAAAAGCAGGAAACTTATCTTTGTCTCGTTGAGAAAAGTCGGGTATAGAAGCAGAATGTAGAATTTATTCTTCCGTAGGGATTGCATGTAGTTGGAAGAATCCCATCGAGGGGCTATGAGGTAGAATGATACGATGTAGATCATCATCGAAGTCATGCCCGAAGCTCCCTCGCCCATCGTTCCTCCGCCCATGTCGCCTGCGCCGTATCGGATAAACTGCCAAGTGATACACACAGCCTGGAGAACGAGCCACACTGTAAGCGCTTTGTCGAAGGAGCGACGGAAATCTTCCGCGTGTGAGCATGTGAAAAAATACCTCAACACCGGCACTACAAGAAGTATTCCCACAAAGTCACGGAATCCGTTGAGGTAAATTCCCCATGATTCGTGATTAAGGATAATGGATGAGAATAATGACAGGACAAGAAAGGAGACGAGTACCACAATATCCCGTCGGGTGCTGATGCAGAATAATCCGAGTCCGACAAGCGTCACGTCCACAAACAAAGCTCGCACAGTGTTGAGCTTGTGCAGGGGCGGAAGAAGCTCGTCTGCCACAAAACCCCAGCAGCACGCAATCCAGAAGATTACGAAGAATGTGTAGAAACAGAGTTTGTAGCGGTTTATCAACATGCTTCAGCTATATGCCTGTGGGCGTGGAATGGGAGGATTATTCTTTCTTTTCGCCGTAACCGTAGCCATAACCTTGCTTGGCTGTGGTTCCGTTTATTACAAGAGCCAGGTTCGGGAGGCGCTTGTTGTGGTAGAAATCACCGAACAGGCGCAGGTCGGACTTGGTGGTGTAGTTGGCACGGCATACGTAGATGGTCGCGTCGGCCACACGGGAAAGCGACAGAGAATCGCTCACGATTCCGACAGGTGCGGAGTCAACGATGATATAATCGTAGCGGCTGCGGGCATCCCGGAAGAATTCATCAACCCTCGGGTTCACCAACAGTTCAGAGGGATTCGGAGGAATGGGACCTGCCGTAATCACGTCAAGCTCTGGAAGCTGTTCCGGGTGTTGGATAAGTCGGTCGAACGAAGTCTGTCCTCCGGCCACGAAGTCGGTGAATCCGGGACCCGGTTTCATGTTCATGTATTCGGCCAGACGCGGAGCACGTATATCCAGACCCACCAGAAGTACTTTCTTGCCGAGGACGGCCAGAGAAGCGGCGAGGTTGATGGATATGAATGACTTTCCTTCTCCCGACTTGGTAGAAGTCATCAGCACAACCTTGTCGGAAGGATTCGACATGATGAAGAGAAGGTTGGAGCGCACCAGACGGAAAAGCTCGGCTGTTGGCGAGGTCTTTCCGTTTTTGATTACCAATGACTGGCCTGAGCGATTGGTGCATATCTCGCCGAGGATTGGAGCGTCGGTGAGAGCTTCCAGCTCTTCGCGGGTCGAGAATTTGGTGCGGAGAAGATTCTGGAGATATATCACGAATAATCCGAGCAGTATACCAAATATCACAGATAAGGCGAGTATGCGTTTGGGCGACATGGTTACCTCATCGTTGAGGGCGTATGCTGCGTCGATTACCTTGCCTTTCTCAACACCGTTGGCAAGAAGCATGGCAATCTGTTCGCGCTGTTGCAGGAGGAAGATATAGAGCTGTTCCTTGATGGTGCGTTGGCGCATGATGTCACGCATCACGCGTTCCTGTGAGGGAACTTGTCCGAGAACATTTTGGGTTGAACCCATCTTGCTTTTGAGCTCCCTGAGAGCTACTTGATAGCTTTCGATGGATTTATTCAGACTTGTCACGAGATTGGAACGCATGGCTTCGAGCTGGCCGTCGAGGGTTTCGAGAGCCTTGTTTCCGGGGCGTGCGGTCTGTGCGATGCGCATGCGCTGGAGCAAGAGGTCGTTATACGCTGTGATTGCCTGTCCGTTTGATTCGCTCTGGCTCTGATTGACAAGTGTCGAAGGAACGAGGCTTGTGGAGTTGGAGTCGTCAGCAAGAAAGTCCCTGACAAGTTTAAGAATTTCATACTGGGTCTCAGTATCGACAAGTTCCGTCTCGATTTTACCTTTTTTCGTGAATTGATATGTAACCTCGGCTTGTATGTCGACTATGCCCTGTTTGCTTTTGAGGGATTCTATATTACCTTCTACGTCGGTAAGATCCTCGGACAGCAGTTCGAGACGTTTGTCAAGGAACGCGAGAGTCTTCTGATGTTTGGCATTGTCCTGAGATATGTTGCGGAGATTGTATTGCTCTATTATGGCATCGAGTACGGCGCGGGAATAGTCGATATTTTCCGACTGGAGCGCGAGCTCAATAACGTTGGCCTTGCGGTTTGCAATCTCGATAGACAGGTTTTCCGACAAGTCTTCAGCAGCTTTATCGTAGCCACTGAAGATAATAGTGCTCTTTTGGTCTTCTCCGGAAATGAAAGTAGGCGTTGTCACGATAGTGTATTCACCATAAGGAGTGTCGAGCGCAACCGGGAATGTCGCGTTCTCAACCTCGGCAATCACCTCCTTGCGGCATTTTACTTTTATGTCAGCCTTGTCCTTGTCGTTGACTTTGATTGTGAACACGAGTGTCGAGCGAAGGGTGTCGGCGATTGAGGGATTGCACACCAGCTCAATGGGGGAATCTTCAAAGTCGAAGCGTTTCTGGAGAAAACCGGTTTTTGTCAGGTGTGTCTTGTTGAGGCTCAACTTCTTGACAACATCACGCAGCACGGTGTGTGATGATACGGAATATAGCTCGTCGTCGACGTTGGCGCTGGAACCGAAAAGGCTGTTGAGGCGGCTCATTGAGTCTCCGGGATCGGAAGAGTCGGTGGAAATGAGCATGTTGGCTCTAACAAGATATTCGGAATTGTGGGTGCGGATGTAAAGCATCGCCACGCCAAGGCAGCCTAATATGCAAATCAGGAAGATATACCATTTCCGGCGGCAGAGTTTCACTATTTCGCCAAGGTCAATGTATTCGCTCTTGTCTTTGAGATTGCTCATGAGTGTGATGGATGATAGAGGGTAACCAGTTGTAGTGTTTTTATGTAAATGCGGATAAGCTATGAGTGGCCGCTACTTGATAGCAAGTGCGATAACCAGGGAAGCTACAACAGAGGCGGCGCTGACTACGGTGGATATAACCGAAAGTTTGTAAGCGTTGTCCTGGTTGTAACGGGAGTTGGCCTGACGGACATTATTAGGCTCTACGTAAACGTAGTCGTTCTGCTTTAGATAGAAGTAAGGCGAAGTGAGCACGTCGGAGGAGTTGAGGTCGAGACGGGCAAAAGTACGTTTTCCGTTTTCTTCGCGTATTACAAGCACGTTGGAGCGTTCGCCGTATGGAGTGATGTCGCCGGCGGCTCCGAGTGCGTCAAGGATGCTGAATCGGTTGCGGTTTACCGGAATTGTCTGAGGTTTGGAAACTTCCCCGGCCACAACTACGGTGAAATTGACGAGTTGCACACGTACTATGGCGTCGGTCACATCCTTGCGTACCATGTCGGTGAGTTTGTTCTCGAGTGCAACTGTGGACATGCCGGCAACATGGATTTTGCCGAACACCGGGAGCGTGATGTTGCCCTCGGGGTCGACTGATACCGTTTGCTGGCGGGGGGATGTGGCAAGTTTCAATTCACTCTGTACAGCCGGGTTCGATAGCGGCAGGTTGTAGTGTGCGGTTGCTTCGGGCGATGACGAGTTGATTGTAATCATCAGTTCATCGTCAGGTTGTATGTCCGGAGTGTATTCCATCGTTTCAATCACTCCTTCAGTGGCCTGGAGGTCGGTGAAGTAGGGGAGCACTGTTTTATGAGAGGAACACCCCATGAGCATGCATGCGGCCAGAAAGGATAGCGAAAGACTACGTAAGTTCATGAACAGCGGTATAATTATTGCGTTTTACAAAATGGCAGGATGGATAGCTTGAAGGTGCAAGCATATGAATCCGACATGTTTCTTTTCAGACACATGTTTTCCAAAAATCAAACGTTTGTATGTGTTAATATATTGTGTCAAAATTCTGTTAAAAAATGTTTTACCAACAGGAGTATTACCCCGGGTTGTTGTAGCGGTGGATGGCGCGGGCGATGGCGATTGTGCCGGAGGTGAAGCCGGCTTCTTTCAGGAGGTCGTAGGCGTTGTCGGGGTTGTCGGCAAGGGTCTTCATTATGGTTTCGTATTCGCCGCGGGATATGAATTGGCCGAAGGTGGTGATAAGGCCTTCGTCGATGAGTTTGGCGATGTGGCCTTTGATTGTCTCAAGGCTTACTTTCTTGAGCGACGCTATTTCTCCGAGGCCTGTTCCGGCGTTGACGAGCAGCAGTGTTTCCTTCAGGCTGGAGCCTTGGGGCGTGGCGGCGGTGAGTCCTTCGAATTTGCGTATCGCAAGGAGGAAGCGGCGTCCGAAGCGCACTCCTTTTTTCTCGCCTACGCCTGATACGTTCATCATTTCTTCGATGCTTGTGGGCTTCTTTGATGCCATGTCCATGAGTGTGGCGTCGCTGAACACGAGGTAGGGCGGCAGTCCTTCCTTGCGTGCCACTTCGAGGCGTATGCTCTTGAGCTGTTCGAAGAGTTGTTCGGTGGGGCTTTTCGCAGGGGCGTTTTCCTTGGTTTTTGTTGCCTTTCGCGAGTATTGGCGGGGCTGGTAGCGCGAGAGCTCGAATTGTGCCTGACCGCGGAGTATTTTCATTCCGTAGGGTGTGACTGAAAGGCGGTTGCCGCGGTCGTAGTCAACTTCGAACACTCCGAGCTGTATCATCTGGGATATGTAGTCGAGCCATTCTTCGCGGGAGAGGTCGGAGCCTACGCCGTAGGTTTTGATTTTGTCGTAGCCGAGGTTGCGGATTTCGGCGCGTGACGAGCCGCGCAGGATGTCGGTCAGGGTGAACACTCCTATCTGTGATGATGTGCGCATCACGGCGCTGAGTGCCTTTTGGGCTGTGATCGTGCCGTCGAACCGGTGGGGAGGGTCAAGGCATATGTCGCAGTTGCCGCAGTCGCAGTCGGATTCCTCGCTGAAGTAGCTAAGCAGGATTCGTCGGCGGCACACCCTGGCGTGGGCGTAGCTTTCCATGCGGTTGAGCTTCTCGAGGTTGACGGCCTGGCGTCCGGATTCGTCGGCGAAGTTGCGGAGCACCATCGTGTCGGCGAAGGAGTGGAAGAGCACGGCTTCGGCGGGCATGCCGTCGCGGCCGGCACGTCCTATTTCCTGATAGTAGCTCTCGATGTTGGCCGGCATGTTGTTGTGCACGACCCAGCGGATGTTGCTTTTGTCGATTCCCATTCCGAAGGCTACTGTGGCACACACTACCTGTACTGAGCCGTTGACGAAGGCACGCTGGGCTTTGTCGCGTTGGTCGGCGCTCATTCCGGCATGGTAGCACACGGAGCGTATGCCGCGGGCACGGAGCACGGCGTCGAGTTCTTCGGTGGCTTTGCGGGATAGGGAGTAGGCTATGCCTGAGTCGTTGGGGTATTTGCGCACGAGGTGCTGGATGTAGTCGGCGCGCTTGGCGCGTCCCGGGTTGGGGTAGGCGCGCAGGCTTATGTTGGGGCGGTCGAAGGAGCCGGTCCAGCAGAAGGGGTCGCGGAGCCGCAACTGGCGGGCTATGTCGTCGCGGGTAAGGCGGTCGGCGGTTGCTGTGAGGGCTATCACGGGCACGTCGGGACGCAGCTCCTTGAGTTTCCACAGGGAGGTGTAGTCGGGTCGGAAATCGTGGCCCCACTGGGATATGCAATGAGCCTCGTCGATGGCGAAGAGCCGTACGGGCATCGACTGCGACCAGCGTTCGATGTCGGTCAGGAGCCTCTCGGGAGATATGTACAGGAGTTTGATTTTTCCGGCGAACACGCCTTCAATCACCTCGCGGTTGTAGGTTTCGGATTGATTGGAATGTATGGCCGCTGCGGGAACTCCGTTCTGAATCAGGGCTTGTGTCTGGTCCTGCATCAGCGCAATCAGTGGCGATACTACCACTGTGCAGCCGTCGCTGAGGAGGGCAGGAATCTGGTAGCATATTGATTTTCCTCCGCCTGTGGGCATGAGCACCACGGCGTCGCGTCCTGAGGCCACGGCTTCGATTATCTCGAGCTGTCCGGGCCGGAAGGTGCGGTAGCCGTAGAATCGCTGCAGGAGCGCATGGGCGCGTTGGCTGATGTCGGATTCGGACATATTGGGGTGGTGATAAAAGGAACGGCTTGTGGAATGTTCCGCAAGCCGTTCCGGCAAATATGGCTGGTATGTGAGATTCGCAGAAAGGCTTACTTCTCGAATTTCTTGACGATGACGGTGGCGTTGTGGCCTCCGAAACCGAAAGCGTTCGACAGGGCGGCGCGAACTGTGCGGTTCTGAGCGCGGTCGAATGTGAAATTGAGGTTGTAGTCAATCTCTTCGTCGAGGTCTTCGGGGTCGTGGTTGATTGTGGGGGGCACAATGTCGTCGGTCACGGCCTTGATGCTGAAGAGGGCCTCGAGAGCGCCGGTTGCACCGAGGAGGTGTCCGGTCATTGATTTTGTGGAAGAGATATTGAGCTTGTAAGCGTGGTCGCCGAACACTTCAACGATAGCCTTGGCTTCGGAAATGTCGCCCTTGGGAGTGGATGTGCCGTGGACGTTGATGTAGTCGATGTCTTCGGGCTTCATTCCGGCGTCTTCAAGGGCGGTAGTCATAGCCAGGCGTGCGCCGAGACCGTCGGGGTGTGTTGCGGTGATATGGTAAGCGTCGGCGCTCATGCCTCCGCCTGCGACTTCGCAGTAGATTTTTGCTCCGCGAGCCAGTGCGTGTTCGAGTTCTTCGAGCACGAGGATGGCCGAGCCTTCACCGATCACGAATCCGTCGCGGCTCTTGCTGAAGGGACGGGAAGCGGTCTGGGGGCTGTCGTTGCGGGTTGAGAGGGCGTGCATGGAGTTGAAACCTCCCACGCCTGCGGGGAAGATGGCTGCTTCGGCGCCGCCGGTAACGATGGCGTCGGCCTTACCGAGACGGATAAGGTTGAAAGCGTCGATGATGGCGTTATTGGATGAAGCGCAGGCCGATACTGTTCCGTAGTTGGGGCCGTGGAATCCATACTCCATGGAGATGTGGCCTGAAGCGATGTCGGCAATCATCTTGGGGATGAAGAAGGGATTGTATTTGGGTCCTTTTTCGGAATTCATGGCGTAGTAGCCGGCTTCTTCCTCGAAGGTGTGGAGTCCACCGATACCTGCGGCAACGATAACGCCTACACGGTTCTTGTCAACAGCACCTTCGGTGTCAATGCCTGCGTCGGCGATAGCCTGACGGGCTGCAACGATTCCGTACTGGGCGTAGAGGTCAAGCTGGCGTTCTTTCTTGCGGTCGAAGTGCTCCGACGCTACGAAGCCCTTTACTTCACAGGCAAACTGTGTCTTGAAGAGCGATGCGTCGAAGTGGGTGATGGGGCCTGCTCCGCTCACACCGGCTTTGGCTGCTTCCCAGGTGGAAGCCACGTCATTGCCGAGGGGGGTGATGGCGCCGAGGCCTGTTACCACAACTCTTTTTAATTCCATTTAGTGTATGATAAAGTTCGTAAAATCAGGAGGGAGAGCAAATAAAAAACCGCCGTTCCGGTACATTGACACATCGCGGCGGCTGTATTGTTGTGGAGTGGCTGATTACTTGTTGGCTTCCACGAAGTTGATAGCGTCGCCTACGGTTTTGATCTTTTCGGCTTCTTCTTCAGGAATTGTGATGTTGAATTCCTTTTCGAGGTCCATGATCAGCTCTACGGTATCGAGAGAGTCTGCGCCGAGGTCGTTGATGAATGTAGCCTCTTCAGTCACTTTGTCTGCGTCAACACCGAGTTTGTCAACTACGATATTTTTTACGCGATCTGCAATTTCTGACATAATAATTTAGTTTTTAATTAGTAAATTCACGATTTTGCGGTGCAAAGTAACGAATTATTCTGCAATTAAAGAAATTTTTCGATATATTTTTGACGTTCTGCCACATAATAGTAATGTGAAAATTAGTTAAGCGCGCCCGTAGCGGTGAACTTTTCGCTCCGGTTCACATTTTATATATAGTGTGAATGTGCGCATGAGGGGGCTGATACCGACTATCTGCTGTTTTTAACGAATATTAAGAATAAAAATAGTTTTTTCTCTCCAAAAGTGCCTAACTTTGCTCTCACATCATTGAAACTTTAATCGAATTGGGACTCTCCCGGCATCGGGGCGAGTTTCTTTCTTTTATTGTACTGTCTTGATAATATTTTAAATTAACCCATAAACCCCGTAAATTGAAACATCATGGCAATCACCTATATGACTAAAGAAGGTTACGACCGCAAGATGGAGGAAATCACTTATCTCGAAACAGTGAAACGTCCTGAAATCTCCCGTGCCATTGCCGAAGCCCGCGACAAGGGCGACTTATCCGAAAATGCCGAATACGACGCCGCCAAAGAGGCTCAAGGTCTGCTCGAAATGAAGATTTCCCAGCTCAAGGACCTCGTTGCCAACGCGCGCATAATCGACGAAAGCAAGCTCACAACCGATGAGGTGCAGATGCTCAACAAGGTGAAAATCCGCAATCTCTCCACCAACTCCACCGTTGAATATACAATCGTGGCCGATTCCGAGGCCAACCTCCGCGAGAAGAAAATCGCAATCTCCACTCCTATCGCACGCGGTCTGCTCGGCCACAAGGTGGGCGAAGTTGTGGAAATCACCATTCCCGCCGGTAAGGTGAAGTTTGAAATCCTCGAAATCTCCCTCTGATTATAATCCTTTAAGGTTATGGCAAGCATTTTTTCACGCATCATCGCCGGTGAGATACCTTCGTATAAGGTGGCCGAGGATGAGGCTCATTATGCCTTTCTTGACATCAATCCTCTTTCGGAGGGCCACACTCTTGTTGTGCCCAAAAAGGAAGTGGATTATATCTTTGACCTCTCGGCCGAGGAATATGCCGCTCTTCAGCTCTTCGCACGCCGTGTGGCCCTGGCCGTCGGCGAGGCAATGCCGTGCAAGCGCGTGGGCGTTGCGGTAATCGGGCTTGAAGTGCCCCACGCACATATCCACCTCATCCCCATCAACAAGGAAAGCGACATGGATTTCCGCAAGGAAAAACTTTCACTGTCGCCCGAAAGGATGAAGGAGATTGCCGGAGCCATCGCGGCAAAGTTTGAATGACCTCTCACCTCATTATCACATGAAAGCAAAATTATTAGTGGCCGCTGCTGTACTTGCAGCAATGTCGGCCGGATGCTCGCGCCATGCGGGCTGGAGCGTCGACGGTACGGTCGAAAGCCTTGCCAAAGGCGATAAAATCGCCCTCGAAGCGTTCAACAACGGTATCTGGTACGTCGTGGACTCGATTGACGTCAACGACAAGGGCTACTTCTCCTACCAGTCGCCCGAGCCTGCCAAATATCCCGAGATTATGCGCCTTACCCTGCCTTCGGGCGGCAGCGTGCACTTCCCGGTTGATTCCGTCGATGACATCACCGTGCGTGCCACCGCGGCAGGTTTCGCCCACGATGCAGTGTTGAGCGGCACGCCCGAGGCTGTGCGCATGCGTCAGGTCGACAGCATCATCGTCGAGGCTCAGGCGCGACTCGGCAATCAGGCCGTGCTCACCGACCGCGATACCAAACGCGCGCTCTCGCAATATATCCTCGGCGATTCGAGTACCGTGATTGCCTACTACGTGCTCAACAAGTCGGTTGCGGGCAAGCCTCTGTTCAATCCGTCGGAGAGCTTCGACAACCGCATCTACGGTGCCGTGGCGCAGAATTACGAGAATTACCGTCCTGAAGATCCCCGTGGCGCAGTTATCCGCAAGTACTATTTTGAAGGCCGCAAGGCTCTCGGCCTGCTTCCCGAACCGGAAGCGACCACCACACTGGAAGTGCCTGTGTCGGGACTTATCGACATCACGCGCTACGACAACAAGGGCGTGAGTCATTCGCTCGCCGATGTTGCTTCAAAGAAGGGTGTGACACTGCTGAGCTTTACAAGCTACGGCGCGGACTTCTCTCCGGCCTACAATGTGATTCTCAACGACCTCTACACCAAGTACCGCAGCAACGGCCTTGAAATCTACCAGCTCTCCGTCGACTCCGACGAGGGTCTTTGGAAACAGTCGGCTGTGAATCTGCCCTGGATTACGGTGTGGAACTCCACTACCGACGGCCCTTCTGTCCTCTATTCTTATAATGTGTCGAGCCTGCCGCTGACCTATATCATCGGTCGTGACGGCGAAATCGGCGCCCGCGTGGAAGACCCCACGAAACTTGAATCGGAGTTGAAGAAATTCCTCTGAAAATAATCCCCATACCGCGGTGGTGGCCGCGCCTGTTGTCCACAGGTGCGACAGCCTCCGCGGTTTTCTATCAAATATTTATCCCTAAATCATGAAACAACTCAGCGCAATTATCACTTTTGCCGCGGCCGCCGCACTTGGAGCGGCCTGTACGGGCGCTTCCGCCGCCCCTGAAACTGAAGTTATCTGGAGCTCGGTCAATCTCGAACCGGACTCTACCGGAACTTCCTATTACCGCCAGACTTTCACCGTGATGGGCGACCTGTCGGAAATCGACAAAATCGGTTTCAACCAGTTTGCCCGCGTTATGCGTATGGAAAATCCGGCGGACACACTCACGGAGCTTGTGCCGGGATACTACACAATTTCCTCGTCGCGCCTTGGCCGTGAAGCTGCCGCCGGACGCGATACGGTGGTGTTCGAGATTCTTACCAAAGGCCGTCTGAGTAATATCTGCTACGGTCCGGACGGAGTACATGCCGTACTTGCCGACGGTACGACACGTCCTCTTAAATTCACGCGCGAGAGCATGCTCGCCGACAAGAGTCGTTGGAGCACTTCAGAAGTCGATAACATGCCTTACGGCGATGCCGTCTTCGCCATCAACGAGGCTCTTGCCGGAGCGTCGGAAGTGTCGCCTTACGATGCAATTCCGTCGTTCAAGAGCGTTACACTTACAGGCGGCGATACGGAGGTGAATCCTTCCGAAATTGAATTTATCGAAGCCGGAGCTGATGCCAAAGGCCCCGAATGGTTTCGAGCTACCGTTGCCGACGGAAAAATTGTGGTTGAATGTGCCGCCGACCGCCGAGGTGCGGTGGCTGCGCGTCTGGGTCATCTGTTCGGAGCTTCGAAACGCACACTCCCGGCAGCCGTTATCGAGGATTATCCCGACCTCGGCTACCGCGGTCTGATGATTGATATTGCCCGCAACTATCAGACACCTCAGGAAATCAACCGCCTGCTTGACATGATGGCTGCCTACGGCCTGAATCTCTTCCACTTCCATTTCTCCGACGACGAGGCATGGCGCCTTGAGATTCCCGGACTTCCGGAACTCACCGAATTGGCTTCACGCCGCGGCTACGGCAAGGATGAGAGTGAGCACCTTTTCCAGATTTTCTGCGGCAACGGAAATCCCGACTCCAAGGAGGGCACGCCCAACGGCTATTTCACCCGCGAGGACTTCATCGGCATGCTCCGCCACGCCGACAGCCTCGGAATCCGCGTGCTGCCCGAGATTGAGTCTCCGGGACATGCGCGTGCCGCCATCAAGGCCATGGAGAAGCGTTACCGCACAACCGGCGATGCGTCGTGGCGTCTTATCGAGGATGGTGACACGTCGGTGTACACTTCGGCCCAGTCGTTCCACGACAATGTGGTGAATCCGGCTCTTGAAGGCCCGTACAAGCTGATGAAGCATGTGGCAAGCGCGCTGAAAGACATGTATGCCGAGGCCGGTGTTGAGCTGCCCGCAATCCATATAGGTGGCGACGAAGTACCTCATAACTCATGGAGCGGAACACCTTCGGTTCAGAAGCTGATGAAGGAAAAAGGGTTCAAATCAGAGAAGCAGGTACATGCCTATTTCGTTGAAAAAGTACAGGATATTTTCAAGGAAATGGGACTGAAATACTCCGGATGGCAGGAAATTGCGGTAGGCCATGACGATGCTTATAATGCACGCGTACGCGATAATGTCTATGGCGTAAACTGCTGGAGCACAATCGGAGGTCAGGAAGGCGTAGTAGCCGAGGCTACACGTGGCGGCTATCCCGTAGTGCTGAGCAATGTCAACCATTATTACCTTGACATGCTCTATAATTATCATCCTGAGGAACGCGGCCTTTCATGGGGAGGTACTGTCGATGAGTTCGATGCCCTCCACGGCTATCCCGCCCGTCTCAGTCCTGACGTTTCCAAGGTGAAGGGTGTGCAGGCGCAGGTGTGGGCCGAGACCATCCGCTCGCCCAAGGATCTCGAGCGCATCCTCTTCCCGAAACTTCTCGGTGTGGCGGAACGTGCCTGGAACAATGACTCAACTTATACCGATGCCGACTTCAATGCCGTTATAAACACCCGCGAGCTCCCTGCATGGGATAAACTTGGTCTGACCTACCATGTCCGTCAGGCAGGCATACGTCGTCAGCCCGGAAACGAGAGCATGCTCGAGATGAACGCTCCCTATGCAAATGCTGAAATCCGCTACACTCTCGATGGCACCGATCCCGAAGAATCCTCGGCGCTCTATACGGCTCCCGTTGCAATTCCTGCCGGTGCCACTCAGGCCCGCGGCCGCCTGTGGGTCAACGGCCACCCCTCGCTTGTGACAATCCTTTTCCTTTGATGGAAGTATAGGGCTTATAGGTCCAATAAGTCTTATGGGTCCAATAAGACCAAAAAAGAAGGCACCGCCGACTGGCGGTGCCTTCTTTTTTTACCCGACTGGGACATGTCGCGTCCCTATGGTTCACGATTATCTATTATCTTCACTTTTCGCCTTTCACTTTTCAACCGGTTTCCAGCGCCTATTTGTAATTTTCGGCGGTTTCGCGGATGGCTTCGAACATGCGTTCGTCGGCTTCGGTGAGTTCGCGGTCGCGTCGGGCCATCACACGCCGGGCTATGGCAAAGAATTTAGTCATCACAACATCGGTGAATCCAGCATGGCCGCCTTCGCTGAATGAGGCCACGAAGTTGCGGGGGAAGCCTGCGCCATGGATGTTGACTCCCACGCCAAGCACGGTTGCGGTGTTGAACATGGTGTTGATGCCGGCCTTGGAATGGTCGCCCATGATGAGTCCGCAGAACTGGAGTCCTGCTGGCAGGAAGCGGTGGGCAGGATAGTTCCAGAGTTTGATGGGGGTGTAGTCGTTCTTGAGGTTTGACGCGACACATCCCGCACCGAGATTGCACCATTCGCCTATCACGGCATTTCCGAGGAAGCCGTCGTGGGCTTTGTTGGAGTAGCCTTGCATCACGACATTGTTCAGCTCGCCACCGACCTTGCAGTAGGGGCCGAGAGTTGTTGCGGGATACATCTTTGTACCCATGTTGGCAACGGCGTGCTCGCACAGCGCGATGGGACCACGCAGCATCGAGCCTTCCATAACTTCGGCTTTTTCGCCTATGTATATAGGTCCGGCGGTGGTGTTGAGAAACGCGCCTTCCACGCTTGCCCCGGGAGCGATGAAAATCTTGGACGGATCGCCGATGACGGTGTTCGTCAGGCTAAGTGTTGCGGATGTTTTGCCGCTTGTGAGGGCATTGAAGTCCGATTTGATGATTTCGCCGTTGAGCAGGAATATGTGGTAGAGACGCGTGATTGCGCACACGGCTGCATCGCCTGAGCGGAAATAGCGGCGTGATTTCTCCACCGGGCCGCGTCGGGCAATGAGAAATTCAGGCTCGTCTTCGGCTGATTTTCCGTACAAGGCTTCCCCGGGTGTGAGCGCGGCGGCCTCGGCTGCGAGTTCGGCCGATGGAATCACGTGTCCGGCCACGTAAAGTGCGGCATTGTCGCCTGCGGCTTCGGGAGCGAGCGGCCATATCTCCGAAAGATATGGTGCGGCCACTTCCCAGGAGTAGTTGCCGGGAATCATGCGGCGCCATTTGTCGGCGATGGTGTCGATACCGATGCGGAGTGCGCCTATGGGGCGCGTATATGTCATTGGAAGGAGGTTTTCGCGCACTTCGGGCGCGTCGAATACAACTACATTCATAGGGGAGTGGTTTACTATGCTTGCACAGGAATTGTGATTTTGATATCGCGTGCAAAATTAGTAATTTTGTTGCACTAAGACAAACCTACTTTCAGTTATGGAATTTACTTCTACCGACTTTCCCGGACTATGGATAATTGACCCGGTGCGCTTTGGCGACGAGCGTGGATATTTTTGTGAAACATTCCGGAAAGACGAGTTCCGTGCCGCCACGGGGCTTGATGTGGATTTTGTGCAGGATAATGAGTCTCTTTCGCGTCGCGGAGTATTGCGCGGCCTGCATTATCAGGCCGGAGACGCCGCGCAGGGGAAGTTGGTGAGAGTGTCGGAAGGGCGCGTGCTTGACGTGGCTGTGGACCTTCGCGTGTCGTCGCCTACATTCGGGCGCCACATCGCCGTGGAGCTGTCGCAGGAAAACGGCCGTCAGATGTATATTCCGCGCGGTTTCGCCCATGGATTTCTTGTGTTGTCGGAGCGTGCCCGCTTCCAATATAAGGTGGACAATGTCTATTGCCCTTCGGCGGAGCGCTGTATCTGCTTCGACGATCCTCAAGTGGGGATTGACTGGGGCGTTGATTTAGACGGTCTTATTTTCTCCGAAAAAGATCTCCGTGGAGTGTCTTTTGCCGAAGCTGAAAAGTTCCAATAAAAATTGAATATATATGCTGAATGAACCCCTCTTCTCTCAGATGACTTTGGCCGGGAAGCGAGCCAAGGCATTGGAAATCTTCCGGAGTTATGGCAAGCCTATGCTGCCGATTTCGCTAATGTCGGAATGTCAGGACGACTTTAAATTATGCTCCTTGCTTGCCTATCTTTTTACGGCCGAATACTTCAACGGCTATCCGGAAGCAATTCATGATAAGGCTGATATAGCCCGGGTGCTGTTTCCCGAACAGGTCTTCCCGTTGCCAATGCAAATCTGGCTTCCGGTGCGCTACTGTGGAGGAAATATGGTGTTTGGAAGGGTGTTTTCGGTTAATATATGTGCCTTTTCTTCGCCTGATTCCATTATAGGATTCAAAGACAATGATTCGTCGGCTCCATACGGCGAGGTAAGGGTGTTGAAAGGCATGAAGTTCATCGGAAATTCCGGGCCATGGGCCTTGTACAAGCTCGATGTGGCTTCAACCGATGACATGACAGCCATGTTCTATACCAACCATGAGAAAAACTTTACTATCGAGATAGCTCATTTTCCTCATGATGACAAGCCTCGTGTGTTGTTCAGTTGGGAGGATTGCTAATCCATAAATACAAAATATACGGCGGCGATGAGGCAGGCGAAGGCGGCGAAGTGATTCCAATGTAACGTCTCGCCTTTGAAGAAGAGCACTGTGAAGAGTGTGAACACAATCAGAGTTATCGCTTCCTGAATTACTTTCAGCTGCATCAGTGAGAACGTGCCGCCATTTCCGGCGAAGCCCATGCGGTTGGCCGGAACCTGACATGTGTATTCAGCCAATGCGATACCCCACGACAGGAGAATAACCATATATAATGGAGTGTTGTCGGAGATAACTTTCATCTGCTGGAGCTTCAGGTGGCCGTACCATGCGAATGTCATGAATATGTTCGACACCACTAACAGGGCGATAGTGAGAAATGCGTTCATAGCCGGATAAATAAATGAAAAGCCTCCGCGACGATGAAGTCGCAGAGGCTTGATTGAGTGGGCGCTGAGGGATTCGAACCCCCGACCCTCTGCTTGTAAGGCAGATGCT
>CAJURN010000004.1 GCA_910589055.1 uncultured Muribaculaceae bacterium
ACAACCTTGCCAAGGTTGGGGTCGCGGGTTCGAGTCCCGTTTTTCGCTCAAATTTCCCTCTTGCTCATGCGGCAGCATTTAACATCGACGATAAGTCCGGGTGGTGGAATTGGTAGACACGCTACTTTGAGGGGGTAGTGGCCGTTCGGCTGTGTGAGTTCGAATCTCATCTCGGACACTCTTATAAACTGCGATTAACGATTTGTTAGTCGCAGTTTCTTTTTATACATCCCCCGCCAATAAAAAAATTTTAAATTATCCTGCTTTGTCAAAACAAGGCTTGCGGGAGAAAACGCTTCAATGTAATTTTGTCGGGTGAATAGGTTTGAATCATTATTTCTTATCGGAACTGTTTTCGCCGCCGGCGGCGGGACCGCTTATGCAACGGAAATGCCGGATACCGTGACTACGTTGCAGGAGGTTGTCGTGCGGCAGCGGCAGGGTGTGACGCGCATGCGCGGAAAGGCCGAAAACAGTCAGTTGATTACCTCCGCGGAACTTAAGCGCGCTGCTTGCTGCAACCTGGGAGAAAGTTTCACAACGAATCCGTCGGTCGATGTGAGTTATTCCGACGCCGCCACAGGCGCCCGGCAAATACGACTTCTCGGCCTTAGCGGCACCTATGTGCAGATGCTCACGGAAAACATCCCGAACCTGCGTGGCGCAGCCGCTCCATTCGGCCTGAGCTATATTCCGGGGCCGTGGATGCAGTCGATACAAGTGTCGAAAGGAGCCAGCTCGGTCAAGAACGGCTACGAGTCGCTCACCGGACAAATCAACATCGAGTTTCTGAAACCGCAGTCCGACCCGTCGCTGCAGCTTAATGCCTACGTGGACCACCTCGGGAAACTGGAGGCGAACGCTTCGGGCAACCTGAACCTTTCGGAACGCACATCAACCGGCCTGCTGCTCCACGGCGAGCACTCCACCATGACCCACGACAGCAATGGCGACACATTTGCCGACATGCCGCGCGTGAGCCAATTCTCGGCAATGAACCGCTGGGCGTGGATGGGCGACAACTATGTTTTCCAGGCAGGAGCTAAATATCTGTACGAAAACCGCCGCTCGGGACAGATTTCCGGCAGCCACAATCACGGCCACGAAGTAAGCGATCCTTATCTTATCGGGCTCCGCACCCATCGCGTGGAAGGTTTCACCAAAAACGCCTATTTCTTCGACAAGGAACACGACGGCAACGTGGCTCTTATCCTGTCGGCCACACACCACAATCTCGACGCCACCTATGGACTGAGGACTTTCGACCTGGGGCAGTCCACGCTGTATGGCTCGCTGATGTTCGAGCGCAAATGGACCGACGCCCATTCCCTCTCCGCCGGGCTGAGCGTCAACTACGACTACGTGTCGCAGTCGCTCGTCTCTTCCGGAGAACTCTCCGTACCAGCGCTGTCGCCCATCGAACGCGAGTGGGTACCCGGAGGATATGTGCAGTACACACTCGACCTTGACAAGAAACTGCTCGTGATGGCCGGACTGCGCTACGATTACAGTTCGGTGTACGGGTCGATGGTGACTCCACGCTTTCATATGCGCTGGAATCCGGTGTCACAGTTCACGCTTAACCTGTCGGCCGGACGAGGTTTCCGTTCGCCCCATGTGCTTGCCGAAAATCACTTCCTGCTCGCTTCTTCACGCCGCATCATCCTTGCCGACAATATCACGCGCGAGGACGGATTCAATACCGGTGCCACGGCTTCGACATTTCTCAACGTTGCAGGCAAGACGCTCAACCTTACCGCCGAATACTACTACACACGGTTCCGCCATCAGCTCACGCTCGATCTCGACAGCGACCCGCATGCGGCCATATTCAGCGACATGAAAGGCGGCTCACGCTCCCATACGTTCCAGATTGAGGCCACCTATCCATTCTTCGAGGACTTCACATTCACCGCAGCCTACCGCTTGACCGACGTGAAAGCCGACTACGGCAAGGGAATGGTGGAACGGCCGCTCACATCGCGCGACAAATGGCTCGCGACAGCTTCCTGGGCGCCGATGATGGGACTTTGGCAATTCGACCTCACACTCGCTGTCAACGGCGCAGGACGCATGCCCGACCCATACACGCTGCCCGACGGCTCACTTTCGTGGCAACCCCGATTCAAGGCCTACCCCACCCTCAACCTTCAGGCAACACGCAATTTCCGCCACTGGAGCATCTATCTCGGCGGCGAGAACCTCACTGGCTACCGCCAGAAAAATCCCATCATGGGTGCCGACAACCCATTCGGCCCGGATTTTGACGCAACCATGGTCTACGGCCCGATGCACGGCGCAATGGTATATGCCGGATTCCGGTACAACATAAGCAAATAAGCTCTCTGCAGAACAAATAAACACCCTCTAAAAATATGAAACGTACAGCAATCCTCCTTTTTATCGCCGCAGCCGCCTTCGGGGCGATTTTCGCGGCAAAACCCGTGACAGTAGTCTTCACCGTCAATCCTCCCATGCACTGCAATTCATGCGAGACACGAATCAAAAGCAATCTCCGCTTTGAGAAAGGCGTCAAGAAAATCAACACCATACTCGATTCCAACTACGTTGAAGTCACCTTCGACCCCGCCAAAGGCTCCACAGCCCAACTCATCAAAGGTTTCGAGAAAATCGGCTACGCCGCCGACTCAATACGATAAGCACATAAAAAAAGTCCCTACTCATTTCGGCAATGTGTAGAGGACCTAAGCCAATAGGCATGATTGTGATTCAAGTGTTGTTTTCAGATAATGCTGAATGTAGAGATTATATCATACTTACTTACTCGATATAACACCCACAAATCAGGAGCCGACTGTCGTCGCGACGTGGGGCTGCTTTGATTGCCTTAGCTTAGATTCTCTTAAAGAACAAATGCGTAAATAATTCAGGGTCTAAGATAAAGCCAGGAGTTATAATCAATGCAAAGTTAAGCCTAAAAGTTATATTCTACAACACTATTTTTAGATTATGACACACATTTGCGCATAAATTGACTAAAAATTTTGCGTCATTGATTATTTTTAAAATATTTTTACAGTTATCCCCTGCTATTCGTTGTCGATAGCAGGGGATAATATATTTTTAGATTATGTTCAGGCCAGACACAGGATAAGCGCCTGAGCCGCTACCACACGAAGGAACATCGTGAGAGGATACACGGTTGAATAGGCCACCGCGGGAGCGTCGTTACCCGTGGAATTGTTGGCATAGGCAAGCGCAGGAGGATCGGTGCAACCGCCGGAGAACAAGCCCATGATCGTTAGGTAGTTGATACGGTCGTGACCGCGGGCGATAAGACCAACGATGATCAGAGGAACCACCGTGATTACGAAGCCCCAGATAACCCACCACATACCGGTTGTGTTGAACACGGCTGCGGCAAATCCCTTTCCGGCAGCGATGCCCACCGACGCAAGGAAGAGGCAGATACCAAGCTCACGTAGCAGCAGTGAAGCCGAAGAAGAGGTGTATGTCACGAGCTTAGCCTTGTAGCCGAAGCGGCTTAGAAGAATCGCCACAACAAGCGGACCACCGGCGAGACCGAGCTTCATGCCGAAGCCGATATTGATTGAGCCAAGTATGATACCGAGAATGATGCCGACGAAAATCGTGATAAGGTTAGGCTGATTCAGGCGCTTCATCGAGTTGCCGAGACGGTCGGCGAGACGGTCGATGTCCTCAAGATTTCCCACCACAGTGATACGGTCGCCCATCTGGAGGCGGAGGTTGGGAGCTGCAAGAAGATCCACACCCGCACGGTTGACGCGGGTGGCATTGAGTTTGTAGCCGTTGTGAAGACGGAGCGATCCAAGTGCAACTCCATTGTATTGGCTCTTTGTCACTACAATCCTACGGGAGAACACAGGCACAGGAGTCGACTCCCAATCCACTGTCACATCCGGACCGATAACGGCGTTGAATCGTGCCGAATCCTGCTGCGAGCACACAATAAGGAGCTTGTCGCCGGTATGAATCTGGGTTGATGAGCGGGGGATAACAATCTCACCGGAGGTTGTCATGATACGCGACACAACAAAATTGGTCTGCACGATGTCATGCAGTTCCAGCATGGTTTTGCCGTCCACAAGGCTGTTCGTCACAGCCACAGTGACAATGAAAGGCTTTAGTTTGGAATCCTCCTGCTCATTTTCAATCTGCTTGATTTCATCCTCGGTCTTGATGCGGAAAATGCCTTTGATAACAAACATCGCAAGTATAATTCCCACCACACCAAGAGGATATGCGGCAGCGTAACCGCTTGCCATTATATTTGCCTGTTCAGGCGAAGCCATCTGAGTGACAGCCTGCTGAGCGGCGGCAAGGCCGGGAGTATTCGTCACGGCACCACTCATCACTCCCACAAGGGCACTGATGTCGTGGATATTACCGAAATAATAGATACCGAGTACGATGGCGACGTTAAGCACTATACCAAGCACCGCAAGGGCGTTGAGTCTCATGCCGCCTTTCTTAAAAGAAGAAAAGAATCCGGGACCGACCTGCAAACCTATCGAGAAGATAAACAGAATCAGGCCGAACTCTCGCACGAATTTAAGGGTATTGTCGTCGATGACATAACCGAAATGACCCATCAGAATACCCACAAAAAGCACAAACGTGACGCCCAGAGACACACCGAAAATCTTCATCTTGCCTATGTAGATACCTGCGGCAATGACAAATGAATACAGTATGAGCGTTGAGGCGATGGACGTCGAGCCGGGAAGAAGAAGTTCGGAAATTGAATCCATTGTGTAACGCTAAATAAAACAATCCGGCTCAAAGAGAAGAGACAATGTCAGCCTCCCGCCAAGCCCCATTAGAAATTTTTTGCAAAAATACGAATAAGTGAGGGCAATACAAAATTAATTAGGTAAAAAGGCAAAATGGGAAGAAGGCAAGAGTGGGCAAAGGAAGGCAAGAAGGGAATGGAGGGCAGGTGAGGCAATTTTGCAAAATCACCTCATTTTACCACTTGCGCGAATGTCGGAATGTCAACGGGGGATTTCGAGGACGTAGACGGTGGTGGGAGGGACGTCGACGACGCGCTCGCCGTCGCCTTGCGAACTTTGCTGTACAAACACGTGCAGGTCGCCGCCGGAATTCCACAGCGATGTATCGAGGGACGGTTCCCATGCATCCACTCCGAAAGTTGTAAGATCAGAGACAGTCCACGGACCGGCAGGGCCGGAGTGCGTGCTTGCGACAGACACCTTCGAGCCACGCTCGGCATCGCGGAACACCATAGCTATATAATCGCCGTCGGCTACCACGCGCGGCCGCGCCACCGGTATCATCTTCGTACCGCCGCCCGAAAGCGAGAACGCCTGGGTGCGGTTGCCGACCTGAGTCTGCTGCCAACGGCCATCCTTGTTCCATACCAGACGGTACTGTGGCACGTCGCTGTCCTGACTTCGCCAATACGTCACGATATAGGGATTTGACTGCGGGTCGGCGGTCATCGAAGTCTGATTGATAAGCTCGGAATTCTGTGGGATTCGGCAGGCATATTCGGCGTTTTCAGCGGTGATAGGCAGAGTGTACACTTCCCCTGTTGATTTTCGCCATGTGCGGCCGCCATCGTCGGAACGGGCATAGCAGAGGTCGTGATTGGTTTCCACGAGCCAGGTCTCGCGCCACACCCACGAAAGATGTATCACTCCGGCGGCATCGACACATAGCTGCCAGTAGGCGCTGCGCTGATCTTCGCCGTCGAGAAGCACATCATGCACGCGCGACCAACGCCCCGTGGCACGCTCATAGCGGTTAATAGCCATGTTTCCGCGCCCGGAAGCTCCCGAACGGTACACAAACAGCATATCCCCGTCGGGCAAGGTATAAAATTCTGGATAGGTCACGTTATCCTCATCATGTCCGGTCATCGACATAAGAGGTCCAAGCTCAAGACTTCCCGGCGCCAAACTGCGGGCATAACGCAATGGATCGCCGTGGTGGTCAAAGGCCACATGAAGATAGCCGTCGCCATCGAGTCCGATGCTGATAACATTATGGGCATCCTCGACGCGACCCTTATATTGCGTCCGGCATACCGTCCAATCATCCGAGCCGAGCCGCCGTTTTCCAAGGGTTACAAAGCCCTCAGGGTCATAGTAGGCCACATATTGCGAGTCGGCACGGCTCACAAGTGACGAAGCCCGGAACACAGCCGTATTCACCGAGGTTTTGGCATAGCCCTCACCTACGGGCACAAGCCTCGGCTCGCCAGCGGAGGCCGCACACGACGCCGCAAGCAGCAGCGCCGGGAGCAAAAGGCTCAGGCATCTCATAACGGACGTACGGGCTTGATTGAGCCGTCGGCATTGAATTCCATACGGTCGACGCACACCTGACGATGGATTCCCGGGCCTTTTCCGGGGTCGATGTAATCCTTATTGATACGGTGGTACACGATTACCCATTCGTCGGTACCCGGAATATTTATCACTGAGTTATGCGCCGTGCCGTAAATCTCGCGCGAGGGATCCTGCTGAAGAATCGTACACGGTTCGGCAACACGGATGGGACCTGTCGGAGAATCGGACGTGCCGTAAGCCACGTGATAGTTGGGCGAGCCGGTATCGTCCACCGACCACATGAAATAGTACAGTCCGTTGCGGTAGAACACATATGGCGCCTCGCGGAAAGCATAGGTTTCCAAGGTTCCGCCTTTCGGAGTAATCACCTGCACGGTACCGTCCTTGATAGCCGTCAAGCTATCCTCAAGCTCCGCCACGGCCATATATCCGTTGCCCCAGTAAAGATAATACTTTCCCGAAACGGGATCTTCGAACACGTCCACGTCAATCTGCTGGCCGCGTCCGGTGGGGGAATCTTTCACGATAGGATGTCCGAGGTCGACAAATGGCCCGACGGGGTCATCAGCCACGGCCACACCAATCTGCTTCTTGTCGGCTTCGGGCGAGTGGCCGCTGTAATAGAAGTAATATTTATATCCGTCGCCTTCCTTGCGTTCGATTATCGCGGGCGCCCAGGCGTTTCCGGTAGCCCAGGGCACCTGGTCGCTCTTGAGATCGAGCATGGTGCCTTCGAGAGTCCACTCGGCCATGTCCGGCGATGAAAACACCTGGAAATAGTATCCGCCCCAGCCCGGCATGCCGTCGGTGGTGGAATAAATATAATATTTTCCGGTTTTGTTGGAATACATGATTTCAGGGTCGGCATGGAAATCCGGAAGCACAGGATTCTGATGGCTCAATTCAATGGCTCCGGCTGAAAGGGCTGCACCCAGTCCGAGCGCGAGAAGTAGACGTTTCATGGTTGTGATGCTGTTGTTTGGTATGAGTTTTGTGCAAATATAGTCAAAATAGCCGGATTTTTCACTAAATTTGCAGCAACCAACCATCATAACCATGAAAACCGGAATCCTCACAGCACTTCTTCTTGCAGGCGCATTATGCTCCGGCGCCGCCACAACCAAAGAGTCCAAAGACGTCAGAGCCATGATTTCCAAGGTAAACGACACCTGGCAGCAACACAACTCGCCCGAAACATGGGCCTTCTGGGACAACGCGGCATATCATACAGGCAACATGGAGGCTTATTTTCTCACAGGCAATGAGAACTGGCTCGATTATTCGCGCCGCTGGGCCGAACATAATCAATGGAAAGGCGCCAAAAGCGACAACCGCGCGGCTTGGAAATATGACTACGGCGAAGACGACGAACATGTGCTTTTCGGTGACTGGCAGATTTGCTTCCAGACCTACGCCGACCTCTACAACATCCTCCCCGAAGACCACAAGATACGCCGCGCACGCGAGGTGATGGAATATGAAATGTCCACTCCGGCCAACGACTACTGGTGGTGGTCGGACGGCCTGTACATGGTTATGCCGGTGATGACAAAGCTCCATAAAATCACCGGAAACCGGAAGTATCTCGACAAGCTGTACGAATACGTGCTCGTGAGCGACAGCATAATGTACGACGCCTCGGAAGGCCTGTACTACCGCGACGCTAAATACGTCTACCCCAAGCACAAGAGTATCAACGGCAAAAAAGACTTCTGGGCTCGCGGCGACGGCTGGGTACTCGCCGGACTCGCCAAGGTGCTCAAAGACCTGCCCGAAGACTATGCCCACCGCAAGTTCTTCGAGGACAAATTCGTACGCATGGCCGACGGAGTGATAGCCCTTCAGCAGCCGGAAGGCCATTGGACACGCTCGATGGCCGACCCGGAGCATGCGCCCGGTTATGAAACCAGCGGCACAGCTTTCTTCACCTACGGGCTACTGTGGGGCATCAACAACGGCTATCTCACCGACGCGAAATACCTTGATGCAGCGCTTAAGGGGTGGAAATATCTCAGCTCGGTCGCTCTCCAGAAAGACGGCTCGGTGGGCTATGTGCAACCGATTGGAGAAAAGGCCATTCCGGGACAGGTTGTCGACCGCAATTCCGTGTCGAATTTCGGCACAGGCGCGTTCCTTCTCGCCGCATGCGAATATGTACGCTACCTCGAACGCGAGAGCAGCGGCGACCGCGCTTTCTGGAGTGACCTGGCATGGAAAATCGCACATCCCGTACTCAGCAACATGGCCGAGGGAAAGCTACGTGAGAACATGCAGGTGGAGGTAAGCCCCAATTGGGATGGCCGCGACAAAGCCGTCACTTATATGGAAACATTCGGCCGGCTTATGGCCGGAATCGCGCCCTGGCTTTCGCTGCCTGACGACGGCACAGCTGAAGGCTCACGCCGCGCACAACTGCGCCAATGGGCATTGAAAGCGTATGCCAACGCCGTTGACCCCGACAGCCCCGACTACCTGCTGTGGCGCTCGGAAGGTCAGCCCCTGGTGGATGCCGCCTATATCGCAGAATCCTTCATCCGCGGCTATGAAGCCCTGTGGATGCCTTTGGATGACACAACAAAACAACGCTATATCGACGAATTTACCCGTCTGCGCAGGATTGACCCGCCATATACCAACTGGCTTCTGTTCTCGTCGACAATCGAGAGCTTTCTTGCCAAAGCCGGCGCTACTTACGATGAATTCCGCATCAACTCGGCCATCCGCAAGGTTGAGGAATGGTACACAGGCGACGGATGGTATGCCGACGGGCCGGAATTCGCCTTCGATTATTACAGCAGCTATGTTTTCCACCCTATGTATCTTGAGACTCTTCAGAACATGAAGGATGCAGGAAAATACTCACGCATCGACTACGGACGATATTACGACCGCGCTCTGCGACGTGCCCGCAAATACAGTATCGTGCTCGAACGCATGATTTCGCCTGAAGGTACATTTCCGGTGTTCGGCCGCTCGATTCCCTACCGCATGGCCGCGATGCAACCCCTGGCAATGATGGCTTGGAAAGGACAACTTCCCGAAGGTCTCACTCACGGGCAGGTACGAGCCGCGCTCAGCACCACGATGCGCAGGATGTTTGCCGACGATAAAGAGAACTTCAACGATGGCGGATTTCTTACCATCGGATTTGCCGGGCGCCAGCCCAACGTGGCCGACTGGTACACCAACAACGGCAGCCTGTACATGACCTCACTCTCATTCCTGCCGCTCGGACTTCCTGCATCACACCCGTTCTGGACCGATGCCGCGCAGCCCTGGACCCAATGCAAGGCCTGGAGTGGCAAACCCTTTCCCAAGGACCATCTTTGGAAAGACTCGAAGCGCCCGGACGACAGATTTTAATTTTACGATAATTTAACACAGGTCTAACCCTGCAATAAGTTGTTGAAAATCAATCACTTATTACCCCCCCATTTATGTCGGCGGCTTCGCCACTTTGTATTTGGAGTTTACAGTACTTTTTTCTTAACTTTGTCGCACTCAAGTGATAAGCTATGTCCGTAAACTTCAACACATTCATCGACCATATCGACGCCGGATTCTGGCGTGAGCTATGCCTGAGCCGTGGCGAATTGCGTGCCTACGGAAAAGGCGAGCCATTCGTCAAGCAAGGCACGGTGGCACGATACATCGGCTACATCAAGTCGGGCACGATGAAATATGTTGTCTACGGCACTGAAGGAGCCGAGCACGTTATCGGAATGGAATTCGAGGGTGAATTTGTCGCCGACTTCCCATTCTGCCTGCGCGACATGAAGTCAAGGGTATCAATCATCGCCGCATCCGACTGTGAGATAGCGTGCCTGCCGGTTTCGGAACTCAAACAACTCATGGATGAGAATCCCGGTGTCAAAGACAGAATAATGACCTCCACCGAGGCCATCTACTCCACCCTTTACGACCGCTACATCGCGCTCTATTCCCGTTCACCCCTGGAGCGCTACAACGAACTGCTGAGCCAACATCCCGACCTTTTCGCGCTGTTTCCGCTCAAAGACATAGCTTCGTTTCTCAACATCACGCCCACTCACCTGAGCCGTCTGAGAAAAAACATATATTGACACCCGTACGATTTCAACATTTGTCGAGCGCCAACCCGTTTTTTATCACGACCTTTGCGAGGTGAATGTCAAGCCCCTCTTCTAATCTGCAATCACAAACAACTCATGATAATGGTAATCATCTTCGTCCTGGCAACCATCGGCGCCCTCGCCGTCTCGATGTAAAACCGCCTGCCACACCACCGTCACAAGCCTTACGCTGTTCACTCTCCGCTTAATTTCATCATTTCAGAGAGTCGGACAAAGTAGTCATTGCTCCATATGTCAAGTTCTTTCGGATTCTTGATAAACGGCAACACGTCATTTTTCACCAACTCAATATCCGTTGTTGAAAGACGTTCTATAAGCCGATTCCGGAAATCTTCTTTCGAGATACTCTCGCCATTGAAATCCAACGCCCTCTGCGCGAAATGGTCGAAATCCAGTGGTATCCCGTTGCGCACATACCACTCGAAATCATACCAGTCACGCCCCTTTACCCTGTGCCCCCATTTTCTGAATACGAGCGCGTGCATCTTTCCTGCAAAAAGGTCAGGGAGAGTGACACAACGTGTCATGAAAGAATAAGGCTGAAGCAGCAACTTCTGCTCCGTATCAAAACCCAGCGGAGGCTTGGTATCAACCTCTATTTTTATCTTGATACTCTTTTCTGTCTGAAATGTAAGATTATATACATCCGTATCATCCTTGAGAAATGCCGAATCAACTTTCCCGAAATTTTTCTTTTCCTTTTTTGTGATTGTGACATCACGGCCAAGCGCTTTAAATTCTGCCACTATAGACGGGAAATAATTCTCGATATGGAATGTGGGGTCATCCCGCAACAGCGTAAAATCCATATCTTCGCTATATCGTTCAAGCCCATGGAATATACGCAGACATGTTCCGCCATAAAAAGCCGCTTTTTCAAAAAAGCCTCCACGATTAAGACCGGCCAAAGCCACCTGTTGCATGACCTCATACATGGCATTTCGTCTCGAAAGGGTTGTAGACGTATCATACTTCTCCAACATCTGTTCAAATATTCCACTCATAAGCAGGATATATTAATAATTAGTTATCGTATTGACCGGGGTACAAGTAGAATTGCAATCAATGCCATGACTGATTTGTACATCCTACTTATTTATAAACTTCATAAGTTGATTCAACATCGTTTTCTTTCGGGAATTTTCAGCACATCGCTTTATCACATCCTTATCCAAGCTCGCCAATTCATCCATATCAAAACGTATATCATCTTCCAGATATTCAGCTATGGCGTTACAGGACTTCAAATTAAGATACGGCGAGTACACCATAAGGTCGCATAAAGCCTTCGCCGGAGAAGCAATCATAAACGAGATACCGGATTCTTCCGCCACCACAACACCACAATTATAATACTCCGGCGAAACATGCACATAACGGAACTTTCCAATATCATTGCTGTATTCCTTTGTAAGGCCGGTTGTCATGGATTGTATTTCATATACAGTCTCCGGAATCATTCCATAGAACCGCAAAGCCGTCTGCATAGAAATATAAGATGGTCCATACATATGATTCGCCACCAAAAACGGAGACACAGGAACCCGGCTTATTTTTGATGACGTAATATACAGTCCTTTTTTCAGACGGATAATCTCTCCTGCATTTTCCAGACGCCGTGCCTTCGTTGCCAAATTGGCACAGCCGGGATAAACAGAATTCAAATCCTGCATCCTGAAAGGTATATTTCCAAAATCTTCGAGCTTCATAACTGCAAAAATAGCAAAAAATTTGACAGATAATATCGCCGGACGATATTATCTGTCAAATTTTTTGCTATTCGGACCGTTTACGGTGCGATTATTTCTTTTCGCAGACGCCTGTGCCGAGGAAGCAGCAGGGACGGATGGATTTCGAAGGCCATTTTTTCACAACACGCGCAAGCTCTTCGGCTGTGATGGGAATTACCGTACCGTGGCGCGGATGGAAGTCCATGGTGACGTCCGAATCAATAACCTTGAAATTTTCAAGGTCGGTGGTTTCTGTGAACTGATATTTCTTGTTCATGTACACATCGTACATCAATATATACTTGTCCTGTCCGATGAGTTTGAACGTACCGGCACCCTCCACGGCGTCGGTGGTCTGCTGCTTGTAGTCGGGCGACTCCTTCCAGTTTCCGGACGTTAGCGATTCGGTAGTTGCCACCTTGATTCCGTTGCCGTGACCCTCGGTCTTGTAGAAAAGATGATACTTGCCGTCGTGCCATACGATGTCACCGTCGATGCAGGATTTCTTGTCGGCAGGCACGAAAAGCGGCTTGTAATCACCTTCGAGGTCGGTAAATTCAGGATTGGCGTAGGCATAATATATGATGTCAGGGCCATTTCCGTGCTGCATCGACCAATATATCATATATTTTCCGGCCTCACGGTCGTAGATGGTCTGGGGAGCCCACACGCGTTTGAGATTTTCCTGATCGGGGTAGCGCTTCTGGATATTCACCACCGAGCTTGTCCAGTTGACGAGGTCATCGGATTTGAGAAGCACCATCGCGCGGTTTGAATCCCAGCCGTTGGCCGAAACCATATCGGTAACAACCATGTAGAAAGTCTTTCCGTCCTCGCCGCGGAGGATGTGCGGGTCGCGCACGCCTCCGGTCGATGAAATTACTTTTGAATCGAGAATGGGCTGATTATCGTTGAGAGCGAGATAGTTGTAGCCATCCTTGCTAACAGCGAACCGAATCTGTTCCTGATCCATGTGATTGCCTGTGAAATAAGTAAAAAGGTAGGCACTCATATCGCTGTCGGATGTCTGTGCCATCGCAGGTAGGGTCAGAAACATAGCTGCGCCTGCGAGAATACGGGTTAATTTCATGGTTGTGAAAAATCTGATTGGAATTTGGTTATACTTTTTCTGAAAGCAAAAGTACGCAATAAGTCGATAATTACGAAGCGCAAATAAGTGAATAAAGCAAAAAATTTGAAGATTTCGCTTCCGGAATAGAATATGTCGCGGATTCTTAGTAACTTTGGGCAACTGAAATTCAATCTTAGAGTATGTTTACTTTTAACTTTATGAAATCTTTATAAGCCCTTCCGGCCTGTTTTTAGCTTTCATTCAGTTATTATGGAACCCCATAATTCCTTCTTTCAATCAAAAAACATACTCGAAAGTTCAATATAAATATTAACATAAGCCAAAAGTAAACATACTCTTAAACTATTGCCATCTTCAACAATATGAAATTACTGAAGACTCTCGCTTTAGCGGCACTCCTGGCCTCGGCCGGAACAATGCCCGTGTGCGCCGCCAAGGCCTCAGCCCCTGCCGAACCCGGCACTTTCACCGCCGGAAAAGGCACATTCCTGCTCAACGACGAGCCTTTCGTCGTGAAAGCGGCCGAGCTGCACTATCCCCGAATTCCGCGCCCCTACTGGGACCAGCGCATCAAGATGTGCAAGGCTCTCGGTATGAACGCCGTGTGTCTGTACGTATTCTGGAACGCACATGAGCCTCAGCCCGATACATTCGACTTCACAGGCCAGAACGACCTTGCCGAATTCGTGCGTCTGTGCCAGGCCAACGACATGAAAGTGATTCTCCGCCCCGGCCCCTACGTGTGCGCCGAATGGGAAATGGGAGGTCTGCCCTGGTGGCTGCTCAAGAAAAAAGACATCCGCCTGCGCGAGTCCGACCCCTATTTCCTCGAACGCGTTGATAAATTCCAGAAGGCCGTGGCCGACCAGGTTGCCGACCTCACAATCGAAAAAGGCGGCCCCATTATTATGGTACAGGTCGAGAACGAATACGGCTCCTACGGAATCGACAAGGAATACGTGGGACAGATCCGCGATATGCTCCGTAAGAACTTCGGCGAAAACGTGACCCTTTTCCAGTGCGACTGGTCGTCGAACTTCCTCAACAACGGCCTTGACGACCTCATCTGGACAATGAACTTCGGTACCGGTGCCAACATCGACCAGCAATTTGAGAAGCTCAAGGAAGTACGTCCCGACAGCCCTCTTATGTGCTCCGAATTCTGGAGCGGATGGTTCGACAAATGGGGTGCAAACCACGAGACACGTCCTGCCGAAGATATGATTGCAGGCATCGACGAAATGCTCTCCAAAGGCATTTCTTTCAGTCTTTACATGACCCACGGCGGCACAAACTGGGGACACTGGGCAGGTGCCAACTCGCCCGGTTTCGCTCCCGATGTGACATCCTACGACTACGACGCCCCTCTGAGCGAGTCGGGTCGCACAACACCCAAATACTGGCAGCTCCGCAAAGCTCTCGCCAAATATATGGACGGCAAGAAGCAGGCTCCCGTACCCGCCGAATATAAGCCGGTGGCCGTGGCTCCCTTCACCCTCACCGAAGTAGCGCCGCTTTTCAGCAACCTCCCCGAAGCCAAGAAGGATCGCGACATACGCACGATGGAGGAATACGACCAGGGATTCGGCTCAATACTCTACCGCACCACCCTGCCCGAGCTCAAGGAATCGACCGTACTCACCGTGAGCGAGCCTCATGACTTCGCTCAGATTTTCGTTGACGGAAAATACATCGGCAAGCTCGACCGTCGCAACGGTGAAAAGAAAATCAAACTTCCTCCCTGCCGCCGCGGAGCCGTTCTCGACATCCTCGTGGAAGCGATGGGCCGCATCAACTTCGGACGCGCGATCAAAGATTTCAAAGGCATCAGCGACAAAGTTGAGCTAACTACAATCATCGACGGACGTCCTTTCGTGTGCGATCTCAAAAACTGGGAAGTATTCAATCTTGAAGACAAACTCGAATTCTATCAAAGCATGAATTTCGAGCCCATCAAGAGCCTAACCGACGAAAACGGCCAACGCATCCCCGGCGTCTACCGCGGAACATTCAAGGTTAAGAAACCCGGCGACACCTTCCTCAACTTCGAAACCTGGGGCAAAGGCCTTGTATACGTCAACGGCCACGCTCTCGGGCGCATCTGGGAAATCGGCCCGCAGCAGACCCTCTACGTCCCCGGTTGCTGGCTCAACAAGGGCGACAACGAAATCCTGGTGTTCGACATCATCGGCCCGCGTGAAGCCCGAAGCGAAGGACTCACCGAACCTCTGCTCGACCAGCTCCTCGTTCAGAAACCCCTCACCCACCGCGAAGAAGGCCAGAACCTTGACCTCTCCGGCGAAAAGCCCGTGCTCACAGGCGAGTTCGCACCCGGTAACGGTTGGCAGGAAGTAAAATTCGATGCACCCGTGACCGGACGCTACATATGTCTTGAATCGCTCGACGCTCACGACGGTGGCGACCGCACCTGCATTGCCGAAATGTACGTGCTCGACAACCACGGCGAACGTCTATCGCGCGAACCATGGACCGTAGTCTATGCCGACAGCGAGGACATGGCGCGCAACAACCGCTCAGGCGACAAAGTGTTCGACCTCCAGGAATCGACCTACTGGAGCACTGTCAAGGGCGTACCCTTCCCCCACTCCATCGTCATTGACCTCGGCGACGAATACGAGCTTTCCGGCCTCCAGTATCTCCCGCGCATGGAAAGCCACGTCCCCGGCGCAATCAAGAACTACCGCGTCTACGTCAAGACCGCTCCCTTCAAGCTCTGATCCGCCACTCGGACAAAACTCAAATAGCTCCCACAAAAAAGCGGCCGCCCGATGATTCGGGCGGCCGCTTTTTGTGGGGGAGGAGATGAATTAGTTCTTGGAAGCCTCAAGAGATGCTTTGCGGAATTCCTTCATGAGTTTCTCGATTTCGAGAGAGAGCTTGCGGGCACGTGTACCGGCAGCCTTGTTACCTTTTTCAAGCTGAAGAGCGGCGTCAGTTTTGAACGCTTCGTGTGCTTCGTGGATTTTGTTGATTAACTGTTCCATTTGGGTTCGAATGATTTTAAGTTAGTGAAATATGGATTTTTGATCTCTTGGAGCAATTTATTTTGTGATGCCTTAGAGTATGTTTACTTTTGGCTTATGAGTTAAAAGTAAACATACTCTCAGTCCTCTTCGTAGACCGTACGGTCCTCGATTCCGGCTTCGGCAAGAGCCTGGCGGCGCTCAAGGCATGTTCCGCAACGGCCGCAATGTATCTCGCCGCCCTTGTAGCAGGAGTAAGTCGTGGAATAGTCAAGGTCGAGCGTCTTTCCACGCATGGCAATCTGAGCCTTGGTGAGCAGCGTGTATGGCGCAAAGACATTGATGCCGTCGTAGGTACCTTCCTCGATTGCTTTTGACATTGCTTTGATAAAAGACTCGCGGCAGTCGGGATAGAGAGCATGGTCGCCTGCGTGGTTGGCAATCATAAGTGTTGTAAGCCCATGTGATTCGGCGAGTCCGGCGGCAGCGGCAAGCATGATGCCGTTGCGGAAAGGCACGACGGTGGATTTCATGTTGTCGAAATCATATTCACCTTCGGGAACTGCCTCAGCCCCTTCAAGAAGCGAGCTGTGGAAGTATTTGCCGATGAAACTGAGATCTATGACAAGAAATTCGATGCCGAGCTCGTCGCAGTGACGGCGCGCACATTCAATCTCGCGTGCGTTATGGTTGGAGCCGTAGTCGAAGCTCACAGCCAGTTCTATTCTGGAAGCATACTCATGGAGCATCGTCACGGAGTCCATACCCCCGGAGAGAACCATCAGTGCATCTTTCTTACTTGAAGTCATTGCTTTATAAGATGTAATATTCGGTTTAGAAATCATTGCGGAAAGCCGCAGCCAATCGCGACTTCACAAGGTCCTGATGGGCTTCGTCGCCATAGTTGGCGAAAGGAAATATGGCTATGCCTCCACGGGGAGTAAACAGACCGATAACCTCGAGATAGCGCGGATGCATCAGGCGCACAAGGTCTTTCATTATTATATTAACGCAGTCCTCATGGAAATCGCCATGATTACGGAAGCTGAAAAGATACAGTTTCAAGCTCTTGCTCTCCACCATGTCTTCGTCTGGAATATAATTGATGATAATCTTCGCGAAGTCGGGCTGACCCGTCTTGGGACACAGCGATGTGAATTCCGGACAGGTGAAAGTCACGAGATAATCGTTTTCAGGATGCTTGTTCTTGAATGTTTCGAGAATCGCGGGGTCGTACTGCACAGGATATTTCACTCCGGTGTTGCCCAGGAGTGTGCAGCCTTGTATTTCATCAGGTGTGCGGGACATTTATACAGCAATAGAGTTTTGGGAAGCAAACGTACGAAAAAATATTTAAAACCACAAAAAAAAATAAAAGTGCGCTACTTCACAGTAACGCACCTCCCTCATAACCAAAATTCAAGTATATATTGTGAGTCTAACAAATCGTTTCTTCTTAGGGGATCCAATATTATTTCTTTGCTTGGGGATGCAAAAGGAAAAATAATTAGGGTACAGAGAGTGTTTTATTTGTCAGTTTTATTCTACGCTGCAAAGATATATACAAATTTTGATTCGTGGAAGTGAATTTCTGAAAACGAATACTAATTAAGGTTAAAATAGCGAACTTTTTTGCTTTTCCCGTTCTAAAAACACAAGAGAAGGCGTGAAATTCCGCTGCAAAACATGCAAAAATCGCAACGAGAGCATAGCGTGGAGCCGATTTTCATGAATTGCGCCAGAAATGCTAAAAGTGTAGATTCTACACTAATTTTTGAGGCAATATGTTCCCTAATGTTAAAAGGAGTGAAACATATTGCAAAGCCGAAAAAAGTGCGTACCTTTGCAGTCGGGTAAGTCCTACACGACCAGCTCCCCGAGAATCCCCCAGGTCTTGACCGAAGCAAGGGTATTGGGTTGTAGCGGTGCGATGTAGTAAGCTTGCCCTTTTTTTGTGCCCGTACGTGAATTTTTAGCTCGTTTTTGTTCCAAGTCCAATTTATAATTCGTACCTTTGGCTCCGGCTAAGGATATGCCATATTTATATGTGCAATTCTTGTCCGGGCCGGAATTTCCGTGCCAACTGACAATCAATACGGGCTAAAAAACATTTATTTCATTATCGACCAATCTATCATCATGTTAGAGAAGACAAACGTTAAGGTCCTCGACAAAGTCGTGGTACGTTTCTCAGGCGACTCCGGCGACGGCATGCAGCTTGCGGGAAATATTTTCACCAACGTCTCTGCGGGTCTGGGCAACCAGGTTTCGACCTTTCCGGATTATCCGGCCGAGATTCGCGCCCCTCAGGGATCGCTGAGCGGTGTATCCGGTTTTCAGGTAAGTGTGGGCACGGGAGTACATACCCCCGGCGACAGTTGCGACGTGCTGGTGGCTATGAACCCCGCCGCGCTCAAGCAGAACCACCGCTTCCTCAAACCCGGCGGTGTCATCATCGTCGACATCGACTCCTTCAAGGAATCCGACCTCAAAAAAGCATTATTCGAGACCGACGAGCCTTTCAAGGAACTGGGCATCAACGCACAGGTTCTCGAAGTGCCTGTAACGTCCATGACAAAAGCAGCGCTTGCCGAGTCCGGACTCGACAACAAGAGCGTGCTCAAGTGCCGCAACATCTTCGCCCTCGGCCTGGTGTGCTGGCTCTTTGACCGTCCCCTCGAAAGCGCGCTCCGCCACCTCAAGAACAAATTTGCCAAAAAGCCCGCGATATACGACGCCAACGCGCTCGTGCTTCAGGCCGGCTTCAACTACGGCAACAACATACATGCGAGCGTATCGACCTACCGCGTCGAAACCGAAGATCCCCGTCCCGGCGTCTACACCGACATCAACGGCAATACAGCCACAGCATGGGGTCTTATCATGGCCTCCGAAAAATCCGGACGCCCGCTCTTCCTCGGCTCCTACCCCATCACTCCCGCCACCGACATTCTCCACGAACTTGCAAAGCGCAAGGACCTCGGCGTGAAGGCTTGCCAGATGGAAGACGAAATCGCCGGCGTATGCTCGGCAATCGGCGCCTCCTTCGCAGGCAACCTCGCCGTGACTTCAACATCAGGCCCCGGCCTCGCGCTCAAGAGCGAAGGCATCGGCCTGGCCGTGATTGCCGAACTTCCCCTCGTGGTGATTGACGTGCAGCGCGGCGGCCCCTCAACCGGACTCCCCACCAAAACCGAGCAGACCGACCTCATGCAGGCTCTCTACGGCCGCAACGGCGAATCCCCCCTTGCCGTCGTAGCCCCGGCGTCCCCCACCGACTGCTTCACGATGGCTTTCGAAGCCTGCCGTATCGCCGTAGAGCACATGACTCCCGTGATTCTGCTCAGCGATGCCTTCATCGGCAACGGCTCATCGGCATGGCGCGTGCCCGAAGATGACGAATTCCCTGCAATCCGCACTCCATATGTTCCCGAAGAACTCCGCGAGGGCTGGAGAGCATACCTCCGCAACAACGACACACTCGCACGTTACTGGGCAATTCCCGGCGACGAAGGTTGCGCCCACCGTCTTGGCGGCCTTGAAAAGGATGCCGAGACCGGAGCAATCTCCACCGACCCCGTCAACCATGAAAAGATGGTGATGCTCCGCCGCGAGAAAATCGCCCGCATAGCCAACGACATTCCCGAACTCGAGGTACTCGGCAATCCCGACGCCGACACACTGCTCGTGGGCTGGGGCGGAACTTACGGACACCTCCACACTGCTGCCGACGAACTCAACGCCGCCGGACATCCCGTGGCTTTCACCCACTTCCGCTACATCAATCCCCTTCCGGCCAACACCGCCGAGGTGCTCCGCCGCTACAAGAAGGTGATTGTGGCCGAGCTCAACACCGGAATGTTCGCCGACTGGCTCCAGTGCAAATATCCCGAAGTCAAGATCGAGCGCATCAATAAAATACAGGGTCAGCCCTTCCAGGTAAGCGAAGTGGTGGACAAAGTTGTCAAATTTATGGAAGAAGCCTAAGTCATGGAATCAAACGTACAATACACTCCCGCCAACTACAAGAGCTCACAGTCAGTGCGCTGGTGTCCCGGATGCGGCGACCATGCCATCCTCAACACCCTCCACAAAGCCATGGCTACCCTGGGCATAGCGCCACACAAGACAGCCGTTATCTCAGGTATCGGATGTAGCTCGCGACTGCCCTACTACATGAACACCTACGGATTCCACACAATCCATGGCCGTGCGGCAGCAATCGCAACCGGCTTCAAGGTGGCTAATCCCGAAATGACCGTATGGCAGATTTCGGGCGACGGCGACGGCCTCGCCATCGGCGGCAACCACTTCATCCACGCCGTACGCCGAAACATCGACATCAACATGATTTTGTTCAACAACAAAATCTACGGACTCACAAAGGGTCAGTACTCCCCCACCAGCGACCGCGGTTTCGTGTCCAAATCCAGCCCCTACGGCACTGTCGAGGATCCGTTCATCCCCGCTGAACTCGTGTTCGGAGCGCGCGGCAACTTCTTCGCACGCTCAATCGACGTCGAACTTCAGACCTCGCAGGAAGTACTCGTGGCTGCAGCCCGCCACAAAGGCACATCCGTGGTGGAGATTCTCCAGAACTGCGTGATTTTCAACAACGGCATCCACAACTGCATCACCGACCGCGAGGTTCGCGCCGACCGCACAATCCACCTGCGCCACGGCGAAAAGATGATTTTCGGCGCCGAAGGCAACCGCGGACTCGTTCAGGACGGATTCGGACTCAAGGCCGTGACAATCGGTGAGGACGGCTACACACTCGACGATGTGCTCGTACACGACGCCCACTGCGCATCCAACTTCCTCCATCAGCAGCTTGCAATGATGGACGGACACAGCCTGCCTTTGGCCGTAGGCGTTATCCGCGATGTCGAAGCACCCACTTACGACGACGCCGTAACAGCACAGGTCGAGGACGTGCGCGCCCGCAAAGGCTTCAAATCCCTCCGCGAAATGATTCTCGCAGGCGAAACCTGGGAAGTGAAGTAAGCCCCCACTCCAACAAGTGGCATAGTCAATGAGGCAGAAGAGTCTCCTCGTTTTACTTTAGAAGATTAACCCATACGCGTTCGAAGAACGCAGATTTAACAGTAACCACGTACACCGAAGCCACAGGCGGAGGTGTGCGTGGTATTTTAATCAATATGATTGGCGTCCGTAGGACGCCGATTTGTCTCCAATCTAATTATCATATGTCTCTAAAGTTGCTCTCAACTTAACTGCAGTGCGGCAACAATTCCGGCGGGCGGCGTGTTGGATTTGTATGGCAAAGTCTGATTCAACTGTTTCTCCCCGTCTGAGGCGTATCACGATGGCCGGGCTGCTGGTGACTATGGGCATAGTCTTCGGCGATATCGGCACGTCTCCTCTGTATGTCATGAAAGCAATCGTGGGGGTGAACCCGACCTATGACGAAGATTTCATAGCAGGAGCCGTGTCGTGCGTGATTTGGACGCTTACCCTTCAGACCACATTCAAATACGTAATCATCGCGCTGCGGGCCGACAACCGCGGCGAGGGTGGTATTTTAGCACTGTTCGCGCTACTGCGTCGAAAGCCGGTGAAGTGGCTTTACGCGGCCGCGGCTGTCGGGGCTGCGGCACTTGTTGCCGACGGCGTAATCACTCCGGCCATCACCGTATCCTCGGCCATCGAAGGCCTGCGACAAGTTGCGCCCGCAGTGCCCGTCACACCCATTGTGGTGGTGATAATTCTTGGCATATTCATGATGCAGCAGGCCGGAACAGGCCGCATCGGCAGGATGTTCGGCCCGTTTATGCTCGCATGGTTTCTTATGCTCGGGATTCTCGGAATCCTGAATATCCCTTCATGCCCGGCGATTCTCAAAGCGTTCAATCCCTGGTATGCGGTGAAGCTGCTTGTATCGTCGCCTGAATGGTTTTTCATTTTGGGAGCCGTATTCCTGTGCACAACCGGAGCCGAAGCCCTTTATTCCGATCTCGGACATTGCGGAAGGCGCAATATCACCGTCAGCTGGATATTTGTGAAGATAATGCTCATCCTGAATTATCTCGGACAGGGCGCGTGGCTCATGAGCCGTTCCGGAGGTGCTACCGTAACAGAAAACCCATTCTACGGCATCATGCCGGCCGGATTCGTTCCCGTGGGAGTATTCATGTCGGCAGGGGCGGCCATCATCGCGAGCCAAGCTCTGCTGAGCGGTTCGTTCACCATATTTTCCGAAGCGATAGGACTCGATTTCTGGCCTAAGCTGAAAATCAAATATCCGAGTCGAGAACGCGGCCAGCTATATATTCCGGCAGTCAATTTCGCACTTCTTGCCGGATGCCTGCTCACTGTGGCTATATTCCGCGACTCAAGCCATATGGAAGCGGCCTACGGGCTGGCAATCACGGTGACGATGCTGATGACAACGCTATTGATAACGGTGTGGATGCGAAGCCGTGGCGTCAACCGGGCTTTATGCGGGCTATTCCTCGTGTTTTTCGGACTCCTTGAAGGACTGTTCTTTGTAGCCAACCTGTCGAAATTTGCCCACGGCGGATGGTTCTGCGCCATAATAGCCGGAGTGCTTGCCGCGATAATGATAATCTGGCGCAACTCCACCCGACGCCGCGCAGCCTACGTCGACTTCAAGCGCCTTGACGAGTGCAGCGACCTCATATGCCAGATAAAAGCTGACGACACAATTCCCAAATACACGTCGAATCTTGTGTATCTGAGCCGTTCGGACAATCCCGAGCTTCTCGAGAGCAAACTCGTGTACTCCATCGTGAACAAGCAGCCCAAGAGAGCCGACCATTATTGGTTTGTACACATCGACTATGCCGACGCTCCCGACACTCTCGAATATTCAGTAGAGATTCCTGTTCCGGAAACCATATACCTTGTGAACATGCGCATCGGATTCCGCGTAGAGCCAAAAGTGAGTGTATATCTCCGCCACATTGTGGAAGATCTTGTTGCCGCAGGACGACTTGACCTCAGGAGCGGATATCCGTCACTGCGGAAAGAGGGTATAGCAGGCGACTTCCGTTTCATAATCCTTCACCGCATCTTCTCCCCCACGAGCAGTTGCACCGGCCGTGCCTCGGCTCTGATGCGTCTTCATGACATCCTGAGACATCTCGGCATAAGCGACCGCATGGCTCTACGCCTTGACACAAGCGTTGTCACGATGGAAACCGTGCCTCTTATCATCAACACCGAACCCGGGCGCCGAATCACACCGGAGAAGGTTGATGAACTCAAATAGTAGCCCGACATCACACGACTCATGAGAAATAACAGCGATTTTTCCTAATTTTGCATCATATTTAATCCATCTTAAGAACAATGAACCAAAACAAAGAAACCGTGGCACTCTTCGAAGATAAGGTGCGAGAGAATCTTGTAAGTTTTCTGCAACATAAGGGCGTGCTGGACATGCGTTTGCCCGAATGTCCCGACGTTGAGGAACGCTGGGGTGAGATCGCGCGCGAATATCTGCCCGACGGAGCACGGGAATTTCAGAACTATCCCGTGGTGTCGTTAGGATGGATGATGTTTATTGGCATGGCTATGGCCCGGTACTGGGACGTTGACTGGCTGATGTACTCTCAGCGCCACGACCTGTATGCAGGCATGCGCGACATCCGCGGATACGACAATATGGACGAAGCCATCGTGGAGGAAGTGCTCGGCTACTCCGGCGATGATGCCGAACGCATTTCGTCGCTCGCTGCCGAATGTGCCTCGCGTGTGTACAGCCTGCTCACCCACGAACACGTCGAACCCGGCACGGAAGCGGCGCTCGGCTGTTATATCGCAGCACTGCACCAGCTCTACCTTGCCGGGATGATGATTGAGCTTAACGCTCTCGGCTACCACATGAGCCCGATGGACTAATCGGCGGAAACTACCGATTTGAATTGGCCGAGGAGGTTGAATTTCAGCGTGACGCCGTCGCTCAGGCGAGCCTCATAAGAGGTGGCTTTCTTGGTGAGCGCCACGACCTTTACTCCGGCGAAATTCTTGTTTACGTAGGTGCGGATAGCCTTGGGGCCGATGCCTTCAGGGACTTCCTTTGTCTGGCAGTCGACCGATGTCCACTTTCCTTTGTTGCTGAATTCGATTTTCGTGCCGTTGACGAGTTTCACGTCGTAGTCGGTTTTCTTGAGCAGGTGCTTGTCAATCTTGATCATTCCCACTTTTGCTTTAGGGAAATGGGTGTCAAGAAATTCACGGGCTTCCTCAGGGAGTCCGTCACGATTGATGGTGTATTTGTCGCCGAGGCCGGCTGAAACCGACCACACCGACATCACAATTGCCACAAGGGCGAGCATTATTTTCTTCATGTCACAGCGTTTTTTAATTCATTTCATTAACAAACGCCATGACATTTCGGTTCTATGCTTCGATGTGGCGCAGTTCGCCGGTGTAGGAATCCATGACATATCCTGCCACGGAAATTCCCTCAGGCATAAGCGGATGGCGCGCGATGAGGTCAACGGTTTCGGCAACAGCCGCATCCGTGTCCTCGAATCCGTGGAGCCACTCCCGGAGATTGATTCCGCAATGTTCCATAAGCGATATATGCTCCTGGCTGATACCGCGTTCGCGCATCAGATGGAGCATTTCGTCGGCATCCATTCCCTGCACTCCGCATCCGGTGTGACCTATCACCATAATTTCCTCCACACCAAGCTCATATACAGCAATCAGCAGACTGCGCATTGTCGAGTCGAAAGGATTTGTGATTGTTGCTCCGGCATTTTTGATGATTTTCACATCGCCATTGCGGAAGCCGAGGGCAGCGGGCAGCAGTTCCACCAGGCGCGTGTCCATGCAGGTTACAATTGCAATCTTTTTGTCGGGATATTTGCTTGTGGCAAAGCGCTCAAAGCCGCGCTCGCGCACAAACTCACGGTTGAATTTCAGTATTTCGTCGATCATAGCAAAAGAATTTTCCGCAAAGATACGGCAAAAATCATGCTTCACGGATGCAAACAAGCTCTAAATATATTTAATTAGTTGTCGGGGAGCGCGTTTTTTTGTAAATTCGCATTTCAGTTATGATTGAGGCGCGAAACATAAGCAAGCATTTCGGAAATCTGGCGGTGCTCAAGGGTATCAGCCTGGATATCCGTCCGCATGCCGTCACTACGATTCTCGGGCCAAGCGGCGCGGGAAAAACGACTCTGCTGCAGATTTTGGGCACATTGTCGTCGCCCGACAAGGGCGGAACAGTGACGTATGACGGTACGGATGTAACTTCGCTTTCGGAAGCGAAACTTGCAGCGTTCCGCAATCGGCATATCGGCTTCGTTTTCCAGAGCCATCAGCTCCTTCCGGAGTTCAATATCGTGGAAAATGTGGCTATGCCGGCCCTTATAGGCGGTCGTCAGTCGAAGGAGGCATATACCGAGGCAAAGCGTATTCTCACCGACCTTGGCCTGGCTCACCGGCTTGAGCACCGTCCGGGCGAGCTTTCCGGAGGCGAGTGCCAGCGTGCGGCCGTAGCCAGGGCGCTTATAAACAAGCCTTCGGTGATTCTTGCCGACGAACCCTCCGGAAGCCTTGACTCGCGCAACCGCACCGAGCTGCACCGCCTGTTTTTTGACCTGCGCGACTCGATGGGCGCGACTTTTGTAATCGTAACTCACGACGAGACTCTTGCCGCTGATTCCGACTGTATCGTCCGCATGGACGACGGACGGATTTCAACAATTGTATAAATCTATGTATTCCAAAAATCAACAATCTAAAACGACTCAAACACCGAAAAGATGAAAAAGACATTTCTTGCATCCCTGATGATGCTCATTACCCTTGGTTTCGGCCTCTCTTCGTGCTCGGAAGCCGATGATCCCATCAACTTCAAGGATATCGTATATGACGTGGTTACTATCGCTGCAAAAACTCCCGACGGAACCACATTCACCTTCCGCAAGCTCGGCGACTCACCTCTTATCACCCTTACCACCGACCAGGCCATCACCGGCCAGAGCGCACAGGTGGGCAAGCGCGTTGTCATCGGCTATGTGCCCGACGGCCAGCGCTATGAGAGCGGCACAATCAAGCTCGTGACAATAGCGGTGGCTTATGGCTCTGAACTCAAATCCGGTACCGCCGAATCCACATCCGACTGGAAATCCGACCCGTATACACTCGTTCAGCTTTGGCGCTCGGGCGAGTATCTCAACATCCAGCTTCTTGCAGCTTTCACAACCGAACCGTCCGCATTTGACCTCTACCTCGACTCCACTACCGCCGACTCGGAGTATCCCGAACTGCACGTTGTGTTCCGCCGCGACTTCACATCCGAAATCACCCGCGATGTATTCGGCTCCTACGACATATCCTCAATCTGGAATCTCGGAAGCTGCAAAGGTGTGAAGGTGTTCTACAACACGACAGCCGGAGTACAGTCGTCGCTCATCACCAAGGAGACCTCGGCCGAAATCACCCGACCCTCCGACCAGCCTATCCAATAGTCCCCTATTATTCAACCGATATAATAACATAAAACTTTATAAAAATGGAAAATCAGAAAAAAAACGAACTCAAGATTGAACTCACTCCCGAAGTAGCAACAGGCCACTATGCAAACTTGGCCGTTCTGTCACACTCTCCCAACGAGTTCTTCCTCGACTTCATCGCCATAGCTCCCAACATGCCCCAGGCAAAGGTTCAGAGCCGCATCATCATGACTCCCGAAAACGCCAAGAACCTTCTTTTCGCCCTCCGCGACAATATCGCCAAATATGAGGCAACTTTCGGCGAAATCACCCACAAGCAGCCCAAGGGCGCTCCCGCTGCCGGCGGCAATGACATCCCCAACCCCTTCATGGCCTAAACCGCGATGAAACCCTCGCATCTCACCATATACAACTCCCTCTCGCGACAGAAGGAAACGTTCACGCCCCTGCATCCCGACCGGGTGGGAATGTATGTCTGCGGTCCTACGGTCTACGGCGACGGCCACCTCGGCCATGCCCGTCCGGCCATAACCTTCGACATCGTTTTCCGCTATCTCACCCACCTGGGCTACAAGGTGCGCTATGTGCGCAACATCACCGACGTGGGCCATCTGGAGCATGACGCCGATTCCGGCGAGGACAAGATTGCCAAGAAAGCACGTCTTGAGCAGCTTGAACCCATGGAAGTGGTGCAGTTCTATCTCAACCGCTACCATCATGCGATGGATGCACTCAATGTGCTTCCTCCCTCGATTGAGCCGCATGCATCCGGACACATCATCGAGCAGATTGAATACATCAAGACCATCCTCGACAGCGGATACGCCTACGTGAGCGAAGGTTCGGTGTACTTCGATGTGCCCAAATTCAACCGCGAGAAAGGTTACGGACGTCTTTCGGGCCGTAACATCGACGAGCTTCTCTCCACCACCCGCGACCTTGACGGACAGTCGGAAAAGCGCAATCCCGCCGACTTCGCGCTCTGGAAGAAAGCGGCTCCGGAACATATCATGCACTGGCCCTCGCCCTGGAGCGAAGGATTCCCCGGATGGCACCTCGAATGTTCCACCATGGGTGAGAAATACCTCGGCACCGAGTTTGACATCCACGGTGGCGGAATGGACCTGAAATTTCCCCACCACGAGTGTGAGATAGCCCAGTCGGTGGCTCATAACGGCCACGACACCGTGCGCTACTGGATGCACAACAACATGATTACCATCAACGGCAAGAAGATGGGCAAGTCGCTTGGCAACTTCATCACACTCGATGAATTCTTCACCGGCTCTCATCCGCTGCTCGAGCAGGCGTATTCGCCCATGACGATACGCTTCTTCATCCTCCAGGCCCATTACCGCGGAACTGTCGACTTCAGCAATGAAGCTCTCCAGGCGTCCGAAAAAGCTCTCGGTCGAATGTTGGACGGCTACCGCCGCCTGCAGGACCTTAAGCCGTCGGAGGATTCCACTGTTGATGTCTCATCTTTGGAACAGCGCTGCTACGACGCTCTCGACGATGATTTCAACACTCCGGTGCTCATTGGAGTACTCTTTGATGCGGTGCGTATCATCAACCAGATCAACGATGGCAATGCACGCGCCACCGAGGCCGACCTGGCCGTTCTCCGTCATGTGATGGACACCTTCCTTGTGGAGATTCTCGGCATACGTGTCGATGGTCCCGCCGGAAGCTCGGCCGACGGAGCCGGAGCGGCAATGAAGCCCTTCGAAGATGCTGTGGATCTGCTTTTGGAGATGCGTGCCCAGGCAAAGAAAAACAAGGACTGGACAACTTCCGACCTTATCCGCGACCGTCTGGCCGCAATCGGCTTCGACGTTAAGGACACAAAGGACGGCTTTGAATGGTCGCTTAAATAAGCGCCTGAACACCATAAAAAGCGGGGCAGCTCTGCATTGAGCTGCCCCGCTTTTTATGGTGTTCAGGGTTATCAGAACTCGTCGCTCTTGGTGCGCTGATGGTCGCGAATCTTGGCAATGAGTTCATCGGCCTGCTGCACGCCTACGGCACGCCAGATAGCCTCGCCGTTCTTAAACATGATAAGCGTGGGCACCGACTGAACCCTGTACTGGGCTGCCAAAGTCTGATTCTTGTCAATATCAATCTTCACGATATTTGCTTCGTCACCGACCTGTTGCTTTACATGCTCGAGAATCGGACCCTGCACTTTGCAAGGGCCGCACCATGTGGCGAAGAAGTCCACCAAAGTGGGTTTGTTCTGCTGGATAAGTTCGTTGAAATCGCTCATAATTCTTTATATTATTTGTTTGAGTTACTACTTGGTACCAATTATAACAACAATCGAGCCAAAGTCGTTGCATGGTCGCGAAAATTTTTGTAAGTTTGCCTGCTAAACTTTATCCTCAACAAAATATGTCCTGCCTGCGAGCTTTATTATGCCTGATATGTCCTCCGCTGGCCGTCCTTGACAAAGGCTGCGGTTCGATTGTGCTTGTCACAGCACTCACTCTCTGCGCCTGGGTGCCCGGAGTCATAGGGGCCATACTTGTATGTAAAGACTGATGTCTGCGATGAAATATATTTTCAAGATACTTTTTCTGCTGTGTGTCTCGGCGCTTCCGGGAACAATGTCTCTCCACGCCCTTTCGGGTCAGGAGGTGCGCTTCCACAATGAGGCCGCCGATACCACCGCGATAACCCGCCTGCTCACCGAGGCCTCGGCAATGACGTTTGCCAATCCCGAGGCGCGTAACGAATTCTTTGCCCGGAAATTTATCGGAAAACCCTACGTGGCTCATACTCTCGAATGTGACACGGCTGAGATTCTTACCGTCAATCTCGACGAACTCGACTGCACCACTTTTGTTGAAACCGTGCTTGCACTGTCGTACACGGCCGGAGAACGCCGCTCTTCGTGGCGCGACTTCGTCTACAACCTGCGCCGCATGCGCTACCGCGCAGGCGAGACCGACGGATATGCCTCGCGCCTGCACTACATCTGCGACTGGGCCGTTGACAACATCCACCGCGGCAACATAACGGATGCCACGGATGCTTTTCCCCGCTTCAACTACCTTGTGCGAACGATTGACCTCATGAGCGCAAACCGCGGCAAATATCCCGCACTGGCCGATTCAGCCAACTTCGCACGCATCCGAAGCGTCGAGGACGGCTACCGCAGCCACCGCTTTCCATACATCAAGAGTATGAATGTCGACTCCAAGGAAATCAGCCGCAACCTGCGTAGCGGCGATGTGGTGGCCCTGGTTTCAAACCTGAAGAATCTCGATGTCACACACATGGGAATAGTCGTGCGAGAGCCCGACGGAGAATTGCATCTTCTTCATGCGTCGTCGTCCGACGGACGTATTGAGATTACCAAGCGACCTTTGGGAGATTTCCTAAAGAAAAACCGCCAGTGGCTCGGAATACGAGTGTTCCGCCTCACCGAATGATTGTACCCGGATGATTCCACGGCGCAGTTAACAGCAAATTCACCGCACCCTATGCAAACATTTTTCAGTAGCAGTCTGTTACAATAAAAACCGACGACCTGGAATCAATCCGACCTCTCTAATCACTACGACAACTAATTTATCCAACCTGTTTACCCTTATATTCAACACATGAACCGACTTCGCTTAGCCCTCAGCGTATTGCTGTGCTCGTTCGCGCTTCCTTGGGCCATGGCCGACGCTCCCGCGGGATACTATACCTCCCTGAGCGGAAAGAAAGACAGCGAACTGAAGACTGCCGTCTACAATTGCATCCATAACTTCACGATTTCGGGAAGTTACAGCCAGGTTTACTCCGATCTGAGATACACCTTCCAGAAAACCGACCTCTATCCCAACTCTCAACGGTGGTGGGATATGTACTCCGACATTACCCTGTATGCACCTTCTTTTACAGGACTTAACCGCGAACACTCCTTCCCCAAGAGCTGGTGGGGCGGCTCGACAAGTATTCCTCCCTATGTGGACCTGAACCACCTCTATCCCTCGGAGATGAAAGCGAACACGGCTAAATCCAACTGGCCTCTCGGCGAGGTGGACATGAACAGTCCCGTGAAGTTCAACAACGGAATATGCAAGGTGGGTTATCCTGTCAACGGTCAGGGCAACGGCGCCCAGAGCGTCTTCGAGCCGGATGATGAGTACAAGGGCGACTTCGCCCGCACATATTTCTATATGGTTACCTGCTATCAGGATCTCACATGGAATTCAAGCTACACATGGATGATGTCGTCGGAGACCTATCCCACGCTCAAACCCTGGGCAGTGGAGTTGCTTCTGAAGTGGCACCGCGAGGATGGCGTGAGCCAGAAGGAAATCGACCGCAACGAAGCCGTGTACAAGATTCAGAACAACCGCAACCCCTTCATCGACATGCCCGAGCTTGCCGAATACATATGGGGCAACAAGAAAGGCGAGAGCTTCACTCCCGGCTCAGTAGTTATCCCTCCTGCCACAACTCCTGAACTGATGTCTCCCTCAGCCAACATGAATCTCGAATTCGGCCAGGTGGCACTCGGCCTCAGCACCACCGCCAAGCTCTACCTTAAAGGTGTGAACCTGCGCGGCACACTTGAGTTCACACTTCAGCGCAATGACAATGCCTCGATGTTCCGCCTTTCGTCGAACACCGTGTCGGCATCCCTCGCCAACGCCGAGAACGGCTATTGGCTCAATATCGACTACACACCTACCGCTCTCGGCGAGCACAGTGTGGAACTCTATATATCGGAAGGCGGCCTTACCGGCTCGCGCCGTGTGATTCTACGTGGCGAATGTCTTGAAAAACCGACCCTTACGGCTTGTACCGCAACCGCACCTTCCGATGTTCAGGCCGACAGCTACATTGCCAACTGGACAGCCCCCGCAGGCGAGGTTATCGACTACTACGTAGTTACCCGCACTCGCTATTCCGGATCTTCAACTCCCGTAACCGAAGAGTTGGTTGCCGAAGACAACTATCTTGAAATTACCGGATTTGCCGATTCCGACCGCGAGGCTTACAGCGTACAGTCCTGCCGTCTTGGCGTACGCTCACCGATGTCGAATGTCGTATTCGTGGACCACTCCGGAATCACAGGCGTGGAAGTGGCTCAGCCCCTCGTAGTGAAGTCCTATCCCGGCTATGTCCGCTTCCTGTGCAGCGAACCCCAGCACGGCTGCCGCATCTTCGATGCCTCCGGCAAGCAGGTTCAGGCAATAGACGTGGTTTACCAGAACCTTGACATCGAGCTGCCCTTCGGAGTATATCTCATCGTTACTGAAGAACATCCCGTTCCCGTCAAAGTAGCCGTAAGGTAATTGACTGACACCGTAAATAAAGCATGAGGCCGGATTCTGAGAATCCGGCCTCATGCTTTATTTACGGGATGCGGTTTTATTTATGGCATGTGGGAAATGGAATCGAGGTAGGTGTTCCAACGGAGACGGGAACCGTTGAATGTGTTGAGGTCAACCTTGCCCTTCACACCGGGAACGCGTCCGCGGTGACTGTGCTGCCAAAAAAGCCAACGCCCGTGAGGTAGAGGTGGATTGGTGAAAGAGCATATCCACACCTGACTGTCGTCGAAATTATCACGGATGAAACGGCTGTGGCCGTTCTTGTTGGTGTAGAACACCGGAGTGTAGCCGTTGGCCGAGAGGTGGTCGGCCATCGCCTGAAGACGCGCGACAATGATTTCGGTAGAAGCCTCTGCAGGATTGCCCCATTCCTCCACGTCGATAGCCACCGGCAGGTCGATGGCTAAGTTGCGCAGACATTGCAACAGATTCATTGCCTGACGGCGTCCGTCGCAATCGAAACGGAAGAAATGATACGCGCCAATCTTGAGTCCGGCCTTGCGCGCGGCAGCGTAGTTGTTGAAAAACGCCGGATCCTTGAAGCTGATACCCTCCGATGCTTTGAGAAACACGAAATCCACCCCGGCCTGACGCAGCGAATCAAAGTCGACCGCCCCGTTATGAGCCGACAAATCAAGCCCGTAGACAGGATATTCATTCCTGTCGACATCCACATGCGGAATCCCGCGCCGCATCATGCGTTCGACGGTGATTCCGGCAATCAGCACGGCTGTGGCCGCGATTATAGTGATTGCTATGGCTTTTGCTTTGGTCTGTGGATTCATTGCAATGCAAATGTACAAAATTTTCACTACATCAGCGCTCCGCACCCGGGCAATCCGTTGTGCGGCGAAAACATTTGGCTACGCCCGCTTGTTTTAAACCCGTAACAAACATATGCTGAAAATGAAATTCCTACACATGGCGGCACTTTCATTGCTCGCCTTAATCCCACTGAATATGAATTCAAAAGAATCCTATATCTTCCTCGCCGACGGCGTTGAGGAAGTTGAAGCAGTTGCTACTGTTGATGCACTGCGCAGAGCCGGTATGGAAGTGACAACCGTTTCGATAGCCGAATCACCCGTCGTCACCGGTGCCACCGGACAAAAACTGGTGGCCGACAGCCTGATTGCCGACATAAATACGGCCGAAGCCGACTGGATAATCATACCCGGAGGCGTGCCGGGCGCACCGAATCTTCACGCAAACAAAACTGTCAACGAAATCATCACCTCGCATTGGAACGCAGGTGGCCGTGTCGCAGGCATTTGTGCCGGACCGGCGGTAGTGCTCGCTCCCACAGGCATACTCAAAGGCAAACAGGCTACGTGCTATCCCGGCCTTGAGCAAGACCTGATAAATGCAGGCGCCACCTACGTAAAGGCTCCTGTGGTAGTGGACGGCAAGCTCATTACCTCCGAAGGCCCGGCCACGACCCTGGACTTCGCCAAAGCCATCATCGCCGCCACCCTCGGCCAACAAAAAGCCGACGAAACCCTCTCCGGCATGCTCCTCATCACCCACGACAATTAACCCTCCAAAACCATAAAAAAGCAAAGGCGACCGAGCCACACGGCTGAGCGCCCAACGGTACTGCTGCTCATTTTCTATCTTAGTCATAGTTGCAATGAAACTATATCAACCTCGGTAAAGTAGGAACTATTTGAACAACTCTGAGTGTGACCCGAGACGATAGACTGCAATCACATCATTTTCATCATCATACCACACAAGGAGAAAATCACCCTCAATGTGGCACTCTATACACCCGTCATATTCTCCAATTAATTTATGCGCTCTATACTTTTCAGGTAGCTTAATTTCACGTTTTAGCATATCAAGAACTTCATTCAGTGCTTCCAGTTTCTTGGGTTGGTTCAGAAAACGCTTTAAGTCCTTTTTGAACTGCTTGGTGAATCTAAGCTCCTTCATACTCCGATAGACTTAATCATCGCCTCTACGCTCGAAGTATCAATGGGGCCTTCTGTTCTTCCGGCCTTCGCATCTTCCATCGCCTGACGAGTCATTTCGTTGGGTTCATGATAGACAGCATCAAGCAACAGCCCTTCCACATAATTGTTAAGGCTACGGCGATCCTTGGCAGCAAGTTCTTTCAACTTATCAAGGAGATATGTCGGCAAACGGAATACATGAGCCTTCTTTTCAAGTGCTATATCCATAGTGATATCATTTTAAGTACAAAAATAATTCATTTTGTAATCTTATACAAATCTCAACACAAAAAAGTTCTAACCACACTCCTCCGAAACCACCCATCAGAAACTGTTTACGACACAAAACCTTGTGCCGTGATAACCGCCACAAATTTAATTGATACGATAGCGACAAAAAATGGGCCATGCTTTTTGGGCACAGTCCATTTGAGATTCTTTACCTAAGCGTTTTTGAGAGCTTAGTATTCTCTTCGTTAAAAAGACTGTTGATAACTTTATATCAGCATTTTATTTTCCAAAATAGGCAAGTTTAATTGGTGATGAAAGACTATGAAATACCAATCGCATAACGAGTAAAAACGGGTAAAAAGGAGTAAAAACGGGTAATTACTCCTTTTTTACTCTTTTACTAACGGAATTCATCAATACCTTTAGTAGTTATAAGCCACCTTTTACCACTTTCGTTCTTTTTAAGCCATCCGGATGCTTGCATGGCTTTCAGCATGTTGGTGATGTAATTGAGCTTTTGAGTTTTGGTCATAGTAACTGGAAGACTCTGCTCAAGAATCTCAAATACGTCAGAACGTCTAAAACCTCCTTGTTCAGCATTGCAAGCTAACTGAAGGACAAACTTAATCATGGCATCCTTCTTTAAGCCGGTTTCTTTTGTATAATGGCCTACTTGTTGAGTCTTTTGTGCTACAGAGAGAGCGATGTTATATCTCGGAGACTTACCCTCAATGAGATTCCGCTCTCTCAAATGCTTTGCAGCATCTTTTGTTATCGGCTTGTGTCGTCTTACGGAATCAAGCCACAGACACTCCATAAGGCTCAACGAGGAATCTCTCTTCAATAGATCGGTATAGGCATCATCACTTGATATGCCATATATCGTGACACTTACGGTGCGCTCCTTTTCATCAATGTCATATTCGGGCATGGGAAAGAATACTTCCCGAGGTCATCAGTATCAAAATTGCGCTCCGCCTTCTTGAACTCTACCACCTCGTTCTCGGGATGCTCAATGAGAGAATGGAATAAATTGATGTATTCTTGGTTTATCATATTGCTGTCATAGTGTTGTGTTAATTGCGAATGGAAACATTTTGATTCAGAATCATCTCGTATGCGATCTCTCAGAATACCAGTTTCTGGATTTTAGAAATATCATCAGAAACGCTGCAAGATTTGAAACTGCTGATCAGATACACCATATTCAAACTTGACCTTCCCATCACCTTCAAGTATATGTGATAGGTCAAATCTGTTGAACAAAGTTGCTGAACCATGATAAAATGTGAACATATTACTTTGAAAATATGATTACTACTGGATTCAAATCTATCTCATTTTCTTCTGCCACAATAGCCTTATGTTTAAAGACTCCTATATGCAACCTATGTTTTCCCTCTCTATAATTGACACCATCGCCCATATCATCTGGAAAAAATTGGAAATATTCCTCAATGGTAGGGATAAGGTCCTTGGGGATATAAATATCATTCAGCGATTTTACTTTCCAAGTATTTTTCTTTTTGTTGTACTTCAAATCAATCCAACCATCTGCAATCTTCACCCCAACTTCCTCTATTGGAATCTTAACAGAGCATGGAACTGAAATAGTTGTGTCAAGTCTTTCAAAATGATATGAAGCAGGTTTGTTGACTGAAAAGTATTTACTTGGTTTGAGAACTTTACTCAAAGATCCTGAAACTTTTTCATTGGTTATCTCTCCATTCTTGTAAACATTAAAGTGAAGGTATGAAGTGCCAAATCCATTCTCATTCTTATAGTTTATTCTATCATCATATTTTCTATAAGGCATTATGTATTCCTCATAGTCATTTAGGTCTGACTTAATGTAGTTAGGATTGCAAACAAGAGAAACAGGTGTTAGGTGTTCATCCTCACCAAAGTCAGAAAATATTGGGAAGCCTTCACTCTCCCATCTTTTCAGCTGTTCAATCTCTGCGTCTAATTCAGAATCCTTTATGATATAATGGCTTGTTAATCCTGTTACATCCTCCACATAAGGGCTTATCAAGCGAATATTTACTTTAAACCCTTGTTTGTTGGTGGAATAACAATAAGAATAAAGATTCTCTACACCACCTTTATAATTTAACAAATACTCTTGCAATCCACTTTCTTTCTTCGCGCCATCGACATAAACAATTTTGTCCTCTGCTACTGATATTGATACATTAAGATTTCTATGGTTTATAGACTTATAGTTTAGTAAATACTCGCATATATCAATTATTATATCCTCTGGAACTGAACAGCCACTGCTGCGGTCATATTCAATTTCTATAATGGAGCTTTTGAGCGGCAAGGTATAGAAAAATGTTTTTTCTGAATTACTCCATCCATGGCGATTATACTTTATCTCAGGGATTCCTCCTTTAAAGGAGTCCCGCATTGATATTTCTCTTATCGACTTGTTTACTATTTCAATAGCATAATCCGCCATCATAGGACCATAATGGTTATCTTCCTTATCCCCAGTGGCTGTGTTAGTCATAGAGCAAACGATGGAACCATCTTTGTTATATTCTTCTGTAATCCTTGTAGTTGGATTTTGGACTACCCATTTGCCCATGGGATTGCCATACTCATCAAAGTTTCCCTTGATAAGATATTGATATTTCGCATCAGCAACTGAATTGCCAGTTCCAATTCTTTCATTTGGAGTAAATGATACACTTCCAATAATTTTATCACCTTTGATAGTTCCACTGAATAATGTGGCGATTTTAATCCCATCATTATTTGTTGCGGTTATCGTCATTAGTCCATCTAAAACACCATTCTTGTATGTTATAGTGGTTTTTATAGTACCTGTGAAATTCTTGCCATTGATAATAGCATTGGTTTTATTAACACGAACCCACTGACCATCCTGTTTATTATTATTGAAATTACCCGACAAAGTGTTCCAATAATCTGAATATTTGAAGTTACCATGATAGATTCTCTCTCCATCGTCTCTTTCTTTATATGTATATGTGGCCTTGCCATTATGTTCAACAGATAGAAACATCAATGGGTAGGCACCTGAATATGTCTTTAAGGTTTGAGCATTGACACTCAAACCTACCAATATGAATATGAGAGTAATCAGATTCTTCATAGTGTTTACCAAAGTGTGTTGAGGTCTGGGGTATCAGTCTTTTTTGGAGTATCTTCTTCCTTGTCTACTTTGTTGTTGTAGATAAAGATGTATGGAGCCACTGTCTTTGTGATTGTTGGACAGACACCATAAATGTCAAATATTCTGTATGACTGGTGGGTGGTTTAGTGATTTTTCAGTCGGGTCTTTGATTGTACCAACCCGAAAGAGTTCCTTTTATGGGAGTATGGAGTTGGAGATGGGGGTCATTATTTTTGCTCCCTATAATTAATCATTGTCAACTAATAGAAATCTTATATTAACTCCTATTACACACGAGATATTCTTAAGTGTATACAAATCAGGTTGAGAGGCATTGGTACACCACTTGGAAACGGTTGCAGGGTCTTTGTCTAATTGCTCCGCAAGCCATTTGCCGGTATGTCCAGTCTCTGCTAATACTGCTTTTATCCTATTTAGTTTTAGACGTTCTGTTTTTGTCTCCATAATTAATTTATTGAACTTGAACGCAAATATAATCATAATATTTGAGTTTAGGATGGAAACATGCTGTATAACAACATAATAAAGCAGACAAGTCTATTTGCTGTAAAAAGACAATAAAAAAACGATTGACAAGTTTATTTCTCAACTTATCAATCGTTTGTATTTCAAATATTTAAACCGATAAAATCGGCTAATTTTTGGCTTAATACTCGTCTTCGTTGAAGAGGAAGTCTTCTTTGGAGGGGTAGTCGGGCCAGATGTCTTCGATGCTTTCGTAGGTTTCGCCTTCGTCTTCGATTTCCTGGAGGTTTTCAATCACTTCCAAGGGCGATCCGCTGCGCATGGCGTAGTCAATGAGTTCTTCTTTGGTTGCGGGCCAGGGTGCATCTTCAAGTTTGGATGCGAGTTCGAGAGTCCAGTACATAAGTATATAGAGGGTTAAAAGTTGATTATTACGGCTTTTGCGTTAAAAGTGGCGCAAAGATAGCTATTTTCTACATACTAACAACTTTTCTCCCAAAATATTTCCGGGGAATTGTTAATATTATTTATCGCACGTGCGAGAACGAAAAGATAGTCGCTCAAGCGGTTGACATACATGATAAGCTCCGGAGCCACCGAAACCGTTGAAGCAAGGGATATTATGCGTCGCTCACAGCGTCGGGCAACTGTGCGTGCGATGTGGGCACGGGCAGCATCGGGATGTCCCCCCGGGAGGATAAATCGGTTGTGCCGCGGAAGAGTGGCGTCAAGGGCATCAATGTCGGCTTCGAGCGAGGAGACGGCATCGGCCGGAAGCGGAGCGGGTTGCCACTTGCTTTCAGGTTCTGTCGCAAGCATTGCGCCGATGTCGAAGAGCAGATTCTGTGCACGCCCGAGTGTGGCGTGAGCCGCTTCGGGGATGTCGGAGGATGAGTTGAGAAGGCCGAGCCATGAATTGAGTTCGTCGGCAGTGCCGTAAGCATCGAGACGCGGGTCGTCTTTCGGCACGCGTGTGCCGCCTACGAGTGAAGTTGTGCCACGGTCGCCCGTGCGTGTATAAACGTTGCTTTTTGCCATTGTCAGAGTGTTTTTTCGAGTATTGTCTCCATTTCATCAGCAGAGGTGACAACATGCAGCACCGAAAGTTTGTCCGGCGCCATCAATCCTCTGTCGACCATTAGATTCAGCTGTGCGAGCAATGGGTCGTATATGCCGTCGAAGTTGCATAGTATCACAGGCTTATATTGCGCCGTGAAGTTGAGGTAGGCAAACACTGATGCGAACTCGTCGAGAGTGCCGTAACCGCCTGGAAGAATCACGAAGGCATCGCCAAGGGTCTGCATCACCTTCTTGCGGTCGGACAGACCTCCTACCGACATATTCAGGTCGTTCAGGCGCGACCGCATGTCGTGTCGTCTGGCAGGAACAACCCCAACCATCTTGGCTCCGGCTTCATGGGCAGCCACAGCCGTTTCCTTCATCAGTCCGGAGTGGACGCCGCCATAGATTATGGATGCTTTTCGGCTTCCGGCCCATCGTCCGAGCCTTCGCGCCGCCTCCCGCCATGTGTCGGGCAGATTTTCGGACGCGCTGCAATATACTGCGATTTTCATGGATTAATAAAATTCTTGTTCAATACGGCGAATTTAAGTAAAAACAACAACAGCAGCAAATGTTTTTTTGGGAATTATGCGGATATGTGCTAAATTTGTATTTAAATGCCGTAGAAGTGATTACCCGGCGAGCCTGCCGGGCTATGCCGAAAATGACGTTCAGATATGGAAAAAGATGCCAGACAACCAGCCATGACTCCCGAGCAGGAGGACCGCATGATAGAAGATGCCTTTCAAGAGCTTCTGTCAGGCTACCTGCAGAGCAACCACCGGAAGAAGGTGGAAATAATAGAGCGCGCCTACCGTTTCGCACGAGAGGCCCACAAGGGTGTGCGCCGCCGTTCGGGCGAGCCTTACATCCTCCACCCCATTGCCGTGGCGCGCATCGCCAGCCGGGAAATCGGTCTTGGCTCCACCTCGATATGCGCGGCTCTGCTCCATGACGTCGTGGAAGATACTGACTATACGGTCGAGGATATCGAACAACACTTCGGCCCAAAGATAGCGCAACTCGTGGAAGGCCTCACCAAAATCTCCGGCGGCATCTTCGGAGACAAGGCATCGCTCCAAGCCGAGAACTTCCGCAAGCTCCTGCTCACGATGAGCGAGGACATACGCGTTGTGCTCATCAAGATGGCCGACCGCCTGCACAACATGCGCACCCTCGGCTCCATGGCTCCCAACAAGCGCTACAAGATTGCAGGGGAAACGCTCTACATCTACGCCCCGCTGGCCCACCGTCTCGGCCTGTTCGCAATAAAGACCGAGCTCGAGGATCTCAGCTTCAAGCATGAGCACCCCGAGGCCTACCGACGCATAAGCGAGAAAATACAGGAGAGCGAGGCACGTCGCTCAGCCGTATACAACGACTTTTCCGAACCCATCAAGCGCAAACTCGACAGCCTCGGTATCAAATACGAGGCCAAGGCGCGCCTGAAGTCGGTCTATTCCATCTACAACAAGATGGAAGCCAAGCACGTGCCATTCGAGGAAGTGTACGACCTGTATGCGATGCGCATCGTGTTCGACTGCGATGACCAGGCCAAGGAAAAATCCATGTGCTGGAGCATCTACTCCGCCATCACCGACCTCTACAAACTACATCCCGACCGCACGCGCGACTGGATTGCCGTACCCAAGGCCAACGGCTATCAGGCTCTGCATCTTACCGTGATGGGCCCCGACGGCAACTGGATAGAGGTGCAGATACGCAGCCGCCGTATGGATGAGATTGCCGAAAAAGGATTTGCAGCACATTGGAAATATAAAATCGGGGAGGGTGACGAGGAATCGGAACTCAACGCATGGCTCAAGACCATCAAAGATATCCTCGACAATCCCGAGCCAAACGCGATTGACTTTCTCAACACGCTGAAGCTAAACCTCTTCGCATCGGAAATCGTGGTCTTCACTCCGGCCGGCGAACTGCTCACGCTTCCCGCCGGATCCACCGTGCTTGACCTCGCATTTGCCCTGCACTCCGAAATCGGTATCCACTGCATCGCCGGAAAAGTCAACCACAAGCTCGTGCCCCTCAACCACGAGCTCCGCAGCGGCGACCAAGCCGAGGTGCTTACCTCCAAGACACAGACCCCTCTGCCCGAATGGGAGAAATTCCTCGTGACAGCCAAGGCCAAGACACGCCTGCGCAAGGCTCTGCGTTCGTCGCGCCAGCCCATGATACTTCAGGGGCGCGAAATCCTTCAGAAATGGATGGAAGAAAACGGAATCCCCGACAACAACGCCGTGATGACAAAGCTCCAGGGCACATACCGCGTGGGCAACCGCGACGACCTCTGCTACCAGCTCGGAGCTCAGGAAATAATGCTCGGCGACTTCCTCGTGCCCGTGCTCAAACGCCTTGCCGACAACCCGACAGGCAAGAAAAAGGGCATCATGTCCAAGATTATCACGATGGGAAAAAGGATGATTCCGGGTGTTTCCGACACATCCGAGGATATCACGGAAGACACTCCCAAGCAGACGCTCGAACAGCCCAAAATCAACACCAAGGAGACATATTGCCTGCGGCAGAACGAGACCGGAGCAAACTTCGTTCTCGCCCCGTGCTGCAACCCGCTTCCAGGCGACGATGTGATGGGATTTGTCAACGACGACGGGGTGGTTGAGATACACTCCCTCGACTGTCCGCGCGCCCAGGTGCTCAAGGCCGGATTCGGCTCGCGCATCGTAGCTACACGCTGGGAGTCGGTCGCCGAGCGCTTCCTCGCCCACGTGCGCATCGAGGGTATCGACCGCCACGGCATCCTCCAGGAAATGATTTCGATGATATCAACCCACATGGGCATGGACATCCGCAAGGTCGACATCGAGGCAAGCGGTGAAGTATTCCATTGCGACCTGTGGGTGCGCGTGTGTGACGCTGCGGTCGTGGGCGACCTCTGCACGCGGGCTATGGAGGTCAAAGGCGTGACCCATGCAACCCGCATCAACTGATTCATACTCTCTCCAATAAATACTTATCAATGTCACTGAAATGAAGAGCTTAAACAAAGCCATACTCAACGGACTGCTGCTGGCGCTCGCCGCCACAGTGGTGATTGTGTACTTCTACCCTCATCCGGAGACCAACCGCTTCAACTACGAAGAAGGACGACCCTGGAACTACGCGAAGCTCATCGCACCATTCGACATACCCATTCACCCCGACTCAACCACCGTTCAGCAGGCCCGCGACACCCTCGACGCCCGTTTCGTGCCCATCTATCAGCTCAACCAACTGCTCATCGACACCATCGTGCGACGACTCCCACCGGCAGCCGGAACGAATTACCCGTCAAGGCTCGCGTCGGAACTTCGCCGCATCTATGCCTCCGGAGTGGTCGACAGTCACACCATGGACGACATCACTGACGGAAAGCTGCCTCGGGTACGGATTCTCGAAAAAAACATACTGAGCGAGATGTCAACCTCCGGATTCACCTCCCCGCGCGACATCTATCTCCACCTGGACTCCACCATCACCGACCCCGGGCTGATGGCCTACTTCAAGCACGCCAACCTGCAGAACATCCTGCTGCCGAACTACACCAAAAATGTGACCGAGAGCCGCCGCCACTACGAACGCGACTACCTTACGCTCACCGCCGACCGCGGCCTGATAATGCAGGGACAGTCGATTATCGACAAGGGCGCCATAATCACGCCGCAGGACTTCACCAATCTGCAGACCTACGAGGCCATGGTGGCCGAACGCAGCGTCAACGACTCCCGCAGCAACCTGCTCATCCTCTTGGGCCAGTTCCTCTACGTAGGTATGCTTCTTGCCGGGCTGCTGCTCTACTTCTACTTCTTCACGCCCGACATTTACAGCCGTCCGCGCGCCCTGCTGTTCTTCTTCAGCCTTGTCACGCTGTTTTTCCTGCTCGCCACCGGAGTGGATCATTTCGTGGCACAGGGCATCTACATCGTTCCCATGATGATTGTGCCGATACTCGTGCTGGTGTTCTTCGACGGACGCACGGCCATGTTCGTTTCAATGGTTACGACGCTCGTATGCGCCGGAATCACGCCCTTTGCCCTTGAATTCATATTCCTGCAGTTCTGCGCATCAGCGGCCTCCGTGTTCTCACTCCGCGAACTCAGCCGCCGCGGACAGCTCCTGCGCACCTCCGGATTCGTGGTGGTTACGTACATCGTGGCTTATGTAGGCCTCGAACTGCTGATGAACGGCTCATTCGAAGGCTGCACATGGCGCATCATCGTGTTCCTTGCCGTAAACTCAGCCCTGACATCAATGGCCTACATACTCATGTTTGCCGTTGAGCGTGTGTTCGGATTTATTTCCGTTGTCACCCTCGTGGAGCTTGCCGACATCAACACACCCCTTCTTCTGCGCCTGAGCAATGACTGCCCCGGCACATTCCAGCACTCCATAGCCGTTAGCAACCTCGCTTCCGACGCCGCCCAGCGCATCCATGCCAACGTGCAGCTCGTGCGAGCCGGTGCGCTCTACCACGACATCGGCAAGCTCAGCAATCCCGCCTTCTTCACCGAGAACCAGCATGGAGTCAATCCCCACGACGCCCTGCCTCCCGAACGCAGCGCCTCCATCGTAGTCAACCATGTCACCGACGGCCTGCGTCTGGCCGAGAAAGCCGGATTGCCCTCGGTTATCCGCGACTTCATCCGCGAACACCACGGAGCCGGTATGGCGAAATACTTCTACATCACCTGGTGTAAGGCTCATCCCGACGAAGAACCCGACCCGAAGGCGTTTTCATATCCCGGCCCGAACCCGCGTTCCCGCGAGACATCCGTGCTGATGATGGCCGATGCCGTGGAAGCCGCAAGCCGCTCGCTCAAGGAACACACCCGCGAGGCCATCACCGAACTTGTCAACAAGATAATCAACGGTCAGATTGCCGACGGGCTGCACAACGAGTCAACACTCGAATTCCGCGACGTATCCATGATTAAGGAAGCGTTTATCAAACGCCTGATGACAATCTACCACTCACGCATCGCCTATCCGCAGGCTCCCGCGCCAAAACACGCTCCCGCGGCGGAACCTGCGCCAACTCCCGGACAGTCCCAACCGGGGCAATAAGACAGGGCAAAACGGCGTTATATTATCATGACTTTTTCCGCACGTCGACTTTCATCCATCCTCCTTTCGGCAGCCATGTTTATGGCGGCCGTGATGCTTGTGTCGTCGTGCAGCCCCAAGAAGAACACCGCAGCCTCCCGAAAGTATCAGGAATTCATAACCCGATACAACATCTACTACAACGGCGACACCCATTTCAAGGAAACCCTCGCCGACATGGAATCGAAGTACGAGGACGACTACTCGCGCTTTGTATTCATGCACCCCATCGAAGCCAAATCCGATGAGACGGCGCCGCAGCCCTCGGGCAATTTCGACCGCTCCATCGAAAAGGCTCAGAAAGCCATACAGATACGTTCCATCAAGAAAAAGCCCAAGAAAAAAGCCGGAAAATCATCCGATCCCAAATACAAGGAATGGATGAAGCGCGACGAGTACAACCCCTTCCTGCACAACGCATGGATGATGATGGGTCGCAGCCAGTACTACAACGGCGACTTCCTCGGCGCGGCATCGACGTTCTTCTACGTCAGCCGTCACTTCACGTGGCTTCCGGCCACCGTGACCGAAAGCAAGCTCATGCAGGCGCTGTCGTACGTCTCGCTCGGATGGCAGTTTGAGGCGGAAATGATTCTCACCCGAATCAAGCCCGACGAGCTCACGAGCAAAAAACTCAAAGGCTTGTACAACTACGTCTACGCCGACTACCAAATCCATGCCGACGACTATCAGGCAGCGCTCCCATACCTTCTTGAAGCCGTCAAAAACGCATCGGGAGCACAGAAAACGCGCCTGAATTTCCTCCTGGGTCAGGTCTACGCCCGACTCGGCGACAAAGATGCGGCCTACAAGGCCTACAAAGCAGCCGGAAGCAGTTCATCGGCCACGTACCGCACGAAATTCAACGCCCGAATCAAGCAGAGCGAAGTCTATACAGGCGCCGACATCGAGCCGGAAGTAAAGGCTCTGCGACGCATGACACGCTACGACCGAAACAAGGAGTATCTCGACCAGGTGTACTACGCCATCGGCAACCTCTACCTCTCGCGTGGCGACACACTCAAGGCCATCGAAAACTACGAGCTTGCAAACAAGGAAAGCACCCGCAACGGCGTCGACAAGGCAATCAATCAGATCACGCTCGGCAACCTCTACTTCCTTCAGCACAACTACGAGAAGGCACAGCCCAACTACTCCGAGGCCGTGCCGCAGCTCCCAAAGACCTATCCGGGCTACGACGCCATCAAACGGCGCAGCGACGTGCTTGACGAGCTTGCAGTGTACTCTCAGAACGTCAATCTTCAGGACTCGCTTCTGAGATTGAGCGCCATGACCCCCGAACAGCAGCTTGAGGTCGTCAACAAGATTATCGACGAGCTGAAAAAACGCGAGAAAGAGGAAGAAGAGGCCGCAAAGCGCGAGGAATATCTCGCCAACCAAGCTGCCCAGGGTTCCAACCTCAACAATAACAACTCGCCCAACTCCTTCACAATCAATTCCGACAACTCCTGGTACTTCTACAACACGGCCACGAAAAACGCCGGTAAGACTGAGTTCCAGAAGCGCTGGGGCTCGCGAAAACTCGAGGACGACTGGCGCCGACGCAACAAGGCATCCTTCAACCTCAGCGACTTTGAGTCCGATTCATCCGACGGCGAAGATGATGAAGCCGAATCCAAAGATGAGGGCGAAAACGCCGCCGAAAATTCCGAAATGTCGGAGGAAGAACTTGAAAAGGCCAAACGTGCCGAGGATCCACATTATCCCGAATATTACCTCGCGCAGATTCCAAGCACCGACGAGGAAAAGGCAACTTCACACGAGGTCATTCAGGAAGGACTCTACAACATGGGCGTGATTCTGAAGGACAAGCTCGAGGATTACGGAGCCTCGCTCGACGAGTTCAACCGCCTTCTCGGCGAATACCCCGACAACGTGTACCGCCTCGACATCTACTACAACCTGTATCTGATGTTTATGCGTCAGGGCGACATTGCAGCCGCCGAGAAGTACCGTCAGTTGATTCTGAGCGACTTCCCCGAGTCGAAGTACGGAGTGGCGATGCGCGACCCGGCCTACCTCGACAACCTCAAACGCATGGACGAGCGCCAGCAGGCGATGTACGACAACGCTTTGGAAGCATACTTCGACAACAGCAACACGCAGGTACACAAGGCTTACGCCGAAATGTCGGAACTTTATCCGATGAGCAAGCTGATGCCCAAGTTCATGTTCCTGCACGCGCTGGCCTACGTGACCGAGCAGAAGCCCGATGAATTCAACGCCGTGCTCAAGGAAATGCTCGAACGCTATCCCGACACCGACCTCGCCCCCGTGGCCTCCGAATGGCTCAAGGGCATGGCGAAGGGGCGCAAGCTCCAGGCCGGTACTTCGGGCAACCTGCGCGGCATGATATGGGACCTGCACCTGTCCAACGACTCGACATTCACCGAGGCCGAAGGCCCGGCGCAGTTCGAACTGAATCCCGACACGAAACAACTTCTGATATTCACCTTCGCCACGGATTCCGTATCATCCAACCAGCTCCTGTACGAAATCGCGCGCCACAACTTCCGCAGCTTCGTAGTCAAGGACTTCGACCTGGAACAGATGAACTTCGGACGTCTCGGCATGATTATCATACGCGGATTCGACAACATGGAGGAACTCAACCACTACCGCAGCGTAATGGCCGCTTCCCCCGAGTTCCACATCCCTGCCGGAGTGCGCCCGATTGCCATCAGCGACGACAATTTCAGCAAACTGCTTTCCGAGGGACGCACATTCGACGAATATTTCCGCTACCTTCAGGAGCAGAACTACATCGACGTGCAGGAAGGACTTCTCGTGCCCGAGGAAATCGAGACGCTTCCCGAGGCCGAGGAGGCCGAGAAAGCATACGAAGCCGAACGGGAGCAGACTACTCCCGAACCTGACACGGCTCCGGAAGCCGAACCCGAGACAGTTCCCGAGCCGGAACTTGTACCGAATCCCGCTCCGGCACCTCAGCCGCAGCCTGCCCCCGCTCCGACGACGCCTCCCGCTCCGGCAAAACCGGCTCCCAAGCCCAATCCCGCACCGGCGACTCCCGCTCCGGCCAAGCCTGCGGCTCCCGCAGCTCCCGCTCTTACGGGTGGCGAAGGTGACGATCCATTGTTTGACGACGATTAAGAACCTACCGATGGCTAACTACAATATACTCTGGGCCGATGATGAGATAGACCTTCTCAAGCCCCACATCCTCTTCCTCCGTAACAAAGGTTACGACGTGACTACGGCCAACAACGGCCGCGACGCACTCGACATGGCCGAGACAACACCCTTCGACCTCATAATCCTCGACGAAAACATGCCCGGACTCACAGGCCTGGAAACGCTCGCCCTTATCAAGCAGCGCCAGCCACATGTGCCCGTAATCATGATTACCAAAAGTGAGGAGGAAAACATCATGGATCAGGCCGTAGGAAGCAAAATCGCCGACTACCTTATAAAGCCCGTCAATCCGAGCCAGATTCTCATAGCCATCAAGAAGCACCTCCACAGCGACCGTCTCGTGTCGGAAAAGACCACGAGCGACTACCGTCAGGACTTCGGCACAATCAGCTCCATGATTAACTCCGCCTCGACAATCGAGGACTGGTATGACCTCTACGGCCGACTCGTGTACCGCGAGCTCGAACTGGCATCGGCCGAGACCAACATGGACGAAGTGCTCGAGATGCAGAAGGCCGAGGCCAACTCGGAATTCGGGAAGTGGGTGCGTCGCAACTACGAATCGTGGATGACAGGCTCCGACGAGCGCCCGATGATGAGCCCGCAGATTTTTCCGAAGGTCGTGTTTCCAATGCTCGATGCCGGCGAAAAAGTGTTCTTCATCCTTATCGACAACTTCCGTCTGGATCAGTGGCGCACGGTGAAACCCCTGCTCGCCGACCAGTTTACCATGGAGGAAAACCTCTACACGGCCATCCTGCCCACAGCCACCCAGTATGCCCGCAACGCCATTTTCTCGGGTCTGATGCCTCTTGATATCGAGCGGATGTTTCCCGACCTGTGGGTAGATGAGGATTCCGAAGAGGGCAAGAACCTGAATGAGTCGCCGCTGATTGCGACGCAGTTCGAGCGCTACCGCCGTCAATGCCGCTTCTCCTACAATAAAATCAACGACTCGGCTGCCGGAGAAAAACTCCTGCGCGAGTTCGACCGTCTGGAGCAGAACGACCTCAACGTTATCATCTTCAACTTTGTCGACATGCTCTCGCATGCCCGCACCGAAAGCAGGATGATCCGCGAGCTCGCCTCCACCAATGCCGCCTACCGCTCGCTCACGGAATCGTGGTTCCGCCACTCGTCGGTGATGGACATTTTCCGTAAAATCGCGTCCAAGGGCTACAAGATAGTGCTCACAACCGACCACGGCACCATCCGGGTGGATAATCCCGTGAAAGTCGTGGGCGACAAGAACACCAACACCAACCTCCGCTACAAATTAGGCAAGAATCTCGCCTACAACGCCAAACAGGTGTACGAAATCCGTCAGCCCGCCCGCTACGGGCTTCCGGCGCCGAATGTTTCCACGGCCTACATCTTCGCGCTGAAAAACGACTTCTTCGCCTATCCCAACAACTACAACCACTACGTACAATATTACACCGGAACATTCCAGCACGGAGGCATCTCAATGGAAGAGATGCTCGTTCCGCTCATCACTCTCACTGCAAAATAGAATCACATTATGAAAACCATCCAAATTCCCAATCTTGAAGCCCTCGACAGCGCAGCCGAGGAATTTGTCGACCTCATGGGCGACAACACAGTGTTCGCTTTCTACGGCGATATGGGTGCAGGAAAAACAACATTCATCAACGCCCTGTGCCGCGCGCTCGGCGTCGAGGACGACACCACAAACTCGCCGTCGTTCTCGCTCGTGAACGAATACCGATCCGACACGACTGCCGAACTCATCTACCACTTCGACTTCTACCGCCTTGACACCGTTGAGGAAGCACTCGAAATCGGAGTAGAGGATTACTTCGACTCAGGCGCAGTGTGCCTTTGCGAATGGCCCGAGCGCGTTGCTCCCGTACTTCCCGCCGACACTGTGACAGTACGCCTTACCGTCAACGACGACGACAGCCGCACCCTCACCATAAGCGAATGACCGTGGGCACACGATGCAATTTCAAGGTGCTCGACTGCTGCGCCTCGACAAGTTCCGAGCTTGCAGCCATAGCCGCCGAGGCTCCCGGAGGAACCGTAATCGCCGCTGTCCGTCAGACCGCCGGACGCGGCCAGCGCGGAAACTCCTGGGAAGCCGCTCCGGGCGAGAACCTTACATTCTCCATGCTGCTGCGTCCGGCCAATATGGCTGCGGCACGGCAGTTCGAGATGTCGATGTGCGTGGCCTTGGCTGTTGCCGACGTGCTCAGGCGGCATCTTCCCGGCACCGCGATTAGCGTCAAGTGGCCCAACGACATTTATGCCGCCGACCGAAAAATCTGCGGCATACTCATCGAGAATTCCGTGAGCGCCGGGATGGTGGACCGCGCCATTGCCGGAATAGGCATAAACGTGAACCAGCGGCAATTTCTGTCCGACGCACCCAATCCTGTGTCGATGATTCATTTCCTTGACCGTGATACTCCGCTGCGTCCGCTACTTGAGGAAGTGTGTGAGGAAATAGCCGCGCAACTCGACACCTATTGCTCCAATCCAGATTCCGCGACACTGCTCGAGCGCTATCGCGCCTGCATGTGGCGAGGAAAAGGCTTCCACCCCTTCATCGACGTGAAAAACGGTCTCGGCTTGTTTTCAGGCGAAATAGAATCCGTCGCCCCCGACGGGACACTCACAATCCGTGATTCCGCGGGCACGCTCCGGAGCTATCTCTTCAAGGAAGTGGCCTACGTTCTGTGACTAAAATAGTGTTAAATCAACTCATTGGCCGACGAACTTCATAACGGCAGACGGTGTTTTAAGTACATCAATTACGTTTCAACAACCACACACGCATAGTCTTATGAAAAAGATCATCACAGCCATACTGACATTCGCCGCCATAGCTCCGGCCACCTCGCTTTACGCTGCAACTCCAATCAAGTACGGCGACTTCGAGAACTGGGTTACACGTTCGATAAAGGAATCCGGAATCATCGGAGGCAAGACCAAGACCGTCTACGAAATCGGCCCCACACAGACCATCACAGGCGACAAACCGTACTCCAATCTCGGCGGCTCTCCGTGGGCCACATCCAATATCATGGCTAAGGTCGTGGGCATAACAAAGACAAGCAACGCCGTATTTCCCGACACGCGTTCCGCCGGAAACAAGTGCTGCAAGCTCACCACCATCATGGAAAATTGCAAGGCGATAGGACTTATCGACATCGACGTGGTTGTGCCCGGCTCGATTTTCTTAGGACACATGTTCGAGCCTATCAAATCCACCAAGAGTCCGTACAGCAAGATGGAGATGGGTATACCCTACACAGGCCGCCCGTCGGCCCTTCAGTTCGACTACAAGCTCTCCGTACCTGCCAATTCCGACCGTATCTACTCATCGGGCTTCGGCTCGAAGAAGACCCTCCCCGGCAGCGACAATGCAGAGGCCTTCATCATTCTCCAGCGACGGTGGGAAGACGCCGACGGCAACCTCTACGCCAAGCGCGTGGGTACAGGACGCGAACGCATGAACAAATCCACCAACGGCTGGGTCAACGGCCACAAAGTGAAGGTGCTCTACGGCGACATCACCAAGAATCCGGCCTACAAAAGCTACATGGGGCTGATTCCCGAAGAAAGAAATTACTATGCGCGAAATTCCAAAGGCAAGATGGTGCCCGTCAAGGAAGTAGGATGGGACGATGCCGATGCCACACCCACCCATATGCTGGTGATGTTCTCGTCGGGCTGCGGCGAGGCATACGTCGGCACAGTCGGAATGACGATGTGGGTCGACAACGTGGCGCTCGTGGAATAGAGCCGCAAAACCGCTTGAACCAATCATGATAGAATCCTTACAGACTTACATAGCAGAAAATATAACCCCCATATGCGGCCCGGCCGCATCGTCCGCCCTGCTGCTGGCCTCTCTTGTGCTGGCGGCAGTGGCTGCATATTATATTGCCAAACTTCTTCTGATACTGCTGGAGAAAGCCGTGCTGCGCAGTCCCACCGACTGGGACGATGACCTTCTGAACAGCCGTTTCACCCGCGGTGTGTCACAGCTCGCCCCGGCTCTCGTGGTGGCCGTGCTTCTGCCGCGGCTTTTCTCGGCGCAGAGCCATCTGCTCCAGTGGATTCACATACTCACCCGCCTGTATGTGCTCTGGGCCGTGGTGAGGATTGTAGTCATTTTCATCGGCAATCTCTATGAGGCTTTCGCCCGACGTGAGAACCTGAAGCTCTATGCCGTGCAGGGTATTTTCCAGATGCTCAAGCTCGTGGTGATAGGCCTCGGAATCATAATCGGAATAAGCATACTCATCAACAAGACTCCCGTTGCGATTATCACCGCCCTTGGAGCCTCGGCGGCGGTACTGATGTTAGTGTTCAAGGACACGATTCTCGGCCTTGTGGCAAGCGTGCAGCTCACCGCCAACCAGATGCTGCACAAAGGCGACTGGATCAGCGTGCCGGGTCACGGAGCCAACGGCACGGTCGAAGCTATATCACTCACGACCGTGAAGGTGCGCAACTGGGACAATTCCGTCACCACGATTCCGCCCTACTCGCTGGTGTCGGAGTCGTTCAACAACTTTGAGCCTATGCGCAGCTCAGGCGGACGCCGTGTGAGCCGCGCGGTATATATCGACGTCAATTCCGTACGGTTCTGTCCCGAAAACGAAATTTCCCGCCTTCGCCGGCAGGGTTGGCTCGACGGCCTTGACATATCAGACGATGCACGCATTGTCAACCTGCGCCTGTTCCGCGACTATATCGAACGCTACCTCGCCACAAACCGCAATGTCAATTCCGACATGCTGTATATGGTGCGCCAGCTCGACCCCACGCCGTCAGGCCTGCCCGTGGAGCTTTATTTCTTCACCCGAACCACCGAGTGGAAAGACTACGAGCACATCCAATGCGACATATTCGACCACATCTACGCCATGGCCGGAGAATTCGGACTCTCGATTTTCCAGACCCCGGCAGGAAAGGATTTAACCCATCTAAAAAATTAAACTGTCATGATGCAGTGGCACCAGCTTGTCAACGACAAACGTTTCGGGCTCGAGGACTATCACGACCCCAAGAAAAACCTCACCCGCACCGACTTCCGGCGCGACTACGACCGCCTTGTGTTCTCTTCGCCTTTCCGGCGCCTGCAGAACAAGACTCAGGTGTTTCCTCTGCCGGGAAGCATCTTCGTGCACAACCGCCTGACTCATTCCATGGAAGTGTCGTGCGTAGGCAAGTCTATGGCCGACCGCATCGCCGCCGAACTACGCCGCCGTCATGCCGGTTCGCCCCACGGCACGGAGCACTTCGACCATCTCGGCGACATCACCGCGGCGGCATGCCTTGCCCATGACCTCGGCAACCCGCCCTTCGGACATTCCGGCGAGAAAGCCATTTCGACATTCTTCAGCGAAGGTGCCGGAAAGCATCTCCGCCCGTTCCTGACCGAGGAGCAGTGGTCCGACCTGATACGTTTCGAGGGCAACGCCAACGCCTTCCGTGTTCTCACCCATCAGTTCAAGGGTAGGCGCAAGGGCGGATTCGCGATGACATATTCCACCCTGGCCTCCATCGTGAAATACCCCTACGAATCCGTGCTTGCCACAAAAAGTAAATTCGGATTCTTCAACACCGAGCGCGACGACTTCGCCAAAGTGGCCGACGAACTTGGCCTGCTCCGACTTTCGGCACCCGGCGAACCTCTGCGCTATGCCCGACATCCGCTCGTCTACATAGTCGAGGCCGCCGACGACATCTGCTATGAAGTAATGGACATCGAGGATGCCCACAAACTCAAAATCCTCTCGACCCGCGAGGTCATTGACGCTTTCATGTCGTTCTTCCCCGAAGACCGCCGGGAAAAGATGCAGTTCACAATGGATGCCGTGGACGACCCCAACGAAAAGATTGCCTACCTGCGCTCATGTGTCGTAGGCACACTTGTCGACCGCTGTGCCGAGACATTCATAGCCAACGAAGACAACATCCTCGCCGGAACCTTTGAAGGCTCGCTCCTTGGCAACATCCCGCAGCTCGAACGCGACGGCTACGCACGCTGCAACGCTATCTCGTGGGACAAAATCTACCGCTCGGCCGAAGTGGTCGACATCGAACTTGCCGGTAACCGCATCATCACATTCCTGATGGAAAAGCTGATTGAGGCCGTTACCAACCCCGAGCTGAACTACTCGCGCCTTTTACTGGCGAAATTCCCTCAGCAATACGATGTGGCAGCCCCGTCGCTGTTTGAGAAAATCCAGGCAGTTCTCGACCACGTGTCGGCCATGACCGACGTGTATGCCCTCGACCTCTACCGCAAACTCAACGGCCATTCCCTCCCTGCCGTTTAATCCTCCATGCAATGAACCGACTTCTCACCCTGCTCCTGATATTATGCGCATCCTTAGGGGCGTATGCCAAGACCTACGCGCCAGAGGACGTTCCCAACGTACATCTTGACGACCGCACACGCTTCACCTCCAACCCCGACGGAATCCTGTCGCAGCAAGCCGTCACAGCCACCGACTCGATAATGCAAGACATACGCCGCACCACCTCGGCGGAGGCGGTCGTGGTAGTGGTTGATGACTTCGACAGCAGCGACATTGACACATTCGCCACCGAACTTTTCACCCGCTGGGGTCTCGGAAAGAAGGATATGGACAACGGCCTGCTCATCGTCGTTGCCAAGGACGCCCGCAAGGCCGCGATACGCCCCGGATACGGACTTGAGGGCGTGCTGCCCGACGTGGTGTGCGCCCGTCTGCTGCGCGATGTGATGTTTCCGCGCTTCAAGGAAGGCGACTACGATTCCGGAGTCCTGGAAACCTCCCGGAAGATAGCATCAATACTCACCGACCCTGAGGCCACGGCGGAAATCCTGTCGTCGGAAGCGGATTCCGACTTCGCCCGGAATAACGATGACGACAAAGATTTCTTTTTATTCTATCTGTTTTTTGCCGGAGCTATCACCGTAGGGATGTGCGCCGTATTCGTGGTGAAACTGCTTGCCGTGCGAGGTCGCGACCGCTACGACAAGTACCGCGGCCTTATAGGCCTGCGTCTGCCATATCTCGTGCTCACCTTCCTCGGTCTCGGCATGCCTTTGGTGGCGACAGTTCCGCTTATGCTCCTGCTCAACCGCTGGCGCAACGGCAAGCATGTGTGTCCCAACTGCGGAACCGCGATGAACAAGGTCGATGAAGTACACGACAACGACTATCTCACCCCGGCTCAGGACCTTGAAGAGAAAATCGGTTCGGTCGACTATGACGTATGGCTCTGTCCCTCCTGCGGCGAGACAGACATCCTGCCCTACGTAGCCCCGGGCACGGTGATGAAAGAGTGCGAGCACTGCCACGCCCTTACCGCGCGCCACCTGCGCGACCGCGTCATCACCAAGCCCACGACTTTGCGCGAGGGACACGGTGTGCATGACTATTCATGCCTGAACTGCGGTCACATCACCTCCATTCCGTACACGATAGCCAAACTCGCGCCCGTGGTAGTGATTCCCGGCGGCGGTGGCGGACGCGGCATGGGTGGCGGATTCGGAGGAGGCTCATTCGGAGGAGGATTCGGCGGCGGCATGACCGGTGGCGGCGGCGCCTCCGGCGGCTGGTAAGGCTATTCCTTACTCTGCCAGGCAGGCGTCGAGGGATGCCGAAATGGCAGCGCGGTCGAGGTTACGGCCTATGATAACGAGTTTTATCATACGGTCGCCGTAGGTCTCGTCCCAGTCGCGCATAATCGTGGGATCCTGTTCAACCATCTGACGGAGTTCATCTTCCGGCGCTGTGGCGAGCCAGAGACCGGCTTCCTTGAGATTTTTCTGCACTCCTGCCTGCTCGAAGAGGTAGGACATGCGGGTGTTGTTGCTGAAGTAGACTATGCCCTTTGAGCGGATGATGTTCGAGGGCCATTTCGAAGCCAGATAATCGAATTTGTTCAGGTCGAAGGGGCGACGGCGGTAATAGACGAAAGTCTGTATGCCATATTCCTCGGCCTCGCCTTCCTCGCCGTGGTGGTGATGATGGTGGTGGCAGGTGCAATGCTCCGGATCATCGCAATCATGGTGATGCCCGTGGTCGTGATGGTGGTGCTCTTCCTCATCCTTATCGTGGTCGTGATGGTGATGATGTCCGTGAGCCTCGAGTTCTTCCTCTTCGGTGGCCGGACGTTCAATTTCGCGCACCCATGTAGCCGAGGTTGCAACCGATTCCATGTTGAAAAGTCCGGTGCCTACGATTTCGTCAAGGTCAACGTTGGCGTAGTCACATTCAATCATCTTGGCGCGCGGCTGGAGGGCGCGTATCACCTTGCGCAGGCGCGCGGCTTCCTCCTTGGTGATTTCGGAAATCTTGTTGAGTATGATTACATCGCAGAACTCAATCTGCTCAATCACAAGATTCTCAATGTCCTCGTCGTCGATGGCAGAGCGGTCGAGACGTTCGCCGCAGCCGAATTCCGTAGCCATGCGCAGGGCGTCCACCACGGTGACGATGCAGTCGAGACGCGGCACGCCCCCGCGGCAGTAGTCTCCGCCCATGCGGGGAATCGAGCAGATAGTCTGTGCGATGGGAGCGGGCTCGCATATTCCGCTGGCCTCGATTACGATATAGTCGAACTTTCCTGTGGCTGTGATGTCGGCGAGCTGTTGCACGAGGTCCATCTTTAGCGTGCAGCAGATACATCCGTTCTGGAGTGCCACGAGATCGCCGGAATCTTTTCCGCCCACGATGCCGCCTTTCTGAATCAGGGATGCGTCGATGTTTACTTCGCCGAGGTCGTTGACAATCACGGCGAAACGTATTCCGCGCTCATTGGTAAGAATATGGTTGAGAAGCGTTGTTTTTCCGCTGCCGAGGTATCCCGTGAGCAGCAGTACAGGTATTTCATTCATAGATATGCGTCGGTTTAATTTCCGGCAAAGTTAGCCAAAGTCTGTCACACGGCCAAGAAAAAACAGTTACACTCATGTGCGGATGTGGCATATTGTCAAAAATTATTCTTAATTTTGCGGATTGATACAATCCGGTGTATTTCACCGGGAACAACACGATAATCACAAAGAAAACCAAGCATAATGGCAAAAGACTTTAAACGCACCCTTATCACCACCGCGCTGCCCTACACCAACGGCCCGGTACATATCGGACATCTTGCCGGAGTCTACGTTCCGGCCGACATCTACGCCCGCTACCTGCGGCTCTGTGGCCGCGATGTAGTGATGATTGGCGGCAGCGACGAACACGGTGTGCCCATCACGCTGAAAGCACGCAAGGAAGGCGTGACACCCCAGGACATCGTCGACCGTTACCACAAACTCATCAAAGAGTCGTTTGAAGGCCTTGGTATTTCTTTCGACATATATTCCCGCACCACCTCGAAGATTCATCACGACACTGCATCGGAATTTTTCCGCCGTCTCTACGACAAGGGCGAGTTCGTCGAAAAAAGCTCCATGCAGCTTTATGACCCCGAGGCCGGACAATTCCTCGCCGACCGCTACGTGACCGGCGAATGTCCCCACTGCCACAACGACCGCGCTTACGGCGACCAGTGCGAGGCTTGCGGAACATCACTCAACGCCACCGACCTCATCAACCCCAAGAGCGTTATCACCGGCGCCACTCCCGAGCTGCGCGAGACACGCCATTGGTTCCTCCCCCTCGACAAGTGGGAGCCGGAACTGCGCAAGTGGATTCTCGAAGGCCACAAGGAATGGAAAACCAACGTCTACGGCCAGTGCAAATCATGGCTTGACCTCGGTCTTCAGCCCCGCGCCGTGTCGCGCGACCTGAGCTGGGGTGTTCCCGTGCCCGTCGAAGGCGCCGAAGGCAAAGTTCTCTACGTATGGTTCGACGCCCCCATCGGCTACATTTCCAATACCAAGGAACTCCTGCCCGACTCATGGGAGAAGTGGTGGAAAGACCCCGAGACACGCGTAATCAACTTCATCGGCAAGGACAACATCGTGTTCCACTGCATCGTGTTCCCCTCCATGCTCATGGCCTACGGCGACGGCTTCCAGCTTCCCGACAACGTGCCCGCAAATGAATTCCTCAACCTCGAGGGCGACAAGATTTCCACATCACGCAACTGGGCCGTATGGCTCCACGAGTACCTCGCCGACTTCCCCGGCAAGCAAGACGTGCTCCGCTACGTGCTCACGGCAAACGCCCCCGAGACCAAGGACAACGATTTCACCTGGCGCGACTTCCAGGCCCGCAACAACAACGAACTCGTTGCCATCCTTGGCAATTTCGTGAACCGTGCCGTAGTGCTCGTTCACAAATACTTCGGCGGCAACGTTCCCGAAGCCGGAGAACTCACATCGGCCGAGACCGAACTTTTTGCCGAAATCAAGCGCATCAAGGGCGAGGTGTCAGAGGCCATCGAGACCTTCCACTTCCGCGAAGCCCTCAAGCTCGCAATGGACATGGCCCGCGCCGGCAATAAATATCTTCAGGAAACCGAACCCTGGAAAACCGCCAAGACCGACATGGCGCGCACAGCCACCATCCTCAACACGGCAATCCAGGCCTGCGCCAACCTCGCAATCGTTTTCGAACCGTTCATGCCCTTCATGAGCGAGAAACTCGTGAAAATGCTCGGAGAGGGAAAAATCTCCTGGAACGAGCTCGGCAACGACAATATCATCGCAGCCGGAAGCGTAATCGGCACCCCCGAACTCCTTTTCGAGAAAATCGACGACGAAGCCATCAAGGCTCAGACCGACCGACTCGAAACCATCAAGGAACAGAACCGCATCAATTCCTTCCAGGCGGCTCCCCAGCAGCCCGATGTAGATTTCGACACATTCATGAAAGCCGATCTCCGCATCGGCACAGTGCTCGAATGTGAGCGCGTGCCCAAGGCCGACAAGCTTCTCCGCTTCCTCATCGACGACGGTCTCGGCAAACGCACCATCGTTTCCGGTATCGCAGCCTACTACAAGCCCGAAGACCTCGTGGGCAAGCAGGTGTGCTTCATCGCCAACCTCCCGCCCCGCAAGCTCCGCGGCATCGAATCGCAGGGCATGATTCTCTCCGCAATGGACGCCGACGGCTCGCTGGTTGTCGTAGGCCCATCGGCTCCTGTGGTTGCAGGCGCACAAGTGAAATAATGACAAACACTCTCCGCCAATGGCAAAACCCCGCATACTGATAGTCTACACCGGAGGTACAATCGGAATGATTGAAGACCCCGTGACGAAGTCGCTCAAGCCCTTCGACTTCTCCCACCTTATGGACAATGTACCCAAGGTGAAGATGCTCGACTACCATATCGACAACATCCAGTTCAATCCCCCCATTGATTCAAGCGACATGAATCCGGGGCATTGGATGGATATTGCGCGCAGTATCGCATGCAACTACGACGACTACGACGGCTTCGTGGTGCTCCACGGCACCGACACGATGGCCTACACGGCCTCCGCGCTGTCGTTTATGCTCGCAAACCTCTCCAAACCTGTGATTATCACCGGCTCGCAGCTCCCCATCGGCGAAGTCCGCACCGACGGTGAGGAAAACCTCATCACGGCTCTCCAGATTGCCGCCGACCGCGATCCGAACACAGGCAAGCCCACTGTACGCGAGGTTGCCATCCTGTTTGAGAATTACCTCTGGCGCGGCAACCGCTCCACAAAGCGGAGTGCCGACAATTTCAACGCCTTCAAGAGCAACAACTATCCGGCGCTGGCTAAAATCGGCCTCGGAATCCACTTCGACCGCGACGCTCTGGCGCGTCCCGACACGAACCGTCCGCTCAATCCGCGTTTCCACCTCGACACGTCGGTGATGGCGATTGACCTCTTCCCGGGTCTGAACGAGACCGTGCTCCGCCACCTTCTTTCCACTCCCGGCATCAAGGGCATAGTACTCCGCACTTACGGCACAGGCAACGGCCCTACGGCGCAGTGGTTTATCAACGCAATCCGCGAGACCGTGGAGCGCGGCGTGGTGGTGCTCAACGTGACCCAGTGTGTCAACGGCGGAGTCCGGGCCAACCGCTACCTTGCGGGCGACCTCCTGGCTGCCACCGGAGTTGTGTCGGGCTACGACATAACTTTCGAGGCGGCGATTACAAAAATGATGTTCCTCTTCGGCCTTGACCTCACGCCCGACGAGGTGCGCAAATGCCTTGAACAGCCTATCGCAGGCGAAATGACAGTAGCATCGTTCTTATGAGAAAACACCGGGCATCGGACAGCATGGCGCGCTTACGGCGGCTCTTCGCCGCGGCAGCAATCATGCTATGCGCCATTTGCTCCGGCACACAGCTGTCTTCGGCAGCCGTTCCCGCACCCAAGTGGGAGCAGGAGAGCATCGACCGCGACGCAATCCGCGACAGCTCCGAGGCCGACCGCCCGGAGGTGACCGTCCGCGACGGCTACATCTACATCACCACCGCTCGTGAGGTGGATGTGAAGGTATTCACCATCCTCGGACAACCCGTGGCGCAGCGCAAGCTGCAGCCCGGAACGATACGGCTCCTCCTCCCGGCCAAAGGTATATACATACTCAAGGCCGGCGACATGACCCGGCGTCTGAACATTTGATGCCCGAAGCGTTTTATACTTTATATATAACCACCCGATTGATATGGAAAGAATCAAAGTCAAGATAATCAACCGTTCCGGAAACGAACTTCCGGCCTATGAAACCCCCAATTCCGCGGGAATGGACGTGCGGGCATACCTTGACGAGCCTATGGTGCTCGCTCCCATGCAGCGCGCCCTCGTGCCGACGGGTCTCAGGGTGCAGCTCCCCGTCGGTCATGAAATGCAGATTCGTCCGCGCAGCGGACTTGCCCTGAAACATGGAATCTCGATTGTAAACACACCCGGTACCGTTGACGCCGACTACCGCGGCGAGATAGGCGTGATTCTGATTAATCTTTCCGACACACCTTTCACAATCAATCCCGGCGACCGCATTTGCCAGATGGTAATCGCTCCCTACACCCGCGTGACATGGGAAGAAACCGACCGGCTCGACGAGACCGAACGCGGCGACGGCGGATTCGGACACACAGGGGTGAAGTGAGTGAAAAGTGAAGAGTAAACAGTAATCTTCTGAATAAATTGGCGAGTAACGGCATACATAAATTGCAGATTGCAGCGGCTGCTATAATCGTGGCGGCAATCTCTGTCGTATCAGCTTTTGCTGCCCGCAAGGCTTCATCCGCGGCTTCGGAAGAGGCTCGGCTGAAGGCGGAATATATCTTCCTCGAAGCTGCCGATGCCTACGAGTCGGAGCGTTTCGACGACTACTACATGCTCCTGCGTCGTGCCCATGCCCTCGACCCTTCCGACGCATACATCGCCGGAGCGATGGGCGAGATTGAGCTTGTGTCGTCGCTGACCGACTCGATAGGACGCGAACGCGCCTACCGCAACGTGCTCAACCGCTTCTACGCCGACCCTTCCAACTATTATTACGGACTCGTGGCCGCATCCATAGCCAAGGACAGCCGACGCTATGCCGACATCCGCGACATCTGGGCCACCCTCGACTCTGTTTTCCCCGACCGCACCGAGCCTGCGCTCAACCTCGCTTCGGTGTATCTTGTGGAATATATTCTCGGCGACACCTCCGCCTACCGCAAAAGCCTTGACATCTACGAGCGTCTGCAACGCGGACTCCCCGGCGACATCGCCCTGGCTTCCTATAAGATACGCAATTTCGCCGCCGCCCGCGACACGGCTTCAATCGTGTCGGAGCTCGAACGCCTGCGCGTGGAAGCGCCTGCATCGGTGGATGCCAACCTTTTCATAGGCAGCAATTTCGCCGCCATAGGAATGGGTGATTCCGCAATGACATTCTTTGACCGCGCGGCCGCGATGGATCCGTCGAACGGCACCGTCTATCTTGCGCGAGCCGATTATTTCCGCCAGAAAGGCGACAGCGCCGCCTACGACCGCGAGGTATTCGAGGCTCTTGAATCGCCCACGCTCGAATTTGAACCGAAATTCGACCTTCTCACCAAATACGTCCAGACCCTCTATGCCGACAGTCTCCAGCGTCCGCGCATCGAAGAGCTGTTCCGTGTGCTCCAGGACGTTAATCCCGGCGAGCCTGACCTCCACGCCTTCTACGGAGCTTACAAGGCCACAATCGACCAACCTGCCGAAGCCGCCGAGCAATATTCCTACTGCGTGGCTCTCGACCCCGAGAATGTGGATGCCTGGCAGGCTATGGTGATGAGCTACGGCACCGCAGGCGACACGGAACACCTCCTGACATCGGCGCGCGAAGCCATGAAGCGATTCCCCTCGCAACTGTATTTCCCAATGGCTGCAACCGGCGGCCTTGTACTTGAAAAACGACTTCCCGAGGCCTTGGAACTGCTCGACAGCGTGAATCCTGCCGACTTCGCCAACGACCGCCAGCGCTCACTCTACCACGGGCAGCGCGGCGACATCCTCTACGCCCTTGAGCTGCCTGACAGCGCAATCGTGGAATACGACAAGGCCGTGAGCCTTGATCCCGAAAACTACATGGCGATGAACAACGCCGCATATTACATGTCGGAACGCGGACAGAACCTCGACCGCGCGTCGCTGTACGCCTCTTTGGCTGTCGATTCCGACCCTCAGAATCCGACCTACCTCGACACTTACGCCTGGGTGCTCTTCAAGAAAAAGGAGTATAAACAGGCTCGTGACGTGATGGACCGCGCCCTGCGCGTATACAGCCTTATCGAGGACAGCACAGCCACCGCACCTGTCGAAATCCCGGATGATTCCGCTGCCGTGGAGGACGTTATCGAAGTTGTCGAGGAAGTCAGCGCCGAAAATGTCGTGGGCGAACCGTCAGTTGAAATTTTCGACCACGCAGGCGACATATATTACATGGCCGGTGAGCCGGAGAAGGCCCTTCAGTTCTGGAAAGCCGCGCTCGACCTCACCCCGGATGACCCGAAAATACGTCGGAAAGTAAAAGAAAAAGCATATTTTTTTGAATGAAAACCATATTGTCAGCAAGCGTACGCCGGATTATCCTCAGCGCGTGCGTCATCACATTACTTGCAGCAGGCGGCTGCCGCTCATCGCGTAAGGCCGTTACCAAAACTTCCGTACCCGATGTTCCCTCAGTCCCCGCCGTGGTGGAAACCCCTCAGCAGGTCAGAAATACTTTGGCGATACAGTTCGACCGTCTTGCCTCTTCCTACGGCAACTGGACCGATGTGCAGATGCCGGTGAAAGCCGACATCACATCCCCGATGAAGCTGTCGCTGTCGGGACGCGCCACGCTCGTGCGCGACAAGGCCGTGTACCTGTCCATCCGACTGCTCGGCATGGAAATGGGTGCTCTGTACGCCGACAATGATTCGGCTTTCATCACAATCCGACTTAACAAGCTCATGTATGCCGAATCAATGGACAAGTTCACCAAGACATTCGGCCTCACCCTCGGCGATCTCCAGGATGCCCTTCTCGGACGTGCTTTCTATCCCGGACAAGGAACGCTGAAATCATCCGATACCAAGCTGTTCACTATCCCCGACGAGGAAATGCCCTCGTCAGGCGATTCATACTCATGGATTCTGAAACCGCGCAAGGCAACCAAAGGCGTGGAATGGTTTTTCCGCATCCTCTCACCCACAGGCGACTCCGGCGCCCCTTGCGTGGAGTCGCTGGAGATTGTTCCCTCGGCCTCCGCTTCGGCCATCTGCCGCTACTCCGGCCCGGTAATTTCTCCCGACGGAATATTCGCATCCAATGCCGAGGTGAACGCCACACTTGGCAAGCGCAACCTCCGGGCCACACTGCGCTGGACTTTCAGCGACGCCAAATGGGACACGGGCACCAAGGTAAACTTCAGCAAGCCATCGGGCTACCGAAGAGTCACCACCGAGGAAGTCATCAAAATCCTCAAATCTCTCTAACCAATCTATTGACTGTATCTAACCTTACCTGACCGATGAAGAAACTCCTGCTCACAATATTACTCGCCTGCCTTGTAGGTGCAGGCATCGACTGCGATGCCGCAAAACGCAAGCGCAAGAAAGCGGCTCCCGTAAAGACCGAGACCAAGGCCAAGACTTCAAAAGAACTCCGGCAGGAAAAGACCAGGAATGCCCGGGAGATTGAACAGACCCGCAAGCAAATCAAAAGCAACGAGACAGAGACCCGCCGCCAGCTCAGCCGGCTGTCATTGCTCGACGCCGAAATCCGCATCCAGGATGCAGCATTAAAGGAGATAAGCCGCAAGGTCGATTCCATAAGCGAATCCGTCAAGCAGCTCACCGACAGCGTGAACGCCACCGAAGCCCGTGCCGCATCACTGCGCAAGTCTTACGGCGAGAATCTGCGTGCCATCCGCGCACAGCGCCAGGGCATGTCGGAGGCCGCGTTCATTTTCTCGGCAGGCTCTTTCTCGAAGATGTACCGACGCATGCGCTACCTCGGTGAACTGCGTGACTGGCAGAAGCAACGCGAGACCGAACTGAAAACAATTTCGGCCAAACTCACGGCCGACAAGGAACGCCTTTCGGCCGAGCAGGCCAAGCTCACGGCTTCCAAAGCCAAACTTGACACTGCCGCACGCGAGCTGGCCGCCTCCCGCCAGGAAGCGACCGGACTTGTGGCATCATTGAAGAAAGAAGGTTCGGGATTACGCAAGATTCTGAAAGACAAGCAAGACCGCGCGCGACGTCTCGACGCCGAACTCGACCGCGTCATAGCTGAAGAAGCCCGTAAAGCCGCCGAGGAAGAGAAGCGCCGCAAGGAAAAATACGAGGCTGAACGTCGCCTGCGCGAGGAAGCCAAGCGCAAAGCCGCAGGCGAATCCGCCGCCAACACCCCTGCCGCCAAACCTGCCGAAAAGCCCAAGAAGGAAGAAGCGCCGCAGGAAGGACGTAAGACATGGGCGCTGTCCGAATCATTTGTATCGAACAAAGGCCGGCTTCCGGCTCCCGTGGACGGCTCTTTCACCGTTGCCTCCAACTTCGGCCGCAGCTCGCATCCCGAAATGTCGCGCATAGAGATTCAGAACAATGGCATCGACCTTTCCACACCATCGTCGGCCAAAGTCAAGGCCGTGTTCAACGGCACGGTAAGCTCCATCTTCCAGATGGACGGTTACAGCAACATCGTAATCATCCGCCACGGCGAATACCTCACCGTCTACGCCGGAGTGGAAAATCTTGCCGTGCGCAAGGGCGAGGATGTGTACACCGGAAAAGCTCTCGGAACGGTTGCGAAAGACCCTGACGACCCCTCGCGCGGACTGCTCCACTTCGAGCTGCGCCGCGAGAAAGCCAAACTTAATCCCGCCGACTGGCTGAAACTCCGCTGACGTGGTGAAGCTCCCCGCCGGTTCATCCTCCACCTCACGCATCCTCAAGGCAATGAGCGTGTTCGGTGGCGTGCAGGTTATCACTATCCTTTGCTCGATAGTGCGCACCAAACTTGTGGCTATATGGATCGGGCCTTTGGGCGTGGGCATAATCACGCTTTTCAATTCCACCCTCGACCTGCTCACGCAGACGACCCAGCTCAACCTCCGGCAGAGTGCCGTACGCGACATCGCCGCCACGGCATCCGACCGCAACCGTCTCGGCACTACGGCAAGCGTGGTGCGCCGTCTCGGACTGTTGCTCGGAATCGGAGGGGCACTCATATGCGCCCTGCTTTCGCCGCTGCTCAGCCGCTGGGCGTTCGGCTCGGGAGAGCACACGGTCGATTTCATAATCCTGTCGCTCACGCTGCTTCTGAGCGGCATGACCGTGGCCGAGCAGGCTCTCATGCAGGGCACCGACCACCTGAAAGCACTTGCCGGAAGTACACTGCGCGGAGCTGTGGCATCAACATTGGCGGCGCTTCCGCTTTTCTACTTCCTGCGCCTGCGCGGAATCGTGCCCGTGCTTCTGTGCTTCGCTTTCTTCACCTGGCTTTTTACTCGCCTGAGACGCGTCCGTACAAGTTGCGATACCGCCGGCATGCCCATGCGCGAGGTTTTCAGCCGCGGCCGCGACATGCTTTCCTTGGGAATGTACATGACCGTCAGCTCCGCAATGAGCCTCGGGGCTTCATATCTGTTCGTGATTTATCTCAACAACTTCGCATCCACCGAAGCCGTGGGCATCTTCCAGTCGGGCTACACGCTTGTCAACACCTACGTTGGGGTTATTTTCACCGCCATAGCCATGGAATATTTTCCGCGCTTGACCTCCGTGGCCGCGCGTCCGACGCTTGCCCGTGTGGTGGTGAGCCATGAAGTGTCTGTGACGCTAAAGGTGCTTATGCCGCTTGTGGTGTGCTTCATCTGCGCCGACGAGCTTGTGGTGCGCCTGCTCTACACCGACAGCTTCCTGCCGATGATTCCCTATGTCAGCATCGGCATCATCGGCACATTCCTGCGTGCCGTGTCATGGTGCATGGCCTTCACGATACTCGCGCGCGGCGACGGACGTCTGTTTGTGCTCACCGAAGGAATCAGCGTCCTTATTATGCTCGCGCTCAACGTTGCCGGATTCCGGCTGCTTGGCTATCAAGGCCTTGGCATCGCCTACGTAGTGTGGTACGCGATATATACGGCGGTAGTCTACGCCGTTTTCCGCCGCAGCTACGGCATGACCCTTTCCCGGGGTATCCCCGGGCTCACGGCAATAGCCTTAGCCACCGGCACAGCCGCCCTGCTGCTGCGTATGTTCATCGGTCCCTGGCTCACGGCACTGATTATCCTCCTCCCCACGACCATCATCTGTCTCAAAGCTATCCTCAGGCACTCATCCCGATAAACATTTCTCTTAACTTTTCACCTTTTTCACCTTTCTTCACCCGAAATCCCTCACTTATTCGTACCTTTGTGAAAGGTATGAACTACAACGAAAAAAATACACATCCGCGCGACTGCCGCATAAGTTTCGACGCCGCCGGACATCAATACACTGCCACCTGTGCCGACGGCACTTGTGTCGACTGCGATTCGGTGACAACAATCGTGGAACAATGCTTCGAGCAATTCGACGCCGATTATTGGGCCGAGCGCAAAGCCACTCCTGAAAAACCGGCCGAAATGCTCAAAGCCGAATGGGCTGAGAAAGGGCGGCAGGCCCGCGATCTCGGCACACAGCTCCACGACCGCATCGAACGCCACTATCTTGGCGAAGAACCGGAAGCCGAAGCCTTGTGCGACCCGGCGTTCCGCAATTTCCTTGCCTTTGCCGGACGCTATCAACTTAACCCCTTCCGCTCGGAATGGCGTATTTTCAGCGAGAAATACCGCGTGGCCGGAACCCTTGATTTCCTCGCCTTCGACGGATCGGATTTCGAGATTTACGACTGGAAACGCTCGTCGAAAATCGTCAATCCCTACACGGGACGTCCCGATGTGGAAAACCGCTGGGGCAAACGCGCCTATCCTCCCGTGAGCCATCTCCACGACACGACTTACTGGCACTATGCCCTTCAGGTGAGCATCTACCGCTACCTGCTTGAAACAGAGTACGGAATCACGGTCAAAGCCGGACATCTCGGCACATTCCACCCCGACTATTCATGCCCTTACGTCGTGGATATGCCATATCTGCGCGACGAAGTCATTGCAATCCTCGAAAGCCGCCTATGAGAACCCTGCCGCAAGGTTTTGTAGCCGAAATCGAATCGTATAACGCTCCCTGGGGAGAGCGTCTGCTGGAGGCTCTGCGCACAACGGCGCCTTCGGTATCCCTGCGCGTCAATCCGTTGAAAGCCGGGGACGTGAAAGATTTCCGGCTCCCCGAGGCCGAACCTGTGGAATGGTCGCGCACGGGCTTTTACCTTTCGGAGCGCCCTGTGTTCGCCCTTGACCCGGCGTGGCATCAGGGTCGCTATTACGTGCAGGATTCATCGTCGATGGCCGTCGAAGCCGTCGTGCGCGAATTGGTTGCCAAATACCTGCCCGAAGAACGCACACCTGCGCTTCTCGACGCCTGCGCCGCTCCGGGAGGAAAGACCATCGCGGCCATGTCGGCTCTGCCGGAAGGCTCCTGCGTGATTGCAAACGAGTTCACCCCCGACCGCGCCCGCATCTTGGCGGAGAATCTGAGTAAATACGGTTCGCCCGACCTCGTAGCCGTAACCTCCTGCGATGTGGCACGTTTCGGAATTTTTGAAGAGGCCTTCGACATCGTGATTGCCGACGTGCCATGCTCGGGCGAGGGCATGATGCGCAAGGACGAGCAGGCCGTGGCCCAATGGTCGCCGCAACTCGTGGCCGACTGTGCCGAACTTCAATCCGAAATCATCGGCAAACTCTGGAGCGCCGTACGTCCCGGAGGCTTCCTGATATACTCCACCTGCACCTTCAACCGCCACGAAAATGAGGACAACGTAGCCGCCTTCGCATCCGAAACAGGCGCAGAACCCATAGCCATAGAGGCTCTCGAAAGCATGCCGACGGTATCTGCCGGACTCAATCCCGGCATGCCTTGCTACCGTTTTATCCCCGGCCTTGTGCGCGGCGAAGGACTGTTCATGGCCGTTCTGCGCAAACCCGGCAATCCGGATGCCACGCCGTGGAAAGCGCCGCGCCGCATCCCCGGCATGCAATCCACTCCGTTGGCAGCCGAAGCCGCACGCCTATCGGGACTCGATACGGCTGACTTCGCTTTCGCTCCGCTGGCGGGTACAAACGCGGGCGTGTTCGCCTACCGCAAATGCCACTCCGACTTCCTGCGCACCGCCATGGGCCTGCGTCCTCTGCTTGCCGGAATACCCGTGGCCGGAGTAAAAGGCCGCGACCTTGCCCCCGCTCCCGAACTGGCGCTCAGCGCCGCGCTGTCCAAAGATACATTCCCGTGTGTGGAACTCGACCGCCGCGCGGCTCTCGAATATCTGCGAGGCAATGCCCTCGGCGACCTTCCCGACGGACTTCCCCGCGGCTATATAATCGCCTGCCACGAAGGATTCCCGATGGGATTTGCAAAAAACATAGGCCGACGGGCCAATAACCTCTATCCCGACCGCTGGCGACTGCGCCTGAAATAGTATCATCCGTTATGAAAGAATTTATAAAAATACTGCGCCGATTCGTGCCGCCCTACAAGAAGTATCTTTTCCTGAACATACTTTTCAACTTCCTGGCGGCTTTCCTGACGTTGTTTTCCTTCATGCTCATCATCCCGATTCTGGAAATGCTTTTCCAGATACGCACCGAGCAATATGCCTACATGGCCCTCGACCAGGGAGCATCCATCAAGGACGTATCCATCAACAACTTCTACTACTACACGCAGGAACTGATTGCCGCCTACGGAGCTTCAGCCACGCTCGCCATACTTGCCGGAGCGCTCGTTGTGATGACCGCACTCAAGACCGGAGCCACCTACATGAGCCTCTACTACATTGTGCCGCTCCGCTCGGGCATTGTGCGCGACCTGCGCAACTTCGTCTACAACAAAATCACTACGCTTCCGATTTCCTTCTTCACCGTCGAGCGCAAGGGCGACATAATGGCCCGTATGAGCGGCGACGTGGCCGAGATTGAATACTCCATCATGGCATCGCTGGATATGATGTTCAAGAATCCGGTGATGATTATCGCCTGCCTTGCCACAATGATTATCGTGTCGTGGCAGCTCACGGTGTTCGTACTTCTGCTGCTGCCGATCGTAGGCACGGTGATGGGACGCGTGGGACGTCGGCTCAAGCGCACATCCCTCGAAGGCCAGACCCAATGGGGCGTGCTGATGTCGAACATCGAAGAAACCCTCGGAGGCCTGCGCATCATCAAGGCTTTCAATGCCGAGGAAAAGGTAAAAATCCGTTTCCACAAGGAAAATCAGGTGTTCTATGATCTGTCAAACAAGATTGCCCGCCGTCAGTCGCTCGCCCACCCCATGAGCGAATTTCTCGGCACGGTGGCGATTTCGATAGTACTGTGGTTCGGCGGCACGCTCATCCTCTCGGGAAGCACCACCCTCAGCGCCGCCGACTTCATCTACTACATGATTATCTTTTACAGCATCATCAACCCGGCCAAAGACCTGTCAAAAGCCATGTATTCCATACAGAAAGGCCTGGCCTCGATGGAGCGCATCGACAAAATCCTCAATGCCGAGAATCCCATACGCGACCCCAAATCGCCCCGTTCGCTTCCGCCGCTCGCCAAGGGCATCAGCTTCGAGGACGTGACTTTCAGCTACGACGGCACGGTGGAAGTGCTTAAGGACATACACCTCGACATTCCCGCAGGCTCCACGGTGGCTCTCGTGGGACAGTCAGGTTCGGGCAAGTCAACGATGGCCGACCTGATTCCGCGCTTCTACGACCCCGTGAAAGGTCGCGTGACAATTGACGGAACCGACGTGCGCGACCTGCGCGTGCACGACCTGCGCTCCCTGATGGGCAACGTCAATCAGGAAGCCATACTTTTCAACGACACGGTGTACAACAACATCACATTCGGTGTCGAATCGGCCACGCGCGAGCAGGTCGAGGAAGCCGCACGCATCGCCAACGCCCACGACTTCATCATGGAAATGGAACAGGGCTACGATACCGTGATAGGCGACCGCGGGTGCCGTCTTTCCGGAGGTCAGCGCCAGCGCCTGTCCATCGCCCGCGCCATCCTCAAAAATCCTCCCGTGCTTATACTCGACGAGGCCACATCGGCTCTTGACAGCCAGAGCGAGGCTCTGGTGCAGGAAGCGCTCGAGCGCCTGATGAAAGACCGCACGACTCTCGTGATTGCCCACCGCCTCTCGACCATACGCAACGCCGACCTCATATGCGTAATGAACCAGGGAAGGATAGTGGAGAGCGGCACACACGACGAGCTGCTCCGCCCCGATTCCAAAGGCTTCTACCGCCGATTGGTCGAAATGCAGTCCGTCAATGCCTGATAAGATGTGGAAAGTGAAAAGTGAAGGGTGAAGAGAAATGTTTTTGTAGTAAATTCCATTATCTTCACTTGAAAATCCCGGGATTTTCAAAATTTCACTTTTCACCATTCACCCCATCATGCCAATATGACATTTTAACTTTTGTTATGAGATAGAGTATCTTTTTTTCGCTAATTTTGGTAGCGAAAATAATCCGTATGTTTAACTAACCCCCCAACCCGATTATGGCAAAAGTTCACGGAGCTGTAACCATCGACCGCCAGAGATGCAAAGGATGCGACCTTTGCGTGGTGGCCTGTCCTGTGGATGTGCTGCTTCTGCAGCCCAAAGAGGTCAATGACCGAGGATACCACTTTGCGTTCGCGAATAACCCCGAAGCATGTATTGGCTGCGCGGCTTGTGCCACGGTGTGCCCCGATGCATGCATCGAAGTGTACCGCGTGGTCGAAAAATAATCTGCGGACAGTCCGCTCCCTAACCCCTTTAAAAAAAGTATCATGGAAGAAGAAGTAAGACTGATGAAGGGCAACGAAGCAATCGCCCACGCCGCAATCCGCTACGGCTGCGACGGTTATTTCGGCTACCCCATCACACCTCAGTCGGAAGTACTCGAGACTCTTGCGGAACTCATGCCCTGGGACACCACCGGAATGGTTGTCCTCCAGGCCGAAAGTGAAGTTGCCGCTATAAATATGGTTTACGGCGGCGCCGCCACAGGCAAAGCCGTGATGACATCCTCGTCGTCGCCCGGCGTCAGCCTCAAGCAGGAAGGAATATCCTACTTGGCTGCATCCGAGCTGCCGGCGCTTATCGTCAACGTGATGCGCGGAGGTCCCGGCCTCGGCACCATCCAGCCCTCGCAGGCCGACTATTTCCAGGCCACCAAGGGCGGAGGACACGGCGACTACCGCCTTATCGTGCTCGCTCCGGCAACCGTGCAGGAGATGACCGATTTCGTGGGCCTCGGTTTTGACCTGGCTTTCAAATACCGCAATCCGGCCATGATTCTGGCCGACGGCATTGTGGGTCAGATGATGGAAAAGGTTGTGCTACCGCCCTTCCGTCCCCGCCGTACCGAAGAAGAAATCCGCCAACAGTGTCCCTGGGCAGCCTGCGGACGCGGAAAGCGCGACCACCGCAATGTAATCACATCCCTTGAGCTGGATTCGGCCAAGATGGAAGTAAACAACCTCCGTTTCCAGGAAACATACCGCCGGATTGAAGAAAACGAGGTGCGTTTCCAGGAATACTTCACCGACGACGCCGAATATCTCATGGTAGCCTTCGGCTCTGTGGCACGTATCTGCCTCAAGGCCATCGAAGACGCCCGCGCTCGCGGTATCAAGGTGGGACTTCTGCGCCCCATCACCCTGTGGCCCTTCCCGACGAAGGAAATCGCACGTCTTTCGGAGAAAGTACGCAGCATCCTCACAGTCGAACTCAACGCCGGTCAGATGATTGAAGACGTACGTCTCGCCGTTGACGGCCGCGTGCCTGTGAGCCACTTCGGCCGCATGGGCGGTATAGTTCCCAACCCCGGCGAAGTCCTTGAAGCGCTGGAGAAGTTAACAGTCAATAAGTAAATCCCCTCTGCCCATGTCACCCGAAGATATAATCCGTCCGGAAAACAAAGTATATTCGCGTCCGGAATACCTCACCGACGCCATCACACACTACTGCCCGGGATGCAGCCACGGTGTTGTACACCGCGTGATCGCCGAGCTGATGAAAGAAATGGACCTCGGTGAAATCTCAATCGGTGTAGCCCCCGTGGGATGCGCCGTGTTTGCCTACAACTACATCGACATCGACTGGATTGAGGCCGCACATGGCCGCGCTCCCGCTGTTGCCACCGCTGCAAGCCGTCTCAACCCCGACCGACTCGTGTTCACCTATCAGGGCGACGGCGACCTTGCCGCAATCGGTACCGCCGAAACCATCCACGCCTGCAACCGCGGCGAGAACATCGCCATCATCTTCATCAACAATGCCATCTACGGCATGACAGGCGGACAGATGGCTCCCACTACCCTTCTGGGCATGAAAACGGCCACAACCCCCTATGGCCGCCGCGTCGACCTCAACGGCCACCCGCTTGCAATCACAAACCTGCTCGCGCAACTCGACGGTACATGCTACGTGACCCGTCAGGCCGTTCACACCCCCGCAGCCGTGCGCAAGACAAAGGCCGCCATCAAGAAAGCCTTCGAAAACGCCCGTGCGAAGCGCGGAACATCGGTTGTGGAAATCGTGTCGACCTGCAACTCCGGCTGGAAGATGACCCCGGCTCAGTCCAACGACTGGATGGCCGAACACATGTTCGAGAAATATCCCCTCGGCGACCTCAAGAACGTTTAACCCCTTCAAGACCTATCAGATGAAAGAAGAAATTGTAATAGCCGGATTCGGAGGACAAGGTGTCCTCTCAATGGGTAAAATCCTCGCCTACGCAGGACTGATGGATAATCTTGAAGTGACCTGGATGCCCTCCTACGGCCCCGAACAGCGAGGCGGTACGGCAAACGTGACCGTAATCCTCAGCGACAGCCCCATCAGCTCTCCCGTGCTCGACATGTTCGACACCGCAGTGGTGCTCAACCAGCAGAGTCTCGATAAATTCGAGAGCAAGGTGAAGCCCGGCGGCACTCTGATCTACGACCCCTACGGCATACACCACAAGCCCACCCGTACCGACATCAACATCGTGCCCGTCGACGCCATGGAAGCATCGCTCCAGATGAAAAATTCCAAGACCTACAACATGATTCTGCTCGGTGCGCTGCTCAAATGCCGCCCCGTGGTAGGCAACGACGCCGTAATCCGCGGCCTGCGCAAGACCCTGCCCGAACGCCACCACCACCTCATCCCCCTCAACGAAGAAGCCCTCCGCAAGGGAATGGAGCTGGTGTGATAATCAGGCAAGAAAAGGCTATATAGGCAAGAAAGGCAATATTAGGCTATATAGGCTATATTAGGCAAGAAAGGCAAGAGAATAGCTTTTGCGACAGATGCCCTAAAGGGCGATTCCATAACAAAGCCCATCTTGGAAGCTATCGGCTCTAAGATGGGCTTTGTCATATGCTGCGTCCCTAATCCCTAATCCTTTAATCTTACACCATTGCCCATCAACCGCGCTGCCACTGCAAGAGCCAAGAGCGAAAGCGAGGGTACGATGCTGAACGTAAGCAGCGGCCCTGCCACGGCATACACCACAAGCAGTCCGGCATATGCTGCGCAAAAGCGCCAATAAGCCGTTTTGTGACGGCGCAACAGAAACATAGCCGGTATAAGAAGCGGATTGAACAATATGAGATTCCAGTTGGCAAAACCGCCGATACGAGCCGGAGTGCTAAGTGCAATCACAAGCAGAATACCGCCGACAGTCACCAAAACAAACAGCAGAATATCAACCGCGCGCACAACCCTGCGACCACGCCCGCGCCATTGAAGCACACAAGCAACCGCACTCGCCGCAAGCAATACCACCGCCACAAACATGGGCGTTACAAACGGTCGCCCGTGTTCCGGATTTCCTGCAATCACAAGCTCAGGCTCGCCGCTGAAAAGCGCCACTGACGTGCCGTCGGGATATATGATGCGGTAGTGCCGCCATTCCTGAAGCACGACCATAGGGGCTGACTGACTCAGCAACGTACCGGCTCGATCACATACATTTCCCATTGCAATACGCAATGCAAGATTACGCCACGGTGCATCCTCAGGCGTGATGGCATCAATAACATTCATATCGGCATCGCCGATAACATCCGAGCCGACGACTTCGATATGCCCGGGTCGAACGGCATCATTTATAGCTTCCAAAAGCACCGAGGTGCAATGACGCGTACGGATGTTGAACTTCTCGGGAGCGGCCACAATACGCGTGTCGAGGGCGCGCCATAACTCGCGCTTCTGCTGTGGGGTGAGATTCAGTGGCAACGCATACACCTCGCGATCCTCATCGCGAAACTGGCTCAGATATTCCTGTGGGGGAACTGCTACAACTCGCCCATACACATGACGGAAAAGCTGCATGAAAGCCCCTCCGGCATCTTCCGATTCAAATGAAAACATATAATCCAGATTTGCCGAAGGACATTCCAGCTCAATCACCGCATGTCCGGAAATCTGATATATGGCTTCTCCCGGAGCCGCCACAAGAAAAGTAGCCGTGACGAAATCAGGCGAATCAGGGTCGCCCTTGATTTCCGCCGACACAATCCCCCGGGAAAGCGCCAGCAAAAGCAAAAATACAAATACGCCTCTCATACTGAAAAACAAAGATACGGATAAGCGAGAGCAATGCAAAATTTATTTTAGCATTGCCGAGCGTGAGTATCTAAGGCGCCAGCCAACGATACGGATAAGCGAGAGCATAAGAACTATGAGCTGAAGTATTCCAATACCTTCAAAAAGTCTCTTAGAACCCCATTGCAACCAACGTGCGTCCGGAGGACGCCGATTATTCAGTAACCCGGTACACCGCAGGCTTTTAGCCGAAGGTGTGCCGGGGATGCCAATCCCAATAAAGTGGGCGTCCATCCGGACGCCGGAATCCAAGTAAACGCTTTTTATGAGGTTCTGCAACACCTTCCGTTTGCTGCCGTGGATTTATTTGATTAATCTGGATGTGCAATATCCTCGGAATAATTTATTTACTCTTATCCCGCTCCAATGGAGCTTGGCTTACTTTACTACATAGATAACCCCGACCTGGCTGCAGCTGACGCAGCGATTGGCCGGGGTTATTATTATCTTCGCCGCTATGCGGCTTTTTGTAGCTACGCTCCTTTCTTATCGGACAGCAGGATTATTTATACAGGATTTTGCGGCCGTTGCGGATGTAGATGTTGCCGGGTGTCATTTCTTTGACGCGGCGACCGTAGATGTCGAAAATCCGGTCATCGCCCGAATTGGCGTCTACGCCCACATTCTCTATTCCCGACATGTCTATGTAGCGGCTGTCGACAATGCGCACAGGACCGTTGGCGACATTTGGCAATTTGCTTATATCAAGATATGCACGGTTGGGCACAAGCTCCTGCGCCGTACCGTCGGCATTGGCAGCCAATTTATAGAAGCCCAAAGTCCCCTCGCCATTGACGCTGAACACACGCATCGTAGAAGAGTCATAAGTGACATATCCGTCGTCATTCTTACTCTTTCGAAGCTGGAATTCTCCTTTAAGGAGGTTGTCGGTAATACCCTCGACGTCATCCATAAGCGGAATCAATCTGTTTTCCTTAGCGGTCAGTCCTTTGCATTTAAGCAGCACTGCGGTATAACCGGGGACTACTCCACTCTCAATCTTTGACAACACGGCAAGATGCTCACCTGAATAATCTCCGACCTCACTAATATAATAAGCCTCCACGCCGTCAGATTCATAACATTCATAAGGAAACGAAGTATACATCGAAGTCCAATATCCACTGTCATATTCCATTTCCTGTACGGGTTCAGCTCCGAAATAGAATTGGTCGACATGCTCCAAATCCACCGGTTCAAATTCAAAATACGAATCAGGATCCGAACCCGGTTTTCCGGTCTGGTCGCTATTAACATAGAGATAGCCCTCAGCAGTCGTGCCATGCTCGCTGGATGCTATCTGCACACTACCCGACATTATTTTATAGAATCCGACATTATGGGTTGTATTTAGATTCAATGTATATTTCGACAGAACAGTCGAGGTGCTTACGCCCTGTGATTCAAGAACAAGTCCTTTGGCAACAGTAACTTCTTCCTTATACGAATCAATCATATTGAATGAGCTTGCACTTAATTTCATTATTGTTGACGGGTCGGAATGATGTCCATTCACTGTAAGGTCGAGAACACCATTGAGTTTTCGGGAGTCGCCAGAAAGCGACATAAGCGGTGTCGGGTCATAGCTTCCCCTCAAAGCCCAGAACTGTTCGGCATAGCTCCAACGCACACGATAATAGCCCGGCCCGGTCACAAAGGGAGTCCACTTGAAGCGTGCTGTATAGGTATTCGGCTCGGTAATGGTAAATTTATATTTCGTCTCAGTCGAGACAAGATTACCGTCCTTGTCATACCAACCATCAAATGTATGAGACTTACTCCATTTACGCGACCCCATTCCTCCGGCCCAGGGTTCGGCCAAAGCAGCAGTAATAACAACCTCATCGCCGATAGTATTATCAATCTTATCAATTGATGCCGTGCCAAGCGTCAAATTTTCGGAAATCACCGTTACGGGAGCCGCTTCGCCAAAAACAGCCGTATAGGAATACTTGGACGGGCTACCCTCGCTTTCACTGCCGGTAACCGTTATATATGTGCTTGTAACCTGATTGCTGTCAGCATCAAGCCAATATTTAAAAATATTTCCATCTTTGGCAGGAAGTGCATAAAGAAATACATCGGTAGGCGTACTCTCACTTTTTACTGTATGAGTATAAGATTCTTTATATTCCGAAGCAGAAGGGGCGGTAGAGCTTTCCGAGACATATACCGTACCTTCACCGGTATTGGCCTGCGCAGTGACGGAACTATAATAATAAGTTTTTGATGCGGCATAGCCGGGGATAATTCCGCCTAAAAATACGAGGAGGACGGAGAGAAGGATTTTTTGGGGCATTGTTGAATAATTAGATAATTTGATTGGTTTCTATTGTTTGAATCACCGGTCTTCCTTATTCTCGGCATTAGATGTTAAGGAGTGTTGTACTGTTTAATATCTTGGTACTATGAATAATATATGGAAGAATGTTGCAAAGATAGAACAAAAGCTCTGCTTTTACCCCCCCGATTAGTTAATAAATGCTAATTATTATCAACAAGCGCTATTCCTTTGATTTGCCGTTAAGACATAAAAAAAATTGGGAACCTACGCCGTGGCGACCTTCACAGGCAGCCACGGGCGGTTTTCCCAATAAATCTATCAAACTATGAAAAGGAAATAATTATTTGTCTTGTCGCTTATTTATGTTGCTTTGTGTGTTTTTGCGTGTCAGAATCGTGGCGGACGGGGCATGTTACCTCTCGGACCGGGACCGCCCGGACCTCCGGGGCCTCCGGGGCCAAATCCGCGGTCGTTGCGGTTGGCAGGTTCATTGCCCTTTCCGAATGTATTGAACTTGTAGCTCAGCGTCACCATGAAGTAACGTGTGAGCGAGTTGTAGAGCGTGTCGTCAATGTAGTTGGCGGTGATGCTACGCTGTACGTTTGTCTTCTGTCCGAGCAGGTCGTAGGCCTTCAGGGACACGGTCATCGAGCGGTCGCGCAGGAATTCATAGGAGATTGATGCGTTCCACATCCATGTGCGGGTGTCGAAACCGGCCGAGTAACCCGAGGTTGCGGCATAGTTGAGATCGGTGTTCAGAACAATGCCGATGGGAGTGTAGTATGTTCCGTAGAAGCTGCCGCCGTAGGTATGAACGGTGCGGTTCGAGCCTTGCTGAACGGAGTTTACGGTGTTCTGCAGGCGGTAAGTCGGGCGGAGCTCGAGTTCGATGTTATCGGGACGCCAGGCCAGTCCGAAAGATTCTCCAACGGTAAACGAGCCGGAATTGTTTTGCACGCCGTTGTTGAATCCGACATTCCGGGAGTAGTTCAGCATCAGGTGGTTGTTGATTGTGAAGGCCTTGTTGCGCAGAGGCAGTGAAATCATGTTCATGCCATGTACGCTCCAGACGCCGTTGACGTTCTGGTAGGTTGTGGTCTGACCACCGGTCTCGGGGTTGAACATGGTTTTGGAAATGATAGCGTTCTGCTGGTAGTTGGCAAACACCATCGCCATAATCGAGCGCTGAGCCCGGGAGTTGAAATCCTGGAAGCGGACGTTGAGGCTGTGGCGGAATGTGGGTTTAAGGTCGGGATTACCGATAACAATCTTGAGGGGGTCGCTCATGTCGGCAACGGGCTGCAACTGTGCGATGGTAGGCTGCGAGGAACGGCCGTTGTAGAATAGGTTGAGCGAGCGGGTCTTGGACATTTTCAGGCGGTAGCGCAGATAGGGAGCGAAGTTCCATACCCAGCGTGTGGGAATCGAGCGCTCGGAGATAACGAGGTCTTCGGAACGTGTCATCTGAGGCACGAGCGACAGACCCACGTCGAGGGTTCCGGTCTTGCTCACGTGCTTGTAGCCCACGCGGATGTCCTGATTCATGTAGTCGTTGCGGAAGCGGTTGGAGAGGGTGTCGTTGAGTACGTAGTCAGTACCCCACACGGGCAGTCCGTCCCAACCGTCGGGGAAGGTTACGGGGAGGTCGTAGGTGAGTTTGTCGGCATTGTTCCAGCGGTATCCGAAGCTGTAAGCCACGGTGAGGAAGTTGCCGTTCTTGACATTTCCGAGCGGTTCGGTCCATGTCACACGGGCGTTGACGCTGTTGTTCCATGTATGGTTGTCGGCATACTGGTCGTAGAGGTCGAGTGAGTCACCCATGAGGAAGAACTTGTTCCATGAATATGTGCTGCTCTTCTCGCGCACGTTGCTGAGCGAGTAGCGGGCGTTGACGGAGAACGAACGTCCGGGATGGTTGCGGAAGTTATGGTTGTAGATAAGATTACCGCCAAGTTCGAACGAGCGGCCGGTGGAGCTTCCGCGGTTGATGCTTCGGTTCACTTCGGCACCGCGCATGCCGTTGAGACCGGCGAAGGTCGATGATGAGTCGTTGCTCCAGGAGTCGTTGAAGTTGAGCGACATGTTGGGGCGGAACTCGAAGGTGTTGAACGAGTCGGGCTTCCACTGCACGCGGAGGTCGACGCGCACGTTATGACCTTTGTCGCGGGCGAGCTTGTTCGACGAGTAGAACGATGTTGAGTCGGGGAACAGAAGCTGACGCTCGGTGGAGGTGCGGGTGTCGCGGTCGGTATGGGAGTACATCACGTCGCCGCCCACACGGAAAATCTCTTCTTTACCAACGTTGAAGTTGATACCGAGAGCCTGCGACGATGTGATGCCGTTCATTCCTCCGAAGCGGCGGAAACGTCCGGAAGCACCGTCGGCAAATCCCGGGTCGTTGATATTGTTGGCCGAACCGAGGATTGTGATCTGGTTTCCGTCCCAGAAACGGTTTACGGTGAAGTTGCCTTTATAGCGGTTGTCGGTGCCGTAACCGCCCTCGATGTTGCCGAACCAGCCGTTCTGCATGCCTTTCTTGACCGTAAGGTTGATTACGGTTTCGTCCTCGCCGTCGTCAACGCCCGTCAGGCGTGCAAGGTCGCTCTTGCGGTCGACAACCTGGAGCTTGTCAACGATATTCACGGGCAGGTTTCGCGATGCCACGGTGGGGTCGTCGCTGAAAAATTCCTTGCCGTCGATGAGAATTTTGGTTACTTCCTTGCCGTTGGCGGTGATTTTGCCCTCGGAATCGACTTCCACGCCGGGCAGACGCTTGAGCAGGTCCTCGACCACTGCATTGGGCTGGGTCTTGTAAGATTCGGCGGAATATTCCACAGTGTCCTCCATCACCTTGACAGGGGTGCGGATACCTGTAACAGTGGCCTCGCGGAGCATAATCGAACTTTCGCTCAGAGGGATGGCCTTGAGCGATACGTCCTTGTCGTCGGCAACGGTGATGTTGCGGTATTCGGGCGTGCATCCCACATAGGAGGCTTCGACGATGTAACGTCCGTTGCGGATGTTTGAGATTGCGAAACGTCCCGACTCGTTTGTGGCAGCAGCCTTCACAAGCGTGCTGTCCTTGGCCGCGAGCACACGCACGGAGGCCTGAATGAGCCCCTCGCCGGTGGTTGCATCGGTGACCGAACCGCGTATTGTGGCGGCTCCGGCAGCGAGGCTTCCGGTAAGAAACACAAGCGAGAGAAGGATGTGAACGAGTTTTTTGGACATTGAATTTTTTAGCGGTTCTTGAAGCATGTCTGAAGCAATTATCTTGTTACCTTATTGAAAACGTGACATACTTCTGATTGCAAATTTAGCCAAAAGTTTAATTAGCTTCCAACAAGGCTATACCAATACCCGTGTATTATCGAAAAACAGGCCTTATTTATCGACGAATCCGTAAACGCTCCGGTGCAGCAAATCGGATATTTCGGAGGCGGAGACGCTTGCGGGAGCGGTTGTCATGAGCCGCAGAGGCACCCAAGGAAGCTCCGGCGAATACGGAGGCTGGATATACGGATAGTCGAGCATGTCGAAGCCGTTGCGGCGGTAGAAGGCGATGCGGCGTCCGGTCATGGGGTCGGCCTCGCTCTCCGGCTCAACTTCCAGCACAAGCGGTTTGCCACATCCGGCAAGCGCCTTTAGAGCGAGTGCGCCGGTGCCACGGCCACGCATGCGGCTATCCACGGCAAGATGCTCGATGTAGATGAAGTCCGGAAATTCCCACGTTGTCACAAGTCCGGCGGCAGTTCCGTCGGATTCATCGCGGATAACCTGAAGCCGAGGCGAATCCGGAGCGTCCGGCGAAACAATCTTTTCCCATGGGCGCCTTTCTTCGGGCGGAAAGGATTCCATGTAAATCTCCCGTAGCAGCGGCAGCTCGTCGGGGGCGGGGGATGAAAGGGTCATAGTCTGATATGTGGGATGGTGGTGTAAGTCTGTTTAATCCTTGCCCGTAAGTATCTTACGGATGTCGTTCAGTTTGGTGAGAGCCTGAACGGGGGTGAGGTTGTTGATGTCGGTGCCGATGATTTCGTCGCGCACCTGCGACAGCACAGGGTCGTCGAGCTGGAAGAACGACAGTTGCATGCCGCCTCCCGACGCCGCGGCGCTGATGCCGGAGGTGTCGATTTTCTTCTTGCCGCCCGCGTCAGCAGCTCCTTCGAGCTGAGCGAGCACCTCGTCGGCGCGGCGCACGATGCTCTGGGGCATGCCTGCGAGTTTAGCCACGTGAATACCGAAACTATGTTCGCTTCCTCCGCGGGCAAGTTTGCGCAGGAACACCACCTTGCCGTCGATTTCCTTCACCGACACATTAAAATTGGCGATGCGGGCGAATGAGCGCTCCATGTCGTTAAGCTCGTGATAGTGGGTGGCGAAGAGGGTTTTGGGATGCAGGTCGCCGTACTCATGAATATGCTCCACTATGGCCCATGCGATGGAAATGCCGTCGTATGTCGACGTTCCACGGCCAAGCTCGTCGAAGAGTATGAGTGAGCGCTCGCTCATATTGTTAAGGATGGATGCGGCCTCGTTCATTTCCACCATGAAAGTGGATTCGCCAAGCGATATGTTATCGCTCGCTCCCACACGGGTGAAAATCTTGTCGACAATGCCGATGCGCGCGCTTTCGGCGGCAACGAAGCATCCGATCTGCGCCATGATTACGTTGAGCGCCGTCTGACGCAGCAGAGCCGACTTACCCGACATGTTCGGGCCGGTAATCATCATAATCTGTGTGCTGCCGTTGTTCAGCTCCACGTCGTTGGTGATATACGGCTCGCCCGGAGGGAGCTGACGCTCGATAACGGGATGGCGCGCCCCGACAAGGCGCAGGTCAAGCGAGGTGTCTACAACAGGACGGTTGTAGCGGTTCTCAACGGCCACACGGGTAAAGGCGTTGAGCACGTCCAGTCGTGCAAGCAGGGCGGCATTGAGCTTAAGCGCCGGGATATACTGAGCCACGGCCTGGACAAGCGCGGCATAAATGCGGTTCTGGATGGAATCAATCTTTTCCTGAGCGCCGAGAATCTGCTCTTCGTAGTCTTTCAGCTCCTGGGTGATATATCGTTCGGCATTTACAAGCGTCTGCTTGCGGATCCACTCGGCGGGCACCTTCGACTTGTGGGTGTTGGTGACTTCGATGTAGTAGCCGAAAACATTGTTATATCCGATTTTGAGCGAGCTGATGCCCGTTGCCTCGGCCTCGCGGGCCTGAAGCCTCAGAAGATAGTCCTTGCCTTCGTAGGCTATGGAACGCAGGCGGTCGAGTTCTTCGTCGACACCGGAATTGATAATGTCGCTTCCGGCACGTGCGGCGGCTGCTCCGGGAGGGTCGTCGCGGAGTTCGCGCGTGATGCGGTCGCGTATGAGCGAGCAGGGGTTGAGCTGTTCGCCTATGGCCGCGAGCTGCTGAAGTCCGGAGCCGGCACAGAGCGTTTTCACCGGCTCGATGGCAAGGAGCGCGTTGCGAATCTGAAGCATCTCGCGCGGTGTCACACGCTCGCAGGCCACCTTGGAGACAAGGCGCTCGAGGTCGCCGATGGCTTTAAGACGCTCGCACACCTCGTCGCGCATTTCAGGCCGGCGGAAGAAGTGTTCCACCACGTCGAGGCGGTCGTTTATGGCCTTGGCATCTTTAAGGGGGAAAAGCAACCAGCGGCGCAGCAAGCGGCTTCCCATAGGGCTTACGGTGCGGTCGATTACGCCGAGGAGGCTCTTGCCGTCGGCATCGAGCGGCTCTGTGAGTTCGAGATTGCGCACGGTGAAGCGGTCGAGACGCACATATTTTTCCTCCTCGATGCGCGAGATGGAGTTGATATGCGAAATGCGCGTGTGCTGCGTAAGGTCGAGGTAATGCAGGATTGCGCCCGCCGCCACTATCGCGAGCGACATGCGGTCGATTCCGAAGCCTTTCAGCGACGATGTGCCGAACTGCTTGCGCAGGCGCTCGTCGGCGGCATCGGAGGTGAAAAGCCAGTCTTCGAGTTCAAACGTGAGATAGCGCTGGGTAAGCATTTCCTCGGAGCGGGCCTTGTTGCCGCGTTGCACGAGGAGTTCCTTGGGCGCCATGTTGGCGAGAATCTTGTCAACGTAGTCGGCCGTGCCCTCGGCGGCGAGAAATTCGCCGGTGCTGATGTCAAGGAAAGCCAGTCCGCAGGCGTTCTTGCCAATGTGCAGGGCGGCGAGGAAGTTGTTTTCGCGGCGCGAGAGCACGTTGTCGTTCATCGCCACACCGGGCGTCACGAGCTCGGTGATGCCGCGCTTGACGAGCTTCTTGGTGAGCTTGGGGTCTTCAAGCTGCTCGCATATCGCCACACGCTTTCCGGCACGCACGAGTTTGGGCAGGTAGCTGTCGAGGGCATGATGGGGGAATCCGGCAAGTTCGACGTACTGTGCGGCGCCGTTGGCACGTCGGGTGAGTGTGATTCCGAGTATTTCCGATGCCTCGATGGCATCATCGGAGAATGTCTCGTAAAAGTCGCCCACACGGAACAGAAGTATAGCGTCGGGATGCTTTCCTTTCATCTCGACGTACTGCTTCATCAGCGGGGTCTCCACTATTTTCTTAGCCATTCGGAAAAATGCTTGAAAATACGGTTAATGCTTGCGTAATTTCGCCTCACGCGCCGGAATGGCAATTGAGGTTATGACCTGTATGACACCTCCGGCGAGGGTAAAGGCAATCCAGTCGCGCAAGGTGGCGCCGGGATAGAACAGGAACACCGCCGCCACGCAGAAGAACACCGCGCTCCAGGCCTCGATGCGATGGAGACGCTTCAGGCGCATGTCGCTGCCACGGAAGGGCGAGAACAGGCGGCTCACGAGCAGAATCAATGCTCCTGCGGCATACACGTAGCGGTAGGCGGGGTCGGCCCACGCCTCGCCGATGAAAAGGAAGGGCGCAGCCGTTGCCACAAGAATCAGAATAAGCCCGACGGGTATGCCGAGCTTTTCGCCAAGTCCCGGACGGGACATATTGTCGGAGGGTTTATTTGTCATTTTTTGCTGTCTTCTTCAAAGATGTACACTTCTTCGTGCTGGCGCTGCATGTTGTACTGCTCGCGCACCACCTGCTCCATAAGTTCAGGGTCGGAACTGAGCCGGCGGTTGAGCTCGCGATAGTAGAGCATGGTGTCGCGATGGGCGGCCAGCTCCATGCGCAGGCTGTCGATGTCGTGTTCGTATTTCATACGCTGCACCACGGAATTTTCTCCGTAGAAAACGAGGTACAGAAACACGCCCACACACGCAATCGTGGCAACGGGCATATACCGCCGCACCCATTGAAGGAATGTCGAAACTTTGGGATTCATACACTGCAAAAGTACGAAAAACTTTTGATATGGGGTGAAGGGTGAATGGTGAAAAGTTAAAGGTGAAATTTGAAAAATAAATTTTTCAAGTGAAGATAAATGCTTTTATGGCAAAATCATTTCTCTTCACCCTTAACTTTTCACCTTCCACCCTTAACATTTCACCCTTCACCTTTCACCTTCCACCCTACATCTAACGCGACTTGAGCCACAAATGCTTGATTATGGGATAATGGCTGCGGTGGCCGGTGAGGAAGTTGGAAAGGGAATAGTCGGTGCCGGTGGCGATTGAGTCGATATACAGGTCGTTGCGGATACGGCTTGCCAGCACGTCCATGTTTATCTCGGAACGGCGCTCAACTATTCCGCCGCCATAATCCACCGTAAGAGGATTCATGAGCGAATTAGGCATCAGCATATCAACGATATGACGCTTGTCGGTGATTAAGGCCGCTTCGGCAAAGCGGCGCAGGTCGAAAACGTATTCGCTGGCGGTGAAACGCGTGGAGTCGCCCGCGGCATCGCGCGCATACACCACAATACGGCTGTCGTTTTCGGGCCAGATATATACCGAGTCGGTGATTGGACGGGCATGTGCGGGCCAGTGCGACAGGTCGGCGCTTTCATTAAGCGGAAACTCGCAATATACCATTTCGAGTGTGCTGTCGGGGTAGAGTCCGAGCCACCCGTCGTCGGTGAGCCTGTCCTCGACGTCAAGCACGATTGGCGCCAAAGCAGGCTCTTCCAGTTCTTTATTGCCGGACAACAGAATTATCGCTGCCGACGCGGCAAGGATGAGCGACAAAGCCGCAACAAAGCCTATACGCCAAGGCGTCCACCACGATGGCTTCGGATTTTCGCTTCCTTTATCGGGCAATGTCACGGTCATGTCGTTCCATTTGGCTGTCACGGTTTTAGTTTTCTCATCAACAGAGACTTCCGGATTACCCTCACATATATAGAAAACTCCCATCCAAGGGCTGTTCTTGCGCCAGTCGGTATGGTAGAGGTAAACGTGGCTGACAGTCTGCACAAATTCCAGAGCGTCATCGCGCTCCTGCTGCGTCGGAAATGACTTCACGAACGTATCGCGCCAGTATTCCGGCATGCCTGAGAAGCCGAGCAGGAAATCGAGCAGACGCGAATCCAAGTCGCACCCTTCGGGCAAGTCGGCATAGTAATCCTCATATACCGGAGGTAGCCGAAAGCCCGCGAAACGCGTTTTGTCGGCATTGTGGCGAATGTAATTACCGCAATTCATCAGTTCTGACGTATGGCCTTGGTTACGTTTCCGAGAAATGCCCGCGCGGTCTTGTGCGGGTCGACAATCAGCGTGATGGTAATGTATTTGTTGTCAACCTCATACTTCTCGAACTTACGTTCCGAGGTCAGTTCTGGCATGTAACGGAAGTATGTCTGACGCAACTTCACGAGCCGCTGATACACCTTGCTGCCATCGGCAAGCGTCTTGACGAATTTCCATCCTCCCAAGCGCGACATGTCGCTCACAAGCACAGGACTGAAATGCAGGTCGTAGCCAACCATGTTGAGAGGCTGCTCCGACTGGCGCAGGAGATTGTTGAAGTAGGTGCGCATCTTCTTGCGGTTCTGCCGGGTGCCGTTGACTCCCGAGGTCGTAACCATGTAACACGAATCATACTCGTAGAAAAGCGAGGGTACATCCTTGCTGACGATACGCCGCTTCTCGGCTCGGGGAATGTTGTTTTTCGTACCCACCTTCTCGACATACTCGCAGAACAGTTCGGCTTTTGTATTGATTTGGGTCACAAGCCCCGGCACATCTATTCCTTCAAGGTCGTCAACAAGCGCGTTCTTGCGGTTCTGAGCGCTGACAGCACATGCGGCAAAAGCCACAAGCGCTATCAAAAGGAGAAATTTATTCGCTTTCATATTATGAGTTTAGTCGCCGAAACCGATACCGATTGAAAATTCAAAAGAGTCGGCATGCTTCAAGCCGAAGCCCTTGGTATAGCTTACGCCGAGGGTGAGGAAATGCGTGTCGTAGGAATCGAGAGGTATCTCGAAGGTAAGCCCCGGACGCAAGCCGAAGCCCCATTTGGAGCCGTCCTGGAAGTAGGTGGTGGAGCTTGAAGGGATGCGACGGTAGACGGGCGAGAGCGTCGGCAACCCTGATTCGACAGGAGTGTAGGAATATTCTATCACGTCATAGCCACCATCGAGCTTATATTGCTTCTCGCGCGATACGGCACCGACACCGAGGTCGAAGCGCAGCCACTTGAAGATGTTGAACGCAGCCACACCCATAAGCTCATAGCGCACATAGCGCGATTTTGCGTTGCCTTCGGGGTCGAAAAGCTCGGAATATCCGGCTTCCTTGGGGTCGAGCCATGTTTCCGTCACCTTATATCCGTTTACAATGCCTTCGTTCGGACTCGACGATATCCATGAACTCGATGAAGAGCCATTCCAGGCACGGAACACATCGGCGCTGAATCCCATCTGCACACCGAAAGCAAAGCGGCTTCCACTCTTGCGCCCCATAAACGACCAGCCCACATGATACTTCAGGCCCGAATGGAGGGCGACATAGAGATATGGAAGGTCGTCGGCATCGAATTTAAACGGATTATTGACGCCACGGCGCTTTTCCTGAAAGAGCGACAGGGCGGCGGTGTTCGTAGTACCGACCTGACGCAGACCCACACGCCACGAACGCCCGTTGCGGTCGTAGTTGGGTCGTACAGCACCTGTGACATACATACCATCAGTGCCGAGCGAGAGCTGACGCACGGTCTGCTTATCGGCGGTAAGTTCGAAAGGCACGTCCACATATTCGCCTGCCACATCATGTCCCGGCAGCCCGAGATATTTCTTTACATCGCGCATGCGTGAGCGCACAGCCGAACGCCACGGCGAACCTTCAGCGTCGAACGAGAGACTGCTGCCACCGGGAAAGTCGAAATCATACTCGCGCACCATCACCGGATAGACCTCACCAAGCTCCGCAGGCATTTTCACCTCAAGCAGGGTCACGTCCTTTCCGTCGCCGTTCCACTGCACAATCATCTCCACATCGGCAGGACGTATGAGATAATCATCGGCCATGTTGGCCGGAGTGCGGAGCAGGCGTGCCGACACCTTGTAACGGCGGTCATCGGCTGTCTTGGAATCCACTTTTTCGATACTGTTGACATTGAAATCAAACTCGTGCTCAATAAAGCGACGTTTCAACACCGCCGAATTATAGTAGTCGAGAAAGCGCTCCAGCGTGAGCGGTTCACCTCCAAGCTCCGAACGACCATTGTAATAGAAATATGTGCTGCGGCCTACTCCGAAATCCTTTGCGGTTGTCGCGATTGAGATAGGCTCATAAGCATCATTGATAGCCGAGACCTGGGCGGCGAAACGCTCGAGCGACTCGCGTATCTGAGTGCGTATCTCGCTCGGATTCTGAGCCGAAGCGGCCAGCACGGCGCTTAACAGCAGCAGTAAGGTCGTGATTCTTCTCATAGCCAAACTCATTCTACGTCTATCAGATAAATTTTGCTACTATATGTCGATACTGTATAAGTAACAGACTGAGCGGTATGGGAGCCGGACTTGGCTCCCTCAATCTTGTACTCATACACGAAAGGCATCTCGCTTGCCTCGCCGAGAAGCTCTCCGTCCCAGTAAAATTCCACTCTGTTTATGTCGCCTACGGTATAGTCGGGCATAATCGTATAAGTATCGCCGTTGCGATACTCGACAGTGCCGACATAGGTCTCCGAGGAACAGGCGCCCAAGGAAAGCACGCCCACAAGGCACAAAAGCAGTTTTTTCATAATCATAGAAATGTGAATAAGAGGGCGTTTCACTTGCCTTTCTTTGCCGCAGCGCCTTTCGCCTTTCTCTTGGCGGGGTGCTTGCGGAGCACCATTGCCGTGCGGGCAGGGATGTAGAGCGGAAGGCGCTCAACACCGTAGGGCTCATAGAGGGGATCGGGGACAGTGAAATGCTCGGTGTGCTCGTCAATGTTGCCGTAGCCTCCGAAAGCGGGACTGTCACTCGACAGCACCACGTCGTAGACGCCGCCGGGGGCGAGGATGCCGTAGCCGTCGAAGGACTTGACGGGGTTGAAGTTGAATACAAACACAAGGTCACCGCGCATGAAGGCAAGTATCTGGTCGGAATCCTTCTCCCAGAGCTTGCGGACGGGCAACGCCTGGAAGTCGTAGACGCCGCTCACGAGCTCTATCATGGCGTTGTCGAAGGCGTTGAGATACTTATATTTGAGGTCTTCGCGGTCGACGAGATCCCATTGGCGGCGGGCATACTTGTAGCTCCAGCCGTTGCCTTCGCGGGGGAAGTCGATCCACTCGGGATGTCCGAATTCGTTGCCCATGAAGTTGAGATATCCGCCGTTGATTGTGGCGAGGGTGACAAGGCGAATCATCTTGTGGAGCGCCATTCCGCGTGCCACGTCGCCGTCGTTGTCATCCACCATCATGTGCCAGTACATTTTCTGGTCGATGAGTCGGAAAATCACGGTCTTGTCGCCCACGAGTGCCTGGTCGTGGCTCTCGACATATGATATTGTCTTTTCGTCGGCACGGCGATTGGTGAGTTCCCAGAATATCGAGGTGGGATACCAGTATTCATCGCTCTTCTCCTTCAGGAGCTTGATCCAGTAGTCGGGAATACCCATAGCCATACGGTAGTCGAATCCCATGCCGCCGTCCTTGAACGGAAGCGCCAGTCCGGGCATGCCGCTCATTTCCTCGGCAATGGTGATGGCGTTGGGGCGCAGCTCGTGGATGAGCTTGTTGGCGAGGGTGAGATAGGTTATTGCATCGGTGTCCTGACCGCCGTCGTAGTAGTCGCCGTACTGCGTGAAGGCTTTGCCGAGACCGTGGTCGTAGTAGAGCATCGAGGTAACACCGTCGAAGCGGAAACCGTCGAAGTGGTATTCCTCAAGCCAATATTTGCAATTGGAAAGCAGGAAGTGAAGCACCTGATTCTTGCCATAATCGAAGCACAGGGAATCCCATGCCGGATGCTCGCGGCGTCCGGGGTCGCTGTGGAAATACAGGTCGGGAGTGCCGTCGAGCCGTGCGATTCCCTCGGCCTCGTTCTTGACGGCGTGGGAGTGCACGATGTCCATAATCACGGCAATGCCGAGCTTGTGGGCTTCGTTGATGAGTTTTTTAAGTTCCTCAGGCGTGCCGAATCGGCTCGATGCGGCGAAGAAATTCGACACATGGTAACCGAACGAGCCGTAGTAAGGATGCTCCTGGATAGCCATGATCTGAATGGCATTGTAGCCGTCGGCGGCAATACGCGGCAGCACGTTAAGGCGGAATTCATCGTAGGTGCCGACGCCTTCCTTCTGCTGTCCCATGCCGATATGGCACTCATAGATCAGCAGCGGAGCTGTATCGGGCGTGAAAGCCTTGTCGGTCCAGCGGAATTTACGCTCCGGCATATGAATCTGCGCCGAGAATATGGCAGTATCCTTGTCCTGCACCACGCGTGTGGCATAGGCCGGAATACGCTCGGCACGGGCGCCGGGCCAGTCGACAATCATTTTGTAGAGCTGCCCGTGGTGCATTGCATCGGGAGCGAAAACCCCTTCCCACACACCATCGCTACCCTCGACACGCCGCAACTGATATTGCGGCTGTTCCTCCCATCCGGAGAAGTCGCCGGTGAGAGTCACGCCAGTGGCATGCGGCGCCCATTCACGGAACACCCACGAGCCATCTTTAAGGCGGTGAAGCCCGAAATAATTGTGGGCGTTAGCGAAATCGGCAAGAGACTTGGCACCTCCCGAAAGGAGGTCTTTCTCTTTGTTTATGGCATCCTTGTGCCGTCCGTTGATTGCGTCGGCGAAGGGAGAGAGCCATTCGTCTTTTTTTAGAATTTTGAGTTTGGGTGCCATTGGGGTATCTTTGGGTCTAATGGGTGTTATATTTTAGGCGAGGGGAGGCAAGGGAAGGCAAAGGGAGGCAAAGGGAGGCAAAGGGAGGCGAGGGAAGGCAAGGGAAGGCAATGGGAGGCGAGGGGGGGCAAGGAAGGCAAAAACCATTATCTTGCCTTTTAACCTTTTGCCTTTTTTGCCTTTTAACCTTTATAGCCTATCATCGCCTATCATTTCCTATTCCTGTTCTTCGTCGTATTTCTGGAAGAGGAAATCGTTGTAAGGAAAGCGGGTCAGATGCACTTCCTTCGCCATTTCGTAGAGCTTATGCTTGAGTTCGTCGATATTGGTGCCTTTCTTGGCTGAAATGAACACGCAATTGTCGTTCATCTTCGCCATCCACGATGCTTTAAGCTCGTCGAGCGACACGTTCTCGCGCGTTTTGGGCGTGAGGTCGTCGGCATCCTTGGGTGTGTAGGAGAAGGCGTCAATCTTGTTGAACACAAGCAGCATGGGCTTGTCGGCGCCGTTGCAGACCTCGCGCAGGGTGCGGTCAACAACCTCAATCTGTTCCTCGAAATTGGGATGGGAAATATCCACGACATGCACGAGGATGTCGGCCTCACGCACCTCATCAAGTGTCGATTTGAACGAATCGACAAGATGGGTGGGGAGCTTGCGGATGAATCCCACGGTGTCGGTGAGCAGGAAGGGAAGATTGTCGATTATGACCTTGCGCACGGTGGTGTCGAGCGTCGCGAAGAGCTTGTTTTCGGCAAATACATCACTCTTGCTCAGGAGGTTCATCAGCGTCGACTTGCCTACGTTGGTGTAGCCGACGAGCGCCACGCGGGTGAGTTTTCCGCGGTTCTTGCGTTGCACGGCTTTCTGCTTGTCAATGGCCTTGAGTTCTTCCTTGAGCAAGGATATTTTGTTGAGGATTATACGGCGGTCGGTCTCAATCTGCGTTTCACCCGGGCCACGCATGCCGATACCGCCTCGCTGACGTTCGAGGTGGGTCCACATACGGGTAAGGCGCGGCAGGAGATACTGGTACTGAGCCAGTTCGACCTGAGTTTTGGCGTTTGCCGTCTGGGCGCGTTTTGCGAAGATGTCGAGAATAAGGCTGGTGCGGTCAAGGATTTTCACCTTCAGCTCGCTCTCGATATTGGCAACCTGCTTGGATGTGAGGTCGTCGTCGAAGATTACCATGCCGATATCGTTGTTCTCCACGAAATCGCGTATTTCTTCAAGTTTGCCCTTGCCTACGTAGGTGCGGGGGTTGGGATAGTCGAGACGCTGAAGGAAGGTCTGCACAGTCTCAGCCCCGGCTGTATCGGCCAGGAAAGCAAGTTCCGCGAGATATTCGGTGGCTTTGGCCTCGTCCTGACGGGGAGTGATAAGTCCCACGAGCACGGCGCGCTCAACTATTTCTTTACTTATTATATGGTCTATCATCTGATTTGATTAATCACTACGGGAAACAAAATTAGCGATTTTATTTAATAAAACAAAAAAGCCTGCCCGCAGGTTCCGTGACAGCCGCATCAGCGACGGCGGGATTTGATTCGCTGATGAGTGGCACGGGATATGAGAGTAGCGGTCCAGTTGATTTCAAGAGGGTTGTCCTGCATTGAGGTCACAAGCGGAAATCCCTGATTGTCAAGCACGGTTATGCGTGCTCCCTCGATTGTATCGGTGGCATAAAGCCGTTCATTGGCAATGGAGTCGAGCCGGAAGGTAGCTCCACCCCACTCCATCCTGCCCGAATCGCGCAGGATGTTGTAGGCTTTTTGTGAGAGTATGGCAAAGGTCTCGTTGTCGGGAAGGGTTACGTGCTTGCCATCCTCGGGCATGATAAAGCTCATGGCAGTACCCTCCTTGACCGCATGCGGGGTCATTGTGTAGGTGCCGCGCCACATCTTGAGATTGCGCTCGATTTCCCAGGACATTTCAGCACCACCGCCGGCGAGCCGTCGGAACACGGTGTTGAAGCGGCGCGTCTGCCCGTGAAGTTTATAAGTAATCCGGATGGAGTCGTTCCATTCCTGCGCTCCTACCCCGAGGGCGGCAAATAATATGGTTAACAGTAGGAATATGCTTTTTTTCATATCTGTCAATTTGATGGTTTAATTCTTATCCGGCCACATCTGTTTACCCCACGAAGCCGGAGCGGCTCCCATCTTGAGTTCGAGCACTCCGCCTGCTGAAATGTCGGCGTGGCTGATTGTCGACCAGGGATAATCGCGTCCGTTGAGGGTTGCCGATACGATATATCTGTTCTCGGGAGAGAAGTCAATAGCGCGTATGGTGAAATCTTTCCCGTCGGCAAGATGGAATGTTGTGCTTTCAAGCACGGGTGAGTGGATGAGGTAGTAATCGTGGCCTGCATTAGGATAAAGTCCGGTCATATGGAAGGCGAGCCACGACGACATCGCGCCCGAGTCGTCGTTGCCGGGCAATCCGGCGGGGGTGTCGCTATAATTCTCGGCCAAAATGTCCGCTACGCGTTCCGACGTAAGGTCGGGACGACCAAGCCAATGGTAAAGGCACGGCGAAAGGAACGATGGCTCGTTGTTGACATTGAAATAATTCTTGTCAAAGAAGGTATCAAGGCGGGAGCGCATCGCATCCGGACCTCCGCATATCTCAATCAGCCCCGGCACATCGTGGGGTATGCTGAGCGAATATTCCCACGACGAGGCTTCGTAGAAGAACATGCTCCACCAGGGAGTGTACCACGGGCCTTCAAAAGTGAGCGGCGTGTATTCAAACTTCGGCTTCACAAGGCGGGAATGTCCATAGGGTATGGAATCGAGCCAGTTGCCGTCGCGGTCGCGTGGCATGATGAATCCGCGAGCGCCGTCGTGTTCATAGTCCTTGCGCCACAGATTGCGCCATGAGCCTGATTGCTTCATATATCGGTCGTACAGGTCATTGTGTCCAAGACCTTTGGCAACCTGCGCTATTGCCCAATCGCAGAAGCTGTATTCAACCGTGCGGTTTCCGGCACGGTCAATGCCGTGGGGAACATAGCCGAGGGCGAGATATTCGGTAAGGCCTCCGCGGCCTTCGGCTTCGTGATTTCCGCCCGGATCCACGGTGGCATCCTTGAGCATGGCTTGCAGAGCCGCTTCATAGTCCACACCGGGCAGTTTTTTGGCAAATGCGTCGGCAATCACGATTTCCGCATTGGACCCTCCCTGAGTGCGACCGTTGGCATTTCCACTGCGGGCGTCGGGCATGTAGCCATCGCGGCGACCGATGTTGACAAGCGAGTTGACAATCTCGGCCTGGCGCACCGGGTCAATCAGAGTTATAAGCGGCATGGATGTGCGGTAGGTGTCCCAGATTGCATAGAAATCGTCGTAATATGGCATCGGGTCGTTCCATAACGGGTTTTCCCCCGTGCGATCCGCGGGCATTATCATCGTGTGGTAGAGGGCTGTGTAAAACATCCGCTTCTGAGCCTCGGTAGCCGACGGTCCGAGTTCTATGCGATTGAGCAGACCCTCCCATGAGTCGATAAGCCCGGCAAGCACTGCATCGAAATTCTTGTCCTGTGTATCGTTCATCGCATTTTCACGCGCTTTCAGTTCGCTCAGGAACGATATGCCCACACGCACTTCCACCGAAGAAGTTCCGTCGGCAAATTCGAGCAATGCGCCCGTCTTGTCGCCGTGGTCGGCTCGACTGCGCTCGGAACCTATTTCGCTGTTGCGCCATGTGGCTGCCGTCGTAAAAGGAACTGATGTCTCGGCGTAGAAGTACACCGTATAGGCTCGACCGTTGTTCCATCCGCCGCGGATACGCGAGTAGCCTTGCACGGCGTTGTCGCCAACAATTTCTACCTGCGAGCCTACAAGTTGCTGTGCCTCGCGGGCATCGGGCACGGGACTTTCTCCAAGGAAGAATCCGGCATCAACGGCCAACCCTTTCTCGGGAGCGGATTTAGGATAAGTTATGCGATACACTGCCGTACGCGGTGCCGTAGTGGCCTCCACACGGATTCCTGAGCCGTTGAGGGTGGTGGAATAGTAGCCGAGAGAAATCTCTTCGTCACGTCGGGTATCGTAATGTGTGGTTGAGGACATCGCCCCCTCTCCGCAGAAAGGCATGATAGAGATATTACCATACTTGGGGCCGCCACCGGTGCCGCTCACATGCACCTGGCTGAAGCCGTCGACCCGCACAGGCATAGGGAGCCAGCCGCTGTTTGGCGACGGAGTGCAGTCGGGCGACGGCTTTACCATCCCGAAAGGATGCGAGGGGCCGATGAAAACTCGTCCGAGACCTTCTGACCCGATTTTAGGGTCGACATAGTCGGTGACACGTCCCGACACATAAACCGGGAGCAAAAATGTGGCGGCAATCGCGCCAAGAACGATGGTCTTTGATTTCACGGTATGATTGTTGGTTATGGCATTTGACAAAGTTACGTAAAATTCCCCGATTTTTACGTAACTTTGCGAGTAAGAATTACAATTACATATTATGAGATATATCACACTTATAAATCTTTTACTTGCATCTGCCGTGGCCGCTCCGGCAGCTATGGCGGCTGACACGGCATCAGAATTGCGCCTTACAACGGCTTCGGGCACTACCGTTTCGGTGACAGCAGTAAGCCCCAATGTGCTCCGTGTGGCCTCAGCATCCGCCGGAGAAACCCTCCCTACCGCGCCCCGCACACTGGTTCTCCCCGCCACGGGCGACGGCGGAGCTACCGTAAGCGGCACGCCGGCCATATCCACCATAACAACCTCTGCCGGACTCATGGCCTCCGTGAATCCCCGCAGCGGCGCCGTGACAATCGACGGCGGCACTCCCGGCTCGGTAGTGTATGACAGCGGCCTGCGCACACAGGCCGGGGGCGAGCGCACAATCTCCCTGCTGACAGGCTCGGAAGGCTCGTTCTACGGCGCCGGCGAACGCGGACATTCTTTCAACCTCCGCGGCGACACTCTCGTGATGTACAACCGACCCACCTACGGCTACACCGGCACCGACCCGCGCATCAGCCAGATGAACGTGACTATGCCGCTGTTTCTTTCGCCCGAGGGTTATGCAATCGTTTTCGACGACCCCGCCACTGCAAAGCTCATCCTCGGCAATCCCGTGAAATATATAACCGAAAGCCCCGTGCCGGTGAGCTACTACTATGTAGGCGGCGTCAACAGCCTTGCCGACGTGACCGAGCAACTCTCTTCTGTTACAGGGCGCCAGGACCTCGCGCCGCTGTGGTCGCTGGGATATATCACTTCCAAGTACGGCTACCGCAGCCAGAAGGAGACAATCGGCGTGGTGGACACGCTCAAGACTCTCGGCTACCCTCTTGACGGGGTGGTACTCGACCTCTACTGGTTCGGTAAGGAGGAAGACATGGGACGTCTCGACTGGGACCGCGAAAACTGGCCCAACCCGCGTAAGATGCTCTCCGACCTTCGTCGCAAGGGCGTGAACGTAGTGCCCATTACCGAGCCTTTCGTGCTCCGCAACGGCAAAGGAATTGACAATTTCAAGAAACTCGACTCCAAAGGAATGTTTGTACGCGACTCGCTCGGCAACACCCACGACATCACTATCTGGGTGGGCGAAGGCGGTATGCTCGACGTTTCCAACCCTGACACACGCGCATGGCTCCGCAACATGTACAAGACCAACACCGACCTCGGCGTGGCTGGATGGTGGGGCGACCTCGGCGAACCTGAGGCACACCCCGAAACCGCCGTGCACGCCAACGGTCTCAAGGCGCGCCACTATCACAACATGTATGGAAACGACTGGAGCAGCATAATCTACGACCTCTTCCGCGAGGAATATCCCGACACACGCCTTTTCACCCTCATGCGTGCCGGAACAACCGGACTTCAGCGCAACAGCGTGTTCCCCTGGTCGGGCGACGTGTCGCGCTCGTGGGGCGGTCTTGAGCCGCAGATACGCATCATGCTCAACTCGGGTCTGAGCGGCCTGGCATATATGTCGCACGACGTGGGCGGTTTCGCCATCGACCGCGAACATCCTTACGACCCGGAGCTTTATGTGCGCTGGCTCCAGCTCGGACTGTTCTCTCCGGTGCTGCGCACACATTCCCAAGAATTTGCCGAACCGTACAAGTATCCTGAGCATGCCGGCGTGATCGAGCAGCTTGTGAAGGACCGCTACCGTTGGCTCCCGTACAACTACACCCTCGCCTACGAAAACGCCACCAAAGGCTGGCCCTTGGTGCGCCCCCTCGGATTCCATGACAATGGACTCAGCGCCACAGCCTCCGATTCGATTTACGACGAATTTCTGTGGGGTCGCGATGTGCTCGTGGCTCCGGTGCTGACACAAGGAGCGTCGTCGCGCCGCATCGTTTTCCCCGAAGGTTCGCAGTGGGTGGATTTCTCCGACCCCAACACCGTATACGACGGGGGCACAGTGCTGCCCGACTATCCGGCGCCGCTTGAGAAGTTGCCGCTGTTTGTCCGCGCGGGTGCTTTCATTCCCATGGCCGATTATAAGATGGAAAATACCGGCGACTACCGTTCCGACCGCTTCACCGTAGAATACTTTCCTCGTCCGGGCGTGACTTCGGAATATACGCTCTACGACGACAATCATCTGTCGGCACGTTCAATCGCCGACGGCGAGTACCGGCTCATCCGCTTCCGCGGCTCCGAATCCGACCTCGGCAGCATCGAAATTGAAATCACATCCGAAGGCACCTACAAAGGCGCGCCCAAGGCCATCGACCTCACATTCGACATCCACGCCATCCCGGCAGGAACTCACGTGACGGCTGTCGAAGGCGCCAAGGGCAAGGTGACAGTGGATAGCCGCAAAGGCACGGCTCGCGCCACCCTGCGCTACATCCCCGGCACCACCGCCCGCGTGAAGCTCGCCCTCACCGCAGGACACCGTGCAAGATAAATCTTGACCCCGGGACAAAAACAGACTAATCAACAAAACAAGACAAATATGTTTTCAGGAATAGTAGAAGAAGCGGCACAAGTGGTGGCCGCAGAGCGTGTTGACGGCAATGTCAACCTCACCGTAAAATGCTCTTTCGCCGACGAGCTGCGCATCGACCAGTCGGTGGCCCACAACGGCGTGTGCCTCACAGTAGTGGCACTCAATCCCGACGGAACATACGTTGTAACGGCCATTCAGGAAACCCTCGACCGCTCCAACATCGGCGACCTCCGCCCCGGTGACCTCGTGAATCTCGAGCGATCCATGCTCATGAACGGACGCCTCGACGGCCACATCGTGCAGGGACACGTCGACACCACCGCACTGTGCACCGCCGTGGAAGACCTCGACGGAAGCCGTTATTTCACATTTGAATACGACATCACCCCCGAGCTCGCAGCCAAGGGCTACATGACCGTAGAAAAAGGCTCGGTGACCGTAAACGGCGTAAGTCTCACCGTGTGCGACAGCACCCCGCGCTCCTTCCGCGTGGCAATCATCCCCTACACTTTCGAGCACACCAACTTCAAGACCATCGCCCCCGGCTCGCGCGTCAACCTCGAATTCGACATCATCGGCAAATACCTCGCCCGCATGGTCGAACTCGAAAACCTGACGCCCCGCAACTGATTCCGCTCCTATTGAACATTATTAAATAGACAACCCCGACCGATCCGCAGCTGACGCAGCGATTGGTCGGGGCTTTATTATCGTGGCCGCTATGCGGTACGATTATTTCGTATTCGTCGACAGATAGGTGTCGAGCATGCCGGGAGCATAGCCTTCGGTGCGGTCGAGCAGGGTGAGGTCAGGGCCGAAAAGGAAGAAGGTCGGGTAGCAGTTGACCCCGTATTTCAGGCAGACTTCTCCGGTAGCGCCAGAGCCGTCGAAAAGCGAGGGCCACGTTGGCGCATCGCGTTTTACCATTTGCCGCCAATTAGCCTCGGTATTGTCGCAGGAGTAGTTTATGAAGGCGACCTTCCCGGCATACTTCTCCTTTATTTCGTGGATTTCTTTAGCGGCAGCGATGCACGGGCCGCAATAAACCTGAGAAAAGTCAATCAGAATATACGGCTCGGTCAGATTGGCAAGATTCACTTCATTTCCGTTCTGGTCTTTGGCAATGATATTGAAATCGCTTAACCGGTCGCCAATGGCGATGGATTCCACATTCAGGTAGCCATTGATTGCCTTTCCATACGGGCTTTCCCTGCGGTCCGGCTCCAGGGCATCGTAAAATTTCCTGACATCCTCCTTGGGCATATCCATCATTTTGTACTCCATCTGCGACAGGACGTGCCATGAATTGGGATTACGCATAAAAAAATCACATTGCAGCGAGTCCAGTTTTCTGGCCATGGAAGAATACTCTCGCTTCTCCTCATCGGTCATCGAGCGGAATTTCCGCGCAAGACGCGAAATCTCGTTTATCCTATACCCGATTTCACGGTTAAAGCTCATCATGTCATTGCTCCACGGAGCGCCTTCATAATTAAGCGCTTCCTTGTCGATATCGTCAGCCGCACCGGAAATAACTTCCTCGTGGCCGTTACTCACGTAGGTTGTGATTGTACCCTTGTCGGTGAAGACATACATCCTCGCGGGTATCTCCACTTGGCTTATACCATGGAGTTCGGCTCTGTCGTTTACAATAAATATTGAGTCAAATCGGAAATCGTCGTATGTCGCGCCGTCATGAATACGGACTTTGCATACCGTTGAATCCGGGAATCCCGTGATATGAAACCGCGTTGTAAAACCGCCGTCACCGGCCGCGCATACGCCACAGGTCAACAATGCTATTACTATGCTTAAGAGATTTTTCATGATTGATTTATTAAGTGAATGTTACGCGGCAAAAGTAAGACATTCCCCCGATTTTTCAAAAAATTCTTTATAATCCGTTTTTTAATTATGGCGAATTCGCCATAATTAAAACTAATTCCGGCTGAAGTCTCACGAGCACGGGCACGTATCCTCCACGCCGGCGGCTTACTTTTCCGGACGGAGTGAGTCGACTTGCTCGACAAGTTGCTGAACCGCAGGTGATAAGGGACGCAGGCTGTCCGGATATCGGAAGGGAAGGCGCGTGAAGTCGTCGGTCATTTCCTTGTATTCCGCTACGGTACAATTCGTGATTTCTACGGGACACAACTCAAGATAAGTACTCATTTCCACCGGCAGCTTTGTGCCGAAGAGCTTCTTGATCCACTTTCCCCTGCCTATGAGATGGATATTATACGTGCCGCTTATAAAATCATTGATACCGTATTGCCCCTGATCATTATCGGCATACGTCATTGTCCACGAACCCGCGTCGATGTCGACCGTAATACCGAGAAGTTTGAAGATAAAAGGCGACCACTTCCGGTCCTTATGATTACTCAGAACATCGGCAGTTTTCGAGAAAACGCCGTTTTTCCTCCTGTATATAAACTGCGGGCCGTACTTGCCATGAACGGTATCCGCGTCAGCTCCACCGCGTAACGCATCGGGAAGTTCCACCTTTTCCGAAGGCAGAAATGCCATGAAATCAAACCACGAAAGATCAGCAACATCATCGCCGGTCCGAGGTCGGAAAACGCTGTCCTGCCCCTGCTTGACAATACGCGCATAGCGCTTATATGCCTTGGCGCAAGGTTTGGCATCATGACTTTTATATCCCTTGACCTTTCCATCGGCAATGAAAGCCTCGGCCATATATTCACAATAATAGAGCATCGTATCGGCTCCGGCAATTCCTGAACTGTATTCCCGCGCAAAGCACAGGACACGCTTAATCGGTCTGTCGCCGAGAGAAACAACAAGCTCGTTAAGAGGCAATGCCGCCACTTCCATACGGACAACATCGCCCGACGATTCCACAGGCTCGTATCCGACACATCGTACCGTCACAGGAAAACTGCTCTCGCTTGCCACCGTAATAAGCCCGTCGCCATCGGTAATCCCAAGAATCACTCCGGATTTGTCAATCACGGTAGCCCCGGCCAACGGTGCACCGTCCGTGCCGTCAAGCACCTGCACCCTCCGGCCCGCATCAGCACTCAAGGCTGCCAGACACAAAGCCATAACAAAAATAAAACACCTGCCAATCATAAGAATGAGAATGTAGATTATAAAAAAATAATGGCCGAAAAATGTATGTTTTTCAGCCATTATCAGTACCCGGACCCGGGATCGAACCGGGATGGGTTGCCCCAACGGTGTTTGAGACCGTCGCGTCTACCGATTCCGCCATCCGGGCGTCTTCGCCTGCAAAGGTAAGGACATTTGGCGGATTTTGCAAATTTTCTTTTTATTCGTTCCGATGCGCGCCTGCGAGCCGTTAATTAAGCGGATTTTTAAAAGCCCGTTGATATTTTTAAGCCATTGAGCCCTTTTGCTTAACATTTCAAATCAGGTCCACAACAAACCCCATTTACACAATATCTTTTTGTCGCAATTTTCTTTGATTTTACGGATTTTTTATACTTCCTTTGCAAATCAAACAACAAATATCATCATTTCGTCAACCACAGCAAAACGCTTAAACTTTACCGCCCAATGACTGAATCCAAGAAATTTCTGCTCAGGGAATCGGACATTCCCACGCAATGGTACAACATACTTCCCGACATACCGGTGAAACCCCTGCCTATCATCAATCCCGCGACCAAGGAGCCGCTGAAGGCCGAAGACCTCTATCCGCTCTTCGCCGAGGAACTTGCCCGTCAGGAATTTAACGACACCGATTCCTGGATTGAGATTCCCGACGAGGTGCGCGAAATGTACAAGATCTGGCGCCCGACGCCGCTTGTGCGCGCCCGCGGATTGGAGAAACTGCTCGACACCCCTGCGCATATCTACTTTAAAAATGAAAGTGTGAGCCCCGTCGGCTCCCACAAGCTGAACTCGGCCATAGCCCAGGCCTACTACTGCAAGCAGCAGGGCATCACAAACATCACAACCGAAACCGGAGCGGGCCAGTGGGGCGCGGCTCTTTCGCTGGCGGCCAAGCACTTTGGCCTGGCTCTGGCAGTGTATATGGTAAAGGTGTCATACCACCAGAAGCCCTACCGCCGCTCAATCATGCAAACATATGGCGCCGAAGTGGTGGCATCGCCGGGCATGTCGACCAAAGCCGGGCGCAAAATCATCACTGAAAACCCCAATCATCAAGGCTCGCTCGGCACAGCCATTTCCGAGGCGGTGGAACTGGCAATGTCCACGCCCAACTGCCGCTACACCCTCGGCTCGGTACTCAACCACGTATCGCTGCATCAGACGGTTATCGGTCTCGAAGCCGAAAAGCAGATGGAAATGGCCGGAGAATACCCCGACACGGTAATCGCCTGTTTCGGTGGAGGAAGCAACTTCTCCGGACTGGCTTTCCCCTTCCTGCGCCACAACTTCAGCGGCTCGGCCCGCACCCGATTTATCGCCGCCGAACCGGAATCATGTCCCAAACTCACCCGCGGAATCATGCAGTACGACTTCGGCGACGAGGCCGGTTACACACCGCTGATTCCCATGCTCACCCTCGGCCATAATTTCGCCCCGGCCAACATCCACGCCGGAGGACTCCGCTACCATGGCGCAGGGGCAATCGTGAGCCGTCTGAAAGCCGACGGCCTGATTGACGCCGTAGACATTCCGCAGCTTGAGACATTCCGCGCCGCGCAGACCTTCGCCGCCGCTGAGGGCATAATTCCCGCTCCGGAAAGCTCCCATGCCATTGCCGCCACCATCCGCCGTGCGCTCAAAGCCCGCGAGGAAGGCCGCAAAGAGGTAATACTTTTCAACCTCTCCGGCCACGGACTCATCGACATGGCCGCCTACGACCGCTTTCTCTCCGGCGACCTCGCCGATTACAGCGTTTCCGACGAAGAAATCGCCCGCAACGTCGCCTCACTCGAAAAGATTATATAGGCAAATAGGCTATTTTAGGCAATAAAAGGCAAATAGGCTATTTTAGGCAATAAAAGGCAAATAGGCTGTTTTAGGCAAAGAAAGGCAAATAGGTAAAGGAAGGCAAGATAATGGTTCTTACGACAGTTTCCATTATCTTGCCTTTTTGCCTTTATAACCCTTTTTTGCCTAAATTCCCCTATCTCCCTGAGATAAAGTGAACAAGCATTTTTAATACATTTTAACTTTTGAGTAATTCATTTTACATTGTTTTTGTTTACTTTTGTGCACTTTTAGGTGCCAAGCTATTGATGCTGCATACTTTACGGGATAATTCTGCACAAGTATTTTCAACTCGAGTTTGCAAAAAAATACCTATTCAGGCACTTTTTTTAGAAACTATCAAATTCGGCGACCGAGCCGGAACGAAAGAACAACAAATATAATACAAACCAACATTCTCTCCATATATGACAAAACCTCTACTCCCCAAAGCCCTCCTCAGCTCCATTTTACTCTTTCTGCTCACCATCCTTGCCGCTCCTGAAGCTAAAGCGACTCTGTACAGCTATTGCAAAGTCGTTTCCGACAATCCTGAAGGCGGATTGGTATTTGCATCCAAAAGTTCAAGCACTCCTGCCGACAGCAAATATGTTGCCGAAATGACAACTGACCCACAGAGTACCGGACAATTCCTGGGCATACCGTCAAGCGCTACCCACACATGGTATATCTTTGCCAAGGCCAATCCCGGCTACGTATTTGCCGGATGGAAAAGCGGAAGCACCGAAACCATGGACAATCCCCATGAATACGGCACAACAACATATACCACTACTTCTCCCGGAACAAGTTCGACATGGACAGCCCATTTCATAAAGGAACCGGCTGCCACAGGCACAACAAACCTACCGTACGGTCTTCCCAAAATCAGCCCGGAAGAAAACAGCATCGGCGATGAAGTGACTGTAAGCTACTCCGTGCCTACACTTCCCAAGTACCAGCACGTGAAGAATGTGATGGTAGAATTCGACCATTGGGAAGATGAAAACGGCAATATACTCTCCTACGACAGCGAGTTCAAATACACCCTCGACCGCAAAATAACTTTCAAGGCCGTAATCCGGGAACTTGGAGGTGTGCCGCAAGTGGGTAAGTATTACCGCATCCGTTGCTTCAGCAACCGCGTACTCACAATGGAAGGCAAGTATAGCGCCACGATGCCAATAGCTGGTGGCGAAACTGTGGATCCGACACTTCTGCGTTGGGCTCTCCCCTTGGATTTCAACCCGGCTGACTTCAACACTAACGGCAGCCTTACCAACCTTGCCTACCCCCGCACCGACACTATCCGTCCAATATGCCCGGAAGCATCTCCTAACACCATATTTTATATAAAATCAGGAACAGCCAAGACCGATCAACTTACAAAAGTCGTACTCGAATCGCAGGGGGCAGATACAAAGACCCTGACGAGTAATAAGACACTTGATTTCCTGCGTATGCACAACGACTTTTACGGCTATTTCGGATTCAAAAGTTCTGCCGTTAGTCAGGCCGGTTTCAAAATGACTTACAACAATTACGGTTGCGACGTCTATCTCGGTTCATTCGGCGAGTCCGATCCCTATTGCGCAATGGCCGTGCAACCAATAGACGAGGAGCACATGGACTATTTCTGGTTCGGAGCCAAGCCCGATGAGGATATGTTCTTCGAAGGCGGCTACTGGACGAGCATGTACACCGGATTCCCATACGAATGTCGCGACGGTGTGGAAGCCTATTATATAAAGGAGTCGGCCACAGCAAACGGTCAGCTCTACGCAGTGCTCACCCGTGTTGACGCCGACCGCGTTCCGGCCAATTCCGCCGTGCTTCTCAAATGCAAGAGCCTCGACACCAAAGAAAACCGTCTGCTGCCACTCAATCCCTCCGAAAGTGTGGCCGACCTCACCGGCAACCTGCTCAAAGGCGAATTTCAGCTCTACACCAACGCCAATGGCGACGGCCATAAACTCGCCGATGCCAACACGCGCGTGCTCGGCATCAACAGCATAGGCGAAGTCGGCTTTTACAAACTTCCGGCTAAAGCCAACGGAATCTACCCCGAATTCACAGCCAACAAGGCATACCTTAACTTCTTTTGTGGCGCATATTTATCTATTATACAATAAGTTACAAATTTGAGTATGTACTAAGATTGTACTAATTAGTTGGATAAATCGAAAGACGTGACTTCGATTTTGGTATTTTTAAGGGCTGTTAGCTATTTTTAGTTGGATTTATTTTCGGTGCAATTCTCGGATTTCTTTGGGTAGTACACCCTCTGATTCAAAGAATTTTAGTAATTTTGCAGTTGGAGTGAGGCAACTCAGTCCGCGACATATTGAAAAATACGAAGCGTTATGCTCATCTTGTGAAGTGAAAACGTAGGAAATTTTCGACTTGATACAAGAGATGGCATAGTGGTTCTCACGCGCATAGCGTGGGCTGCTATTGTTACATCTGTATCAAAGGTTTCCTACGACCCTCACTTTAGACGTGGCATAGTTGGCTCACGTTTTCTTTGAATACCAACTGCCAATGAGCCTATGGCATAAAAATTAAATTGAATGAGAAAAAAGGTAAAACTCAGCGCTTGGAGCACAATTATGACCTTGATAGGTCTTATTGTTCTTTTAGCGGCATTTTGTTTCGCTAAAGATTCATTGGCAAAATACATAGTAGTTGGCGCACTTGTCGTCCTTTGTTTTACAGCTCTTTGTTATATGCCATTATCTATTTCCGTCAAGAATGGCGTATTAAACATCAATCGACCTCTGAAAATAAAGTCAATTCCATTGAGTTTGATTACATCTGTAGAATTGTATTCTCCGACAATGGCATCAAGACGCATTTGCGGAAGCGGTGGTTGGTTTGGATATTACGGATGGTTCAAAGAACCCTCAATCGGAAAATATTTTGCATACTATGGCAAAGCCTCCGATTGTTTTCTTGTCACATTGAAAGATGGTAAAAAGTACGTTCTCGGATGTGAGGCTCCTAACGAAATTGTAGAATATATTAATAAACACATCAAATAACAATTCACGTTCCAATGAGAAAAATATTCTCCATAATTTCGATGCTATGCTGTTTCTGTATGTTTGCAGAAACCAAAGCTCCCGATATCTTTCAAGTAGATATTTCATCTGCTAAACAGTACCTGAATATGGCCAACCAAGCTGCTAATGGCACTATGCTAACAGAATCAGATTGGAATAATCTATTTGCTTCACCTGCCTATAAAGCATTATTCACTAAAGTAGATTGGAACAAGGATGAGTTTGAAAACAACGTGAAGAATGCTTTCAACATTGTTTATGACCCGTCTAAAACTACGTTATGTGATAGTATTGCAAGACAGTTGGATAACATTGACTTATCAACGTTAGAATCAGAATTGCCGTTTTTTGTTTCGACTGCACTCAGTGTGAAGAATAACCTTCAAATTTATTCCTCAATTCTTGAATCATTCGATACAGACAAGGTCGTTACTGAGGCTAACAAATTGGCATTAAGCTTAGTCCCAAACAATGGAGCTGGTCTTGAACCAGAATCTTGTCCGATATACTTTATTGTATGGGATTTAGAATGTCGAGCACTCGGAGACGCTTTATTCCTTGATGTCAATACATTCTTTCATGATGGACTTCAAGCAGCAACAGAGTCGTTGGCCCATGAAATGCACCATTTCTATCTTATGCCAGTGTTCAACACTGTGTATAAAGATGATGTGATGGATGGTGCGGTTTTGTTTCTCGTAAACAATATGAGAGAGGGAGTGGCGGATATTCTCAATAAGAAACAAATGCCTCTTACATCTCTTGCTCCTTACGGAAAGCGGATGCTTGAAATTTACAATGCGGATTATGAAAACTCGCCAGAAGTCTTAGCGGAAATTGATAAAATTACGTGTGATTATCTCGATGGCAAACTTGATATGGAGCAATATTTTCAAAAATCATTTGGTTGTGTTCATTTTGAAGGGCATACAACAGGAGATTATATGGTGTTCCTTATACGAGATCAACTTGGTGTAGAGGCAGTCGTAGAGAGTGTTGGTGACCTTGACAAATTCATTGACAACTACAATATAGCTGCCGAAAAAGCAGGAAAATATAAATTTTCAGACCGTTTCACTGAACACATTCATAAAGTATCTACTTCCGCGAAAAGATAATTATGGTAAGCAATCGAGTAAAACGTAATATTTCGGGCGCACTCCTTGTTGTGGGTATATTGTGTGTCATAGCTCGTGGTTGGAATTTAGCTACTAATTCGACCTCAGGATACGCTTGGTTTGAAACCGGAGGTATGGCTCTACTTACATATTTGTGCTTCGACAACTTCTGTATATATTATCGTAGAGTAAAAAAGGGCATCAAATTTGGCTCAAACTGAAAAACCTGTATTCAGCCCGACGAGAAAAAGTTTTTCGCCGGGCTGAATCGTGTTCATCAGATTGGACTAATGATGCAAGCCTTTTCCTTGTCTGGGTTGTGGTTGACGAAATCCCATCTTTTCAAGTAGTTTCCGAGCCATATCTTTGAACCACTGAAAAACACTTACTCCGTCAATCTTGAGTTCAAATGTGTGCTTGTTATCGGCACTCCTCTCAAGTTTTGCCCAAGAGCCTTCCGTGCGGAAACTCTGCTGATGTTCGTGGGAGTATAGTTGACCTTTGAAGCCTATTTTCTCAAAGCTGAGGATTCTGTGTACGTAACTGTCAGGGAAGCCGATGGAGGTGCAATATCTGCCCCAGAACAAAAGGTCTGAGACATCGGGTAAATATCGCTCAATGTCAGCCTTGTACTTTGCTAAGTCTGCATCCTGCGCTGTCTGCACTTTCCGCATTTTCTGCATTTCCAGACGTGCGATGTCGTCAGCGAGTTTCGCGTTGGACTGCTCCAGCTCATCATGCTGCTCAACAAGTTCAGTCACTTTTGGGACAAGGGAATTGTTGGCGGTGACAAGCATGTTGTTCTCTTCTACAAGCGTCTCATTCTCTTTACTGAGTCTGTCATTGGCACTCTTGTAGATTTCATTCTTGCCGATAAGGAGATTTGTCTCTTGCTGAATTTTATCCTTGCTGGCCTCCAACGATTTTTTCTCCCGACTGACTTTTTTCTTTTCAGTGGTAAGTTCTGCCACCTCGCTTTCAAGTTCTCTCTTGTTCCGTTGGAGATTGCGGTAGTATTCCTGCTGATCTACATGACGAGCCAATGAACCTCGTTCGCCACGTTCCAATCCGTACTTCTTCACCGCCTGCGCATACTCATCCTGACAGAGCGTGAGATTTTCGGGAGTGGCAATTTCATTGGCACACAGTCTTGCCGTCCCTTTCGGTTTGGTGCGGTATCGTTTCTTGACCTTTGCCTCCCGGGCTGCACGTTCTCTCTCGGTGGTGACTATGGGTACAATGACGATGTGCAGATGGGGCGTTGTCTCATCCATGTGGAGAACCGCTCCCACAACATTCTCCCTGCCGAATTTGTCTTGTGCCCACCTGGCACTGTCGTTCAGCCAACCCTCGAACTTACCCTCCTTGATAAGTTCTTCCATCTTGTCATGGTCTGAAGACATTACAGCCGTCAGACACCGGACTTGATTCTTGCCAACCTTACGTGCAAGGCCTGCATGGGCGATTCGGTATTCCACGGCTTCGGCTATCGTCTTGCAGCCGGGTGGCAGTTTGACGATGTCGTAGCGGTTGAGGTGACTGAGTTCAGCCCGCGCATTGTCGGGATGATGTCTGCGCTCGATGTGAAGACCGAGCGAGTTGATTCCGCCTTTCGGCTTCCTCATGTTGAATACTGCGTAGTGTTTCATAGGAGGGAGATGTCAAGGCGTGAAACAATCGCAGTGTCTAAATACGGCTTCCGATTAAGCCGTTTCGGGGTTCTCCAAGGGGTGTCACCCTTGGGCATACGGAGGACATTTTTAGCGTGGTCACAGACCATGCGGCTCGAAAAATTCCATAGTATGCTAATGAATTTACAGCAGGGGTAAATTCCGTGCAGCCGCAGCACGGATGGAACTGCACCTCCATAGAGGTGATACAGTGGTGCACCGGTGGCAGTCTGAGCCACGGACGCAGGGTCGTTTATCGAGTATCTCATACGGTTTTGTGTGGGGATAGTACCCCCTGTCATTTTTGACGTTTTGACGCAATGGGGCGGCTTTGCCATTCTCATTGAAAATGACAAAACGACAATAATGACAAGGGGTAAAGTTTATAATTTGGAATAGACTCCGTGTGAAACGTGACGGAAAAGGATACCGCAGTTACGGCTCAGAAACCGCTGGAACGTGCGGGCCAACATTCCGTTTTTCTCGGCGATGGCGATGCCCTCGGCGGTGGTGAACCTTTCTGGCAAATCGTAAATGACCGCGACCTCCTGCTCTTTCATTGAGTCCTCGGCCACGACACGCTGGACAGCGGCAGCCGTGACACGGAAGTATTCAGTCAGACTTATCGCACGCTCGACAATGCCGATGTCGATTGCTTTCTTCTCATCGCCACACGCCCAATCTGAGAGTGCCAGCAAAAGACAATAGCGGACGGCATAGATTTCCAACTTGCTCGCTATTGATGTCAGTGTGTCGTTGCCCTCGCGGTTGCACCGCTCGGCCACATCATTCTGCCATGAGAAAAGACGGTCAAGAGCATCGGAGGAAAAGGGCATCATCTCCGGCTGAATCTCGCCATGCTCCCCAATGGTGGGTGCAATATCAATCAGTCTGCCGAGAATGGATTTCCATTCAGCTGCGATGTCGAATGCCGGGGCCTTGCGCTCGCGGTTCCATTTCACCTTTCTCTGGTCGGAGGGCATCACATAGAGTATGCGCTCCATGAATCCGTTGGCATTACGGTTGTTTCCGGCAAGCTCCACCAAAATCTTTGGCTGGATCGTGCCGATTACGCAAAGGAACGGATTCCTGATGAACACGCCGCTTTGACTGCTCTTGCGGTCGGACATGGCTACCTTGTGGTTGAACACCGACATCCAGAACTCTGATTCCGAGCCGTTGTTGTAGCGGTTGAAGTTCTTGAACCATCCGGCAAGTTCATCGGAAACGAGGCACAGACCGCGGGGATTCTCCGAGAGAATGCGGTGGACGGCTTCGGGTGTAACGTCCTGCATTGTGAAACGCTTCCTTATCGGTTCGACCGGATTCTGCTCATAGCCGTTGGCTGTTCTTTCTTTCAGTGGCAGTTCCATTGCCGCATTGAAGCGTTTGAGTGCTTCGGCATGGAGTGCCTCCTGCTCCGCATCATGGTCAAGCAACGGCTGCATGGCGAAACTCAGAGGATGGCTCTTGTTTGAGCCGGGCGAGCCTACAAGGGCAACGAAAAGAATGACATATTCTTTCCATCCTGTCATGTGCTCCACCGCGTGGGTGTTTCCGACTGCCGCAGCCATTGCCGTGAGCATAGACCCTGCGAGATAATCAGCAGGAAAACCAAGAGTGGCGTTGGCCTCATTTATGATGCCTTGTAATCTTGAATGCAAGACATCAAGGGGAAACTTGTTGGTTATCCGTTGATTAACCGAGGTTGCCGTACAGCCGTCTTGATTGCAGGTGGTTAGACCATTGGCTGATTGTTCAGCCCCTTTGATTGCAACCGTATCAATGTGAGTAGTCATATCAGCGGTTTCAGTCGCTTCAGTGATCGTAGTCGCTTTGCTCTTCTTGGTGGCGGTGGATGTTTTCTTCCTGCTGGCACCGGAAGTATTGGCGGTGGGCTTGGATGTTATTTTTTCCTCTTTCATCGGCGACCTCCTTTCTTCGTTGTATCAGCCGGAGATAGATAGCCCACGGTGTTGCCGCTGACAAGTTTGCTCTCCGCCCAGACAAGCAACTCATCTTTCTTGAAGTGGAGTTTATTGCCGAACTTGTAGAACGGGATGCCGCTTTCGGGGTCGCTCGTCATCTTGTAGAGCTGACCTTTTTTCATCGGATAGCCGTTCTCTTTGAGAAAAGCCAACGCACCCTCCGAATCGAGGGAATTGGAGTCATTCTTTTTCTCGCCCTTTGCAGCCTCCGCTATTGCGGAGAGCAGACCGTTGCGGTCGAGATACTCGTCAACCGCACCCTTCACGATGAGGGCGAGAGCCTCCATGAAGGGCATTGTCATCAGTTCTTGAAGATTCATAACTGTACGTGGATAAGTGGTGTTTGGGGAATGAAAAATTTTACTATCGCTCATCGTTTAAGGTGGATGAAATGATATGAAGGGTCTTCTTCATACGCGTCTTGGGGGTGTTGTCAGTCAATGGTTAACTGCGTCACTCAGCCCGACGACTACACCCGGAGGGAAAAAGGCTGAATGACGATTGCAAAGATAGTAAGTGACTTTCGTCATGCTGACACGCAAAATGCGGCAGAATATAGAAATATTATTTATTTTCGCCCGGATTGCCCTGACCGGAAGGGCAATAAAAAAGCGGGGCCTTGCCACACTGCGCTTGATTGCGCTCCTTTGGCGAGGTCTCGTAAACGTATATTTCCTTATGTCCACCCTTTGCGTGGGTGATGTGGCAGGGGTGCAACGGATGCCACCGTTCCTTATACGGTGATTCGGTCCTGCTGCGGTGTGGATACTCTTTTGGCTATGCCACCGCGCACCAATCCCTATGCGTGTTCTTGCGGAACACACGGGAGGCGCATTTTGCCGAGGTCAGTGAATGATGTGGCTATCGCCACCTGACCGAATTTTCTAACACCAACGAAAAGAAAAAGGTTCAGTGCGGTATGGTAAAATGGTTATTTTTTATTTCCCAAGCCCTTTCTTCTTGCCGGATTCTTTTTTCAGCGGCAAAGATAATATGCTCATGTCGGGATTTCCAAATTTTTTCGGTGCTGTTCCGTGATTTTCCGTTTTAGTTCCGAGGTTTTCCGTTCCTTTTCCGTACTTTTCAAGACATTCATTGATTCATATATTAGCAAAAGCCACCGGGATCCCTCCCGATGGCCACCACTAAATCCACGTCAAGAATGAAACAAAAACATTATGACGTTGAATTATATCGCAAATATAGTCTTTTATTCTCAGTTACACAAGGATAAACATTCCACCGAGAAAAAAGGTTGCCCGTTATTCTGTCCCGGTATCGAAGGTTATTTTCCCGAGGCTGTTGATTGCCTTCTGCTTGCGCGAGTCTATCACATGGAGATATTTCTCCGTCATCTTGATGTTTGCGTGTCCAAGCAATGACGATACTGTCTTGATGTCTGCTCCGGCATTGAGAAGATTTACCGCAAAACTATGTCGGGCGCAGTGCCACGTTATCTTCTTGTTGATTCCGGCCTCCTTGACCCAACGGAGCAGATGTTTTCTCGCTGTTCCCTTATGGGGTAAGTCAAATATCTTTTGGGAGTAATCATCATTCTCCGGCTCACCGATAAGTTTAAGGAGTTCATCATTGAGTGGCGTTACCACGGCGGCATGTGCGCTCCTGCCAGCCGCTTTTTTCTGATTGAACCTCATCACCATTGCCTCATAATCAATGTTTGTGAATGTCAGTTCAGCGACATCACAGAATCTCATACCGGTGTAACAGCAGAAGATAAATGCCCTCTGCACCTCACGATGTTCGCCCTTATATCTGAAAGTGGCAAGTTTCTTTATTTCTCTTGGTGAAAGAATCTCCTTCAGCATAACATTGGTGTCATAGATTATGCGTATCCCCCGGCATGGATTCTTCTTTATCAAATCCTCATCAACTGCGTCAGCTATAACTTTCTTGAACCAATGGTAATTCTTTCTCGGTCCCTCTCCGGTACATTTCTTTCGCAGATAGTTGGTGAACCCAAGAACCATATCGGGTGTAATTGCGTCCATAGGAAGAACTTCCTTGTACTTGGCGAATCGTGGAGTTTCCTCAAGGTATTCGATGAACCGGATATAAGCGTATTTGTAAGACTTCTGCACAGGTATCGTGAAAGCCTCGTTATCCCGATGATTGCGGAAATACCTGAGGAAGTTGCACTCCTTTTCCTTTTTCAGTCGGTATCCTTTTCTGTCTTCAAGCATCTCCTGCTCTTTCTCAAAACGAATCTTCTCTGCGAGTTGCAGAGTGTTCTTGTTTTGCTGTCGTTCCTGAGCATTTCTTGGAGCCGCCCAGATATAGAGGTTCAACGCCTCTGTCTTTCGGTTGTGCCTTATCTTGTATTTAGGTTTTCCTTTCATTGCGCCCTCGGTATAGAGAACATGGTTTCCGTCATCATCATATACTGGCGATTCCGTTCTCCCGAGATAATACTCCAAGAACAGGCTATATCGTCCATCGGTCATCTTCTTTTGGAAGAGCCTTGGATTCTGTTTTAATTTATTTGGTTGTCTGCCCATAATCAATTAATTTTGTGTTGTGGCGCAAAGATAACTCCATGTTGGGAAACACGAAAATCGCCCTCAACAGATATTAACAATTAGCCGAGAGAAAAGATGTACTAAAGTCGTACTAATTGAGAAAATTGATAGAAATAAAGGAAAACGAATAGAAAACCAAGTCAATCTAATACACTGATAACCACTCAAATAAGTTCTATTGGGTTATATCCGTTTTACCTATGATAAAACATACCTTGATTTGTCGTCGTTCGGGGCTTCAGCCACGAAAGCGCCGTCGCTCAAACTCATCTTCGACCGCAGCGAGGCCGGACTCGATTTCATTTCAGCCGATACCCGACTCCCGCAGGACCAAGACAACACTTTATATAATGTATTAGGCCAGCCAATAGCGCATCCGGTTCCCGGACAAATCTACATTTGCAACGGCGAAAAAATAATATACCACGAGAATAAAAACAACTGAATAAATCCACATTCCCTATGAACATGTTTACTTCCTTTGGAAAAGTCACGCTGTCCGTCGCAATGGCAGCAATGACAGTCCTGTCAGCATCAGCACAGGAAAAAGTAATCAACGGCTACTTCCGCGTGCAGAGCGCTGCGGGTGTGGCCTCCCAAGACCAGTATGTCGAAGTCCGCGGTCCGTTCACCGCAGCTCCCGACATGACCTTCCAGGCAGCTCAGAAAAGCGCCGGTTCAGTAATCTACATCTCAGCCGAGGCTGAAGGTGAAGGCGCCGACGTGAGCTACCGACTCACCAACCTGCGCAGCCAGGGCATCGACGTATCGCTCGACAACGTAGCGGTGGCCGACTACGAAAACTTCATCAATGACGTCCTGGCACAGAACGTGCCTCTGGTCTACGGCATGGTACAGCTCGGATTCCAGCGCGGCTACACCTCCATTGCCCGCACCACAGTGGGTGCCATCATCCACTTCGCAGCCGCCGAGCTCGACAACCGCCGCCAGGACGATGCCTGGTGGAACACTGCGGACCATAAGCAGTTCCTCGAGGAACACCCCGACTTTGACCGCAACGGCGACTACCTCGCAGTGGCTCGCGAATTCAACGAGACCGTGACCGCCAATCTCGACATCGCCATCCGTCTGCGTCCCGTTCCCGGCAAGGAGCGCACCTACACCATCACCTTCGACGTTCCCAGCTTCGAATCCGTGTCGCAGTGGTATGCCACCTCGCCTAAAAAAGCCGAATTCGAGGCTGCCATGGACATCATGAGCCTTTTCCTCGCCGACCACGGCCTGCCCCTCGAGAACTTCACCGCCAAAGACAGCGAAATCCTCAAGGGATGGGGCTATGACCTGGCATCCAATCCCGGCAACAAGGTAATCACCGCCGAAGAAAGCGCTGAATACGCAGGCTACGTACAGTCCAGCTTCCGCACCATCTTCGCCGACCACAATCTCCTGTTCAACTGGCTCAAGCTCCTTGCCTACAAGGTGACCCGCGGCTCTTCCGAATTCCCCGAACTCGGCACCGCATTTGACGGCGTGGGCGATATGATGAAAGGCCACTACATCACCAGCCTCATGTACCAGTATCTGCCCTACATCCAGCAGGGTCAGCGCGCGAGCCTTATCAACGGCGAAGGCAACACCTTCAACTTCGCAGGCAGCAGCATCGACACCCTCGGCGACAAAGGCCAGTGGGTTATCCAGCCCGTCGACAACGAATCGCAGGAATTTTTCGTTGACGTAGAACACTCCTGGGACGGCAGCTATCACACCGCCTGCATGTTCGACTTCCCCGTCGAGGCCGAAGACGACGCAACCAAGTTCTACACCCTCTCGGAAATGAAGACCAAGCTCGTCGACAGCAACTCTGGCAAAGAGCTCAGCTACGTAGAAATGACCGAACTCACCGGAACAGTGCCCGCACAGACTCCGTTTATCCTCGCCACCGAATATGCCGACGGCCAGGTTAAGCTCGTCATCCCCGGCGACATCAAGTATCCCGACCCCATCGAAGCCCGTCCCGAAAACTCATTCGTGGTATCCGACGAAGAAGTATCGACACAGCGCGTAATCCGCCGTGCCGCTGATGAAAACTCCTCGACAGGCCTCAAGGGTGTTCTCCTGCCCACCGCTATCGACACCGACGCCCTAAGCAACCTCTGGGGCATCAACTACGATCAGAACCAGCCCCTCCACCGTCTCGGAACCACCGAACGCTACGAAGTCAGCGAAGATGGCTCAAGCCGCGACCAGGTTACACGACTCTCGCTCAACAACGCCACTTCAGGCACACTGAAGGCTAACGAAGCCGTATATCTCCCCGGCGAGAACACCGAAGAAAATCTTGTGCTCATCGGCGAACCCAAGGACGAGACTCCTCTCCCCACCGGCGTTGAGAACATCACCGTTGAAGCCGAAGGCGAAACCGTCATCTACGACCTCCGCGGCGTACGCGTGACAGCTCCCAAGGCAGGCAACATCTACATCATCAACGGCAAGAAGGCTCTCCTGATGTAATTTCAAATATTCCCCATACCCACATAGCGGGCGACGCCAATCCGGCGCCGCCCGTTTCTTATCCGCCCCACGCAATATTTGCCCCACCGCTCCGTTAATCCTATCGGATAAATAGCAAGCGACATTATCAGATGACAAAAATATATACTCTCCTTACCTCCCTGTGGCACAGACATGCCTACCGCTTCCGCCCGACGGCGCTCATCCTGGCGGCGGCACTGCTCATGCCCGTACTTCCGGCCCGAGCCTTCCCCACCGACACCTATGCCGAATCCTCGCGACTGGCTTCAGGCCGCTGGGTCAAAATCGGGGTTGAGAACTCCGGCGTGTACTGCATCTCCCGCGCCACACTGCGCAGCTGGGGATTCAGCAACCCCGAGCGTGTGCGCATCCACGGCTACGGTGGCCGACGCATGCCAGATGTGCTGTCCACATCCAATTACATCGACGACCTGCCGCCGGTGCAGTCGGTGCTGACCGACAAAGGCGTCGTGTTCTACGCCACAGGTGCCGGAGAATGGGTTCAGTCGACCGGAAGCTACTACCACTACGACCTGAACATATACTCCACCACGTCCTACTACTTCGTGACCGAATCCGACGAGGAAATCCCCGCCATCGAACAGGTAGGAAACGCCGAGCCGGTCAATCCCGTGGAATACTTCCTTGACCGCATCCACTACGAGAAAGAAATCGAATCGCCCGGGGAAGCAGGAGCGCTCCTGGTGGGCGAAGACTTCAAGAACACCCGCTCGCGCAATTTCAACTTCACCCTCACCGACCCCATGCCCGAGGTGCAGGACGGATGGCTCGAATGTTCGTTCATTTCCAACACCTTATCCGGCGGACAACTCGCCTTCACCCACAACAATTCGCCGCTGAGCCAGCAGTCGTCCGACCGCATACAGGCCACCTCGACGAGCGTGTATGTGTGCGGCACGGAAACCACCGCACGCCACACATTCAAGCCCGACGCATCCGGGAAAGCAACCATAGGAATCACCTTCTCTGCTTCCGGGATCGTGAACGGCGCCTGGCTCAACTATCTCACGCTCAATTACCCCCGCAGTCTCAAGCTCCCCGCATCCGGCAGCCTCGAGTTCTGGAGCAACACCCGCGAACTGCGCCTTTCAGGCACCCGTGAAGGCACCGTAGTATGGGACGTGACCGCACCGGGCAACATCCTTGCCCTGCGCACAGGAAGTCCCGCCGACGCATCGGGAGTGCTTCAATGGCGCGCATCCTACTCGGGCATGCGCTCCTACGTGGCATGGCATCCGCAGGCCACCCTCCCCGAGCCCGTAAGCTACGGCACGGTCGACAACCAGGACCTCCACGCCGCGGAATCCACCGACATGGTGATAATCACCCCTCTGGCCTATCTCGACCAGGCCGAACGGCTTGCCAACCTTCACCGCGGCAGCGCCGACCCCATTACGGTGCAGGTAGTCAACGTGGATAAAATCTACAACGAATTCGGCTCCGGCAGCCCCGACGTCGCCGCCATACGCCACTATCTCAAGATGCTCCACGACCGGGGCAAGGAAGGAATCGGCAAGCCGCTGCGCTACGCCGTACTGCTCGCACGCACGACCTTCGACAACCGCCGCCTTACCTCGGTGATGAAAAAAGAGACCTATCCAACCATCCCGGGATGGATGCCCCGTACGGTACGCAGCGGCCTGAGTGAGAACGAAGGATACTCCACCGACGACTTCATCGCCCTGCTCGACGACAACAGCGGAAGCGACATGGGCCTCGACGACATATCAATTGCCGTGGGTCGCATCCCGGCCACATCGGCCACCGACGTCCGCAACGCTGTCGACAAGATTTCCGACTACATGGCCGGACTGCGCCGCGGAGCGTGGAAACACCGCTTCATGTTCCTTGCCGACGACCAGGACAACGGAACCCACCTCGACCAGACAGAGAACATCATCAATGGTGTCACCGCCACCGAAGGCCAGCAGCACCTCATCCGCAAGGTCTATATGGACGCCTTCCAGAAAGTAGGAGGAAAATACCCCGAGGCCCGCAACCGCATGTATCGCTACCTTGATGAGGGCGTAGTGTGGTGGAACTTCGTAGGCCACGCCAACGAAACAGGCTGGACCGGCGAGGGACAGCTCTCCTACACCGACCTCAACAACATGTTTCTGCGCCACTGGCCCTTCATCTACGCCGCCACCTGCGACTTCCTGCGCTTCGACGCAAGCAAGATCAGCGGTGCCGAGATCATCTACTTCGAGCGCTATGGCGGTGCGATAGGCATTATCAGCGCCACCCGCCCGGTGTACATATCCGACAACGGGCTTCTCTCGGAGGCAATGGGACGCACTCTGGCCTGCCGCGACGAAAACGGTCGCTTCCTCACCGCAGGCGAAATCTACCGCCGGGCAAAGAACAACATCCTCTCGTCGGACGGCGTACGTCGCTCCAACAGCAACAGGTTGCGCTACGTGTTCATGGGCGATCCGGCCCTGCATCTGGCAATCCCCGACAATCTTGTCACCATCGACAAGGTGCGAGGAGCCGACATCGACCCGGAAAATCCTCCTGTGCTCGCCGCCCTGGAGATATGCGAGATTTCCGGACGCGTGACAGCTCCCGACGGAACACCTCTGCCCGACTTCAACGGCACCCTTCTTGTCGACATCTACGATGCCGAGAAATCCGTCACGACCCTCGGCAACGGCGAAAACGGCGTGCAATCGAACTTCGAGGAGTACGGCGACCGCATTTTCACCGGCTCGACACGCGTCGTCAACGGCCAATACACCCTCCGCGTGGCAATGCCGGCTGAGATTTCCCAGAACTTCCGCCCGGCCACAGTATCGCTCTACGCCTACCCCGACGGCACCGATACGAGTTCAGCCCTCGAGGCCGTGGGGCTCAACCGTGAGCTATACGTCTACGGCTACGACGACACCGCCGCGCCCGACACCACTCCGCCCGTAATCTCGTCGCTTGTCCTCAATCACAGCACATTCACATCCGGCTCTACTGTAAACGCCTCGCCCATGCTCATAGCCGAGGTGAGCGACGACGTGGCCCTGAACCTCTCCGGAGCCGGAATAGGCCATCAGATGACGGCCATCCTTGACGGCAACAAGGCCTACGCCGACCTGCCCCTGTACTTCACTCCCTCGGTCGACGGCTCGCCTTCGGGCACCATCAACTACACCCTCGAAAACCTCACCTCGGGCGCACACAGCCTGATGCTGCGCGTGTGGGACACCGCCGGAAACTCCACAACGTCGGAAATCGACTTCTTCGTCGACCCTGAAAAGGCTCCGAAAATCTACGACATATATTCCGATGCCAATCCGGCCTATGACATGGCAAACTTCTACCTCAGCCACGACCAACCGGATGCCACCGTCAACGTGACCGTGACCGTCTACAACCTTCTTGGCAAACCCGTGTGGGAAAGCCGGCAGAGCGGACGCAGCGACATGTTCCTCACCGTGCCCGTGTCGTGGAATCTTACCGACTACTCCGGACGCCGCGTGCAACGCGGAATCTACCTCTACCGCGCCCGCATCGACTCCGGCTCCGACTCCTACGAGACCGCCTCAAGACGCATCGCCGTTGCCGCGGGCGACTGACACTCACGCACGTGCGGGCTATTTCGGAAATTTTTCGTAACTTTGCAAAATCATGATTGGAAACCACACGACCCCAAGCAACCGAACACTCGACCCGCTGCCGGAACCCACCCTGCGGCGGTTGCCTTGGTATCTGGCATACGTGTCGCTGCTGCGCTCCAGACATGTGGAATATATCTCATCCACAAAGATTGCCGAAGAGCTTGACGTGGATGCTTCCCAGATTGCCAAGGACCTGTCGTTTCTCAATATCAAGGGTAAGACCCGCATCGGATATGAAGTTGCCGTGCTTGAGACCAAGCTCCGCGACTTCCTCGGCTTCGGCTCACGCCACAACGCCGTGATGGTGGGTGCGGGCAGTCTCGGCGCCGCACTCATGCAGGACTCCGGACTCCAGCGCTACGGACTCAACATCGTGGCCGGCATCGACTCCGATCCCGAAAAAGCCGGAACCACCGTTGCCGACATTCCCGTATACACTCCGGAAGAGCTTCCGGCGCTTGTCAAGGAGCTCAACATCAAGGTAGGCATCATAGCCGTGCCCGTCGACAGTGCCCAATCCGTGGCCGACTACCTCACCGAATGTGGCATAAAAGGCCTGTGGAACTTCACCCCCTACCGCATACGCGTGCGCGACGGTGTGGTGATTACCAACACATCCATCTACGCCCACCTGGCCGTAATGTACAACCGTCTCGCAAGTCTCGACATATAAATCCCGCTCTCTCCGCCAATGAAAATAATCTGCTTGCGAAATTCCTCACTCCTCACCCCCGGGTCGACACCCGAGGTGCGTCTTGGCGTTGACTCCGCGCTCGTGCGTGAGGGAGAGCCCCTTTTCCTGCCCGACCACCTTGCGCCACACTGGAAAGCGGCAATATGCCCGGCTATAAAAATATGCCGTCTCGGCAGCTCTATCCCCGCGCGCCACGCAGCCTCCTACTACAACGCAATCACCACCGTGTGTGTCCTCCTGCCGGAAGACGTTTCCGACCCTGTGCCTGACATCTTCGGCCTGATGGACCGCGCTTTCGTGCCCGGCCACTGGCTCGACTACCCGGCAGAAGCGCGTGCAGCCGGGTTCACCGTGACCGCAAACATCACCGGATCTTCCGGCGCCGAGACCTTACAGATGACCTGCTCCGAAAACGACATCAACGCCGACACGGCAATAGCAGCCCTGTCGCGCTACGCCACCCTCAAGATGGGCGACATGATAATATTCACCGACAAAGCGTGCCACTTCACTCCCGAAATCGGGATGACCGTCAGCGCACGCTTCGACTTCCCCGAATCCACCGACTCCCTCAACTTCAAGATAAAATAAACCTCTCATGACAAAGCCAAGCGCAATACTTCTTCTCGCCGCAGCCATGGCAACTTCGGCAGCCTCGGCCTACCAGCCCTCGCACTATGCCGCATCCTCCGCTCTCTCCGAAGGCAAATGGGTGAAAGTAAAAGCCACAGGCTCCGGAATACGTCAGATTACCTACGACCAGCTACGCCAATGGGGATTCTCATCGCCCGAAAACGTGACCGTATTCGGTTACAGCGCCCTTGAAGCAGCCAACCACAGTTTCCCGGCCGACTTCCCCGACGACATCGTACAGACAGCCTCGATGCACACAGCCGACGGCCGTGTGCTCTTCTATGCCGAGGCCGACGCGAAAATAACCGTCAACGCTGTCCGAAGCGCGACAATCACACGAAACTTCCACGACTCCTGCGCCTACTACTTCATCACCGACAACGCGCCGCGCAAGGAAATCGCATCCGTGGCCGTGACAGCATCGGCAAGCCGCACTTTCGACTCCCACTGGCATGCCGACTTCATCGAACGCGAGGTACAGAACGTGGGTGCGACCGGCGTCTACTTCCATGGCCGTCGTCTCGGACAGGGCGATTCGGAGAACTTTGCCTTCCGCCTGCGCGATTACAGCACATCGACAACTCTCGGCACCGGTCTTCAGGGATACTTCCGCTACGATTACGCGATGAAGGCATCGGTAAAGAGCAGCATGACAGTAACATATCCTTCCGACCTAACCGTATCCTCCATCAGAAACAACACATGTACATCGCTGTCAAACTCATCGCGCTACTACAACAGCAGCTACGGCGATGCCCGCTTCACCCCGGCATCCGGCTCGACCATCACCGACTATGTGATGAACGTGAACATTGCCGTGCCCGCAGGTCTCTCTCCCGAGTATTGCGCAGTGGACAAGGCTTTTGTTCTTTATCCGCGCTTCAACCGTCTCAATGACGACGAGGAGAGCCTGCGGATGAACTTTCTCGCTGGCACATATCTCGCCACAGGACAGCACTTCACCGTTTCCGGAGCTGACCGCGACGCCGAAATCTGGGACATCACGAATCCTCTTGCCATCACCCGCCACGACACACGCTACGACGCATCGTCGCGCACCGTCACAGCGGCCTTCAAGAGCGGCCTGTCGTGCACGCTCATCGCCTTCAACCCCTCCCACACCATGCCGGGAGTGGAATTCGACTCCGATGTCGTGGCTCAGAACATCCACGCCGCCGAAACGCCTGAAATGGCTATCATCACCACCCGCACAATGCAGCCTTACGCCCAGGAATACGCCGACATGCGCCGCCGCACCGACGGACTTGAGGCCACAGTGTTCGTACAGGACGATATTTTCAATGAATTCTCATCCGGCGTGCGCCATCCCGCCGCCTACCGCCGTATGGCAAAGATGTTCTACGACCGCGACCCGCTGCGCTTCCGCCACATTCTCCTCTACGGATGCTCCACATGGGACAGCCGTTTCATAACCGTGCCCAAGTCGGACATGCTTCTCTGCTTCCCGGCCGAAAACACCGGCGTGACAAACGACCTCAACAGCTGCTACACAGCCGACCTCTATTTCGGCATGCTCTCGGATGATTTCGACATCAACCGCATCGAATACCTTCCCACCGAAGTGAATGTAGGCCGCCTTACTCCCTCTGAAAGCTCCAAAGCGCAGGCTTATACACGCAAGGTCGAGAAATATCTCACATCCCGCCCCGACCCCGCCACCTACATGCGCGCACTCATGCTCAGCGACGACGGCGACGGAAACAAGCACCTCATCCAGTCGGAAGAGGCAATCGCCACCCTCCAGTCCTACAATCCGGATATAGCGGCCATACGCGCCCACAACCTGCTATACCCGTGGGAAAACGGCGTGGCTGTCGAGGCCCGCTCGCTCATCACCCGCTCGCTCACCCGCGGCCAGGGATACTTCTCGTACAGCGGCCACGGCAATGCCACATATATCTGCGCACACCTGTGGAACACCAAGCTCGCGGAATCCACAAAATACAGCGTGCCCGGATTCGCCATGATGTCGACCTGCGACACCTACCCCTTCATCCACCTCAGCAATTCCATCGCCGAAGGCATGATATTCAATCCCGAAGGCGGTATGATCGGAATCGTGGCCTCCAGCGGCCCCGTGTTCCTCGAATACAACCAGGCAACCAACCTTTCCGTGGCACGCGAATATGCCAACGCAAGCCCCGGAACGACATTCGGCGACCTCTTCACAAAAGCACGCAACCGAATCGCCCCCACCCTCGATACATACCGTGCAATCAATGCCATATCCTATAACTTCTGCGGCGACCCTTCCATCGCAGTACCCGTGCCCGAATACCGCCTTGTTCTTGACACTGTCGACGACATGCCTGCGACTTCCGAGGTAAACGTGGCACCCCTTCGCACCGTGCGCATCACAGCCCACGTGGCCGATGCAGCCGGGAATGCAGTCACCGATTTCAACGGCACCGGACTTCTCGAACTTTACGACGGCCCGTCGATACTTTCCACAACAGTTAAGGACGGAAGCAACGACACATCCATGACCGTTCCCGTTGAGGAATCAATACTTCTCGAAAAGGCTCTCAGCGTGCTCAACGGACGCGTCGAGGCTTCTTTCAACATTCCAGCTCCGGGCGTTGAGGGAGCACTCAACCGCCTCACCCTCTCCGCTTCCGACACAAGCACCGGAAAAGCAGCCGCAGGAAGCTCCAAGGTAATAAAAGTTGGCAAATACGACAGTGCGCTCGCTGCCGGGCTCGACACTTCCGCTCCCGTAATCGAGCAATTCTACATAAATTCGCCCGACTTCGTCAGCGGAGGCCTCACCACTGCCGACTTCACCGTGACAGCCATTGTTGACCCCTCGCCCACAGGAGTGAACATGTCGACACGCATCATCGGCGCTGCTCCCTCGCTCGTGCTCGACGGCACAACGGCCTATCCCGACTTCGCCTACACTGCCACGTACCTACCCGACGGACGCATCCGCTTCGACCTGCCCGTAAATTCCGTGGCCGACGGACGTCACACTCTGCGCCTGTCGCTCGCCAACAATGCCGGAACCCGCACATCGGCCTCGCTCGACTTCCAGTGCGTAGCCACCACAACCGGTGTGACCCTCTCAACCGACCTTGAGGTGGCACGCGAATCAGTGGAATTTGACCTGAACCACAACTTCTCCGACAATCCCACCGCACGCCTTGTTATCCTCGACCACGAGGGCAACACCGTGCTCTCGCGCGAGAACGTATCCTTCCCCTTCGTATGGAACCTCAAGGACAGCAAGGGTGCCGACGTGCCCGACGGACGCTATACGGCCTTCTCAACTTTCCGCAAGGACCAGATTTACACCCACACACCCAAAACGGAAATCGTTGTCATTCGTTAAAAAGGACTGTCACACGTCATAAAATCATCACACGGGGGCAATAATATGCCCCCGTGTCAGTTATTTAGATGTTGAATAATCTCCAACAACCTGACAAGCGCATGAAAATACTCCGTCATATCATACTCCTCTGTCTTCCCCTTGCCGCCTGCATGCAGGCAAGCGCGGCAAGCGATAAAGACCAGTTCAACCCTATCGAGACAGGCGTGACCTCGCTCAGCATCGCCCCTGATGCCCGTGGTGCGTCGATGGGTGACCTCGGTGCCGCAACCGACCCCGATGCCAACTCCCAGTTCTGGAACCCGTCGAAATATGCCTTCGCTTACAGCCAGGCCGCCGTGTCGCTCAGCTACACCCCGTGGCTCCGCAAACTCGTCAACGATATCTTCCTCGCCAATCTCGCAGGCTACTGGAAATTCGGCTCGGAAGACAATCAGGCCGTCAGCGCCTCACTGCGCTACTTCTCGCTCGGTGAAGTAAATACATCAGGCCCCGGCGGCGATGCAGGACAGAGCCTCAACCCCTACGAAATGTCGTTCGACGTGGGCTACTCCCGCAAGCTCTCCGAAAAATTCTCGATGGGTATCGTGTTCCGCTACATCTACTCCGACCTCGGATTCTCCGAATCATACGCAGGCGACCAGACCACCGGTGCATCCGCCTTCTCGGCCGATATCTCCGGCTACTACACCACCTATCCCGTGATCGGACGCAACGAATGTCAGTGGTCCTGGGGCTGGGACATTTCCAACATCGGTACGAAGGTATCCTACAACAACGGCGAGAATCCCGCCTTCCTGCCCACCAACCTGCGTCTCGGAACATCATTCATGTTCCCCCTGGCCGACTACCACACCCTCGCCATCAACCTTGACCTCAATAAACTTCTCGTGCCCACACGTCCGCGCGAGAGCCAGTACGACGTCAACACCCCCGAAGGCGAGCGCGAATACATCGAAGCGGTTGAAAAATGGAAAAACATGTCGCCCTTCACCGGCATCTTCAAGTCATTCGGCGACGCTCCCGGTGGGTTCAAGGAAGAACTTCGTGAAATCACCTGGTCGCTCGGCGCCGAATACGCCTACAACAACCAGTTCTTCCTCCGCGCAGGCTACTACTACGAACACGAGCTCAAAGGCAACCGCCAGTACTTCGGCTTCGGCGCCGGCTTCTCGCTCAACGTAGTGCGCCTTGACGCATCCTACATGCTCGCCACAGCCCAGACATCGCCGCTCGACCAGACCCTCCGCTTCTCCCTCACCTTCGACATGGACGGCCTGCGCGACCTCGTAGGCAAGCGCCGCTAAGTCACCGCCGACGCCGCCTCAGCGTCCGCCAGGACGCTGATTTATCCATAACCCCGTACACCGAAGGCCTTGGCCGAAGGTGTGCGGGGACAGACTCAAAAATAAACCGTGGCGTCCGGAGGACGCCGATTTACAAACTCTCGCACATTCCATAATTCCATGAACTTCCGAATCGGAACCGGTTACGACGTCCATCGACTTGTCGAAGGACGCCGTTGTATTATCTGCGGAGTTGACATCCCGCACGAAAAAGGACTTCTCGGCCACAGCGACGCCGACGTTGCCATCCACGCCCTGTGCGACGCCCTGCTCGGAGCCGCCGCCATGCGCGACATCGGCTACCACTTCCCCGACACCGACCCGCGGTGGAAAGGCGCCGACTCACGCATGCTCCTGCGCGAGGTTGTAAGGCTCCTGGCCGCCGAAGGCTACCGCGTGGGCAACGTCGACGTATGTATCATAGCCCAACGCCCCAAGATGCTCCCCTACATCGGACAGATGCAGCAAAATCTTGCCGCCGACCTCGGTGTGGAACCCGGATGCGTGTCCGTAAAAGCCACCACCACCGAGCACCTCGGATTCACAGGCCGCGGCGAAGGCATCGCCGCCCAGGCCGCAGCACTGATCTGCAAATAATCCCTCACCCATAACCTTAAATCAAACATGAAAAAATTCCTACTCCCGGCCCTGATGGCCCTGGTGTGCCTTGGAGCACACGCCCGGCGAGACGTACAACGAATCACCAGCACCGAAGATGCCCTGTGGCAGGAAACAAAAATCGCATCGGTAAAGAAACCGTCACGCACCCCCGACCTCACCGTCTCAGCATCGGAAGAGGGTGTACCCCTGAAAGCATGGGGCACCACTTTCAACGAACTCGACTGGGACACATTCCTGCTCCTGACCCGCGACGAGCAGGACGAAATCATGCGCAATCTTTTCGCGCCCGACGGCGACCTGCGTTTCTCCCGCGGACGAATCGGAATGAACTGCAACGACTATGGCCGCTCATGGTTCTCATGCGATGAAGTCCCCGGCGACCTTGAGCTGCGCCACTTCAACATCGACCGCGACAAGACATCCATTATCCCCCTCATCCGCGCCGCTCAGAAGTACCGCCCCGACCTTGCCTGCTGGGCCTCGCCCTGGAGCCCGCCCTCATGGATGAAAATCAACGGCGACTACCCCGTTGTCAGCAGCCGTTTCAACAACGCCGACCCGAAGGTCGACTACCTGCTCTACGGCACAGTCGAGGGCATTGATGAGGACGAAATGAAATTCCTCGGCGAACGCAACGGAAAATTCCCCCGCCGCCTCGCCACGCAGGACTACTTCATCCAGGATCCCCGTTACCTCCGCGCCTATGCCGAATACTTCTGCCGCTTCATCGACGAATACGCCGCACAGGGTGTGCCCGTCGACATGGTGATATTCCAGAACGAACCTTACAGCTACACCCCCTATCCCGGCTGCCCCTGGACTGCCGAAGGCACAATCCGCTTCAACCGCGACTACCTCTCCCCCGCGCTCCGCAAGCGCCATCCCGAAGTGAAGCTCTATCTTGGCACATTCAACACCAACCGTCAGGATCACGTCGAAAAAATCCTCTCCGATCCCGGGCTGCGCGAAGCTATCGACGGGGTTGCCTTCCAGTGGGAAGGTCGCGAGATTCTGCCCGAAATCCGCCGACAATATCCGCAGTACAGCTACATCTGCTCCGAGAGCGAATGTGGCAACGGCTCTATGGACTGGAACGCCGGACAGCACACATTCTTCCTCATATCCGACAACATGGGCAACGGCGTTGATGAGTGGTACAATTGGAACTTCCTCCTGCCCAAAGAAGGACTAAGCCCCTGGGGTTGGAAACAGAACGCCCTCATCGAGGTTGACCCCGACGCGCGCACCTTCCGCTACACCCCCGAATACTACGCCGTCAAGCACTTCTCCCACTTCATAGCACCCGGAGCACGCATGGTGGGCTACATGCCCCGCAACCAGGCCGGAGCCTCGGCCATCGTCTACCGCACCGCCGACGGCCACCACATCATCGTAGCCGGCAACACCGCCGACACCCCCACCGCCCTCACTGTCAGCCTCCCCACCTCCGCCCTCGACACAACCCTCCCTCCCCGCTCCTTCAATACATTTATAATTTAGGCAAAGGAAGGCTATAAAAGGCAATAAGAGGCAATAAAAGGCAATAAGAGGTAATAAGAGGCAATAAGAGGTAATAAAAAACAAAATCCACGCCCACCAACAGGCGTCCGCAGAACCTTTCCTTTACCTTTTTGCCTATTTTGCCTGATATTGCCTGATTCCTCACCATCCTATATGGCTGGCGGTGGTGAAGGGGCTGGGGGAAAGGATGGGACGAGTGGAAATAATGTAGAGGGCCATGGCGCGGGTCATGAGGATGTCGTCGTGGCGACCGTCGCGGGCGGCGAAACTGCCGTTGGAAAGTTGCTCGTAGGTGAGCATTTCATTGCAGGCCTCAGCATCGCGCTCAACGTAGCTGCACTCGCGCACCGCCTCGATAAGGCAGTCGATAAGCAGTGCCTTGGTCTGGCGGTTGGTGTGGAATCCCACGCGCCACGAGGTTGTGCGGCTCACCGAGTCGAAGCTCTCGCGACGGTAGATGTTGCCGTACACATCGGCTATGCGGTTGAGAATAAACAGATTTCCGCCACCGCCGCCATCACCTCCCGTACCGCCGTACACACTCGTCTCATAAGTGTTGCTCTCGATTACGAGCAGCGCCTCATTATAGTATCGCGCCACAGCCACACTCTTTGCCGCAAGGAGGTCGTGGTCGACATGTCCGCGCCACTGCGCAACAACCTCGGCAGGCTCTCCGGCAGCACCGGGACATGCCAGCACAGCCACCACCGACCAGTCGCTTTTGGCCGAACGCCCTCCAACATCCACGCTCACGACATACTGCCGACCGCGCTCAGGCAAGCTCCACAGCTTCATCGGCCCGGAATTATCCTCAAGAAACTCCGTCCCCGCTGCATTGACATCGCCCTTCTTGACCGGCGGCACGCAAGTGCGGCGCAGCTCGGCAACCTGAGCATTGCCAAACACCCCGCGACCCGTTGTCATGAAAGCCTCGACATCCGTTGTAGGAAACTCCGCCTGCATTTCCTCCGCCGTGGGATACTCCCGCGACTTAATCCTATACCACCATATCTGGTCGAGACTCAGTCCGAGATTCCACAGACGCTGCTCATAGTCGCTGAACGACGCCGCGAAAGAAGCGCAGTCGGGCGGGGCGGCACGGTAATATTCAATCTCATACCACGGCACGAACACAGCCTGCTTGTCGCCCGGATTGTCAGGGTCGGAACAGCGCAACCACTCGGAATGGAAGTAGTCGCCAATGCCGTTGGCTGTGGATTCCATAACGATAAGCGTGAGCGGCTCCAACATGATAGCGCCGCATATCGCACGGATAAAAGCCTGAGGAGTATGCGTGCGCGTATTGGGCCAGAAAGCCGTCTCCGAAAGGTGCGCCATCGAATAGTCGGCACCGCGCACCGAATCCTGCGCCTCGCCCGAGCCTATCGTCACCCTACATCCGCGCCCTACAATCTCGCGCACGTTGGTGGCGCGCTCGAAAGGCTTGAACAAGGGCGGCGCATCACCCTCCCACAGTTCCTGCGGATAGCCGGAGAGCAGTTTGGAGTACATGCCGCGTATTCCGGCGGAGGTGTCCTTGACGTGCGCGCAGATAAGCGAGTGCCAGTTGCGGCGGTGACACGACTGAATCCATGCCATGTACATCTGCGTCAATGTGCTTCCTCCCCATTGGCGCGCCTTCAGCAATATCATTCGTATCGGTTTCCCGGCCATGCGCTGAGCCTCAAGAACACCTGCCACACGCCTTTGGGGTGCGTTGAGGATGAAAGGCACATCCTGCCCTGTGACTTTATGGCGCACCTTGACACAGCGGGCACACCAGAACTCAAAATCGTGGCGACAACGCAGGCGCTCCCACTCCACCGGGTCGGACGTCGCCGCGCAATATTCCGGGTCTTCCTTCATCGACCGGGGAATCATGACAACACGACCGCCGAACACGGCCTTGACACGCTCGCCGATGACGCCACCGGCAATAGGGTCGTAGCTCACGGAAAGTGCCCGGCGACGGCGCTCGTCCTCACGGAGAATTTCCTCAACATCAACCTTTTCCATGGCGGCATACAATTTCAGCGGAATCAAGAATAAAGTCGGAGCTTACGGCAGCCCTGAAATCCACGTTCACTCCCTGCATGGGGCGGCTCAGCAATCCCAATGCCAAAGGCGAGCGCAACTCTCCCGAAATATCAAACGACGCGGCGACCGGGCCGCGGGGCGCACCGTCGTGCGACGTGGCCGAGACAGCCAAAGTTCCCTTTATCATCGCCGCGGTCGTGCGCAGACACATCCTCAGCGGACGCATCGCCACGAATGGCCTCGGAAGTGCCACCCCGCTCCAGGCCACGTCGGTGAGCGTCTGTTGCGTCTCCACCGAAGGGCGGAGAAGACGCCCGCCAACGGAAAGGTAGCAGTCGCCACCGATAGCAAACACCTCATCGGCCTCGGCATCCGGACGCCTGTAAACACCCATCCCGGCATCGGCACAGAACACCCTCGCGCCCGGCGAGCCGAAAGCCCAGAGCTCGCGGAAACGTCCCACCCACGCAAGACGCTCAAAAGAAGTGGACGCAACAAGCGTGTCGACTCCCGACTGCCCCACGGCCACAAGGTCGGGATTCGTTCCCGGCAATCCCGCGAGGGCATACACCGTGCCGTTGCCACTGTCGGCCACAGCATCGCGTGCGGCGATTCCGCGGCGGTCGACTATCCTCAAGGCCACACCCGACATGCCCGAGCCGGATGTCAGGCGCAATATGCCCGAGGCCGTGAACACGTAGAACGAACTGCGACCGAACTCCCACGACTGCTGCCTGCGCGAACCGCAGGCCACGGCACGCACCTGCGCTCCACAGTCGGCATAAAGTCTGAAATCCAAAGGCGCCGAGGCTGGGGCAATCACCACCGCCGAGCCGAAATCGTGGCTCAGCCTGTTTTCCGCAGGCACAGCATAACTTACCCCCGGGAGTTCCGGAAGAGAGACCGGTCCGAACGCCGACGATATGTACACCGCCGACTGTCCCGACGGGTCGGGCGAAAGAGCATATTCCCCACCAAAAAATCTTGCCCCGCAGCGCACTGCAATCTGCATCGCCACAGCATCGGGGTCGGGATAGGAAAGCACCGGATTGAGCTTCAGCGGCGCGCTTGAGCTGCCACTGTCGGTGCGCACGCAAGTTTCGCCGCCGTCGCGGAACGTCACCTTCACATAAGCCTCCCAGCTTCCCGATGTATCGGGAGACGAGGCCGAGAAAACTTTCGGGGAATGTCCGCGGTAACGCCGTGATTCGAGATTGCCCCATGCAACGGCATCGCCAGAATCGGTGCAGACACAGGCTGCTGTGGATGTGTTGGGCATCCTGAGCAGACGCGGAACCGGACTGACTGCCGGAAATGCTCCGCGGCAAGCCTTATCCATGCCCGAAGCCTCGGTTCGGGCATCCGACATGGGCGAGTGACGGAATGTCACCGACCGTGCCGAGTCCGAAAACAGACACGAGCCGATGCAACTTTCGAGCAACGGCATCCGCGCCACCGCCTCGCGCACAATGCGCACACCGCTTTCCGAGCCCTGGCGCAACCTGAGCCGTGACGAACCGGGGAGCGATACCCGCGCAAGCTCGGTGCCGCCACGGGTGCTGTACACCTCAGGCGATGCGCCCGGCAACCAGGGATGCAGTTGGGGCGTCAGAAGCACCTCCACACTTACATCCGGGTACTCCGGAGCGGCAGGCACATCGGCAACAACACGCCATGAGTGTGCCGAAATCTCGAATCCGCGAGCAAGCTGCCCGTCGGTCGACGTGAATGTCGCGGCCACAGCACACTGCGACCCATCCTCATTGCCGAGGAGCAACGGCGCCGACTCAAACAGCATGCGCCCCCGGCTGTCACGCAGGCGATACCGCGCCAGTGCTGGCTGCACATAGGCTCCTGTGGCAGCGGCATTGGCACCAAGCCGCGAATAGGCCGTTTCCAAAGCCGAAGAAAGTGATTTGGCATCCGACGCCGAAAAATCCTCACCTGAGGAATATGCCCTCGACAGGCGCACGTCGCCCACCGAGTCCATGAGTATGTCGCCCGGCTCGGCGCGCAAGGTCACAGCAGGAAACGACTCCGCTCCAAAATCACGCAAGACAATTTTTCCGTCACCATCGGCACTCGCATGCCTGAGATAAGCGTCGCCGCACATAATCGCACGGCCCGCACCGTCTGGACACGCACACCGTAGCTCCGAAGGAAGGTTCGAAGTCGAAACGGCCACAGTACCGGGAACATCCGGCGAAGCCGTGGCGAGAAGACGTCCCGAATTGAGCACGAGAATATCATCACCGCCACCCGACAGGGCACACACCGGCCTCCAGCCACCCGACGGCAACAAAACCAGAGGTTCACCCACAGGTACGAGTCCGCGCAGCCCCTTGCCGGACGGGCGGAGATTGACACACGTGACAGTTCCGGCGCTACCGGCGCCGTTAATCGCCCCGGCACGCGGCACCGGAGCGCAAGGAATAGAAAGGGTTGTAACTTGTGTTTTCATACGTATCAGATTTGCATGCAAAGTTACAACCCTCCCGTCCGGTTGAATCGCAACATTCCCCGGATCAGGTATTTTAACACCGGAATCCCACCGCACGGCGCTCGCGCGAGGCCGAGAAGTCGATTCCCGGTTTGGAAATATCACATCGGCGGATAATCCGCAGGTCATCCTCGCCCGGAGCCTCAAGCGTGGCGACACGTCGGGCCATGTCGCGCAGGATGCGCGTCTCGATAAGGTTGACTACATGGCGCGCGTTGCCGAAATTCTTTCCCGCATTTCGGCGGTCATGCGCCAGAAGTTCACCGAGAGCATATTCCGCACCGTCGCTCAGCACGAAATCATTGCGGCGGAAATAGCGGCGCGCGATTTCCATAAGCTCTTCCTCGTCGTAATTCTCGAATGTGTAGAAATTCGATTCGGGAATACGCGAGGCCAAGCCCGGGTTGAGCGACATCAGACGCTTTGTAGGCTCGGTATATCCGCCCAAGATAAGCATCCAGTCGCGCCTGCTCTCATCGGCAAGAGCCGTCATAAGCGTCTCAAGCACAAAGCGTCCCGGATCCTTGGAGTCTTCGGGTTGGAAGAGCTGGTAAGCCTCGTCGATGAAGAGGATGCCGCCCTGCGCCTCATCGAGCGCTTCAAGGGTCTTCTCGGCCTCCGACGAGTAGAACTGCCCCAGCAGCGTGGCGCGTTCGCGCACCACCACATGCCCCTTCGACAACGCGCCGCACTTGTGCATCAGCCGACCCATGATTTTGGCAACGGTGGTCTTTCCCGTGCCCGGCGCTCCTAAGAAAAGACAATGGAGCGGCGGCTGCACCACAGCCATTCCCGCCTTGCGACGCAGGGAGTTGAAGGCCATCAGATGGCCTAAGTTCTCAATCTGCTCCTTGACACCTTCAAGGCCCACGAGCTCGTCGAGTTTCAGCTCAGCCGCCTCATCTTCAATATCCTCGTCCGATTTGGCGAGATCTGGAAAACGGGAGTTGATAAACCGCTCTCCGTCCGGGCGATAATACTCCCGGCGCTTCTCCAGTTCATCGCCGGTAAATGTAGCCTCGATTTCCCTGTCGCCGGAATTGAACACAAATCCCGCGAAAGCGAAACCCATCGTGCGGAACTCGGCATAAATCGGGCCTTTGGGATGCACGGCAACCGCAAATTCCCTAAGAATACGCCCCTTGCCGGTCGAAGAATCGAACTGGATCATCGCAGGGAGGTCGCAGGGAGTATCGCCATCCTCAAGTCCGGTGTAGAAACGCACGAACACCTCCGGCAGATAATCCCAATCCTGCAGACCCAAATCGAAGTCAAGCACCACCAGCGGGTCAAGCCTCTCGTCCATAACCGGACGGTATTCGATAGCACCGAGCAGAGTTTCCGACCCCGCCTCCTTGGCGGCACCCGCCGTCGGGAGGTAATAAGAAGTAGGATACGGTTTGGGCAAGCGCAGACGCATAGAGTGCCACAGAGGAATTTCGTCGGTGTTGAGCACCTCCACGCGCACCTCATACTCATATTCGGTCGACAGCGAATCGTAATCCACCGGAATGTCGATACGCACCTGCTCGTAAGTGCGCCAAGCATCCATGATGTAGCGGTGGCGCACCGAGGCCACAGTCTCGCCCGTGCTAAGATTGACAACGCTTGCGAGCAGCGTCTCCCTCACCTGTTTGCGGTCGGTTTCGGGATTATCGTTGCGGTACACCTCAAACGCCGTCGCTATCGACTCCTGCGACGTAAAGAGAAGAAAATGAGAACGGTGGGTAAAACGGTCAAAGCCCGGAAAATCCAGTTTGAAATCCGACTTTGCGCCAATGGGGTGAATACGGAGATTAGTAATATAAATAGTACTTTTATGATTTTTTGCCATAATATTCAGAAGTTTTTAAGTGAAGAAATAAGTTGATTAAGAAACTGATAATCATATAAGGCCACCAACGGGCGTTCGCAGAACGCCGATTATTCAGTAACCGGGTACGCCGAAGACGCAGGCGGAGGCGTGCCCGGTAAATCAGCACTCTGGAATGGCGTCCGATTAGGACGCCGGAATCAGAGCAAAGCTATTTTATGACGCCATGCCCGAGCACCGCAACAGCACAGACTCATCCGTTCAGGTTTTCGCGACATATAGGCCGTCGGTGGGCGTTCGCAGAACGCCGATTATTCAGTAACCGGGTACGCCGAAGCCATAGGCGGAGGCGTGCCCGGTAAATCAGCTCCCTGGAATGGCGTCCGATTAGGACGCCGGAATCAGAGCAAAGCCATTTCCTGACGCCACGCCCAAAGCACCGGAGGTGCACAGACTCATCCGTCCAGGTTTTCGCAGCATGTAGCCCGCTGCTGCCCGGATGGTAGTTGCAGAACCTGACTATTCAGATAAGGCCACCGACAGGTGTTCGCAGAGCATGGGTTAATCAGATAAATCCACGGCCACTGACGGGCGTTCGCAAAAACTGATTATTCAGAGAAGGTCGCCAGCGGGCGTTCGCAGAACGCCGATTATTCAGTAACCGGGTACGCCGAAGCCATAAGCGGAGGCGTGCCCGGTAAACCAGCACCTTGGAATGGCGTCCGATTAGGACGCCGAAATCAGAGCAAAGCCATCTTATGACGCCACGCCCAAAGCACCGGAGGTGCACAGACTCATCCTCGCAGGTTTTCGCGACATATAGGCCACCGGCGGGCGTTCGCAGAACGCCGATTATTCAGTAACCGGGTACGCCGAAGCCACAGGCGGAGGCGTGCCCGGTAAATCAGCACCCCGGAATGGCGTCCGATTAGGACGCCGAAATCAGAACAAAGCCATCTTATGACGCCACTCCCCGGCACCGGAGGTGCTTCAGCATGGGGACGCCTCGGAGAGGCGTCTGATGGTACCGCGCACTCTTGATTGGGAAATGCACTCGGCTCCGGCCTTCCGGCGCCGCCATATTTCCCCGACAGACATGTCAAAGAACTCATCCTCCCCTCGTTGCCGACAGCGCGTAGCTATGGCTGCGAGAGAAAAATCCGAATCGAAAAAAAATGAATTGAGTTATATCAAAACACTACCTTTGCCGCCTCCCGGGGGGAGCGCAGATTCGACTGGAAGTAGAAGGATTGAGTTTTGACATCTTGGAAGAAATTTTACTGTTAGAAATGAGATTAAACGTAAAACTAAGAGTAAAAAATTAAAAGTGAAATAACAGTAACTAAAAAACTTCTGTTTTTGGAACCGTTTAAACTTATGTGATATAGATTTTCAACAGTCCCTTATATTGACAAACGGGGCTTCTCCCCATTATCGCTGCAAATTTACATAAAAGAAAATCAAACATCCAAATTTTCCTTAAATTATTTTCAACCCCAATCAAAAAATCCGCTTATTTCACCCCCTCTCAAACTCCATAGCACACATCAACTATCAATGACAAATTCCCCGTTATATGTTTGATTTAATGCCCGTTCTATCCGTTTTACCGAGACCGCCCCACTCCTTAATTGCTCCATATTAATCATCAGATATACCGTTTTTGTGGTGTCGGAAACCTGATGAAATGTCTCCGGACCAAACAAGTTTATCATCATTCGCTGATAAAACTTATATCGCCTGCTCCCACTGCCCTTTTCTATGTTTTTCCCTTTTATATCCTCGTCAAGATCAGGTGCTGCAACAAAACCAAACGAAACCAACTTATTTTCATGATAATACCGCAGCATAACCTCAATACACGAACGTATTATCGTTCTCGGTTCGTAATCGTTTGTTAATAAAGAATATCTGTTTTTGCTCTTTTCAACTCCCTTCCAATAAAATTTCAGACCGAGGAAATCGCCCTCGAACCCCTCCACCTCAACTATATATCTTTTGTTACTTTTCAATGACTTGAAAGTCCACAAATCAACAATGCGGAGTGAGCTTGCATCTCTGCTCCGCATTATGAAAGTCGGTTTATAAAATTCCAAGAATGAATTCACGGTAAAATATACCGGTATGACGGTATTCTGAGCCTTTCTCTTTCTTCTTCTGAAACACTCGTCAACTTTATCCTCAATGTACGGGGAGAAGCATCCTGACGCTCTTTCTTCCCCGAAAGCATTGTTGCTGCTGTCGTTTTCTTGAATGTTTTCATGATTTGATATTATAACATGTTATCTTTCAACACACAAAAGTACAATTTTATTTCATATAAACCAATAAATTCAGCAAAAAGTTGCAATACAAAACCATTGAATAAAAAAGTTTCCAACGACTCCTTTAACGAACATACCCTCTCCATTCTCCGCGCACCCGTGGCGGGCATATTATTTCTCTACTATCCTCACTATTTTCGCATTTAACTTTTTGGCCGTTATACAATGCCATCACTATATCAAAAAAATTCACTAAATTTGTAGGCTCAGGGGTGGAGGATGATTTCTGCCCCGACGGATTACGCTTATGGCAGAAGATACAGACGACAAAGACCTCTCAATCGAGGAAGACGACCTTTTTATAAACGCCGATTCCGGCACCGCGGAGTACAGCGAGGACGACATCAAGACCCTTGACTGGCAGGAACATATACGCCGACGCCCCGGCATGTATATCGGTAAGCTCGGCGACGGTTCCAACTCCGACGACGGTATTTACGTGCTCCTGAAGGAAGTGCTCGACAACGCCATCGACGAATACATGATGGGCTTCGGCAAGCAGGTGACGGTGAATATCGAGAACTCAACCGTGACCGTGCGCGACTTCGGCCGCGGAATCCCTCTGGGAAAAGTTGTCGACGTGGCCTCGAAAATGAACACCGGCGGAAAGTACGACTCCAAGGCCTTCAAGAAGTCGGTCGGGCTCAACGGCGTGGGTATCAAGGCTGTGAACGCGTTATCGTCCGAATTTGAAATCATAAGCTACCGCGACGGACAGTGCAAACGCGCCCTCTTCTCCAAGGGCGAGATTGTTGAGGACAGTCCGCTCGAACCCACCGAAGAAGCCAACGGCACCTTCGTGCGATTCATCCCCGACCCCACCATCTTCCGCGACTACGAATACCGCGAGGAATTCATCATACCCCTGCTCAAAAACTACACCTTCCTCAACACCGGCCTGGCAATCATCTTCAACGGCAAGCGCTTCGTATCGCGCCACGGATTGCTCGACCTGCTCAAGGAAAACATGACGCAAGACCCTCTCTACCCCATCATCCACCTCAAGGGCGACGACATCGAGGTGGCAATCACCCACGCCAACCAGTACGGCGAGGAATACTACTCCTTCGTCAACGGCCAGCACACCACCCAGGGCGGAACCCACCTCACGGCCTTCAAGGAAGCCGTGTCGCGCACGCTCAAGGACTTCTTCGGCAAGGCAAGTTTCGAGTATTCCGACATCCGAAACGGCATGATCGCCGCCGTGGCAGTGAAGGTGCAGGAACCCGTGTTCGAATCGCAGACAAAGACCAAACTCGGCTCGCGCGACATGGGCCCCGACGGCCCTACCGTGGCTAAATTCGTTGGCGACTTCATCAAGAAAGAGCTCGACAACTACCTCCACCGCGACCTCGACGTGGCCGACATAATCCTGAAAAAAGTTCAGGACAACGAACGCACACGCAAGTCGATGGCCGGACTCACAAAGAAGGCGCGCGAAAACGCCAAGAAAGTGAGCCTGCACAACAAGAAGCTATACGACTGCAACATACACCTCAACGACAACCGCCGCGACGAGGAAAAGAAACTCGCATCGTCGATCTTCATCGTCGAGGGTGACTCCGCAGGCGGCTCCATCACCAAAATCCGCGACGTCGAGACCCAGGCCGTGTTCATGCTCCGCGGTAAGCCCCTCAACACCTACGGCGCCACCCAGAAGGTACTATACGACAACGAGGAATTCAACCTCCTGCAGGCCGCCCTCAACATCGAGGACGGAATCGACGGACTGCGCTACAACAAGGTCATCATCGCAACCGATGCCGACGTCGACGGCATGCACATCCGCCTGCTCCTGCTCACGTTCTTCCTCCAGTTCTTCCCCGACGTAATCAAGAAGGGTCACGTCTACGTACTCCAGACTCCTCTCTTCCGCGTGCGCAACAAGAAAACGGCCAAACGCGCCGGAGGCTCGCGACACAAGGGCGGCGACAAACCAGAGGAAACATACTACTGCTATTCCGACGAAGAACGTCTCGCTGCCATCGAGCGCCTGGGCGACAACGCCGAAATCACCCGATTCAAAGGTCTCGGCGAGATATCGCCCGACGAGTTCGAGGGATTCATCGGCGAGGACATGCGTCTCGACCGCGTGACCCTGCGAAAGGAAGACGGCGTGGCCGAAGTGCTCGAATTCTACATGGGCAAAAACACCATGGAGCGCCAGAACTTCATCATTGACAACCTTGTGATAGAAGATGACACACAAATCGGACAATTCTAAAGCGCCTCAAACACAGCGCATCGCCATATTCCCCGGCACATTCGATCCCTTCACCCTGGGGCATGCGTCGGTAGTGGAACGCGGACTCGGAATTTTCGACCACATCGTGATAGCCGTGGGCATCAACTGCGCCAAGACATCCGCCGAAAGCGCCGCGACACGCCTTGCCGAGATAAGCCGCGTCTACGCAGGCATGGAAGACCGCGTGAGCGTAAGGCAATACAGCGGCCTTACAGTCGATTTCGCCCGCGAATGTGGCGCCAGGTTCATACTCCGCGGCATCCGTTCGGTAAAGGATTTCGAATACGAACGCGATATGGCCGACATCAACCGACAACTTTCCGGCATCGAAACCGTTTTATTATATAGCCTTCCCGAGTTGGCGGCAGTGTCGTCGTCGGTCGTGCGGGAACTGCGCTTCCACGGCAAGGACGTTGCCGGATTCCTACCCTAATTCCACTTGTATGCATAAGATTATCATTTCCGCCCTTATCGCCGCAGCGGCACTTACCGGGCGTACCGCAATGGCTCAGGAGTTCACTCCCGACCAGAAACTTCGTGTGGCCGAAGCCGTCATCGACAATTACTACGTCGAGGACGTAAACTCCGACGAACTCGTGACCGAGGCCATCAAAGCCATGCTCAAGACCCTCGACCCCCACTCGAGTTACACCTCCCCCGAGGAAACCAAGGAATTCACTCAGCCGCTCGAAGGAAAATTCAGCGGAATCGGAATACAGTTCAACATGCTCGAGGACACCGTGTATGTGATTCAGACTACCGTCGGCGGCCCCTCTGAAAAAGTCGGAATCCTCCCCGGCGACCGAATCGTGAGCGCCAACGACACAATCCTGGCCGGACGCAAACTCGCCAACACCGACATCATCAAGGTGCTCCGCGGCCCCAAAGGCTCAACGGTAGACCTGAAAGTGAAACGCGGCGACTCCCCCGAACTTATCGACTTTACCCTCATACGCGACGACATCCCCCTTTACAGCGTTGACGAGACTTTCATGGCCGACGACCACACCGGCTACATAAGCGTGAGCCGCTTCGCCGAAGAAACGGCATCCGAAGTGGCTGCCGCCATCGCCAAGCTGCGCAAACAGGGCATGAAAGACCTGATTATCGACCTGAGTAACAATGGAGGAGGCTATCTCGGAGCAGCCTTCGAGTTAGCATCCGAATTCCTGCCCGCGGGAGTACCCGTGGTGAGCACTTCGGGCCGCAGTGTACCCTCTACGAGCTTCACAACCGAACGCAAGGGCGACTTCCTCGACGGACGCGTGGTGGTGATTGTAAACCAATATTCCGCCTCCGCATCGGAAATCCTTTCCGGCGCGCTTCAGGACAATGACCGCGGACTCGTCGTTGGCCGCCGCACTTTCGGCAAGGGACTCGTACAGCGCCCCTTCCCCTTCCCCGACGGCTCGATGATACGCCTCACCACCGCACGCTACTATACCCCCTCAGGCCGCTGCATCCAGAAGCACTACGAGAAAGGCCACGGCGAGGAATACATGCTTGACATGTACAACCGCTACGCCAGCGGCGAACTCTGGAGCGCCGACAGCATCCAGCGTCCCGACTCGCTCCGCTACGAGACCCTGCGCAACCGACGCCCCGTATATGGCGGTGGCGGTATCATGCCCGACGTGTTCGTGCCCGTTGACACATCTTTTTACAGCACCTACTACCGCGACATCATGGCAAAGGGACTTATCAACCGCACCGTCGTGAGCTACGTCGACAGCCATCGCGCCGAACTCCTTGCCGAATATCCCGACAACAACGCCTTCATGACCCGCTTCGAGATGCCCGCCGCACTCACCGACGACCTCATCAAGCGTGCCACCGAAGCCGGAATCGAATTCAACGAAGAGCAATGGCAGCGTTCAGGCCAATTTGTCAAAGCCATCATGAAAGGCCTGCTCTCTCGCGATTTATACGAGGACGGCTCCTACTACCGGGCAATCGCACCCTTGTCGCCCGACTATCAGGAAGCCCTGAAACTCATCAACGACTCCGAACGATACAACCGTCTGCTTCTAACCGGAAGAGAGCCCGACCCGACCGAATAGCCATCGAAAAGATATTTGACACAATAAGGGCATACGTCCCGGACATGCCCGATGAATCCTTGGAGAAGTTGCGCGGCACAATGCAGCCGCGCGACTTCTCCAAGCGTTCTTTGCTCGTGAGCGAAGGCTCTCTGACCCGTTGCGCCTTCTTCATCGCCGAAGGCATGACCCGCTCCTACTGGGTGGTCGACGGCGAGGAAATCACAACCTCCTTCTCGACCGAAGGCGCGCTTGTATTCAGCATGGACGAATTGTACTATGGCCGCCCCAGCGAGGAATACGTCGAGGCCATCGAAGACCTGCGGGCATACGCAGTTCCGCTGCCGGAGCTGCATCGGCTCCTTTGCGCCGACATCCATCTTGCCACCTGGTTCCGCATAATACACCAGGAAGAGTACCGACGGCTCCACCGCAGCCACAAGGAGCGGCTGACACTGCCCGCCGCCGAGCGCTACGAGGCTTTCCGGCAGCAGTTTCCCGACGTGTGCCGCCGCGCCAACCTCAGCTACATCGCATCTTATCTCGGCATCAATCCCTCCACATTGAGCCGCCTGAGAAAGAAATTTTGACGCAGGTCAATTTTTACCTCAAATTTTACGATTAATTTTGCGTCGTAAAGCAACCCTGACCTGAAATTATCATGAATCAACGTCCACGTTACGAGCTTCTCGACGGCCTGCGCGGCGTCGCGGCATTTATAGTTCTCTGGTATCACATCTTCGAGGCCTTCGCCACCTCACCCACCGACCAGATGTTCAACCACGGCTACCTCGCCGTCGATTTCTTCTTCATCCTCTCAGGCTTCGTCATAGGTTACGCCTACGACGGCCGGTGGCAGCAGGGAATGACGACTGGACGCTTCTTCCTGCGCCGACTCATCCGTCTGCAGCCCATGGTGATAATAGGAGTACTGCTCGGCGCCGCCTCATTCCTGATTGCAGGCAGCGTGCGATGGGACGGCACACACGTGGCGCTGTCGATGGTAATGCTCGCAACGCTCATCAATCTGTTCATGCTCCCTGTTGTGCCGGGATGGGACTGTGAAGTCCGCGGAAACGGCGAGATGTTTCCGCTCAACGGGCCCAACTGGTCGCTGTTCTTTGAATATATCGGCTGCATAATCTACGCCACAATCATCCGACGTCTCACCACTCGCAACCTTGCCATAGTGACCGCTGTGGCCGGAGCCGCACTCGCCTGCTATGCCATCACTGGCATGTCGGGAGCCTTTCACATGGGCGTGGGATGGACTATGGCCGACTACAACCTTCCCGGCGGATTCCTGCGTCTCATTTTCTCATTCTCGGCAGGGCTGCTGATGTCGCGCGTGTTCCGTCCGGTAAAAATCCGCGGTGCCTTCTGGATATGCACCATCGCCCTGTTCATCCTCCTGCCCATGCCATATGCAGGAGCTGCCGGAGGCTCATGGACCAACGGACTGTACGATGCCCTGTGCATACTCGTGGCCTTCCCGGCGCTCGTCTACATCGGAGCCTGCGGAAAAACCACCGACCGCCTTTCCGGACGTATCTGCGAATTTCTCGGCGACATTTCCTATCCCGTGTATGTGATTCACTACCCGTCGATGTACCTATTCTACGCCTGGGTGTGGAACAACGGCTACACTTTCAGTCAGGTATGGCACGTGGCGCTGATGATAATTTTCGGCAACATACTTTTAGCCTGGATTATCCTCAAAGTCTACGACCAACCCGTAAGAAAATACCTGAGCCGACGCTTTCTGTAATATAGTTGGCGGTACGGAGATTTTTGCGTAACTTTGGCTTCGGAATATGACGACTTACATCCCGAAGCAAATGAAGACACTCTACGTTTCCGATATGGACGGCACTCTGCTGTCGTCGGACAGCATGGTCTCGCGCCGTTCCGGAGAAATCATAAGCCGGCTTACGACCCAAGGCGCTCTCATAACCGTTGCCACCGCACGCACTCCCGCCACGGTGGAACCACTCCTGCGCGGAATCCTCACATCACCTCCGGCAATCGTGATGACAGGCGCTGCGATGTGGGACAGGCGCGAGCAAGCCTACCGCAACACATACTTCCTTCCCGAGGATGAATATCAGACAATTTCCGAGCTGTGCCTGCGCTACGGTGTGGCACCGTTTGTCTACGTCCTGTCGCCTGACATGCACCTCGACGTATATCACGCGGCCCCTAAGATGAACCGCCCCGAGGCATGCTTCGTACAGGAGCGCAGCGGGCTGCACCTGAAAACATTCCATCTTGCCACACCCGCCCCCGAAATCGCACGCTCGCGCACACTCCTGCTCTTCGCCATGGGCAGCCGACGCGAAGTGGAAGCCGTGGCCGCACACCTGCGCGAAAACAGCAATTGCTATGTATCCTGCTATCCCGACATCTTCAATCCCGAAACGGGCTATCTTGAAATTTTCGCACCGGGAGTGTCAAAAGCCGATGCCGTACTGCGGCTGAAAGCAAGCACGGGCGCCGACCGCGTGGTGGCTTTCGGCGACAACCTCAACGACCTGCCGATGTTCGGCGTAGCCGACCTGGCCGTGGCCGTAGGAAACGCTCTGCCCGACGTGAAAGACGCTGCCGACGTGGTAATCGACCCCAATTACACCGACTCCGTGGCACGCTTCATCGAATCCGATTTCTACAACTGATTCCAAACACCCTCTCCGTTCATGCCCCGCGATTTCAAAAAGATTAATCCTCATGCCCTGAAACCGGGCACTGTGCTTCACGCACCCGGACAGACCTACACAATCACCGAATGTATCGCTTCGGGAGGTTGCGCCATAACATACGCGGCAACTACCGAAATCCGCCATGGCAACATATCGCTGAGCGCCACATTTGCCATCAAGGAGCTTTTCGTGCGCGGAGAGTGCCGCCGTCTCGACTCGGGCGACGTCGTTTTTCCCGGCGACATCGAAGAGCAGGTGCGCAAGGACTTCCGCTACGAAGCTACCAAACTCTCCTCCCTGTCGCATCCCGACATCGTGAAGGTGAACGAATGTTTTGCCGACCACGGCACCATATATTACGTGATGGAGCGCCTTGAAGGCATGACCCTCACAGAATACATCGCCGAAAAAGGCCCGCTATCCGAACTCACAGCCTACGACATTCTCTCACCCGTAATAAAAGCCGTCGAATACATCCACTCGCAGAAACTGCTCCATCTCGACCTCACGCCAAACAACATCATGCTACTGGCCGACGGCTCTTCCAAACTCATCGACTTCGGACTTTCCGTCCATTACAACCTCGAAGGGCGTCCGTCGAAGTCATCAATCAGCGGGGCATACACTCCCGGCTACGCGCCGGTGGAGCAAATGCTCAACACCATCACCACATTCAGCCCGCAGACCGACGTATACGCCCTGGGAGCGACTCTGCTCTACTGCCTGACAGGCAAACACCCGAAAAGCGCCCCGGAAATCCACTCATCGGATGCGCTCGCCGCGATAGCTTCATCAGCATTGGCTCCGGCAATAACCCGAGCCTTGGCCGAGCGGCAAACCGACCGCACACCATCGGCCACAGCCCTGCTCGATTCCATCGAGGAAGCCCTCGGAAGCATCCCCACAAAATACAAGCCGTCGGTCGACACGCAGCTGATTGAGACTAAAATCAAGGAAAAACAATCTGCACCGGACGTAGAAGAGCCCCATACCAAACCGAACGACTTCTCCAAAGAGCCGAAAAACCTCAGTCTCGCCGTTGTGGAAAAGCAGGGCACTGTGGCAATTACTTACTATATCCCACCGGAGCCGTGGCTCGCTCTGCCTGAAAAGATACGCGACCGCTACGAGATAACCGGCCTGACACTCGGTGACACTGAGCGCGGATTCTTCATCATATCCACCGCCGACAGCCGCTCAGACTCCGGAAGCCGCCTTTTCCCAAAATCAGAAGCCTGCGACAGCCAATACCGGCTGCCGGAAATATGGCAGATAGATCTGATGGCACAATTCCATAAGAATATCAATTCCATCATGGACCTGCTCGGACGGGAAAAACTCGGCCGCTTCTACTGGATGAAAACATCCGGGAGCGACATCGGCGCCGCATACCTCTCCGACTCTGCTTTCACTGAATTAACTGACACAAACGGAAAACACTTCGCCATCCGCAATATCATCCCTGCCTGAGCGACTTCCTCAATTCACGTTGATGCAGGTCCGTTAAGATAATTTTTATCAGGGAAATATTGAAATATAGAAATTTTTCATTAATTTTGTCGCGATAAAATCGCGGCCGACGGAACAGAGGTTCACAAAGGCTGCAAAAAGATGAAAACGGATTATATATCAACCCAATATTCAATATAAAGATATGACAAAAATAGGTATTAACGGCTTCGGCCGTATCGGACGTTTCGTGTTCCGCGCATCCACAAAGCGTAATGACATCGAAGTAGTTGCCATCAACGACCTTCTTCCCGTTGACTACATGGCTTACATGCTCAAGTATGACACAATGCACGGCCAGTTCGACGGCACTGTAGACTATGACCTCGAAAAGAGCGAACTCATCGTTAACGGCAAGCACATCCGCGTTACAGCATGCCGCGACCCGAAAGAAATCGGTTGGGGCGAAGCAGGCGCAGAATACGTGGTTGAATCCACAGGTCTCTTCCTCACAAAAGAAAAAGCTCAGGCTCACATCGAAGCCGGTGCAAAATACGTGGTTATGTCCGCTCCTTCCAAGGACGACACCCCCATGTTCGTTTGCGGCGTAAACGACAAGACCTACGTTAAGGGTACTCAGTTCGTTTCCAACGCTTCCTGCACCACCAACTGTCTTGCTCCCATCGCTAAGGTTCTCAACGACAAATTCGGTATCGTTGAAGGCCTCATGACAACTGTACACTCCACAACAGCTACTCAGAAGACTGTTGACGGTCCCTCTATGAAGGACTGGCGCGGTGGCCGTGCTGCTTCCGGCAACATCATCCCCTCTTCCACTGGTGCTGCTAAGGCAGTAGGTAAAGTTATCCCCGAACTCAACGGCAAACTCACCGGTATGTCTATGCGTGTCCCCACCCTCGACGTTTCCGTAGTTGACCTCACCGTTAACCTCGCTAAGGCTGCTACCTACGAAGAAATCTGCGCAGCTATGAAAGAAGCTTCTGAAGGCGAACTCAAAGGCATCCTCGGCTACACCGAAGACGCAGTTGTTTCCAGCGACTTCCTCGGCGACGCTCGCACTTCTATCTTCGACGCAAAAGCAGGTATCCAGCTTACTCCTACCTTCGTTAAGGTTGTATCCTGGTACGACAACGAAATCGGTTACTCTAACAAAGTTCTCGATCTCATCGCTACTATGGTGAAGATCAACGGCTAATCCCCGACCCGATTTCCCAAATAACACCGCAGGCTTCCGGAATCCCGGAAGCCTGCTTCGTTTTTATACCCAAATATTTCATAAATATCAAAAAATTCGTACATTTGCCATGTGCCGGCAGTTATCCGTGGCAAGATACGGGATATCACTTATTGAGATTCAAAAAAACTAAACGGATATTGCCCTCCCGCGTGGCACACCAAACCTGTGTAAAGTCAATCCATGAAGCCGCATCGAGGGCTTGCGGCATCCAAACAAGTGAGGAAATATGAAAAATCACTTTATTACAAACCCATTACAAACGGGTGGGGTAAAAATAATCCTTGCATCCCTCTTAGTCAACATGACCTTGACGCTCTCAGCCGAGACAGCCACCAGCGGCGGTGTCATTTATGAGTATTACGACCAATACAACTGCCGCGTAATCGGAATTGCCGAAGATGCAGTTGATGTTGTCATCAACCCCACATGGGAAGGAAGAACTGTAAGCGAGATACAGAATAACATTTTTGCCAATCACAGCAAATTGCGCTCGGTAGCCATAAACTCTTCCGAAAACAATGATTTGGCCCGCGACCTCAATGAATTCGGACAATTCGCCAATTGCCCTGCACTGGTAAGTGTCAAAGGCCTGTCCCGGATGGAAGAACTCCCGGCGGAATACTTCCTCAACTGCCCCAGCCTGCAGCTTGGCGATTTGAGCTGGCTGCCGGAGGGAATCACCAAAATCAACTACAACGCTTTCAAAATCGAAAATGCCGAAACACCCGTACAAAGCGGCTCCATTACCATACCGGCCAACATCAACGAAATTGCCTACGGAGCTTTTTCAGGTCGCGAATTCACAGCAGTGACGCTTCCATATTCCGAGAAGCCCTTGTCGACCAACGACGGTTTTGACACCAAGGCCTACTATCTCGAACGCTCAATGACAGACCACCGCGGATGGGGCGCGACAGATATTTTGGAAACGGTAATCAACAAGGAACACGCCATAACAACACTTCCTACTCTTGGTGAAAATTTACGGGAACTACGCCTGTTCAAACTTACAAGCGATAATTATTACACCTTTAAAGGCGAAAATCTGTCTGTGATAGCACTGGGATCCAGCTCCCTTGGCGGAATTTCCGTAAGCGAAGCCCCTAATCTTCAGATTCTCAACATGTCCGGCGCCGACTGCGGAGAAGTGAAGCTCGAAAACTTGGGCGAAAACGCCGACATAACATACCCCAAGACCATGACATCCTTCCAAGCCTCCGGTCTGAGCTGCACAAGCATTGACCTCAGCGATGTAGAGCTGGTCGATGATGAAAATACTTACACACAAACGGTAAATGTATTTTCATGCCCCAATCTGGTGACCCTGAAGGCTCCATGGACAGGAAAATACGAATTATCCTACAACCAACTGACGAAACTCGAATACGTGTCGTGCGGAGCCGACATAACCGGAACACGACTGAGCGGACGACTGAACAAGCATGATTTCATCTATGCGGGAACAGTCGACCGATGGGCCGAAATCTCACACAGCTCTTATAGCCTTGATGAAATCGGCAACAACGGTTCCACATGGCCCGGCGATATGAGCTGGATCGACCACTTCTACTACGGATATCAGTCGCCCCAGACATTCCTTACCGAACTGTCGCTTGACAACAGCACTGCCGTAACTCCTTGCGCGTTTATGGGCTATGAACGTCTAACGTCCGTAACGGCATCTGATAAAGTAAAAACTATCGGACAGGGAGCCTTCGCCAACTGCGCCAATGTCAAGAAAATCGACATCAACGCCGAAGTGCTCGAACCATTCTCTTTCTACAACTGCTCCGCGGTAGAATCGGTCACTCTTGGATCCAAGCTAAACAAAGTCATAGCGACAGCATTTGACGGCTGCGGCAAAAACGCCGGTACAACAGTCAATTATCTCGGCACACCCACTCAATGGTGCAAAATCGACTTCACCACAACAATATATGAAATCAACGGAACGGTGATGCAGTGGGTTGCCCGTTATACTACCATCAGCCCCACAGCCATAGCTGATGCCGGATTCCTCTTCAACGGTAAAGCGCTTGAAGAAATTACTCTGGACGAGGAAATCCCCGTGCTTCGCAAAACCGCGCTCAGCAATCTTTCCACACTCACCAAGGTGACATTCTACCGCAATTATCCCGCTGAATTCCAGGACTATTGCCTTATGGGCTGCGTCAAGCTCAAATATATGGAAGTCGCAAACTCCGCAGCAAGCAGAGCCAACGACACCGAGGGTATCAAGGTCGGCTACCGCGCCTTTGCTTACGACGCTGACCTCACCGAGATTCCCTTTGCCGACAACATCGTTGAATTAGGAAACGAAGCCCTGCTCGAAACCGGCTTCAACAATGCGCAACCCGATGGAGTACTCTATCTCGGCACTCTCGCTTACGGCTACAAGGGTGAAGTTCCTGCCGATGGAACAGTCACTATCAAAGAAGGCACGACAGCCATAAACACCGGGGCTTTCAGCGAATCAATCGGCATCAAGAATTTCATTTTCCCCAACACACTTGTCAACATCGGCTCTCAGGCTTTTGACGGCGTGGCGTTTGAAGGAACAATCACCATCCCGGCAAGTGTGCTCAACATCAACACAACTATGTACGGACAGGGAGTGACTGTCTTTGTATTTGAAGACAGCGAGACACCTGTAACACTTAAGGGATCATCTTACTATCCCAACCTCAAAGAGGTATATCTGGGCCGCTATGGCACACAGAGTGTTCTCGGCTTCGACGACAACGTCACAAAACTCACTCTCGGCAAATATATCGACCACATTGATTTTGAACTGATTAACCATAAGATGTACAATGTAACAACACTCTGCGTCAATTCCACCACACCGCCCACACTGGAGACAGAAAGCCGCTGGATGGAAAATCCCGCAACCGGCAATTTTGAGGAGATGACCGCAAATCCCTTGGTTTACTTCAACAAAGCCACATGCCGTCTTGTCGTGCCCGAAGGCTGTGCCGAGGCTTACAGCAAAGCCGAGGGCTGGCGCGAGTTCTTCAACATTGCCGGAGTCGAATCCATTGAGACAGAATCCGCTGACGTCCCCGCAGAATACTATACCCTTCAGGGTGTACGCGTGATGAACCCGACCTCAGGAGTTTATATCGTCAAGCGCGGCAACAGCGTGACAAAACAACTGATAAGATAGCCCCACAGCCATCCCGCCGCTTCAATCATACACAAAGGCCCCACCGGAAATTCCCGATGGGGCCTTTATTTTTCAATCAAATTTTCCTCCGGCAGTTAAATTGAATACATACATTCTCATTTATATATCACCGCCTCCATTTCACCTGTCTTGCTAAATAAGCGCATACACAGCGTGCATCCAAATTTACAATACATATTAAGCATTTTTATGTTTATTTATGATTTTGGGGGGGTAAATTCATCGGGATGCCGTATATTTGTAAATAATATTAGACTTAATTTTACATATAATTCTATGAGAAAAAATTACGCTACATTTTTGAATTGTCTGCGCAGTGCGGCACTATTATTAATCTTGACCGGCACAAGTCTGCTTACATCAGCGAGATCTGGTGATGCTATCAGAGTCACTGATGGTCCCTACGGTAAGTACTCTGTAGACTTAGTAAACGAGGATGCATGGTTTGAGTCTTTTTCCTCGGAGTTTTACCCACCAGAGCTGACAGAAATAGAGTTTCCCGCAACTGTGGATTTCGATTTAGGGTGGACAGTGAAGGATTACCCTGTTCTTGGGATTAATCCTTACGTACTTAACAGTTGTACCAACTTGAAAAAACTTTCCATAACGTCACCATTTGTCATGCGCGGCAACCTCACCACTCGTTTACTGGCTGGATGCACCAGCCTCGAGCGCATAGTAGTAAGCGGACACGATTTCAAAATTTCCGATGGTACAATCCGTGATACTTTTAATCAGATTGCAGCATTTCTTCCATCCCGGGCAGCTTCCGAAACCCCCATCGTATGGTATCCTGAATCTGACGGACCGGGATTGACTCCTTATCTTTTCTACAATTTCCAGGCTGAGACTCTGGTTCTGAGAGGCATGACGAAAATTGACCCAAACGCATTGACTGGATGGAGCACACTCAAAGAAATCTACTTTCCATTCAGTTTCGATTTTATGTTTGACGAGAGTTACTGGCGGTTCTTCATGGAAGCCCTGCAAAATGCCTCTATCAGCCCAAAACAGGTCACCATTTACATTGACCCCGATGGTATGCCTGAAGAGATGATTGACGAAATGCTCAGTGACCCAAACATGCCGGTATCACAATTCATTCCGCTATTCAAAGAATGTAAAATCGGCGCATATTCAGGCATAAGCAATCCCACGGTTGACACCGATGAGAATTCCCCGGTTGAATACTTCAACCTAAGCGGCATGAAAGTGAATGACGACCAGCTCACCCCCGGGCTGTATATCAAACGTCAAGGCAGCAAAGCAAAGAAAGTGCTCGTCAAATAAGCCTACGATTGGCAAACAAACCTTATAAATCATTGTAAATCCCGGTCGGATTTACAATGATTTTTTTTAGCCACTGAGTATTAATTTTATATTATAGCTTTCCTTTATGTGTACACGCCACGTACACTATCAATCTTCAATGTCCTTCGTCGTTTTTTAATCGCGGCATCACGCGCTTCTGTCTTTATTGCAGAACATTTCATCAGTAGGTTCCTGACCGCTGAGAAATCATAAGAAAAAAATACCGGAGTATTTCCCTTTGTTTCGACACTTAAACAAAAAAAGCGGGTTTAGCTCAATGAGCTAAACCCGCTTTGCTTAGAATTGTCGGGGTGAGAAGACTCGAACTTCCGACCTCCACGTCCCGAACGTGGCGCGCTGCCAACTGTGCTACACCCCGAGTTGTGCTAAGCGGTTGCAAATTTAGATATTTTTTTTGACATGAGCCAATATTTCATGCCTTTTTTATATTTTGGCACGATGCAAGGACGGCTTTTCTCATCTTTTTCGGACTTGCGCTGTTATAATATCCGGCGGAATTTGCCAAAGTTTTCACTAAAATTTGGCTTAACTCCCAATTTTCCGTAACTTTGGCTACGCCATAAATACCAACTATCGTATTTTTGACAAAACATATTTTTTTCACAGACTTTTTAATCCGGGCTTATGAAAAAATTTCTCCAGGAGTTTAAAGAATTTGCCATGAAAGGCAATGTTGTCGACATGGCCGTCGGTGTTGTTATCGGTGCGGCTTTCGGCAAAATAGTAACTTCTCTCGTCAACGACATCATCATGCCTGCCGTGGGCATGGTTACTGGTGGCGTTAATTTCAGCGACTACAAATGGGTTATCCAGGAAGGTGTGAAGCAGGGCGAGGAAATCGTGACTCCCGAGGTGGCTATCACATGGGGCGCGTTCGTTCAGACGGTTTTCGACTTCCTTATCATCGCCTTCTGTATCTTCCTTGCAATCAAGGTTATCAACAAGCTCAAGCGTGAGAAAGAAGCTGAGCCCGAAGCTCCCGCCGCACCGGCAGGTCCCACTCAGGAAGAACTTCTCACACAGATCCGCGACCTTATCAAGGAACAGAACAAGTGCGCGAAATAAAGCATCCGCTATTCCTTATCGGCTTCATGGGCTCGGGCAAGACCACTCTTGGCCGGGCATTGCCATGCCATCTTGCCCGGCGTGGCTTCGCCGCAGCGGAGTTCATCGACCTCGACGAGGCTGTCGAGGAAGCTGCCGGAATGTCGGTGGCCGAGATTTTCCGCACACAAGGCGAAGCGGCCTTCCGGGAGCTTGAAAGCACCACTCTCCGCGAGCTCGCCGGACGTAATGGCGTGATTGTCGCCTGTGGAGGAGGCACGCCATGCCGCCCGGAAAACATGGAAATCATGAACCAAGCCGGCCTCACTATATGGCTCAAGTCTGAAACCGATACTCTCGTGCGACGGCTCATGGAAGCGCCCGCCGGACAGCGCCCGCTTCTTAATGGGCTTGACACTCCCGAAGCCGTACGTGCCCTGGTGGTGGATATGATGGAAAAACGCACCGGGCATTACAGCGCATGCCGCCTGTCGCTCTCATCCGACCGTCTGGAATCAGAAGAACAAATCCGCGAAACAGCCGATTCGCTAATTGACATTCTCGAAAAAATATGACCGCACCAGTACCTATGGAGCAATTGCTCCGCACCACTACCCAGAACCGCAGCGTCAGTATAGGCCTACCCGCCGCAAGAGGAATCATGGAACACCGTTTTCCGCTCACTCCCGAGGGAGCGGCCATGCTTGTCGACCGTGGTTTCAAAGTGATGATGGAGAGCGGAGCCGCGGCACATATCCACTACCCTGATTCGGCTTATTCACGAGCCGGAGTCGAGATTTGCGAACGCGACGAAGCTCTCGGAGCCGACATCACAGTGAGCCTGTCCAGGCTTTCAGCCCGCGACATCTCAAAGATGAAGCGAGGCTCGATACTGCTGAGCTTTCTCACCGCCGAGGAAGATGATGCTCCGGCTTTGAACGCCATCATCGAACGCCACATAATAGCCCTCGCGCTCGAAAACTATACCGACACCGCCGGAAACCATCCCTTCGCCGACATCCTCCATGAGATTGACGGACGTGCGGCGATATCCATCGCTTCTTCCCTGCTCGCGGATGCCATCCACGGCAAAGGAATCCTGCTCGGGGGCGTGCCGGGAGTTGTGCCGTGCGAGGTTCTCGTGATAGGCTCCGACATCGCAGCCTGCGCCGCCGCATCGGCAGCAATAGGCCTCGGAGCCCAGGTAAGGATTTTCGATAACAACATCTACCGCCTGCGCGATGCCCTGCGGCAGCTCGGTCCGGGTGCGATAGGCTCGGCGATGCATCCCAAGGTATTCCGCAGCGCATTGCGTTCGGCCGACATCGTGGTTGCCACCGATGCCGAATCCGGTTGCGGAAGAATCGACAGCGACCTCGTCGATACAATGAAACGCGGCGTGATAACATTCGACCTCACCTCGCATCCCGGCAATTCATTCCCTTCGATGCGCCTTATCGACCTCGACCTTGCCTCGGCAGCCGACAACGACATGGAGCAGCCTTCACGCGTGTGCTACATCAACGCCGGAAATGCCGTGCCACGTACGGTGGCGATGGCGATGAGCAACACGCTCACAGCGATGCTCGACGACATAATGGTGTGTGACGGCGTTGCCAACGCGCTCAAACTCAATCCCGGGCTGCGTGCGGCAGCTTACACATTCCTCGGAAAGTGTGTCAATCCCGAGGTGGCTTCGATTCTCGGAGTGCGCCACGTCGACATCAATCTTTTCCTGCAATTTTCCTGAGCATGAGTTTCACATCCGACAAGCGAAAATACTATGTTGTCTGGGAAGGCTACGCCCCGGGCATATATGACACATGGGAAGAATGTCGCCGCCAGGTCGAAGGTTTTCCCGGAGCGAAATACCGCTCTTTTAACAACCTCATGGACGCAACGACAGCTTTCCGCGGCGACCCGGCGGCTCAATTGGAAATAATGCGTGCCATAGCAAAGAAGATGAAAAGCACGCCTGTGGTGGCCGACTATTCGGCATTTCCGGAAATACGCATGGACGCCATTGCCGTTGACGGAGCGTGCGCCAAGAACCCCGGCCCGATGGAGTACAGGGCCGTGCGTGTAGCCACAGGTGAAGAAATATTCCGTATCGGACCCCTCGCCGGTGGCACAAACAACATTGCCGAATATCTTGCCATAATCCACGCCGCTGCCCTGCTGCACAAATCCGGCGACTACACCACTCCGATTTACAGCGACTCACGCACAGCGCAGTCTTGGGTGCGCAAACGTCACAGTAATACTAAAATCGAACCGACGGCTGAAAACGCCAAGGTACGCGCCCTTCTCGAACGCGCCAACGCCTGGATGGCAAGCAACGACATCACCAACCCTCTGCTGAAATGGGACACCGAACGCTGGGGCGAAATCCCCGCCGACTTCGGCCGCAAATAAGGCATGGAGCGTAAGCCTCCGGCTTGCGCTAAAGTAAGAACCACCAATAAAATATCCGTCAATTAAGATATCCGCCAAATTTACAGATCGCAATCCGGAGGATTACGCTCCAATCAATGTGCCTCCAGCCAGTTGGCGCCTACTCCCGCCGACACCTCCAAAGGCACGCGTGCCTCGAACGCATTTTCCATACATTCCACCACGAGCGTCTGCATCTGAGCAAGTTCATCGGCCTTGACGTTGAACACAAGTTCATCATGCACCTGCATAATCATTGTCGAGCGCAGTCCCCTGCGGCGGATTTCACTGTCGATGCGTATCATGGCAATCTTGATTATGTCGGCGGCAGAACCCTGGAGTGGTGCGTTGATTGCATTTCGCTCGGCATATCCGCGCACAACCGAGTTACGCGAATTGATATCCGGCAAATAACGCTTACGCCCCATTATGGTGCTCACATAGCCCTGCTCGCGCGCCACAGCGATTGAACTGTCCATATATTCGGCCACTCCGGGATAGGTGCGCAGATAGCCCTCGATAAGCTCCTTGGCCTCCTGCCGGGGAATTCCGAGGCGCTCCGACAAGCCGAAAGCCGATATGCCGTATATGATTCCGAAATTGGCCGTCTTGGCGTTGCGGCGCTGATTGTCGGACACCTCATCCTGCGGCAGGTGATAGATTTTTGCCGCAGTCGCGCGGTGGATGTCGGCACCTTCACGGAAAGCCTCGACCATAGTGACATCCTGACTCAGATGGGCCATAAGGCGCAGTTCAATCTGCGAATAGTCGGCCGACATGAGCAAATCGCCAGGCTCGGGCACAAAGGCGCGACGGATTTCACGCCCGTCGTCGGTGCGGATAGGAATATTCTGGAGATTCGGATTCGTCGACGAAATGCGGCCTGTGGCTGTGACAGTCTGATTGTAAGTAGTGTGGATTTTCCCCGTCACCGGATTTATCAGCTTGGGCAAGGCATCCACGTAAGTCGAGAGCAGTTTCTTAAGTCCGCGTATTTCCAGAATCATCTCCACAAGCGGATGGCGCGAACGGTATTTCTCCAATATCTCTTCGGTTGTCGACCATGCTCCGCCCTTTGTCTTCTTTGCCTTGGGGTCGATGGCAAGTTCCTCGAAAAGCACCTGCCCAACCTGCATGGGCGACCCGATGTTGAAGGGATGGCCGGCAATCTCGTAAGCCTTCTGCTCCAGTGCGGCCAGACGCGAGGTCAGCTCAACCGACTGGCGGCGGAGTTCGTTGACATCAATACGCGCACCGTTCCATTCCATATCGGCGAGCACGCGCACGAAAGGCAGTTCTATGTCCCGGTACAGAGATGTCTCGCCCTGCTCCTCAAGGTCTTTTTCGAGCACCGGCTTCAGGCGCAGGAGCACGGAAGCCGTCTCGCCGAAGAACGCGGCAGCCTCGGCGCGATCAAGCACCCGACCCTTTTTCCGCGAACTTACTGACTCGGAATAATCCGACGTACGGAAGTGGAGGTAGGCAAGGGCAAGTGTTGACACATCATGACGCATTTCCGGAGCCAAGAGATAGTGGGCTACCGAAGTGTCGAAATATGCGGCATCAAGCTCAACTCCCTCACGACGCAATATGAGCAAATCGCGTTTCACATCCGGACTTATGATTGTAAGGCTACGGCAGGCAAATATTGACCGCAGGATTTCCATCATATCCTTGCGCTCGCCCGGCATGTCGGGAAGAGCCACATACACTGCCGGAGAACCGTCGCCGGGAGCGAAAGCTATGCCCGACAGGCGTGCTGTCATGGCCTCCGGCCCGGTGCTGTACAAAGCCATACCTATTTCTTTGCAGGCGATAGCGCGCCCTGCGAAAATGCGCACCTCGTCTTCGGTTGTGAGCACGAGCGTATCGCCGAGTGTGAAGTCGGCGGTCTTCTCTTCCTCTTCCTGAGCATCGGCGAAGTCAAACAGCGAGCCGGGTTCCGATGCCGGAGCGGCAGATGGCTGCGCCGCGGAAGCAGGCTCAAGCCCCAATTTTGCAGCCAGGGTCTTGAACTCAAGTTCCATGAAAATATCCCGCAGAGCCTCACGGTCGGGCTCGCGACGACGGAACTCTTCGGAATTGAAGTCTATCGGGAGGTCGGTATTTATAGTCACAAGATACTTCGACATCCTTATCTGCTCCTTGTTTTCGACAATCTTCTTCTGAAGCGCGCCCTTCAGTTCATCGGTGTGCTCGAGCAGATTCTCAACCGAACCCCACTCGGCAATCAGCTTGGCGGCAGTCTTCTCGCCCACTCCGGGACATCCGGGCACATTGTCGCTCGCATCGCCTTCGAGGGCAAGCAGGTCGATTACCTGACGTGTGTTCGATATACCATAACGCGCGCACACTTCCTCCGGACCGCGGATTTCAAATCCCTGGCCCTTCAATGCCGGACGGTACATAAGCACGCGGTCGGTCACCAGCTGGCCGTAGTCCTTGTCGGGAGTCATCATGTAAGTGAGCAAGCCCTCGGCTTCGGCGCGGCGTGAGAGCGTACCGATAACGTCGTCGGCCTCGAAATGAGCCAGCTCCACAACCGGAATACGGTATGCCGCGAGAATACGCTTGATATACGGTATTGATTTCGTGATATCCTCAGGCTGCTTGTCGCGTCCGGCCTTATATTCGGGATAGACCTCATGGCGGAAGGTCTCGCCGCCGGGAGGGTCGAAACAGACACCGATGTAGTCGGGACTTTCCTTTCTCAGAACGTCCTCGAGAGTGTTGATGAATCCGAATATGGCCGAGGTGTTGAGTCCGAATGTGGTGACACGCGGAGAGCGCACCAATGCGTAGTAGGCGCGGTATATGAGCGCGTAAGCGTCGAGCAGAAAGAGTTTCTTCATGTAAATCAAAATAAATGCCGGATTAGGTCATAATCCGGCATAAAGTTACGCATTTTCGGCCAATCAGTAGCGGCCTACGATGATTTTCTTCACTGTATCGCCGGTGCGGACGATGTACATTCCTGCCGGGAGGGTGCGTGAGGCTACGTCTTCACGGCTGTTGAGCACCTGCTTGCCGGTGATGTCGTAGATTGTCTTGGTCGATGTCCCGCTAACGGTCACCGTGTTTCCGTTGAGAATGATTTTATCAGCATCGGCCTCGATGTCATCAACCCCGGTCGGAACACGCTCGTCAATGTTAAGCGTATTGTCCACAAGGTTTACTTTCACAATCGCGTTCATGCCACTTTTCAGGCCGCCGGTGGCAGCATAGGTGAAAGCAGTACCCGTATTCTCACCTAAAGCGATGTCAACAGGGGTATGGGCTACAAGAGCTGTTCCTGTGGCAGCTGCCGCACCGAATTCGAAGGTCGCCATATCGCGGGGTTCATATGAAACCTTGAATTGCGACGGAAGCGATGTGTACACCCAGTAATCGCCGTCCGACCCTGGAACCTCTATGATTGAGGAGCCGTTTATAAGATACACCGACGGGGGATAGACCACCTCGGTGGGATTATCGGAAGGAACAATCGAGAACAGATGATAGCTCTGGCCGGTACTTTCCCTGTCGAAGAAATGGATATTGTATTCTCCATCCTCAACCGGAATATAACCGCTTTCAGAACCGATGATTTGCAAAGGATTGGGATAGGAAATCAGAGCCGGTGACACAGCCCAGCCCGGCATGCCGTAGAGGGTTGAATAAGAGCCGCTCGTATCGGCGCCAAGGAAAAGCAGACCACCGTTCACGGTCACGTTATTTATCACATAACCGTCGTCTGTGGCAGTCATCTGCACTTTATCGGTATAGTCGCTGCCGTCTTTAACAAAAGTTCCGTCGGCAGCCATCGGGATAACGTATGGGGGATTATTCTGTGCAACAGATAACAGGGTTCCGGCTGCGCCGGCCAATAGTAGAAGTAGAAATGCCTTTTTCATAATATTCAGGTCAGATTAGAAAGTTTGATTTGATACACTTTCTAACACGGCCTGTATGAAATTTGTTCAAAACCGCAGCCGGGCCACACATTCCGCAGGAAGATTCTTTGTGGTTTCGGGATTGTTTGCTTATCTTTGCACATAAGGGACGATGCGCTGCCGAAGGCACGAACAGCCGGCAACCATTCATCCCGGTAAAGAATCTTATGGAACAATACATCGTATCGGCCAGAAAGTACCGTCCGTCAACATTCGACTCTGTTGTCGGACAGCGGGCCTTGACGACAACGCTCAAAAACGCCATCATCACCGACCGTCTCGCCCATGCCTACCTCTTCTGCGGGTCAAGGGGTGTGGGAAAGACTTCCTGCGCACGTATTTTTGCAAAAACAATCAATTGCACCAACCGCACCGCCAACGGCGAGGCCTGCAATGAGTGCGACTCCTGCCGCCAGTTCAATGAAAACCGCTCGATGAACATCATCGAACTCGACGCGGCTTCAAACAACGGTGTCGACGACATCCGGAGCCTCATTGAGCAGGTGATGGTGCCTCCCACCGTCGGAAAATACCGTGTGTTCATCATTGATGAGGTGCACATGCTCACGCCAAGCGCCTTCAACGCCTTCCTCAAGACTCTTGAAGAGCCGCCGTCGTATGTCGTGTTCATCCTCGCCACAACGGAGAAGCATAAGATTATTCCTACGATTCTTTCCCGCTGCCAGATCTACGACTTCAACCGCATTTCCATCCAGGACATGGTGGACCACCTCAAATACGTGGCTTCCGCCGAAGGAATCACAACCGAAGACGCAGCTCTCAACGTAATCTCGCAGAAAGCCGACGGCGCAATGCGCGACGCCCTCTCCATCTTCGACCAGGTGGCGGCATCATCACGCGGAAACGTTACATACCAGGCCGCAATCGACAACCTAAACATCCTCGATCACAGCTACTACGGGCGCCTTGTTGATGCCTTCGTGGCTCAGGATGTACCCGCAGCACTGCTCATCTACAAGGAAGTGCGCGAGAAAGGTTTCGACTCGCAATTCTTCATCAACGGACTTGGCCTCTACCTGCGCGACCTCATGGTGGCATGCGACCCGTCCACAATAACCCTCCTCGAAGCATCCGACGACGTACGCCGGCAGATGGCCGAACGCTCCGCAAAGCTCCATCCCACCTTCCTTTACAAGGCAATGGACCTCTGCAACGATGCCGATTTCAACTTCCGTCAGGCTACAAACAAGCAATTCCTAATTGAGCTCACGCTCATCAAACTGTGCCAATTACTCAGCCCCTCGCCCGAAAATAGCGGTAGCGACGGGGGGCAGTTGAAACCGCTTCCCAACATGGGAGGCGCCGCCACGCAGCCGCAACAGGCTGCGCCAAAACCGGCTCCGACACCTGCTCAAGCACAAACTCCGCCACCGGCGCCCAAAAGCTATCCCGCTCCTGCGCCCGCACCCGTGGCAAGCGTGTCCGAGCCCGGCACCGAAGCCCATCCTCAGCCCCACAAGCTCTCAATCGGAGGACTCTCCATCCGCCGCTCGGCAAGTCACGCCCGGCCGCAGACCGTTCAGGAATCCGCCACTCCGGCTCCTGCATCCATTACAGGACGTGCCCACAGAGCCGAGCCGTACACACAGGAAGAGTTCACCGCAGCGTGGAACGCTTTTATCGAGAAACATCCCACATCGCATGTGCTCATCAACACCATGCGCACATCAAGCCTCAAGATGGTCGACAAGGATAAATATGTTCTCACTGTTGCCAACTCTATTCAGACCGAGATTTTCAACAATTCCGTCACCGATCTCCTTCAATTCCTGCGCGACATGCTGCGCAACGACAACATCATGATGGAAGCCGTGGAAACAACAGCCGAGCCCTCGCCGGAAATGTGGACCGAGGCTCAGGTCTACTCCTACTTCCTCGAGAATACCCCCGGCGCGAAAGAATTTGTGGAGAAATACAAATTACGCTTGATTTAGAGCTATGACAGACGCAAGAGAAGCCCGTCCGATGGTGAGCGTTGCAATGATTGCCTACAACAAGGCAGACACCATTGCAGAGGCCATTCGCGGAGTCCTGCGCCAAAAGACAGACTTCCCCGTCGAACTTATCATCGTTGACGACTGCTCAAGCGATCGCACATTTCAGATTGCCTCGGAATTCCAATCCCGATACCCTGAGATAATAAAACTGTACCACAACCGCAAAAACCTCGGACTCCAGCGCAACTACATCGAAGCCTTCAGCCACTGCCGCGGAAAATATCTTGCGATATGCGACGCCGACGACTACTGGTGCTATCCAGGCAAACTTCGCCGCCAGGTATCCTACATGGAAAATAATCCCGGCTGCGCCATAACATTCCACCGCGTCATCAACTACTACGAAGCCGATTCATCTAAAAGCCTCAGCAACGGCGGCCAGAAAATCCACACAACAATAAGCGACCTCAGCCGAAGCAACTACATCACCAATCTTTCGGTAGTCTACCGCCGTGAGCTGGTAGACCTCACGGACCTGCCCTCATGGATAGCAGAAGACAAATCGCCCGACTACGCCATGCACATGCTATACGCCGCCCACGGCTACATCCACTACTTCCCGCGGCCCATGGGAGTATATCGTCTGGCAGCAGGAAGCTCCTGGAGCGTCACAGAACGCTATACACGGCTCAAGATGTCCCTCAGCGTACGGGAACACCTTATTGAGACATTTGCCCATGACAGCGCCGTTACAATAGGCCTGCGACAAGCATCCGCAAACATTCTGCTCCATATGATAATCGCCGCCGAAGGCGACTCCGAGCGGACAAACTTCGCCACAACAAAACTACTTCAGTATTCCTCATACTCCACCGCCGAGGCCATCGACGCCGCCATCGCCCAAATCCGCAATACGCGACCCACACTTAAAAAGCGCCTTCTCACCCCCACACGCGCCCTCATTTCACGCCTAATCCCCCTGCGCCTGATAGCCCGCTGACCCCCTCCTCCCCAACATAACATCCCTGTCTGTTTTCTATTAGACCTATTAGACCTATTAGACCCATAGGACTTATAAGTCTAATAGGTCTAATAAGTCCAATAATTCGGGTAGGGGCAAAAAAAAGAGGCTACATCGTCTGATGCAGCCTCGGATAGGGGGCGGTTACCTACTCTCCCACTTTCGCA
>CAJURN010000005.1:0-127389 GCA_910589055.1 uncultured Muribaculaceae bacterium
AACCCTGGTCTCCACCGTGAGAGGGTGGCGTGCTAGGCCACTACACTAAATCGCCGTTTGATGATGCAAAGGTACGAACATTTTTTGAACTACCAAAATTTCGGCTCATTTTTTTCAAAAAATTTTGCAGGATTGGGATTATGGGGCTAATGGGACTTATGGGTCCAATAAGTCCTATCTCCGACCTACGTTGCCCTGTTCAAGTGATGCGAGATACCACGAATACATGCGGCTGATGCCTTCATCAAGTTCAACGGTGTGTTTCCAGCCGAGCGAATGGAGCTTGGACACGTCGCAGAGCTTGCGCATTGTGCCGTCGGGCTTGCTTTCATCCCAATGTATCTCAGCCTTGAATCCAACCGCAGTGCGGATGAGTGCGGCAAGTTCGGCTATGGTGAGTTCTTTTCCCGTGCCGATGTTGATGTGGGTGTTGCGCACCTCCTTGCCATCGGTCAAGTCCGTGAAATTTACGTTGAGCAGAATATGCACGCATGCGTCGGCCATGTCCTCGCTCCAGAGAAATTCACGCAGAGGGCGTCCGCTACCCCACAGGTTCAAGACGTCGGGGGTGATTCCAAATTTCTCAAGAGCTTTCAGCACTTCCGAATCATCGGCTGCATAAGGGTCGGGCAGCGACGAAATCGGACGCACGGCAAGGTCGCGGCGCACTCCGGCCATGTCGCCATCGGAGATAAGACGCGCAAGGTGCATCTTGCGTATCATCGCAGGCAGGACGTGGGAATTTTCGAGATGGAAATTATCGTTGGGACCATAAAGGTTTGTGGGCATGACTGCAAGGTAGTTCGTACCGTACTGGAGGTTGAACGACTCGCAAAGTTTCATACCCGCGATTTTCGCGATGGCATATGGCTCATTGGTATATTCCAGGGGCGATGTCAGCAGCACGTCCTCGGTCATCGGCTGCGGAGCCTCGCGAGGATAGATACACGTTGAGCCAAGGAAAAGGAGGTGCTTCACGCCGTGGCGCCAAGCCTCACCGATGACATTCTGCTGAATCTGAAGATTCTGATATATGAAATCGGCACGATAAATCGAATTTGCCATTATGCCTCCCACGTGTGCGGCGGCGAGTACAACCGCGTCGGGCTGCTCGGCATCGAAAAATGCCTTTACAGCCACAGGGTCGAGCAGGTCGAGTTCGGAATGGCTGCGGCCTATTACATTCGTGAATCCGCGGCGTTGCAGATTCCCCATAATGGCCGAGCCGACGAGCCCGCGATGTCCGGCCACATATATTTTAGAGTCTTTTGAAAGTTTAGTCATTTGATGAATTGACAAGTTTCACATCGGCATCAACCATTATCGACACAAGCTCCTCAAACGATGTCGAACGGGGATTCCATCCGAGTTCACGACGCGCCTTATCGGGATTTCCGAGCAGTTGCTCCACCTCTGCCGGGCGGAAGAAGCGCGGATCCACCTCAACGAGCACTCGGCCCGTGGCGCAGTCGATACCCTTCTCATCAAGGCCTTTGCCTTCCCAACGCAGCTCAATTCCGACGCGACGGAAAGCAAGAGTGGCGAACTCACGCACCGAATGATATTCTCCCGTGGCGATTACATAATCGTCGGGGCGCTCCTGCTGGAGAATGAGCCACATACACTCCACATAGTCGCGCGCATAGCCCCAGTCGCGCAACGCGTCAAGGTTGCCGAGATAGAGGCGGTCCTGCTTTCCGGCAGCGATACGCGCGGCGGCAAGTGTGATTTTGCGTGTGACAAAGGTTTCGCCGCGGCGCTCCGATTCGTGGTTGAAAAGTATGCCGTTGGCAGTGTACATGCCGTAGCTCTCGCGGTAATTCTTCATTATCCAATAGGCATACAGCTTAGCCACTGCGTAGGGAGAGCGCGGATAGAAGGGCGTTGTCTCCGACTGGGGCACTTCCTGCACTTTACCGTAAAGCTCGGAGGTCGAGGCCTGATACAGACGGCATTTCTTCTCGAATCCGAGTATCCGCACGGCTTCAAGCAGACGCAGAGTACCCATGGCATCAGTGTCGGCCGTATATTCCGGCACGTCAAACGAAACCTTCACATGGCTCTGTGCGGCAAGATTATAGATTTCATCGGGGCGCACCTCGCCAATGATACGGATGAGCGACGACGAATCGGTCATGTCGCCGTAGTGGAGGTGAATCAAGCGCTTGCGGTGCATGTCGCGAATCCATTCGTCAAGATACAGATGCTCGATTCGGGCAGTATTGAACGAAGAACTACGGCGGATTATGCCGTGTACTTCATATCCTTTTTCAAGAAGGAACTCGGCCAGGAAAGATCCGTCCTGTCCGGTGATACCTGTGATTAATGCTGTTGGCACGATATTATTGGATGTTTTAATAAACTTGTGAGCGAGCACACCGAAAGCTGCGGGCGGAACTGAGGCGCATGAGCTTCAGGATGCTGGGGAAATATGTTCACTCCGGCGCTGTCGACAAGCATAACCGACAGCCATCCGCGGAGATTGGGCTGCAGAAAGTCCTTCGACATGTTGTCGCCTGCGTAAATCTTGCGTTCGCCCGGAAACAAGGCCTCCGCCGCATCCCAGGGGATGGCGGTGTTTTTGTCGCCTCCGGTTTCATCGCTGATGAATATATGGTTGTCGGGAAAATAGCGGTCAAGTCCGAGTGCACGGATTTTGTTGCGCTGGGTTACGGAACGTCCGTCGGTAATCAGAGCGAGACTCGCTCCCGACGCCTGCAAGCCTTCCAGGAGCGTCCGCGATTCCTCGGGCAATGTGATGTCCGGCTCATGGAAGCGGTATATCTCAAGGAGAACGGGTATTGTAATATCCTCGCTTCCGGGCTTGCCCGCGATATCTTCAAGCAGCGCATCGAAAGCATTTCCGGCAGCGGACATGATATTAAACAGCCGGTTGGCATCCTCACCTGTGCGCGCGGCCACATGGCGTGCCACAGCACGGAAGCCCGACACGACAAAATCGCGTTCCTTATACAGCGTATCGTCAAGGTCAAATATTACAACTGCCATAGTTACGGACACCACTTATGCGGCTTTATGCAAAGTTAGCGCTTTTTGCCCAAAAGAGCAAAATAATAGTCGCTTGGCGACAAATCGGCGTCACTGCGGACGCCATCCCATTATATGCAGTAACCCCGCACACCTCAGCCTGAAGGCATCGGTGTACGGGGTTACTTGTAAATCTACGTCCTACGGACGCGCGTTATCTTTATTCTTCCTCACCGTTGAGGATTTCGAGCATCTTGATTGCCGACAGAGGAATACGTGTGCCGGGGCCGAAGATTGCGGCCACACCTGCCTTGTAGAGGAAATCGTAGTCCTGAGCGGGGATAACACCGCCGGCGGTTACGAGGATGTCCTCGCGGCCAAGTTTCTTGAGTTCTTCAATCACCTGGGGAATAAGGGTCTTGTGACCTGCGGCGAGAGAAGACACACCAAGGATGTGGACGTCGTTTTCAACAGCCTGACGGGCAGCTTCGGCGGGAGTCTGGAACAGCGGTCCCATGTCGACGTCGAAACCACAGTCGGCGTAACCGGTTGCAACAACTTTTGCACCGCGGTCGTGGCCGTCCTGGCCCATCTTGGCAATCATGATACGGGGCTGACGGCCCTCGCGTTTCGCAAATTCCTCGCACATCTGCTGGGCGCGGAGGAAGTCGGGATCTTGTTTTGTTTCGCTTGAGTACACGCCTGAAATAGTTCTGATTACTGCTTTATAACGGCCTACAACTTCTTCGCAGGCGTCGGAGATTTCGCCCAGTGTGGCGCGGAGTCCGGCAGCCTTGACAGCGAGGTCAAGGAGGTTGCCTTCCTTGGTGCGGACACATTCGGTGATGGCTGCGAGAGCCTCCTTCACCTTGGCTTCGTCGCGGTGAGCCTTCACATCGTTAAGACGCTCGATCTGCTCCTTGCGCACCTCGGTGTTGTCGATTTCGAGGATGTCGATGGGATCTTCGTGGTCGAGACGGTACTTGTTGATACCAACGATGGTCTGACGTCCGGAGTCGATGCGAGCCTGAGTGCGGGCTGCAGCTTCCTCGATGCGGAGCTTGGGCAGACCGGTCTCGATAGCTTTCGCCATGCCGCCGAGTTTCTCGATTTCCTGGATGTGCTCCCATGCGCGGTGAGCGATTTCGTTGGTGAGCGCTTCCACGTAGTACGAACCGCCCCAGGGGTCGATTTCACGGGTAACCTGAGTTTCCTCCTGGATGTAAATCTGGGTGTTACGTGCGATACGTGCCGAGAAGTCGGTAGGAAGTGCGATAGCCTCGTCAAGAGCGTTGGTGTGGAGCGACTGGGTGTGACCCAATGCTGCGCCCATAGCCTCGATACAAGTACGGCCTACGTTGTTGAAGGGATCCTGCTCGGTGAGCGACCATCCCGATGTCTGGGAGTGGGTACGCAGGGCAAGCGATTTGGGGTTCTTGGGGTTGAACTGCTTCACAATCTTTGCCCAGAGCATACGTGCGGCACGCATCTTGGCAACTTCCATGAAGTAGTTCATGCCGATAGCCCAGAAGAACGAAAGACGGGGAGCGAAGGAGTCGATGTCCATTCCGGCGTTTACACCGGCGCGGAGGTATTCGAGACCGTCGGCCAGGGTGTATGCGAGCTCAATGTCGCATGTCGCACCGGCTTCCTGCATGTGGTAGCCGGAGATGGAGATTGAGTTGAACTTGGGCATATTCTGCGAGGTGTACTCGAAGATGTCGGCGATAATACGCATCGAGAATTCCGGCGGGTAGATGTAAGTGTTACGCACCATGAATTCCTTGAGGATGTCGTTCTGGATGGTACCGGCCATTTCCTCGAGCTTGGCACCCTGCTCAAGACCTGCGTTGATGTAGAAAGCGAGCACCGGAAGTACGGCACCGTTCATAGTCATCGACACGGACATCTTGTTCAAGGGAATACCGTCGAAGAGCACCTTCATGTCGTCGAGAGTACAGATAGATACGCCTGCCTTACCTACGTCGCCTACCACACGTGCGTGGTCGGCATCATAGCCGCGGTGTGTGGCAAGGTCGAAGGCCACTGACAGACCTTTCTGACCCGATGCGAGGTTGCGGCGGTAGAAAGCGTTGGATTCGGCTGCGGTGGAGAATCCGGCATACTGGCGGATGGTCCAGGGACGCAGGGGATACATGGCGCTGTACGGGCCACGCAGGAAAGGAGGAATACCGGACACATAATTAAGGTGTTCGAGACCCTGGAGGTCTTCCTTGGTGTAGACCGGTTTAACGGGAATAAGTTCGGGGGTAAGCCATTCTCCGGTGGCAGTTACCGCGGCAGCGGGCTGTGCGCCGAAGGCGTCGGCGGTGATGTCGATAGTTTTAAAATCGGGTTTCATTGCTGATTGAGTAACTGTTAGGATTATTTAAGAAGTTTGGCATTGAAAGCCTTGAGAGTATCGAGGACGTTGCAACGTACGTGAACGTAGTTTTCGATACCGGCGGCCTTCAGGTCTTCCATACATGCGGGAGCACCTGCCACTACAAACTCGGCGCGACCGTCGAGGTACTTGTAGGCAGCGGGGGCAAGCTCGGCATATTCGTCGTCGGAAGAACAGAGTACTACGATGTCGGCACCCTTGGCAAGAGCTGCGTCAACACCTTCTTCAACTGTCTTGAATCCGAGGTTGTCGATAATCTCATAGCCTGCGCAACCGAAGAAGTTGGTCGAGAACTGGGCGCGGGCAAGACGCATGGCGAGGTTGCCGATTGTGAGCATGAACACCTTGGGACGGTTTGCAGCAGCCTCTGTGGCAAGGCGAAGAGCCTCAAAATCGGTAGCGGCACGCTTCATCGACAGGGCGTGGGGACCCTTTTCGGCAGCGCATCCGCAATGGCAGCCTTCACCCTTTTCAATCTTGGATGCGGCAAGCTCGTTGACGTTGGGATACTGGTTGGTACCGAGAAGGATTTCCTTGCGGCGGGCAACGTCGGTATGGCGCTTCTCGCAGCTTTCGTTCACGGCAGCCTGAACCTTGCCTTCACCGACAGCAGCGAAGAATCCGCCCTGTTCCTCAACATCGAGGAAGAGCTTCCAGGCCTCGCGTGCGATGGCAACGGTGAGGGTCTCGACGTAGTAGGAACCGCCTGCGGGGTCAACCACCTTGTCCATGTGGCTTTCTTCCTTGAGAAGGAACTGCTGGTTGCGGGCGATACGTTCCGAGAACGCGTCGGGAGTCTTGTAGGGAGTGTCGAAGGGAGTAACGACGATGGAGTCAACACCGGCAACGCATGCGGAGAATGTCTCGGTCTGGCTGCGGAGAAGGTTGACGTGTGCGTCGTAGATTGTCTGGTTGAAAGTTGAGGTTGTTGCGCAAACCATCATCTTGGCGCAATCCTTGGCGTCGGACTTGTACTGAGCCACAATCTGAGCCCAAAGCATGCGGGCGGCACGGAATTTGGCAATCTCCATGAAGAAGTTGGAGCTAACGGCCATGTCGAACTTGATGCGCGATGCAACCTCGCAAGCGCAGCGGCCTGCGTCGGTGAGGGCGGTCATCCATGCGGCACCCCATGCGAGGGCGTAACCGAGTTCCTGATATATGAAAGCACCGCCATTGGCGAGCACAGCCGATTCAACGCTGAGGCAGCGGAGTGCGGGCACATCGGCAACGGCATCAAGGAGCTTGCAGGCTTCGGCAACTACGGCAGCGGTGTCAACGCCTTCCACGCCGTGACGGAACTGGCGGCGGAGAGGATTATAGGCAACAGAACCGCGGAAAGTCTTCTCGCAGCCGGCAGCCTTGACGAGCTTAACGAGTTCTTCGGCTACGGCCACAGCTTTTCCGGGGCAGCAGGAAAGGTTCACTTCCACAGCAGCGAGGTCAATGCCTTTGAGGAGCACGGGAAGTTCGGCAGGGTCAGCCACCTTGAATCCGAGAGAGTTGATACCCTTTCCAAGCACGTCGAGAGCCACGGCATTAGCCTCTTCGGCAGTCGCGCCGATGATGTTCTGGCGGCAAAGCCAGTCGTTGTCGGTGCGGGTTCCGCGTACGTAGGGGAATTCGCCGGGGAGCGACTCGGTGGTCTTGAGGCCGGCGATGTCTTCGGCGCGATAGATGGGTTCTACATTGAAACCTTCATTAGTGCGCCACACCAGTTTCTTGTTGAAGTCCGCACCTTTGAGGTCGGCCTCCACCTTGGCGCGCCATTCTTCATAGCTCACGCCGGGAAACTGATCGAACAATTTTTCATTTTTTTCTGCCATTTTTACAGCTTGTTATAGTGTGTAAATAGATTGTCGGGTTAACGAATATTTATTTCACTCATGGTAAATTCCATAGCATGGCAAAGGAATTCACATCAGTGGCAAAGTTACAAATAATAGTCAAACGTGCAAAATTATCGCCCTGCAATTTCGCCGACGGGCGAAATTACCCCAAAAAAAGAATCGCCGGACCGAAGCCCGACGATTCCGGAAATCAAATCTTTTGTTATTGTACTGCGACTATGGTCGTCACACCACCCTTTTGGCGGATATACACTCCGGGCGTGAGATTTTCGGGCGCGACTTTATGACCCTGAATATTGTAGTAAACAGCCTCTTCATCGGAGTCTTCATCTGAAGCGGAAATATCATCAATTCCGGTTTCCATTTCGCGGAAATCGCTGAAATAGTTCCATCCGGGAGCAGCACGGTACGCCTCGACGGTACCCTTGGGAACGTATACGATGGCATCCTGCGGAACGTTGCGGAAGCCCTCTTCCATCTCTATTTCCGGCGGTTCTACGGCCATGGTGGTAATGGTACGGAGATTTTCGTCATTCAAGAAAGCGACGAACCCGATATTTTTCAGATTACCCTGGAGTTTGATTTTCTGAAGTGATGTGCAATTCCAGAAACAACGGCGTCTTATTTCCTCAAGTGATTCGGGCAGTGTCACGTTCACAAGAGAACTGCATCCGGAAAAGCAATCCATATTCAGAACTGTAACGGTTTCAGGGACGACAACACTTTCCATAAGGCCACAGAACTGAAACGCGTAATCACCAATTTCCTCAATGCCTTCCGGAATGGCAATATCTTTAAAACCACATCCTGCTAAAGCATAATTCCCGATTTTCTTTAAATTTTCCGGGAAAGTAAACGAGGACAACGACGAGCATCCTCTGAAAACATAATCAGGTAGCTCGGTGATGGCATCGGAAAGTTTCGCCGACGTCAACGACGAGCATCCGGAAAAGCACGACGCTCCGATTTCGGTGACGCTTTCAGGAAGTTCAACCGACTCGAGAGAAGTACAATTCTGGAAAGCATTAGGTCCGATGTAAGTAAGCGCGGGGCTGAAAGTAACGGATTTCAACGACTCGCAGCCACTGAACGTGAGATTTGCAATCATCTTCACCTCCTGCGGAATCACAATTGTCTCAAGCGAGCTGCAGGAAGTAAATGCGCCAACCCCGATAAGTACAACCGATTCGGGCAAGTTGAATTCCGTCATTGCGCTGCAACCTGTAAACGCACTCATGTCTATAACAGCAAGATTAGACGGAAGCGTAAGACGGGTGAGCTTGTCACAAGTCATGAACGCACCGGTGCCAATTGTCGTCACGCTCTCGGGAACATCAAAATAGGTGTATCCGCCGGGGACACGGACGAGAGTGGTCTCATCTTTCGAAAATACCGCGCCATCTACGGTAGTAAAATTCGGATTCTCATTATAAACGGTAATCTTTGTCAACGCAGGGCAATAGTTGAACGCAGTAGGTTCAATCGTTTCAACTGCAGCCTTGATAATGACGGATGTCAGCGCTGAACAGCGGTCGAAAAGGCTTGCCTGCACAACTTTCAAGGATGCCGGTAGACTCACATATTCCACAGACGCACAGCCCTGGAAAGCGTTCCAGCCAATTTCTTCAACTCCGTCCGGTAGGTTCAATCGTGTGACCGATTCGCATCCTGCAAGCGCAAAATTACCTATGCTTTTCAACGTTGCAGGCATATACACGTTAGTAAGAGCCGAACAATCCCTAAAAGCGGCCACACCTATGATTTCAAGATTATCGGGCATATACACGTAAGTAAGTCCCGAGCAACCATTAAAGGGTCCGTAGCCGAATTCCGTGATTGTCGCGGGCAGAGTCACCTTGGTGATGTCGGTGCGTCCTGAGAAAGCATAATACGGCGTGGCGCTGTATTCCTTGTAATATGCGGTCTTGGAAAGATATTTGACCGTGTAAGCCTCACCGTTGCACATCTTTTTGCCGGGAAGAGTCACGACATCGCTTTCGCCGAGGTAATATACGGCGTCGAGTGTCTTTTCATCCTTGGATATTACACGGTAGACAAAATCACCCGATTCAAAAGTGGAATTTTCCGCAACTTCCGGGCCACCGATTTCCTCGATATATTCAAATGTATTCCAGCCGTCGGCTTCCTTATAGGCGTCCACACTACCCTTGGGGACATAAACTGTGCCATAACAAGAAGCCGCACTAAAAGCCCCTTCCTTTATTTCGGGAGGGGTGTCTGCCTTGATTTCGATATAGACCAAATCAGAAGCCATGCTGAAAGCATGATTACTAATGAGTGTCAACGTCGAAGGAAGGACTATGCTTGTCAATTTTGATGAACCGCAGCATGTATATTCTCCAATTGTTCCTACTCCTTCGGGTATCACACATTCTGAAATTGCGGACGGAATCAAGTAAAGCCGTCCCATATGTTTGGAAAGCAACATTCCGTCTTGAGATGAATAAAAAGGATTTGCAGCATCAACGTCCACACTCCTCAAGGAATTACAATACCTGAAAGCCTCAGCTCGGATATATCTAACCGAAGCAGGTATTTCGACTGTCTCAAGAGAACTGCAGAAACCAAACGAATTATCCCATATTTCCTCAACCTGATTACCTATGCTGATTTTTTTTAGATTGGAACAACGATAAAATGCATATCTTTCAATATACTTCACCCCATCAGCAATATTCACCTCATTAATGTCGAGATTGTTATAAAAAGCTCCATCAGAAGATGCTTGAGCTCCGGCGCCAATACATGCCACCCGGTATTCTTTCGAGGAATAAGTAACCGTGGCCGGGATGTCGACCGTAGCGGAAGAACCTGTGTACTTTTTAAGATTGACATAGGCTTCGGCCTCCGATGTGATGTTAAACTCGAAATCTCCGACAGTGAAAGTGTCACCGTCGGCCGCATGCACCGCCATGTGCGGAAACAGCACAGCAAGGAAGAAAAGTAAACTTTTTCTCATAAGCATAATGTATTTAGTAGTGTCATATATAGATTTTTACAAAAGTATTGATATATCTACCCCGTCTGAAATGCTTTAACTATTTTTCAACATTATTAACTATTATCCTTGACAAATATAATCATCGAACCGGAGAAGGAGGCTGCGGCGTCGTGGAGTTCGAGAAATTCACTCCACAGGCTCACGGGAATATCGTGCCGGTTGAAGCGTTTGCGCACTCTCACCACCACTTCACCCTTGTCGTTCACCACCGCATCGGAATAAAACCCGCCGGCAACATTTACATGATTCGATGAAAGATATTCCAGCGAGGAAGTATCCGGAACGTAACCTTCGGGCACCGGGACGGTGATATTGTAGGACACCTGCATGGGGCATGACAGAGAAATGTCGGTCTGACGCTCCCGCTCCACTCCGTCGAGCCGGCGACGCGCGCCTGCGAAGATACCGACGGGCACAAGAAGTTCCTCCCCGCCGGCTTCCCTCACAAGGTCGGGAACGCGGGTGCGGCAACGGATTGCCATATCGGGTTCGGAGGGTTTCAATCCTCGCGACAGCACCTCGACATCGGTCACTTTCACATCCTCGTCACATATGTTTTCATATACAAATTCCGAAACCTTTTCCTCTGTCTTTTTCTTTATCTCCTTTTCGTCGTAGCTTCCCGAATCGGCCCGGCGGCTCTCAGGCACGGCAAGATAATCCTCCGTAGCCATGTTCCATTCAAGCTGTGTAATAACACTCTGAAGTTCATCCTTGCAAGACCCGGAAAGCACAATCTCATGGCGGCAGGAAATCATGTAGTCCGAATCGGTCTCGAGTCTGACATCGAATGTCATGCGGTTGTTTCGCGATGGAGGTATGGAATTTCTCTTTTCAACAGGCATCTGGAAAGACGCCTGATTATCCATAAGATACACTCCAGCAAGTTCACCGATAAAATCCGCATCGGTCTCCGACGGCAGCGTCACCGGACCGCTTTCAAAATAAAGATGCCCGTCGGCATACAATCCGAAATACGGCTGCATAAAATGCGTTATGTTTGAAAGCTCCGGCATGTAACGTGAACATGTGATTGCCACTCCAACGGAATCGGCCAACTTCTGATTGCGGACAAAGCGGGAGGTGCGGCGCGCAAGTTCGGTCTTGTCCAACGGTTCCTTGCCTGAGAGTTGGAGATAGCGGGCGGCGCGCCAGGTGGCATCCAGCACGGCATCCTTTCCTGCATCGGGATTTGCTTTCCTGAAATCGGCTACAAGGCGCTTTAGCGCCGGGGTAAAGGTGTCGCCGATTTTGATTCGCGGATCGTCCATGGCATTGAGCCTGTGTTGAATATCCTTGAATACCATCACGCTGCTTACAACGGGGCTGACGCCTTCGAGACGCTTCGACGCAAAATAGTCCCGGATGAGCGAGTTGTTATTCTGAATATGGAACAAATAGAACGGCAGCACGCGAGACATGTTCACGTACAATCGGTCGTGAAGCATCGGAAGATTATAGAATGTAGCTTCCACGGTGTTGTTTCCCGAGCCGTCGGTACCTTGGGTCAACCAGGGAGCGCCGTTAAGGGCACCGTACTCCACAGTAAGCTGCGGCGAGAAATTTCCGATGAAATGCTCTTCCATTGTCGGATAAGTATCCGATATGGCAATAGCCACCGGCTTGACATCAAGATCCTGCATCCATTCCTCATCGCAGATGAAATAATCGAAAATATCACCTACCTCAAGGCCGGGAATCGAAAGTTTGTGAACCACCGCTTTCTTGGCATCAGCCTTCTTCCCCGTTGCAAGTGCAAAGGCCTTGTCCACATCCACATCAAGGACGCGACCGTCGGGCTTCAGGATTCTTGCGCCGAATCCGTTTTTAATCTCGCCGAACTTGAATCCGAGGACCTTAACCTTTGAGAACTGACCGAAATATTGCTCGGAATATCCATCGACAGCCTTTTGGTCGAGCATCTTCACCATCCTGCGAGTGAACACCAGTTTGCGCACATAAGTCTTGTCATACTCCATGCTCGGGCGCGCATCAAATTTGGCCTCGATATAATCCAAGGCCATCAGCACCACAGCCGAGGCCTCCGAGCGCAGCGAATCGGGAACCTCCTTTACGGCATCAAAAAGCTCCGCATGAGTCTCCCACACCTTCGGGGCGATATCCTTGCTGAATTTAAGGCCGGGAGGAGCGGCGAATAGCGGACAGCCGAGAACAAGGGCTAAAAGAAATATGGCAAGATTTTTCATAGTCATTCAGGAATTAAGGCGAGTTGAAGTTTTGACGAACGCAGAATACGTCTAACGGTCTGATTGCGGGCTTCGAGGTGTTGCAAGGGCACATACGTTGCCACGGGAGTGATTTCAGCATGACACAGCAGCGTGCGGCCATCCGGGGAAACGGAGTATTCCACGCAGCCCTTGTACCATGGGTCGTCAACTGACAAGGCGGCAGGAAATCCGCGCACCTTGTAGCCGCGAGGAATCTCTACCTCATAATCAAACACCGACAAGTAAGCGAAAGGCAATTCGTAGTCGCTCACACGCTCCGTAAGATCAAGATACGCCAGCATCCTGTCGCGGACAGGACGGAGGTCAAGATATATTCTCTCGCCGATACGGCGCGCCGCCCCCAGGTCGGACACCGAGGCTTTGAGCACCGTAAGTTGCGAAGTGTCGGAAGACGTCACTGTGGCGCCGGAGATTTCCGAATTATTCTTTGGGTATGAGATAATGCGGCTCGTGGCAAGCTGTCGTTGCCGTGGAGAAAGCCCGTCAAACAGCGAAAGCATCGACATTCCGTATACTCCGCCTAAGGACAATTCCACATCGCCTTTCAGGTCATCGCCATCAACCCGGAGTTTCGAGAACAAGCGAATATAATCCGTGCCTTCAGGCATTTCCGGAACTGTCACGAGCATGAGCGAGTCGCCGTTTTCCACCATCGCCTGCCTTCCGGCAATAGACGGCGGAATAAATCCGGGGGCGGAATTTGTGGTGGTGCCGTCGCGGAAAAGTATCGTGTCGGGAAAAACTGCGGCAGCAATCATATGGTTTCCGGAGCAGATGGCCGCTACGGAATCCCACGTGAACGGGACACGGCCCCGGGTACCTATCCATGCCACGCGGGCATCCACACCGTTGCGGCGCAGCAGAGTCTTTATAAGATTTGCCGAACCTTTGCAATCGCCCGACCTCGAAGCAAGCACTTCGGATGCCGGGAAGGGTTTCATTCCATATTCACCGTGCTCGATTCCGACGTAACGGATATTGCGGCGCACCCATGTGGCGGTTGAATCAACCAGAGCACGGTCGTCGGCACACTTCGCCCGCAAATCGGCAGCGAGCGCGAGCAGTTCATCCGACACCTCATCCTCTTCCGGTACAAAGGGATGCAGATAGTCGTAGAGATTCTGCAAATCCGAAAAATGTCCGGTAATCAGAATCTGCGGGGCAATCATCCTGGCATCGGGAGCGCCGTCCTCTTTCTTCATCGGTTTGCGGTCGCGTGTCTCGGCGATATAGACCGCTCCGCCGTCGGATTTGTCAACACGCCGGAAAGTCATTGAATCGGTAAACTTATAAGGCGACACCTTGATGAATCCGGCAAGAGTGCGGGGCACATGAATCTCGACAGTCGAAATCTTCGTGAAATACTTGCCTGCAAGCAGCAGGTCGCAGAACTGGCTCACATCCCTGTAAGTGCGTTCGAAGCGCACCTTTCCTCGGGTGCCTTTTTTCAGTGGCATCGAGAGTACGCACACGCGCGAACCGTCATAGAATATGTCGCCGTTGTCGATGGGCAGATACATCTTCTTGGCGCCCGGAGCGGAAGCCTTGTCGATTTTAAGAAAGTCGTTGTAATAAGTGGATGCCTCAACCGTGGCATCGGCGTAGGAAGCGCTGTACTCGGTTTCCTCAACACATTTCACCGACTCCATCGCCCCGTATTTCTCCGACAGGACATAGGTGATTTTTTCGCTTTCCGCAATAACATTATCGTCCTTCCCACCGGTAGCCGAGGCCTTGAATCCGATAAAGAGAGAGCATAGCACTACAAGTATCCAACTGTTTTTCATGATAATTCCTTTTCGCAAAACTATGCAAAACCTGCGACACTTCCAAATTTTTGTAAATCAAAATATTTTTCCGAACTTCGCGTAAGAAATATCTAACCCTTACACTATATCATAATGAAACGACAACTTATTCCGGCAATACTTGCCTTTGCTGCTTTGTGCGCCCCGGCGACAGATGCCGAAAATCCCTGCTGCCACTCATCATCCGACACTCTGCGCATAGCCCACCTCTGCGATCCCCAGATCGGTTTCGGTCCGGGAGGAATAGAAGACGACCTCAATTCGTTCCGCATCGAAATTGAGAATGTCAACCGCATGCGCCCCGACTTCGTGGTAATCGCCGGGGACATGGTAAACAAGCCGGACAGCACATCCATAGCCCGCTTCAAGGAAGCCGCCGCGGCAATAGAGGCGCCGGTAATCTATACTCCCGGCAACCACGACATATACGAGCCTGCCTCCGCCACCGGACTCCTGCGCTACCGCAACGCTTTCGGCCCGGACTTCACCGTCACCGACGCAAAAGGCAGGGACATCATTTCATTCAATTCTCTTCTGCTCCGCGGAGGTCCTGAAGAAGAAATGATTGAGCAGAAACGGCTCATTAACGAAGCCCTCAAAAATGCCAGCAGCAAAGGTCATGCGGTCATTATGGTGTCGCACGTGCCGCCCTTCGCAGTTGAAGTGGATGAGAAGGATGAATACTTCAACCTCCCCTCCTCCATCCGCCGCCAGGTACTCGACTCATTTGCGGAAAACGGTGTTTTTGTATGGCTCGCAGGCCACACCCACAAAACCCACCGCAACGAATACGGATCAATCACAATACTTAATGCCGAAAACACAAGCTGCAACTTCGACAAGCGCCCCAAAGGCTTCCGCCTGCTCTCCATCGCCCCCGACAACTCATTCACCTGGCAATTCATCCCCAACGAATAAGCGGTAAAATAAACAGTTTTTTCTACTCTAATATCATGGTTATGTGGATAAAAAGTACTATATTTGCAAACCATCCGGCTTTAATTGCCGTTTAAACATTAAAAGACCTCATATAAAAACAACCTTATTATGGCTCGTCCCATAGCAGAAACCCCGGTACTTTATGGTGCAGATGCGCAGCGGTTTGAAGCTATCATACAAAGCACCACGCCATATCCGAAGGAGAAAAAAGAACAACTTCGCAAAACTTATGAAGATTTTAAGCGCAAAGTGAAAATTCTCCTTTAAGCATGCTTAAATTAATAAGATTGACCGAAGATTATCTTCTTGATTCTTTTGATTGTGGAGATGACGACTTGAACGATTTTCTTTTGAATGACGCAAAGGCATTTCAAAAGAAGCAAATCGCGTATACCTATATTTTGGAGAATGATGGCAAAATTCTTGCCTATTTCTGTCTATTGAATGATAAAATTTCACGGCAGGATTCTTCAAATTCCATGTGGAAACGCATAAAAAAGGAATTCCCGATTGAAAAGCAATTCAGCAGTTACCCGGCAGTAAAAATAGGGCGTTTTGCAGTTGATAAAACTGTTCATGGAACCGGACTTGGCTCCGAACTTATGACCTCTTTGAAATTTCTTTTACAAGAAAAACATATTGTATCCGCTTTCCGATTTATTACAGTTGACGCATACATCAATGCAATCCCATTCTATGAGAAGAACGATTTCAAACTTTTAATGCCAAGCGATCCAAACGAATATACAAAGACAATGTTCTTTGACATGTTCTCTCTTACCGATTGAAATTCCTCCTTGGCAGGATAATAGCATATTAATATACATGGTAACACATAAGCCGCATTAGCGGCTTTTTTTGTAACCAAGCCTTTGTTTTTATAGGGCAGACATAAAACGAAAAAGCCCTGCGGTATCGCTACCTCAGGGCTTTCATTCCACATGTTTACTTGGTTTGTTTTACTTAACCAGTTCCTTTTTGCCGTTTACGATATATAAACCGGGCGTTACGTCTTTGATTGACTCGGCTACCTTGACCCCAAGGAGGTTATAGACAGCTCCGTCAGCCGGAATGTTTTCCACATCCACGCTTTCAACACCGGTGGGCATCGGAGGCTCTACCTGCACACCGTATGTTCCGTCGGGATTTGTAGCGAGGACATAACCGTCGGCACAATAATTTTCGGCAGCTTTATCGGTGTATGTTCCACCGGAAAGCGAGAGTTCGGATTTTACACCAATCTGAAGCGCTCCGTTAAATGTACCGTTGTCAACAGTCACTCTTGAATCATTGTTTGAAGTTGTGTCGTCAACCTTGATTGCGGCAACAGCTCCGTCGAATGTGCCGTCCTCAATGTTGATTGTACCGCCCGAGTTGTAGACATACACGGGATAATTAGCCTTGTAGGTTCCGCCATTTATTGTTGCTGTACCTCCATTGGAAACAGCAATGCAGGATGCGAAATAACTGTTAGTGGCTGTATTTGTCATGTCACAGTTGGTGAAAGTGGCAGTGCTGTTGATTACCTCGAAAATCGGACCTACCGAGCTGTTTACGGTCACGTCTGAGAACTCAATCGTGCTGCCTGCTCCGGCCTGAAATACTCCGGCGGTCTTGTTAGTGCTGTTGCACACATATTCTCCGCCATTGACGGTAACATTCACTGCCAGCTTATAGCCGTTTATAATGCTGTAAGTATTGCCGCCGGTGTTGTTGACATTGACGTTGTCAAGCTCGATGGACTGCCCATTGGCACGGAACGCAAAGAGAGAACCTTCATTGGTCGCTCCCTCGAAGTCAGCATCCGAAATCTTAACAGAAGTCGATGCTGAGGCATTGTTGTTTGCATCGCGGAAGTCGATGAAACCGTAGGAATTGGTGTTTTCGGCAGGAGTGATTACCTTGCCGCCGTCGCCTTCGATTTCAAACGAATCGCAGGAAACACGGAAAAGTCGGTTGGCGGTGACGTTGTTGGTGATGGTGTGACCGTTCAAGTCAAGAACCACATTTGTTGTCACGGGAATCATCGAAGAAACTTCCGTGTCGCCGCACAGCGAAATTGTCTCACCTGCTTTAGCTGCGGCAAAAGCATCGGCGAGGGAGGTGTAGGGAGTCGTACCGATGAGCGCGACAGTCTTGCTGTCGGCGGGAAGAACTACATAAACCGGAGTTCCATTGGCGCCCACGCTTTCAACGGCATTTGAACCGCTCACACAATATTTGCTGACATCGGCAGTGAACGAACCTTCCTTAACAGTAAGTTCCGACTCTGCACCCACCTGAACCGCACCGGTAAAAGTACCGTTATCAACTGTTACTTTTGAATCGTTGCTTGTTGTGGTATCGTCAACCTTGATTGCGGCAACAGCTCCGTCGAATGTACCGTCCTCAATGTTGATTGTACCGCCTGAGTTGTAGACATACACGGGATAATTGGCCTTGTACGTTCCGCCGTTTATTGTTGCTGTACCTCCATTGGAAACAGCAACGCAGGATGCGAAATAACTGTTAGTGCCTGTATTTGTCATGTCGCAGTTGGTGAAAGTGGCAGTGCTGTTGTTTACCTCGAAAATCGGACCTACCGAGCTGTTTACGGTCACGCCAGAGAACTCAATCGTACTGCCTGCTCCGGCTTGAAATACTCCGGCGGTATTGTGGGTGCTCTTGCACACATATTCTCCGCCATTGACGGTAACATTCACTGCCAGCTTATAACCGTTTATAATGCTGTAAGTATAGCCACCCGTATTGTTGACATTGACGTTGTCAAGCTCGATGGACTGCCCATTGGCACGGAACGCGAAGAGAGAACCTTCATTGGTCGCTCCCTCGAAGTCAGCATCCGAAATCTTAACCGAAGTCGAGGCCGAGGCGTTGCCGTTTGCATCGCGGAAGTCTATGAAACCGTAGGAATTAGTGTTATCTGAGGGTGTGATTACCTTACCGCCATTTCCCTCTATCGTAAATGTTACTCCCGAAACACGGAAGAGACGGTTGGCACTCACGTTGTTGGTAATCGTGTGGCCGTTCAAATCAAGGGTCAGGTCAGCTGTAACAGGAATCATTGATTCCACGGCTGCATCTGAAAGTAAAGTCACGGTTGTCGGGGATGCGGCAAGTGCTGCTTCAAAAGCCTCCGACAAAGTTTCGTATGAAGTTTCGCCAACCTTTGCAACTTCTGCACCATAGCTTGCGGCAGAGAGAGACAAAAGAGCAAAACCACATACCAGTTTAAGTGGTAGCGTTTTTCTCATTTTATTTTTAAATAATTGGTTTACTTGGAAATGAATTATTTGTATGTAAATCTCGGAATGAATGTCTGCAAATGTAGTCAAAAATACCCCCCCGAAAATTTTTAACACATTTTCATTACATTTAACATATGAACGCAAAAAAAATTTATCCCCGTGAGGCTTACCATCGCGGTGAGCTTCACGGGGTTCTATTCAATTTCAAATAAGATTTACTTCAGATTAGAACCGAAGTCATCTTTCTATGATTTCTTCTTGAGAGTGATGTAGATGATACCGTCCTTGGATTCATCGGACTCTTTGCTTACGGTTATAGAAGCGATGTCTTTGCTGTCGATAGCATTGGCATCCTTGACTTCCTTGCCATTGACAAAAATCCGTGGCTGTCCGTCCTTAGCGAAATCGCCGGAGTTCAGAACAATTGTGGTTGATTTTCCGGTCTCATCCGTCATAACTGCGCTTTCGCCGCCCTGATTGAGCACAATCTTCTTTAAAGTACCTGTGGTCTGGACTGTCTGCGAAACATCCTTTTTCTTCATGGGCGGGAGCTTGAACATCACCGGAAGTGAGAGTACCATCTTCACTTTCTTGCCATCCTGGACGGCAGGCTCCCAATTGGGCATGGAACGTGCCACACGGAGTGCCTCTTCGTCGAGGTAGGTTGAGCCGGTCGACTTGGAAATTTCAAAATCACTAAGCGAGCCATCAGTATTCACCGCAAAGGTGACTACGGCCTTTCCCTCTTGATTCTCGTTCTCGGCGGCCTTAGGATATTTCAGATTGTCCATGAGAAATCTAAACATCGCCGATTCTCCGCCGGGGAAGGATGCAATCTTGTCGGGGGCGTCTCCCTCAGGTTTAGCCAATGCGGGTTGCCCTTGCGAGAGTGAGGCATCCTCGGCTTGTACGGTTGTGATTTTTTCACTAACTTTGTCGGTGCCTGTCAGAGCCATCGACGATTTTTCCACTGAGGAAAGCATCCCGGCCACTGCGGGTAATCCGGTTACTGACAGCGCGGCTGCAAGAGCCGGCACAAGGGCAAGCGCGCGAATCACGCGGCGCGACGCCTTGGTGGGGTTTGATTTGTACATCATAGTGATACGTTTTTTAAGTTTACTGTGATTCAGGCTGTTGGCAAGTGACGGGAATCTCGCGCCAACAGCCTTTTTTATTAATAGCATCTGATATTCCTTACGGTCGGCACCTGAGCGGAGCACCTCGCGGTCGGCCTGATATTCGTGCACGGCCTTGAATTCCTCGCGCATCAGCCATGCCGCGGGATTGTACCACAGCAATGCGGCAACAAATTGCGCCACAAGCATGTCGACCCAATGATGACGCATAAGGTGTCCGGTCTCATGCAGGAGAATCATCCTGTCGGCAGAGCCGTCGCCCTCGCCGGTGATAACAATATATTTCATCCAACTGAAAGGGGCAATGTTCTTCTCGTCGGAGTAGACAAGTATATAATCACCATAGCGCTCCTTGCGTCCGCGACGTATTATGCCTGTGAGCCGCACGAGAGTACCGAAGGTCTGAATCAGCACCACCGCTACCCCAATGGTATAAATCCACAGTAGCACCGGCCAAAACCTTGAAGGTCCGGAAACGGTCTCAATCGCCATAGCAACCGGAGATTCGAATTCCAACACAGCTCCCGCGGCGGCATCCTGGCTGCCGAACAGCGCCAAGACATCAGCCGATACTCCAGGCATCAAGGGCGCGACAGCCGACACAAGATATATGCCCGATAGAATCACGCGGTTGTAAGACAACTGATTCTCACCTGCGAACAGCCATTTGTACACCAGGTACAAGGCCAGCATAACCACTCCGGCTACAAAGGTATATATGAAAAGAGAGGCCATATTTCTTGATTATTTATTCTTGTTTTCAATCATATCTATAATCTCCTTGAGTTCTTCGACGGAGATTTTCTCTTCCTCGACAAGCGACGACACCACAGAACGGTAGGAATTGTTGAAGTAGTTGCGGATGAGGGTCGCGAACGACTTCTCGCGGAACTCGCTCATATCGGCCACGGCAAAATAGCGGAAAGCCTGACCGCCATCCTCATGGCTCACGTAGCCTTTGTCTTCAAGAATTCGGACTGTGGTGCTCACCGTGTTGAAATGCGGCTTTGGATCGGGATAGAACTCGAGCATCTCGCGAACGCTCATCGGTCCGCGCTTCCATAAAAGCTGCATTATAAAACTTTCCTTATCGGTCAATATCTGAGGTTTTCGTCCTGCTTTCATATCGTATATAGGTGGTCTTTTCGATTAAACTAATTATTACGTTGCAAATCTACAATGAATTTTTCAACAATCCAAATTTTTCACTAAAATTTTAGTTGAGAATATAATCATGAACCATCAGCAGCTCCCGGATGTTTAATACACAAAACGAAACGTATAAATTATCAAACTTAAAAACACATACACTGATTATGGCTTCAAAAAAAAGTATCAAGGGAACCGAGACTGAAAAAAATCTCGTAGTAGCTTATATGGCTGAATCTTCGGCTTACACCCGTTATACATTCTATGCCCAGCAGGCCGACAAGGAAAATTATTTCCCCATCGGACAGGTTTTCCGCGAGACAGCGGCAAACGAACTCCGCCACAGCAAGGTTTATTTCAAATTTCTTGAAGGCGGCAACCTGCCCTGCACTCTTGATGTCGATGCAGGCGTAATCGGAGACACGGCTTCCAACCTCGAAACCGCAGCCCACGAGGAAATGGTGGAAGGCGTTGAATTGTACACCAAGGCTGCCGATGTTGCCGACAAGGAAGGCTTCCCTGAAATCGCAAGCCACTTCCGCGCAATCGCAACAATCGAAGATACCCACCGTAAGCGCTTCGAACGTTTCCTCCAGCAGGTAAAAGACGGCACGGTATGGAAACGCGACCACGAAATTATCTGGAAATGCCTCGTGTGCGGCTACGAATATAAAGGCAAGACTCCTCCCACGGTATGTCCCGCCTGCGACCATCCCCAGCAGCACTACATGGCTATGGACGACGCCGAAGCATTGGATTGATAAATACGCGTCCGGATAAAAATAAAAAGTATCGTAGCTACAAATAGCCGCATATCGGCAATAATAATAAACCCGACCAACCGCTGCATCAGCTGCGGGATGGTCGGGTTATAATATGTAATAGAATAAGTTACTTTACTTTCAAATCAAAGAACATAAAACGTGTCTCAAGAGTTTCTTCAGGATTTATTTCTAAGAAATCCCGTTCCTCCTGGTCCGTTTTATATAACAGTTTAAAACCGTTTTTCTCATAGAAATGAAGTGTTCGCTCATTATTATAGGCATCCACTACAATAAACCGACATCCGGTTTTATTCTCACTTGAACGGAACCAATCTTTGATGAAATCAAGCACTTGACTTCCTATATTCCATCCCTTTGCTCTAAACTCGGCAGACACACCCAATCGACCAATAAGCACGGCAGGATAATTTATTCCTCGCTTGGTATTAGGAACACTTCTCTGTATTCTGTTTCTGGCCGGAGAGGTTATATATTTTGCTTTAACACTATCATTTGACAATGTTACCATTGCGATAATCTGTGTGGGATTATCAGTTTCAACCCATGCATATGTCTTTCCAAGAAGTTCTATATCATATAATATAGCATCCCGTGAGAAAAATTCATCAAGGTCAGAATCCAGACAAGAAAACGGCTTACAGAAAGAAGCAACATCTTGGGTATATGGAAGTCTACTTGCTTTTTTTGCAAGTATAAACTCAGTCCTATCCATTTTTCCTACGAAGAATTAAGGAGAGCAATTCACGGGATCTACTCTCCATCTCGCGTAATTCGGCCTCCCGCTCCATTGAAAGTTTCGGAGTGGGCAGTTTACTGTTTCGTTCCGCTTCCTCTATAAACGCTTGCGCCGAACGACCTGAAAGAACCGGGGAAGAATTAATTGTCATTGCCATAGTAAAGTATATTTCTTTTACAAAGGTACAATAATACAACAAATATATCAACTTTTTTGTGTGATGACAGGTTTTCTATTCTTCCTCAGGGGAGAATTCACGGTGGAGGGCGTCGAAGCGGTGGAGGATGGTTTCGCCGTGGCGCGCCATTCCGGCACGAACGCGCTCAAGCGTTTTCCGCTCGTCAGGCCGTGTCTTGGAGTAGAAGCAATCAGCATAGCATATCAGCCTTTCCAACAGCGTCCGAGGCATATAATCACGGTCGGAATCCAAAGGAAGTCCGAACGAGCGTACTTCTTCTGCCGTAAGTCCAGCTCCGGTGTGCCGCTCGCACACGTCGGCATATATCTCGGGCGCTCCGGCCTGCCTGAGCATCCGCGCACCTATGACGCCGTGGCGCATGTAAGGCTCTGTTCCGAAGCAACCGATACCGGATGCATCGGTTTCAACTATGCCTATATCGTGGAGCATGGCGGCTGCCTCAATCTCTTCAGGATCGAGAGGGAGCTGATTGCGCGCAGCGATTTCAAGCGCAAGATTCGCTACATTACGGCTATGAGTCAACAAAATCCCGCGAGCAACGCTGCCCGCGGGATAATATTTGTCTATCACGGCCATGTAATCAAATTTTTCGGCCATAATGGTATTCTTTTCTTAAAGGACAGTGTTCCAACCGTGAACGTCCTCTACTTCGCCAAGTCGGATTGCGCTCAGGAGTTCGTAGAACTTAGTAGTGATGGGGCCGGGCTTGCCGTCCTTGGAGATAACGTATTTCTTGCCTGTGTCGAGGTCGTCGATTTCACCGATAGGCGAAGTTACGGCGGCAGTACCGCAGGCTGCGGCTTCGGATACATCCTCAAGCTCATCAACAGTAATATGGCGGCACTCAACTTCAATGCCCATGTCGCGGGCAAGCTGCTGGAGCGTCATGTTGGTGATTGAGGGCAAAATCGAGTCGGATGCCGGAGTGATGTACTTTCCGTTCTTGATTGCGTAGAAGTTGGCCGGGCCACATTCGTCGAGGTACTTCTTCTCTTTCGGATCAAGGAAAAGAACTGCGGAATAACCGAGAGCGTGGGCTTTCTCACCTGCTGCAAGGGATGCGGCATAGTTACCGCCGATTTTGAATCGTCCTGTGCCACGGGGAGCCACACGGTCGTATTCGCGCATGATACATATATTGGTGTTCTTGAAACCGCCTTTGAAGTAAGGTCCGACAGGAGTTACCATGATAACAAACAGGAACTCGTCGGCAGGCTTGACGCCCACACGCGGTGTCATTCCGATTTCGAGAGGACGGATATAGAGCGATGCTCCGCTGCCATACGGGGGAATGAAACGTTCGTTGAGCTGAACGGCTTTGATACACATTTCGCGGAAGAGGTCTTCGGGAATGGGTTCCATCTTGATACCGATAGCCGATTCACGGATACGCTTGGCATTTTCTTCCAGACGGAAGATACGGATTTTGCCATCCTTGCCGCGGAAAGCCTTCAGGCCTTCAAAAATTTCCTGGCCGTAATGGAGACAGGTTGCTGCCATGTGGATATTGATGGTATCGGATTGCGTTACCTCAATCTCACCCCACTTTCCGTCGCGATAAGCACAGCGGACGTTATAATCCGTAGGATAGTAACCAAAGGGGAGCGAGCTCCAATCAATTTCAGGTGTCATGTCAGTTATAGAATTTTATTATTAACACTGCTGCAAATATAATACTTTATTGTCATATTCCGCAAAACAGCGCATAAAAACAACGTTTTTTATACTTGGAGGGTTCACACCCGCATCCGCTCACTCTCCGGGAAGGATTTCCGACAGTGATTTCATCTCGTCGTATTCAGCCCATTCGGGGTCGTTTTCGGCATAAAGCTCAATCGGAAGCATGGGCAGGGGCGCCAAAGCGCGGTTGAGAAACTTGCCGAAGGCGTCGGTGCCGGTGGTGTAAAAAATCCAGTCCCTACGACCGTCCCCGGTATATATTCCGGTCATAACGGCCACATTCGTATCCTTGAGTTCGCTGTGGAACGCGTCGGTGGCCTGTTCCATCAGTTTTGAGGTTTCCACATCGGGGAAGCCGCCTGCGGCGGAATCATATTTCCATGAAACCTCCACGCGGACATTGTATTTGCCTTTGCTGCGGAATTTGTCAATGTCGCGGCGACCGGTAACAATCACGGTCATTCCGTCCTCGGCCATCGTGGGAGCCGTCCACCAGTCGTCTTTCGTCATCTTTCTTTAAAATAAAAAATTGCAGCGCGGAGTATAAGCCGGGTTATGTGGCGGGCGTACTTTCTCCCGAAGGAGAGTTGCGCCGCACCGTCCGTCATTTATCTGCGGAGCGAAGCTCCGATCAAGCAGCCTACCCCCCGGCAATGGACGAGCAATCCTTAAATGCCGGTATACTTGGCCTTGCAACCCATAAGGTGTGCGGCACGCAATATCGCTATCGCGCCCGGTGGGCTCTTACCCCGCCTTTTCACCCTTACCGCATCCGGAGACGCGGCGGTTGTTTTCTGTCACACTACTCTACCGTTACCGATAGCTTCCCGTTAGAAAGTATGGTGCTCTGTGTTGCCCGGACTTTCCTCCCGCCCCTTATACATGAGCGAGCGACGGACCCTCCGCGCTGCAATTATGAAAAAAGTCTTTTTTATACGTATCCGCGGATTACACCACGCTTGGAGTTGCGTACAAACTGAAGAATCTCGTCACGCTCCTTGGTTGCGGGGAGCTCGGCCTCGATGCGTTCAACGGCCTCGGAGATATTCATGCTCGAAAGATACAGGAAGCGGTAGATGTCCTGAATCTCGCGGATTGTATCGTTGCTGAAGTTGCGGCGACGCAGACCTACTGAGTTGATTCCGGCGTAGGAAATCGGCTCGCGTGCGGCCTTGACGTAAGGGGGAATATCCTTGTTGACAAGGGCACCGCCCTGAATCATCACGTGAGGGCCGATGTGGCAGAACTGATGCACGAGAGTGCCTCCGCCGATAACGGCGTAGTTGTCGACCACAACCTCACCTGCAAGCTGAGTGGCGTTGCTCATGATGATGTTGTCGCCGAGGATGCAGTCGTGGGCCACATGGCAGTAGGCCATGATGAGGTTATTGTTGCCGATAACGGTCTTGCCGCGTGCTGCGGTTCCGCGGTGTACGGTCACACACTCGCGGATGGTGCAGTTGTCGCCGATGATGGCGAGAGTGTCCTCGCCGCGGAATTTGAGGTCCTGCGGCACGGCACCGATCACTGCACCGGGATAGATGGTGCAGTTTTTGCCGATACGTGTTCCTTCAAAGATTGTGACATTGCTGAGGATACGCGTACCCTCGCCAATCTCCACGTTCTGTTCGATTGTCACAAACGGATCAATCACAACGTTGGAGGCAATCTTTGCAGCCGGATGGATGTAAGCTAATGGCTGTTTCATAAGTTTTGTTGATAGATTGATTATTTATTTTTGATAATCTGCGCCATGAATTCACATTCGCAGACTACTTTCTCACCTACAAAGGCGCGTCCCTTCATCACGGCGCAACCGCGACGCAGTTCGGTCATGAAAGAAACATGGAAAAGGAGTGTGTCGCCGGGAACGACTTTCTGACGGAACTTCACATTGTCAATCTTCATGAAGTATGTGGAGTAGCGTTCAGGTTCGTCAACCACGCTGAGCACGAGCAGACCACCTGTCTGAGCCATTGCCTCGACAAGGAGTACACCGGGCATAACCGGCTCCTGGGGGAAGTGCCCCTGGAAGAAGGGCTCGTTGGTGGTTACGTTCTTCACACCCACGATGTAGCTGTCGCTCTTGTCGATGATTTTGTCAACGAGCAGGAAGGGATAGCGGTGGGGAAGGAGCTTGCGGATGGTGTTGTTGTCCATCAGAGGCTCAACGTTAGGATTGTAGACGGGTGCCTGCACGTCCTGACGACGGATATCGTTGCGGATTTTCTTGGCGAGGTTGGTGTTGATGGTGTGGCCGGGGCGTGTGGCGATGATGCGTCCGCGCAGAGGACGACCGATCAGGGCGATGTCGCCGATAAGGTCCATGAGCTTGTGGCGTGCGGGCTCGTTCTCGTGGAAGAGAGGGGTCGAGTTGATATAGCCGAAAGAGTCGATGTGGCGGTGTTCAACGCCCATCATGTCGGCAATGTTGTCGAGTTTTTCCTGTTCGAGGGGAGTGTCGTAGATAACGATTGCGTTGTCGAGATCGCCGCCCTTGATGAGGTTGGCCTGTACGAGGGGCTCGATTTCGCGCACGAAAACGAATGTGCGTGCCGGAGCGATTTCCTCGCCGAAGTCGGCAACGTTGTCGAGGGTTGCATACTGGTTGGCGAGCACCACGGAATTGAAGTTCACCTTCACGTCAACGCTGAATTCATTGTCGGGCAGGAGCATCAGCTTCGAGCCGGTCTCTTCGTCGACTACTTCCATCTTGGTTTTCACATAATAGAAGTCCTTGTCGGATTTCTGCTCTTCCATACCTACGGTCTGGATAGCATCGAAGAAAGGCTTGGCGCTGCCGTCGAGAATAGGCATCTCGGGACCGTCAAGGTCGATGAGGCAGTTGTCGATTCCACAGGCATAAAGGGCTGCGAGGGCGTGTTCGATTGTGCTCACGGTCACGTCGCCTTTTCCGATTACGGTGCCGCGTTTGGTGGAAAGCACATTTTCGGCAAGGGCGTCGATTACGGGCTGTCCTTCGAGGTCGATACGACGGATTTTATATCCTGAATTATCCGGTGCGGGGTTGAATGTGGCCTTAATATGGCCTCCGGTATGCAGGCCTTTACCCTCGAGGGTGAAAGAGCCCTTTAAAGTGATTTGCTTCATTGCCTATTTTTGTGATTTGATTGTTTTTTCTAATTCATCTACCTTCTTGAAAAGGTCGGGAAGCCGCTTGGCATACACGTTGCGGCGTGCGAACTCTCCGGCTGGAATGGCGGGATAACCCATAATCCTGCTGCCGGGAGCCACATTGTTGGGAATACCGCTCTGAGCACCAACGGTCACATGGTCGCCAACACTGATATGCCCTGCGAAACCGACCTGACCGGCTATGATACATCCGGCGCCGAGCTTGGTTGAACCGGCCACGCCTGTCTGCGCGGCAATCACGGTGTCGTGGCCCACACGCACATTATGAGCTATCTGCACGAGGTTGTCTAGCTTGACGCCGTGCTCCACTACCGTGCTGCCGAGAGTCGCGCGGTCGACGGTTGTATTGGCTCCGATTTCAACATCGTCCTGAAGTTCGACGATGCCGATCTGTCGGATTTTGTGATAGACACCCTGAGCGTCGGGAGCGAAACCGAAACCGTCGGCTCCGATGACAGCACCTGAATGAATCACGCAACGCTTGCCAATCTTGCAACCGTGGTAAATCTTCACTCCGGAATAGATAACCGAGCCGTCGCCGATTTCCACACCGTCGCCAACGTAGGCCTGGGGATAAATCTTTACTCCCTTGCCGATGCGGACACCTTTGCCTACGTAGGCGAAAGCACCGATGTAGCAATCTTCGGGAATCTCAACGCCTTCCGAAACATAGCTCGGCTGCTCGATTCCTGAAGGGGAAGGGGTCATGAAAGCTGCGGCCATCTCAAGCAGGGAGGCCAGGGTGGTATATGGGTCGTCGACGCGTATGAGTGTGGCGCTGACGGGATGTTCGGCTACGAAATCTTTGCGGACAAGGACAACCGATGCCCCGGTCTCGTAGATATGATGGGTATATTTGGGGTTGGCGAGAAAGGTGATGGCACCCTGACGGGCCTCTTCGATTTTAGCGAAAGTGCTCACCTTTGCGGCAGGGTCTCCCTCGACGGTGCCTCCAACCTGCGATGCGATAAATTCTGCTGTAAATTCCATAATTTGTGCAAAGATAACGCTATTTTTTCATATGGCAAGCGATAGCTTTATGCGTAGCGCGCTCAAAGCACCTCAAGATTGTCGGCGAGTCGCTGACGCACAACCTCATACATCATCACACCGGCGGCAACACCCACGTTGAGCGAGCCGATATGTCCGAACATCGGAATTGCCACGGGGGCATCGCAGAGTTTGAGCACATCGGGAGAGATACCAATATCCTCGGCACCCATCACGATGGCAACCGGGCCTGTGTAGGGCACGGTGGTATAGTTGCGGTCAGACTTCTCCGTGGCAGCCACGATTGTGTAGCCGCACTCCTTGAGATAGGACACAGCCTCGGCAAGACTGCGCTCGCGACACACGGGAAGATGCAGGAGCGCCCCGGCTGAGGTCTTCACGGCATCGGCACCCACGCTCACACTACCCCTTTGGGGAATCACGATGGCATTGACGCCGCAACATTCGGCGGTACGCGCCATGGCTCCGAAATTACGTACGTCGGTGATTCCGTCGAGCACGAGAATAAAGGGGAGCACGCCGTCCTCGTAGAGAGCCGGAACGATGTCGGACAACTGATAATAGGCCACGGCCGAAATCAGCGCCACAACTCCCTGATGGTTCTTGCGGGTGAATTTGTTGAGTTTTTCCACGGGGACGCGCTGGTACACGATTCCGCGCTCGCGGGCGAGCTTTACAAGGCGTATTGCCAGGTCGCCGTGGAGGTCCTTCTTGATGTAGAGTTTGTCAATGGTCTTTCCGGCCTCGATGGCTTCGATGACCGAATGTATACCAAATATGTATTCGTTACTTTCCATTCTTATTTAATAATGAACGCGCGTTGGCAAGCGCCGCCGGGTCTTCGGGTGAACCGCTGAGCATAAGGGCCAGTTCGGCCAGACGCTCGGATTCGTCAAGGCGGCGGATGCGCGTGGTTGTGGAATTTTCATCGTCCTGCTTGAACACCTTGAAGTGGACCGAGCCCCGGGCCGCAACGCCCGGAAGGTGCGTGATGCAGATTACCTGGATAGAGTTGCCCATGTCGGCCATCATCTCGGCCATGCGGTTGGCGATATCGCCCGAGACACCTGTATCGACCTCATCAAATATAATCGAGGGCATGTGCATGCTCTCGGCCACGATGGATTTCAGGGTGAGCGTAAGTCGTGATATTTCACCACCGGATGCACTTCCGGCGATAGGTGTTAGTTGCTGGTTCTTGTTGAAGGCAAACAGAAGCTCGATTGTATCGAAGCCGTCGGCGGCCAGTTTGCCGCGCGAAGCCGACACTTCGCAGCGGAGGTTTGGCATACCGAGAGGAGCGGCACGCTGAGTGAGTTGCGCCGCGAGCCACTGTGCCTTTGCAAGGCGCGCATCGGAAAGACGCGTGGCAAGTTCCACAGCGTGTTTCTTGGCATGGCGCGCCTTGGTCTCGAGCCGCGACATGGTTTCCTCGCTGTTGTTGAGGTCGTAGAGCTGACGTCCGAGGTCGTCGCGCAAGGCTATCAGCTCCTCAACGCTGTCGGCATGATGCTTCAGTTCGAGCGAATAGAGTTTGCCGAGACGTTCCTCTACCTCTTCAAGGCGCGCGGGATCGGCCTGCAGACCTGCGTCGAAACGGCGCAGACTGTCGGCAATGTCAGCGACCTCGATGCGTACCGACTCCAGACGTTCGGCAAGCGCACGGAAGTTATCGGCTTCCGTATCTTCAACATCCTCGGCGTCGGCACCATCGCCACTAAGGGTAAAGGCAAGAGCCTGACAAGCTCCGGCAGCCTCCGACAATGCGTCGGCGGCGTTGTATTCCATTCCTGCAAGAGGCTGGAGAGCCGCAGTGAGCTTATCCTTGATTTCACCGAGATTTCCGAGCAATTCACGCTCGCGCTCAAGACTTTCCTGCTCGCCCTCGGAGAGTTCCATCTCCACAAGCTGCTCGTACTGGAAAGTTATGTAGTCCATATCGGACTGATTGCGGCGGATTCTGTCGCGTGTGTCGGTGTATTTTTTCAGCGCCACACGGTAGTCGCGGTAGGCATGGCGGTATTCGGCAAGCAGGGATTCGTTTCCGGCAAGCGTGTCAATCACGGTCATCTGATAGGCCGGATCGGTGATGAGAAGATTCTGATGCTGGGAATGTATGTCGACAAGGCGTATCGCGACATCGCGGAGCACGGTAAGGTTCACCGGCGAGTCGTTCACGAAAGCTCTCGAACGCCCTCCCGGCGACAGCTCGCGGCGCAGGATACATTCTCCGGAATCGTCCATATCAATGTCGGAATTGCGGAAGAGCGGTTCAAGCCCCATAAGACCCTTGATATCGAAGAAAGCCTCGATGACCGACTTCTTGTCTCGGTCGCGGATGGCCTTCATTTCCGCACGTCCTCCAAGCAAAAGCGAAAGGGCACCGAGGATAATCGACTTTCCGGCGCCTGTCTCACCCGTGATGATATTGAATCCCGGGGCAAAATCTATATCTATATGCTCGATGAGGGCATAATTGGATATGTGGAGACTTTTTATCATTTTTCAGCTCCTTTCTTTATCTCCTCCAGGCGCGTCTGCTCCGTGGGGTAGATAGGTTGAAGAAGGTTGTAGACTTTTGTACGTTCCTCGGCCGGAGCCTTGGAATAAACGTTGACAAGCTCGTCGAATTTCGCATCCTTGAACATCGACAAAGCCACCGACATTGATGCCACGTCGTAGATTTTCTTTATCTGCTCAAGGTTGTCGGTTATTACGGCACGCCCCTTGTCAACTGACACGGACATTTCGTCGAGTCCCTTGCGGTGGTAGTTGTAGTAGAGGTCGCGGATGCCCGAGGTGGCCGCATCGGTAAACGAGCTGAGCACGGCACTGCGGTTCTTGTTGTCCTCGAAGGCCTTCCATCCGCTCTCGCCCGACGACTGCGCCATCTGCACAATCATCTTAAGCCGCTCGAAGTAAGGCTCGCCGCCACGGGGCGAGAAGGAATCGAAATCCACTGCGAGTATCAAGTAGGCGTAGAAGTTGAGTATGGCAGTGAGCTGGCTCTCCATGTTGTTGACCGAAAACACAAGAGGGTCATTCTCGCGGTAGGCAAACTCCACTTTCGTGTCCTTGAAGTTGATGAGCGTTGTCGTGTACGCGCTGTTATAGACCGGGCGCAATGACTGAACCTGAAGGTCGCCCACCATTGTCTCGTCGTCGTACGATTTGATGGTGAAGAACATGCGGCACTCTATCTTCTCGTTGGTGCTGAACTGCGCGTTGGAGAAGACAGTCGTGTTCATGTAATCGTTGACTGCCTGCTGAAGGGTCTCGAACACCTGCTTGTTGGTGCCGTTGACCTGGTCGGAGTTGATTGTGACATTGCAGTTGAGTTCCTGAGCGTCACACGTCAGCACTGCCGACAGCACGGCAAGCGCTGTCAGAATCAGATATTTCGGGGAGAGAATCTTAATCATAGGTTTTCGATGGCGTCGAGGATGTCACGCGCGACGTCGGCCTTTGATTTAAGACCGAACGAATCGCTCTGACGTCCGTCGGCATATATAATTTTTATTTTGTTTGTATCGGTTCCGAACCCTGCACCCTTGTCGGCCAGGGAGTTCACCACGATGCAGTCGAGATTTTTCCGTCGGAGCTTGTCGGCAGCATGGGCGTCGGCATTGTCCGTTTCAAGGGCAAATCCCACGAGCTTCTGTCCAGGACGCTTGGCCGCGCCGAGGGTGGCGGCGATGTCGGGGTTCTTCACAAGGTCGATGGAGTCGATTCCGTCGGTCTCGCGTTTGATTTTGCGTTCGTGGGGCTGCGCCGGACGATAATCGGCCACGGCAGCTGCCATGATAGCGATGTCGGCTTCCGGTGCGGCCTTCTCACATGCTGCCAGCATTTCAAGCGCCGATTCCACCTTCACGACATTGATGGCGGGATGGCGGGGCGCCTCTACCGAAACGGGGCCTGACACGAGAGTGACCTCGGCACCACGCTCGGCGGCCTCGGATGCGATGGCAAAGCCCATTTTGCCGGTCGAGAAATTGCCAATGAATCGCACGGGGTCAATCCGTTCGTATGTCGGACCGGCCGTAATCAGCACTTTCTTTCCCTTGAGCGACTCGCGGGTGTGGAAAAAGTCACGGATGCACTCGAAAATCTTTTCCGGCTCCTCCATGCGTCCCTTTCCTACAAGACCGCTGGCAAGCTCTCCCGACTCCGGCTCGATGATATGGTTGCCATACGAGCGCAGGAGGTCAAGATTGCGTGTGGTCGACGGATGCGCCATCATGTCGAGATCCATCGCTGGAGCCACAAACACGGGAGCCTTTGCCGAAAGGTAGGTAGTGACGAGCATGTTGTCGGCCACGCCGTTTGCCATTTTGGCGATAGTCGATGCCGTGGCGGGAGCGACAACCATTACATCAGCCCACAGACCGAGGTCGACATGCGAGTGCCACTCGCCCGTGTTGGCAGTGAAGAACTCGCTTATCACCGGCTTTCCTGAAAGTGAGGAAAGGGTTACAGGCGTGATAAACTGCTTGCCGTTGGGTGTGATTACAACCTGCACCTCCGCTCCGGCCTTTACAAAAAGGCGGAGAAGCGACACGGATTTGTAGGCGGCTATTCCGCCGGAAATTCCAAGGACTATATGCTTGCCTTTCATTTCTTGACTCGGAGACGTATGCGTGTGAAGGCGTTTTTAGTGTTCTGGGGGAAATCGCCCTGAAGAATCCAGCTGTAATAACCAGGATCGGCAGCTAGAACTTCCTCGGCCAGACGGCCTTTGTACTTACCGAAGTTAATTACCTCGCGACGCTGCTCGTCGTAGACAAGGCGTCCCATCAGGTCGACATTACGGCTGTTGGATGCGAAATCGGAAAGAGCCGCAACCTCGTCGGGGAGGTCTTCGTACTTTTCGAGCTGGGCTTTCAGCACTTCGAATGTTGCGCGGGTGTCAGCGTTGGCGCTGTGGGCGCCGTCGAGTTCCTTGCCGCAATAGAAACGGTAGGCGGCAACGAGCGTGCGGGGTTCTTTCTTGTGGAAAATCGTCTGCACGTCGACAAAACGGGCGCTCGAGATATCGAAATTCACTCCGGCGCGCTGGAATTCCTGGTCGAGAAGCGGAATGTCGAAGCGGTTTGAGTTGAATCCGGCGATATCGCAACCTTGAAGCATACCTGCCAGGGAGTTAGCCACCTGACGGAAAGTAGGCTCGGAAGCCACGTCCTCGTCGGTGATATGATGAATCGCCGTAGCCTCCGCCGGAATGGGAATTTCGGGGTTGATTCGGCGCGTCTTCTCGATTTCCGTACCGTCGGGCATCACCTTGATAAGTGAAATCTCGACGATACGGTCGTGGGTGATATTTGTTCCGGTTGTCTCAAGATCGAAGAAGACAATCGGGCGTGTAAGTTTCAGTCTCATAATTTAAAATTCGCCAACTGTCATCGGCATAAGGAGCATCACGAGTTCGGTATTGTCGGGTTCCTCGCCGGGACGGAACATGCCGGGGCGGCCTGCGTCGCCGAGATTCACAATAACATCGTTTCCACGCAGGGTGTTGAGAATCTCAACAAGGAAGTTGGCGCTGAAACCGATTGTAAGTTCCTGGCCTGTAAATGAACAGGGCACCTGCTCGCGGGCGCTGGTGCAGAGGTTGGGGTCGTTGGACTTCAGAAGGATGCACTCGGGAGTGATACGGAATTTCTCAAGCCCTCCGTCAAGTTCAACGAAGATTCCGACACGGCGCACGGCGTTGAGAAGAGCCACGCGGTCAACGGTGAGCACAAGCGAGTTGTTGCGCGGAATCACACGGTTATAGTCGGGATAGTTGCCGTTGAGGAAAGTACACTGGAATGTAAAATTCTCGCTCTCGACAGTCGCGCTGCGCGAAGTCATGGTGATATTGAGTGATTCATCCTTCGCAAATACGTTCTTGATAACGGTTGCGGGCTTCACGGGGATGATGCACGAGCCGGTAACGCCGGGGGCTGTGCGGCGGTCGATATAGCGCACGAGCTTGCGGGTGTCGGTGGCAACGTAGGTCACGCTCTCGGGTTGGATGTCGAGATACACACCCTGCATAATCATGCGGTATTCATCGGTGCTCACGGCAAACATCGTGTTGTCAAGGCCGGTGATAAGCTGTTCGGTGGCGATGCTGAACGAGATAGGCTCGGCATCGGTGGGAGCGGCCTTGAACTGGGGATACTGGTCGGCGGAAATGCCTACGAAAGAGTAATGTCCGGCAGCATAAGTGAGCTGCACCTCAAGAGTGTCGTCATTGATGTCAACGCTCACGCCCTGGTCGGGCATTTCCTTGAGCAGCTCCACAAGGCGGCGTGCCCCGAGGCAGAGACGGCCCGAGCCTTCCGGTTCGGCAACCTTGATGCGTGCAGTCAGGGCATTTTCAGAATCGGAGCCTGTGATACGCAACTCGTCGCCTTCAAGTACGAGCATGAAGTTGTCAAGAATCGCAAGGGCATTCTTGGAATTTATCACCTTGCTTACGGCCGAAGTGGCTGCATAAAGCGCTTTGCTGGAGACGTTGAATTTCATTGGATATGTATGTTATGTGTTTATATTCTTGATTGGTGGAACGTGCTGGCACATTCAATCTACAAATTTAATAAATTCCCCCGAAACAAATCCAAGTCTCGCCTGATTTTTATGTAAATTTAATTCAAAAAGAAGTCACGGTAGACCAACAGATCCGTTCGCCCGTGAATATTCCGCCATATTTGTTTACTTGATGAAAACTCCGTAATTTTGTTAAAAAACCGACTATATGGAAAAGCCTGATTTCGTTGGAATAACAAACCGACAGATTAAAACATTCGAATCAACTGCGACATTGAGTGTATGGATTGCCCGAGGATGCGCCCGAGTCGGGGATTATTGCCATGTATACACCGAAAACGGCTTGGCAAAAGCTAAAATAACTGCCATAAGCACAGTGGATGGAGCAACACCTGAGGCACATGCCGACACCCAGACCTTGATAACCTTCGAAGGACTTCCAAAAGAAGTTATCATTCCGTGGAAAAGCATTGTTTCCACAAAAGGATATTCCATGGAAGATTACAGTAATTTACCTTTCGGCCTGACAGTTGACGATACTTTCAGATATAAGGGAATGTGTGTGATTGCAGGACGTATTTCCCAGGGGACAATCCATCGGGATGACAAAGTCGAAATTTCCAATGACAACATGGATTTCACCACATTGGTCGAAGATATAGAGCAATTCAACCAATTCCATGAAAAAATGTCGTACGGCGAAATTTGCGGACTTTTCTTATACAATGTCCCCGAAGACGTAAGGCTCCGCATTACAAAAGGCTCCAAAGTCAGAGCAATTTCCAAACCGGATCTGAAATAATATCTGATCTGTTCAGAAAACAATCCCCCGGCTCGCACAAACTTTTATTGCAACTGTTTGTTTCCAATGTTGGATGATTTTTGCTAATTTTGCTTGTTAAATATAGCATAGCACTCAAAATTTGCGGTCTGTCATTCATACCGCCACTTAAATTCTATTTCTATTCCGGATGTCAAAGAAAACTCAATTCGCTTCTAAGATAGGCCTTATCGCGGCCACAGTGGGCTCAGCCATAGGGCTGGGCAATGTATGGCGTTTTCCTGCCGAGACCCAGGCAAACGGCGGCGCCGCCTTCCTTCTACTCTACGTCGGTTGCGTGCTTGTGCTCGGTATTCCTGTGATGCTTGCCGAGTTCTCGCTCGGTCGCGCCGGACACTCCGATGCCGTTGGCGCGTTCAAGAATCTCAAGGCCCGGCGCGGATGGTGGATTGTGGGCGGACTTGCGATACTTGCCTCTTATCTTATTCTGACCTACTACATGGTGGTGGCCGGATGGACTCTGGAGTATCTGTTCGAGACGCTCACGGGTAGTCTTTACAGCTCGGCCGACGCTGCCGCGGGCAATCTTCAGGCGCAATACGCCGGAAAGATGGAAGCCTTTATCTGTTCCGACTTTGAGCCGCTTGTATTCACATGGATTGTAACCGGAATAAATATCTGCATCCTGCTCGGCGGTGTGCAGAAAGGCATCGAACGGCTTTCCAACGTGCTTATGCCCTTGCTTTTCGTGATTCTTGCCGGACTCATCTGCGTCACGCTCAGCCTTCCGGGGGCCGGAAAAGGCGTCGAATTTTTCCTTGCACCGGACTTCTCGAAAATCACTCCCGAAGTGTTTGTGAGCGCTCTCGGGCAGGCATTTTTCTCGCTCAGTCTCGGCATGGGCATCCTCATTACCTACGCCTCCTACTACCCTGCCGACACACGCCTTACCCGCACGTCGGTGATTGTGGCGCTTCTGAGCCTGCTTGTGGCCGTGATGATGGGAATGATTATCTTCCCCGCCGTAAAATCTTTCGGACTGGACAACGAGCCTTTGCGCGGGGCGACACTCGTGTTCGTGACGCTGCCCGAGGTTTTCGCACGCATGCCGCTCTCGTCACTTTGGTCGGGGCTGTTCTTCATCCTGCTTTTCGTGGCCGCGATTACCTCCACGGTGTCCATCGCAGAAGTGTCGATAGCCTGCCTTCAGGACCGCTTCAACATGAGCCGACGCCGCGCTTGCCTCACGGCCATGCTGCCGATACTCGTTCTGAGCGCCCTCAACTCGCTTTCATTCGGCTCGCTCAGCAGTTTCACAATCTTCGGCATGACGATTTTTGACTTCCTCGACAATTTCACCACCAACATCCTGCTGCCCGTGGTATCTATCGGAGTGTGCGTCTACATGGGATGGTTCGCGCCAAAAGGCCTGCTGAAATCCGAACTCAGCAACGGCGGTTCGCTCCGTTCCCGCGCCACCGGTCCGGTGCTGTTTATCATCCGCTACATCGCTCCCCTGCTCATTGCCCTCATCCTGATTTACAACTATCTCTGATGTCGCAATCCCGAAATCCTCTCCGCCTTACCACCATTGCCTGCGCCGTGATAATCGCCGCAATCGTTGTCGTTGTCTTATCCAGGGCATGCAGCCATCATGAGGATGTTTTCGGCAATAGCAACGGGCAAGCGACCGAAGCCGTTATGGTACGGCTCGACTCCATTGATAAGCACACCCCCAAGGAGAAAGCCTCCCGCAAGGACAGCTCCGCAAACTCCGGCAAACGCTCTAAAAAAGAAAAAGCTCCACGGAAAAAGCCCGTGGAGCGAAGTTTTCTTGACGAGGATGTCAACAGATAATCATTCGGCAAGCCGGATACCCTTGATTTTCCAATCGTCCATATTCAGATCTACCGTGCGGACATCTTTCGGCAATGCAGGGAATATGAGTTTGAATTTCGCCTTGCCATCGTCGCCGACATAGTATTTCTCGCCCAAGGTCACACCTTCGGATGCTGTCACGGGGTATTTGTTCTCCCCGGCCACGAGACAGGCCTTGTCCTCAATCTGAAACCACCATCCCGGATTATAAATTACGTCGCAAACGACTGTCGTGTTTTCATCGGACAGCTCGATGCGCTCTATATCGAGACAATAATATGTGCTATTGGATTCCGCTTCAGGATTGTTGACAACGCGCACTCCGCTTTCGGTATGATATGAGGGCTGCACCTTATTGATTGTGCGGTTGAGCATGCGGTCAAGCATGCCCTGTCCATAACCGGAGTCTTTTCGCACGATACGCCCTTCCGGCGATATCAGCACAAAAGTAGGAATCGCTTCCGCCCCGTATTTCTGATGGATACCACGGTCGGCCTGCATGTCATTCCAGTTATTTCCTGTGAGTTGATATGCTTCGGACATGCCACGCCACGGATCTTCCGGGTCACGGCTGAGGCTCACCACCTCGACTTCTCCGGCATATTTATCATGCAGCGAGGCAAGCTCAGGAATAGCCATGATGCAAGGGTAGCAACCGCTGCTCCAGAAGTCCAGCAGAATCCATTTTCCGGCAAATCCTGCCAATGAATGATGATTTCCGTCCAAATCGAGAAAATCGCCGTCGGCCATCATATCACCCACTTCCACAACCTTCTGCGGATAGAGGTAGGAATAGATGTGCTTGCCGCTCTCCGAATTTTTTTCTTCGTCGGAAAGCGTGGCATACACTTCGCGAAGAATGTCGCCGCAACCGTACAGTTTGTTATAGTGTGAAAGCTCCTCCATCTTTATGAGTCTGAATGATGTGGGAGGATAGTTGCGGAGCATGTTCGCCTCGTTTTTCGTTATCTCTTTTCTGGCGGAATCACCCACAGCCGACCCTTTGCGGTAGTCCGCCATGATTTTATCAAGCACAGCTTTATCCGGATTATTCGGGTCGACGGTTTTGTTTCGTCTTTCCGTCATTTCGATATAAGGCTTCTGAGTCAGTGCCCACAAATCCTCGTTGGCATAGAGGAAGCGGTCGTTCTCGGCCTGCTCGCCGACACTGCTCTCCACGGGCCATGTCTTGATAAATAGATCGCGGGCATCAACTTTTACCTTAGCTCCCGGAGTGAGATACAAATCTCTCCACATGGGAGGAAGTCCGGGCGCATCACCGTTGAGAGTGAGATATGTAAGTCCGGAATCAACAGGAAAATCGAAATGGAAACTTCCGTTGCGTACGGTGTCGGAAGCAACCGAGACTCCCATACCGCCTTCAATCTTGAAAAGCGTCATGCAAGAGCCCTCAAACACATCGGTGGCCGTGCCGTCGATTGTGACATTCTGCGCCGTGGCAGCCAATCCACACGCGGCACACAGCAAAATCAGTTTTTTCATAAGAATATATTTAGGTGAGGAATGGCAAATTTAGGAAAAGATTGTCAATGACAGGCTTATGATATGTAAAAAAAAGTAAACGTACGTAAATAAATGGCAAAACGCAGGCTATAAGTTAAGAGGGCAAGGATGGCAATGAAAGGTTAAAAAGGCAAGAGGGTAATAAAGGCGACGGTGGCGATTGAAGACTGGTGGATGTAAAGAAAGGCAAAGAGAATGATTAAAAACCATTCTCTTGCCTTTTTGCCTGATTAGCCTTATTGCCTGATTTTTGCCTGATTATTAGTCTTCGAGCTTGTGGATGACAAGGCCGGAGCGCAGTTTGGGCTCGAACCATGTTGTCTTGGGGGGCATGATATTGCCTGTATCGGCAATATTGATAAGCTGCTCCATCGACACAGGATACAGTGCCAAGGCAAAGGCCATTTCGCCGGAATCGACGCGACGCTTCAGTTCCTCAAGGCCACGGATGCCGCCCACAAAGTCGATACGCTTGTCAGAACGCAGGTCCGTGATACCGATGATGTCGCGCAGAATCAGGTCGGACGAGATTGTTACGTCAAGTACTCCGATGGGGTCGGAATCGTCGTAAGTTCCCTCACGGGCAGTGAGCGAATACCAGTCTCCCTCAAGGTAGAGCGCGAAATTATGGAGCTTTTCCGGACGGTAGGTCTCGGGACCTTTCTTCTCCACGACGAATTTATATTCGAGCTTTTCAAGGAACTCGGCGGGAGAAAGCCCGTTCAAATCCTTGACAACACGGTTGTAGTCGATAATCTTCAGATGCGAGGCCGGGAATGCCACGGCGAGGAAATAATTGTATTCCTCATCGCCGCGATGGTCGGGATTCGCCTGGGCCTTTTCGTGACCCACAAGTGCGGCTGCGGCGCTGCGGTGGTGACCGTCGGCGATATAAAGATTGGGTATCTTGGCAAATTCGCGGGTAATGGTTTCGTTGATTTTATCATCGTCAATCACCCAGAAGTGATGTCCGAAACCGTCGGGAGCGGTGAAGTCGTATTCAGCCGGACCTGCGGTGACAGTGCGGATAACCTCCTCAAGCACCTCATTGTCGGGGAAGGCGAAGAAAACAGGCTCCACGTTGGCGTTGTTGACGCGCACGTGCTTCATGCGGTCCTCTTCCTTGTCACGGCGTGTAAGCTCGTGTTTCTTGATTTTGCCGGTCATGTAGTCGTCGACGTATGCCGCCACGACGATGCCGTACTGGGTACGTCCGTCCATTGTCTGGGCGTATATGTAGTAGTGCTCCTTATCGTCCTGCACGAGCCATCCTTTCTGCTGGAAAGCATTGAAATTTTCGACGGCCTTTTCATAGACTTCAGGTGCATGCTCATCCTTGCCGGGCTCAAAGTCGATTTCCGGCTTGATGATATGGTAGAGCGACTTATCGTTGCCGGCAGCTTCGGCACGCGCTTCCTCACTGTCGAGTACGTCGTACGGACGGGAAGCTACTTCGGTAACAAGTTCTTTCGGAGGGCGCACGCCCTTGAAGGGTTTAACTATTGCCATAATTCATGTATTGATTTAAGTGTAGTTTTTGGGTGTGTCTTATGTTTATCTCCGGCGGAATGAGCGGGTCATTCCGCCGGAGGTGTTTACGGGTGTAATAACGGTGCGCGGAGTGAAATTGTTTATTTGCGCACGCGGATGGTCTGTTCGCGGTCGGGGCCTACTGAAAGAATAGTCACGGGCACGCCGAGTTCTTTTTCGAGATATGCCACATAGTCGGTGAACTTCGCGGGAAGCTCGTCAACCGATTTGATTGAGGTCATATCGGTCTGCCAGCCGGGAAGGACATCATAGACAGGTTCGATTCCGGTGCCGTCGACGCTGTAAGGGAAGTCGCGGGTAACGCTTCCGTCGGGCAGTCGGTAGGCCACGCAGGCCTTGATTTCGGCGAAAGTGTCGAGCACGTCGCTCTTCATCATGATGAGCTGGGTCACGCCGTTAATCATGATGGCGTAGCGCAATGCCACGAGGTCGACCCATCCGCAGCGGCGTTCGCGTCCGGTCACAGCTCCGTATTCATGTCCGCGGTCGCGGATTTCCTTGCCCGTAGCGTCGAAAAGCTCTGTGGGGAAGGGGCCGCTGCCCACACGGGTGCAGTAAGCCTTGAAAATACCGTAGACCTCGCCTATGCGGTTGGGAGCCACGCCAAGTCCGGTGCATGCTCCGGCGGTGATGGTATTGCTTGATGTAACGAAAGGATAAGAACCGAAATCCACGTCGAGCATGGTGCCCTGAGCGCCTTCGCAAAGGATTTTCTTACCGTCGGCAAGAGCGTGGTTGATATAGTGCTCGCTGTCAATCAAATCGAAGGAAGCGATATAAGCCACGGCATCCATCCAGGCCTTTTCAGCCTCGGCAAGCGCAGCCATATCCACTTCGGAGCCGAGTCCGCGGATCATGCCGATGTGGCGGTCGCGCGCGGCGCCGTAGAGTGTTTCAAAGTTTTCAGAGATAGTGTCGCCCACACGTAGTCCGTTGCGCGAAATCTTGTCGGTATATGTCGGACCGATGCCTTTGCCCGTGGTTCCGATCATCTTTCCGCCCTTGGCTTTTTCGCTTGCGGCGTCAAGAAGGCGGTGGGTGGGAAGGATAAGATGAGCCTTCTTGGAGATTTTCAGAACCTTGCGGAGGTTGATTCCGGATTCTTCAAGAGCCTCGGCTTCCTGACGGAAAAGAACCGGGTCAAGAACAACGCCGTTGCCAATCACATTGGTCTGGCCGGTCTGGAAAATTCCGGAAGGGATGGAACGGAGCACAAATTTCTTGCCGTCAAACTCAAGAGTGTGGCCTGCGTTGGGGCCGCCCTGAAAGCGGGCAACGATATCATAGCCCGGGGTGAGCACGTCAACAACTTTTCCTTTACCTTCATCGCCCCACTGGAGGCCCAAGAGTACATCGACTTTCATCTTTAGCGTAATTTGATATGTTGGTTTTAATTATTTTGTCGTTTTGGAAGCGGCCTTTGTGGCGGCGCGGAACTTGCGGGCGCAGGCCGAGCAGGTGCCGAACACCGTAATCGAGAACGACGACGGCGTAAAGGCCGAATATCTTTTTGATTCGAAATAATTTGTCACGAAGGGATCCTTGACTTCCTTGATGCGGCCGCACTGGGTGCATAGCAGGTGGGAATGACCCACGGCGGCACGGGAGTTCTCATAGATACTTTTGTTGCCGAAGCGGTGGCGCAGCACCAGGCCGCAGTCGGTCAGCAGCTCGAGCGTGTTGTACACGGTTGCCGTGGCAACAAGGAAATCATCGTCGGAGAGCTTTTTGCATAATTCCTCAATCGAGAAATGCCCCTGCATGGACATCACGCAGTCGAGGATAATGAAGCGCTCAGGAGTGCAACGACGGCGCGTCCGGGCCAGATAGTCCGAAAACACCTGAGTGGCTGACAGCCTGTTCTTGTCCGCGCTCATAACAGGAGACAAAAATAAGGAAATAATTCCATTCCGCCCCACTCTTCCCTGAAATTTTTATAAATTTTCACCCAAGAATATAATTTAATTGAAAACAAGCGTCCCGAGCCGCCCCACTCTTCCGTGAATCAGGATTTTTGCGTAACTTTGTGGGTTAAAATGAAATTCACACGCGACTAAACAAACTATGTCAGTTTCCAATATAAGCATCAAGGGCGCGAGGGTCAACAATCTCAAGAACGTCGACGTCGAGCTGCCCCGCAACAAATTCATTGTAATCACCGGACTCTCCGGCTCGGGAAAGTCCTCACTTGCTTTCGACACCCTCTACGCCGAAGGCCGCAGGCGCTATGTCGAGAGCCTTTCGGCCTACGCGCGTCAGTTTTTAGGCAAGCTCAACAAGCCCGAATGTGACAGCATCAAGGGTCTGCCACCGGCTATCGCCATCGAGCAGAAGGTGAATACGCGCAATCCGCGTTCGACCGTCGGCACCTCCACCGAAATCTACGACTACATGCGCATGCTCTTCGGTCGCATCGGCAAGACAATCTCGCCCGTGTCGGGCAACCTTGTAAAGAAGCACACGGTGGAGGACATCCTCGCCACCGCCGCATCGTATCCAGAAGGCACCCGCGCGGCCATTGTAGCGCCGATTCAGCTTCCCGAGGGACGTGACCTCGCAACCCAGCTCGGAATCTACCTCAAGGAAGGCTACTCGCGCGTGGTCGGCAATGATAATTCCTTTATCACAATCGAAAACATACTCGCCGACCCGTCGCAGCTCGCTCAGGGCGACATGCCCCGTCTGCTTATCGACCGACTTTCGCTCAGCGCCGAAGCCGACGAACAGTCGCGTCTTGCCGAATCGGCCGAAACAGCCTTCTTCGAGGGGCATGACGAGTGTTCGCTGATTGTATGGGAAAAATCAGGCGACGTAAGGGAACACAAATTCTCGAAACGTTTCGAGGCCGACGGAATCGTGTTTCCCGAACCTTCGGAACAGATGTTCAACTTCAACAATCCTTTCGGCGCATGCCCCGTGTGCGAGGGATTCGGAAAAACAATGGGAATCGACGAGCATCTTGTCGTACCCAACAAGCACCTCTCGCTTTTCGAGGATGCCGTGGCTCCATGGAGAGGTCCGACGCTCTCGAAGTGGAAACGCGAATTCATATTTGCGACAAAAGACTTCCCCGTACACACTCCTTACTGCGACCTCAGCGATGCCGACCGACATCTGCTCTGGCACGGCGACAAGGCAAGCGGAGCGAAAGGAATACTCGACTTCTTCGACTGGGTGACAACGCAGCGCGCAAGCATCCCCTTCCGCATCATGCTCGCAAGATACCGCGGCAAAACGACTTGCCATAACTGCGGCGGTTCACGACTCCGTCCCGAAGCGGCATACGTGAAAGTGGACGGCCGAAGCATTACCGAGCTCGTGCGCATGCCCGTAACGGAACTTCTTGACTGGTTCCGAAATATAACGCTCGATGAGCGTGACAGCAAAATCGCCGAACGCCTGCTTGTGGAAATAACCAACCGACTCACATTCCTTGTCGACGTCGGTCTCGGCTATCTCACACTCGACCGACTCAGCAACTCTCTCTCAGGTGGCGAGAGCCAGCGCATCAACCTCGCCACATCACTCGGAAGCAGCCTTGTAGGCTCGCTGTACATTCTCGACGAGCCTTCTATCGGACTCCACAGCCGCGACACGGAAAAACTCATCGGAGTGCTCCGCAAGCTCCAGCGCCTTGGCAACACGGTTGTGGTGGTGGAACATGACGAGGACATAATGCGCGCCGCCGACCATATTATCGACGTAGGCCCCAATGCCGGACGTCTCGGGGGAGAAATCGTGTATCAGGGACCGGTCGACCGTCTCAAGGAAGCCCCCGACAGCTATACCCTGCGCTATCTTACGGGCGAACTCACGATACCCGTTCCCAAATCCCGCCGCAAGCATCGCGACTACATCCGCGTGTGCGACGCTACGGAACACAACCTTAAAAATGTCACCGTTGACTTCCCGCTTGGAGTCATGACCGTTGTCACAGGCGTGAGTGGCTCGGGAAAATCAACCCTCGTGCGCGACATTTTTTACAAGGCTCTCCAACGCGAACTCACAGGCGAAGGTGACGCTCCCGGCGAACTGGAGAAGCTCGACGGATGTATCTCCAAAATCAGCGAAGTAGTGTTCGTCGACCAGAATCCGATAGGCAAATCCTCCCGCTCCAACCCGGCCACCTATCTGAAAGCCTATGAGGAAATACGCTATCTCTTCGCCGCACAGCAGGCTTCCAAACAGATGGGTCTCACTGCATCATCGTTCTCGTTCAACACCGAGGGAGGACGCTGCGAGGCCTGCAAGGGCGAAGGCACAATCACGATAGAGATGCAATTTCTCGCCGACGTCACAATCGAATGTGAGGCCTGCCATGGAAAGCGCTTCAACCGTGACGTACTCGAAGTGACCTACCGCGGAAAAAATATCTACGACGTGCTTGAAATGACTGTTGACGAAGCAATCGAGTTCTTCGGCGAAGTTCCGGCTGCGACCGAAAAACGCATCGTGCAGCGCTTGCTTCCGCTTCAGCAGGTCGGACTCGGCTACATCAAGTTAGGCCAATCCTCGTCGACTCTCTCAGGTGGCGAGAACCAGCGCGTGAAACTCGCCTACTTCCTGGCCCAGGATCATCCACGCCCCACGCTGTTTATCTTCGACGAACCCACAACCGGACTACACTTCCACGACATCCACCTGCTGCTGTCGGCATTTGAACGCTTGATTGCATTAGGCCATACACTCGTGATTGTGGAACACAATCTTGACGTAATCAAGTGCGCCGACCACATTATCGACCTCGGCCCCGAAGGCGGCAAGGAAGGCGGCACAATTGTAGCCACCGGCACCCCGGAGGAAATCGTCGCTACCTCCACCGGCCACACCGCCCGCTATCTCAAGGAAAAGCTCTGAGCCGTTTTCTGTGGGATGATTAAGGATTAAAGGCTGATTAAGTGATTAAAGATTAAGGATTAATTTCGGACGTCCCGCACGTGTTGCAAAATTAAAATTGTAATACGATTTAATAGAATCACCGGTTCTGTAACACCCATAAGTCTACATACAAAAAAAGGGTGTTGCAAAACCGGATTAATCAAAAAAATTCCCGGTCGCAAATGGGCGTTCGCAGAACGCCGATTACCTCGTAACCCCGTACACCGCAGGCTTTCAGCCGTAGGTGTGCGGGGTACATTAATCCCTATCTCCGAATGGCGTCTGGAGGACGCCGGAATCATGGCAAAGGCATTTTATGACATTTCTGCAACACCGTCGGAATCAGAGAAAAAACATTTCCGGGCACGCCTACGCTATGGCTGTGGCGTGCCCGGAAATTATAAATTAGTCTACGGACGTGCGTGTCCGGTCGAAAAAGGGGTGTTAGAGTTCGCTTTCGTCAACGCCGAAGCAGTTGATTACTACCGATTTCTCATCTTTGGCATTGGGGTTGGTGACAATGATACCATATTCACCACTCTCCACATTGGGCACACTGATAAGATAGGAGGATTCGCCGTATTTCTTTCCGGCAAATTTCAGGTAATCCTGATTATTCTCGCTCAGACCACCGAACATGTCATAAGACGACAATTCGCTCTTGCGATCTTTCTTGCCTTGCTTAAACTTGAAAATCTTTACAATAGCCAAAGGATCGGAATTATTGTCGGTTGCCCTTACGATAAGTTTTACCGGTCCGGCAGCGGTTCGGGCCTGCGCCTGCGGAGTCTTGATTTTAATCTCACTCTTGGCTTTGGAATAGCCCACCATCGCAAGACCGATATTCGCCTTGGTCTTCACCTGACAGAATTCCTTATCCAAAGGAAGGCCTTCATTATCGACAACTAAAAGACATTCGCCGGTGAAATCAGGTTCGGCAACAGTAATCTCATTCTGAGCGTACGACAACAAGGCCATTGCCATAACGCTAAATAGTACTATAATCTTTTTCATAATCAGTGAGTTTTATAAAATTGTGCCCAAATATACGCACTTTTTCCGATTTTGCAACATTTTTGCGACTTTTTTCTAACTTTGCATGGTCTCATAAACAAAAAAACAAAAGATTATGCCTTGGTGGACATACCTTATTTTGGGTGCGCTTTCGGTCACAGTCTATGACCTGTCGAAGCACTTTCTCAAAAGATACATGAAAAAAGGATTTTTCCTCAGCCTTATATGCTTTGTCTTGACTGTCGCCATATGCACAGCCGTATTTGCCACGATAGTCAACATCTTCCCCGAATTAAAAAACAACTGACGCGCACCCTCTGAGAAGGACACGCGTCAGAAAATCGTATCAAAACTACACTAAACTCACCGCAGGCGGTCGTAGCTGCGGAGGAGACGGAGGTCGCGACCCATGAAGCGGTAGGCGAAGAGGGCGAGGATAAGACATACCACCAGTAGGGTTACGCCGCCGAGCCATATTGCGCTCGCATCGGGCATGCCTACATAGAGGATGAATCCGCATGTCACGAGTGATGCCGCAAGAAGCACGATGGAGATTAGTGTGACCGTGCGCTGACGCTTGAGATTCTTGAAAAGGAAAATCGAGATAAAAAGAAGCACCGCGATAACGATGTTGAGCACCATAAACACAGGTGCATCTTTCAGAAAGATTTCAGACACGCCATTTTCCGCAGCCTCAGCGGCAGGGACAGTGGCGAAAGGTGTGAGACAGAACACACACATCAGCGCTACTGCAACAAGGAGCAGAAGGCTTTGCCAACGTTGGATTACCATGATTTTACTAATATTATAAGATTAGACATTTTCAAAGGAACGGAACTCCGAAATCATTTGGCCGCACGGAGTACGCCACAGCATCTATAATCCGGGCGACGTCGCCGGTCTTCACTCCGGCATCGTGCAGGAATTTGCTGTCGGCATCCATGGCGACCTCGAATTTTCCGATGGCCTCGGCATCGGGCGATTCGCCGAGCGAAGTCTTATACGACATGATGGCATCGCGCGTACGGCCAAGCGCAAGCATCAGATGACCGTTGTTGAGATAGTCGTTGGAGTTTGGGCTTCCGGCAAGCAATTTCGCATAAGCCGCGGCCGCTTCATCATATTGTCCGTCAAGGAACAACGCCCATGCGAGCGGACGCAGCGAGCGACGGGAGCCGTCTTCAAGATAATTCATTCTCTGAAGGAATGACACGGCCATGGCATAGTCGCCAGCCTCAATCAAAGTCAGGGAAGCGGCATACAGGAGTTCGAGATTCTCGCCGTCGGCTTCAACAAGACACGTATATATTTCCGCAGCCTCATCCTGACGCCCTCCATGACGCAACACGCTCGCAAGGCGCCGTAAAGTCCAGGCATTGTCAGGAGCGAGGTCCATCGCATGGCGATACATGCGCTCGGCACTGTCCATATCGCCTGTTTTCTCATACGAGAATCCGGCCTTCTGGAGCACCGGCACGGAAGCATGCTCCCTGCCAATTGATGCGAGCGCGGAATAGAATTCTGCGGCATCGTCATACAGCCCTGTCTTGAACGAGAATTCCGCCAGCATCTCAAGGCTTGCGGCATCGTCGGTGAGAGCATCGAAAAACCTTATGCCACGGATGGAAAAGCCTTTCGCAAACGGGTCAAAGAACTCTCCTTTGCGACGGAAGAGCTTGAAGAAGCGGTAGATATTCTTGACGTAATTGTTTGCAATCTGACGTCGGGAATCATCATTATCGGATTTCGACACTTCGGCAATATGGTCGGATATTGCCTGGTACTGGCTTGAAATCCGGCTCATGGCCTGATTGCGCATCGCTCCGGGAGTCTCCGCCATGGCACAGAGCACGGCATATTTATCGCTGTCGCACAGGAATGGAATACCGGCAAAGGTGTCGCACAGCAATGCGCCCTCGCCTTCTGACAAGGCCGCGAGCGAGCTGTGGACAGGCGTATACGGCAGAAACCAGTTGGCAATGTCGTTGAAAAATCGGAAAGAACGCATGTTGGCAAAAGTGCTCATGAACACATCGGCACCCTCCATCTGCAACTCGTTCATTTCCTTTAGCTTGTCAAACATTCCATCCTTGTGGATTATGTCGTCCCACTCGGGATTTTCGGCAAGCGCCTCAATATCGGCGGGCGATTCCGAAGGCACGTCCTTCAACTTTTCCATCACCTGCGAGCTCATCCTCATCATTCCGGGCAGGATATCCTCCTTCATCTTGCGTGTGATTCTCTCGGTGTCGAGCGAACGCATAAGTTCCGTTACCACCGCCGAGAGGTCGCTTTTCCACCCCGGCAAGTCGGCAAGAGTGGCGAGAGCCTGCTCCGACTTATCGTCGAGGCGACGCTTGCGGAAGCGGAAGCAAGCCACTGAAAGTCCGGTCAGGGCGGCAATCGAAAGGCGTTTGTCGGGCAACATATATGCCTTTGCAAGCAGCTCGACACGCGCCGGGTCGTAGAAATTGAGTAGTCCGAGCCACAGAGCACTTATCCAGTTTTCACGGTCGTGCAGCGGAATCTGAGGATCGGAAATGAGATTTTCGAGCGCCTCGGAGTCGTCCTCGGTAAGCGGAAATTCCGTCCACACGGCATTGAAGATGTCGCGCGACAAACGTTCAATCCCTTCCCTGCGGCCTGAATCGAGCAACGCACCCGAATCAAGACCCAGGGATGAAAGCTCCGTAAGGTAATCCACGGCAAGCGAGGCAAGGGTCTCGTCGGGACGCAGGCGGCGGAAACGAAGCACCGAGTAATACAACCCGGAGTTGTCATCGGCCACAGCGTCGCGGTAGATCATATCAGCCAACATGCGTCCACGGAAAAGTATGTCACGGCTTTCGGCATCCATGCCTGGGTCGGCATGTCCCTGAGCCATGAAGCGGAGCATGAAGAAATATCTCTGCTCAAGCGATGCGATTTCCGGGAGCCGCGAGGTCTGCGAGGTAAAGGAGGCAAACGTGCGCAGTTCGGCAAATGCATCGGCGCCCTTGCCGGAATTGAGCAAGGAGCTTATCTTACCGAGAGATTTTAAAGATGCGTCAGAATTCATATTCTTGTTGGAATAGGGATTTTCTTGTTAGAAAAGGGATTCAATAAGAGCCTTGGCAAATATTATGCCAATTCGTCATCCATCCCCGGCATCGCCGACCTGACATAGTCCCGGACTTCGGTCGGCAGGATTCCGGCCGGAATCAAATCGACTTCGCCTCGCCCGGGGCCGTAGCGCATCAGAATGTAGCCACCACGGGTCTCAAAGGCCGTAAGTTCGGAGAAAGGGATGCGTAACTCTTCAACGCAGGCGGCGTCCTGATTGTTTTCCTCCCGGGGGATATACTTGAACACCAGTCCGCCGCCGTCAACCACCACTCTTCTCGGGCGCGAGCGCCGGATTACGTCGGGCGACGCAACCGCCGACAGCCATCCGAATGTCAGCAGCATAGGCCATACGATAAACGTAACGATAAGCCCGACGTAGATGAATCGCGCGTCACGCAACGAAGCATACACCAACAGGGCATATACAGCGGCGAAGACCCAAAGCCATCTCAGCAGACAGCTCCGGGCCTTCAGCCTTACGAATCCGGAAGGCTCTGTGCGGAATATTTCGCTCTCGAAACTCAGAGGGTGTTTCATAATATGTGTTAATCCGTGGGTTCCGGATTACGGAGCAGATTTTGAGCTGAATTGAAAGAGTGTACTGGATGTACACGAGTGAAATGAAGCACAAAAGATGCCCGGAAGACGGAATGGCGATACTAACTTTATTATTATCATCCTCTTCCGGTAATGTAGAACGTTTAAATATGATATTATAATTACCGTAGTTCCGGTTTCTCTTTGGTGCTTTTCCTATAACTCTTTGGTCGAGTGGCTACTGCCACACTCCCGCATCGTTATGAAAAAATCCCTCAAAGATAAACCGCCCACGAATTAACGGATATTATGAAACTCCCTCTCAATCCTTGATGTCAAGTTTTTTGGCGGGTGCCTCCTTGATGCCGTCGCGGATAAGCAGGGCATCAATTCCGGGATCCTGACCGCGGAAACGGCGGTATAACTCAGCCGGGTCTTCCGTACCGCCCTTCATGAGGACATTGCGGCGGAAACTGTCGGCAGTCTCCTTGTCGAAGATTCCGTTTTCCTTGAAGAAAGCGAAAGCATCGGCATCAAGCACTTCAGCCCACTTGTAGCTGTAATAACCTGCGGCATAACCTCCGGAGAAGATATGGCTGAACTGGGGCGAAACCATTGCGCCTTCAACATCGGGGAAGATACGCACCGACTCAACCGCCGCGCGCTCGAAAGCCACGGGGTCGCTCACGGGCGCTTTGGCTGTATGCCAGGCCATGTCGAGATAGCCGAACATCAACTGACGCAGGCAGGCGTATGCCGCGCCATACTGTGAAGATGCCACAAGGCGGTCGACGAGTTCCTGAGGGATGGGGCGCGCTGTCTGATAGTGTGTGGCGAAACCGTCGAGGAATTCCTTTTCGGTAAGATAATTCTCGTTGAACTGCGAGGGAAGCTCCACAAAATCGCGGTAAACGGATGTACCCGAAAGCGAAGCGTATTTTGTCTTGGTGAGAAGTCCGTGCAGTGCGTGGCCGAATTCGTGGAGGAAAGTCTCGACCTCATAGGGAGTGAGCAGCGAGGGCTTGTCGGCGGTAGGTTTGGTAAAGTTCATCACAATGCTCACATGAGGCCGCGAATCCTCTCCGCTCTCGGTGATGCACTGGTCCTTGAATCCCGTCATCCATGCTCCCGGGCGCTTGGAAGCTCTCGGGAAGAAGTCGGTGTAAATCAATCCCACATAATTGCCGTCGGCATCCTTGACCTCAAAAGCCTTGACATCGGGATGATACACATCAACATCAGTTGCGGGAGCGAACTGCAGGCCGTAAAGTTTCGTGGCAAGTCCGAAAACGCCCTTGATTACATTGTCGAGCTCGAAGTAGGGGCGAAGCTCTTCCTCGTCGAAAGAATACTTTGCCGCCTTGAGCTTATTGGAATAGTAGGAATAATCCCAGGGATTTACCGTAACGGGGCGGCCTTCGGTCTCGGATGCGAATTTGGTGAGTTCATCCATCTCCTTTTTCAGCGCCGGAGTGTAGGCGTCGCGCAGACGGTCGAGCAGGTCGTAAACCACAGCCGTATTTCCGGCCATAGTGTGCTTGAGGGAGTGGCTTGCGTAGTCAGGGCTTCCGAGCAGTGCGGCCACCTGACGGCGCAGCTCAGCTATGCGGGCGAGAATCTCGACGTTGGAATATTCGTCCTTGGTGTTGCGACCGCTGTAAAGACGGTACATCTTCTCGCGCAGGTCGGGACGCGACGAGTATTTCATAAACGCCGAATACACCGGCTGGTCAAGCGTAAAGAGGTATTCTCCCGCTCTACCCTTCGCTGCGGCGGCCTCAGCTGCGGCCTGTACCGAACTTTCGGGCAGTCCGGAAAGATCCTCCGACGTGAGCCATATTTCGTAGGTGTTGAGTTCCTTGAGCACATTCTGTCCAAATTTGGTAGTGAGTTCGGAAAGCTCCGATTGGAGACGGCGGTAAGTCTCGCGATCCTCGCCCTGAAGAGTGGCTCCGGATTCGGCAAACGAATCGTATGTGCGCTGCAGAAGCATGCGGTCCTCGGCGTCGAGGTTGAACTTCTCGCGGTTGTCATACACCTGTTTCACCCTGTTCCACAACTCGGTATTGAGCACGAGCGAAGTCTGATAGTCGCTCAACTTCTGCGATGCGCGCATAGAAATTTCCATCATCTCTTCATCGCTGTCAGCCGACAACAGAGGGAAGAAGATATTGAGCACGCGGTTGAGGTCGGCGCCCGAACGTTCGAGAGCCACGATAGTATTTTCAAAATCAGGCATCGAGCGCTGTTTGGTTATAGCGTCGATTTCCTGACGGGCCAGTTCTATACCCCTGTCGATTGCAGGTTCCCAATGGCTGTTTTCAATCTTTGAGAAAGGCACAGAACCATGAAGTGTGGTAAAGTCGGAATATAAGGGATTCTGAGCTTGAGTCATAATAGCTGATACTGATAATATGCCTGCTGCGGCAATGTTCTTTATTTTCATCATTTAGTAATAAATTTTCGATATTCGAATTGAAAGGCCAAAGCCTTTTTCAACGCCCAATAATCTACAAAGATAGCACAAAACAACATTCCGCACAAGTTTTTATCCAATTCGCTCACAACAAGGAAAGATACACGCGAGCAAGAGGTTTAATAAAAGTTAAAAACAATCATATTTTTCTTTTCTTCCAAAAAAACATTGCAAAATCACGTAATTATTACTAATTTAGAAACGGTTTAAATTTATGTGATATAGATTTTGATAGATATTGTCAGATGGATTTTTTCTTGCGATGAGGGCGTGTGGCAGTAGCCACTCAACCGAAGAGCATGAAAAAAAGACGCTGACAAGAGCATCAAAAGCATAGAAAGATAAATTTTAAACAGTTTCTTAGTAGCAATATAAAATTTTGTCGCTTAAAACCAACACATTATTAACCTTAAAGCCTTACGACCATGAAAAGAAAAACCAATCCACCATAATGTTTGTAGTGAATCAACCTAATTTCCAATTATTCTAATAAAAACGGCTACGCTTATGAGAAAATTAATTGCATTTATAACCTCAAGCATCCTGTTGTTGGCATTGGCTTGTTCTGATGAACCTTCTCAGGTAAAATACAACGAGAATGATTTATCAGTACTGAGAGAAATTTATGCCGACATGGGTGTTAAATGGCCTGAATATCCTTGTGATTTCGATAATCCTCAAATGATGTGTGATGTAGTTTGGGAAAATATCGGAGGTGAATACCGGGTAGTTGAATTCAAATCACTAAGTCATTGGCCGTTCTATCGAGTAAAGACCAAACCTCATGAATTGACGTCCAGAATAGGTGAATTGACACAACTTAGATTTCTTCGTTATGGCGTAGATTCCTTAAAAGGAATTATCCCTTCCGAAATATTCAATTGTCCACTTGAAACATTGAAGTTGGCAGCAAATAGCGAAGTATCCTGCAGTCTATTTCCCGGTATTTTTAAAGTTGCAAATACGCTTCGGACAATTGATATCAGAGGGGTAAATCTCGGCATTGACGGTAAGGAACTCGAACAAATCTTCGATTTACCTAAATTAGATTATATCCTTTTTGATGCCACCCGTCTAACAGGACATATTTCTGCGAGATATGGCGAACAAAATTATAGCACATTTCAGCTTTGCTATAACAACTTTACATCGTGTGATCCGAAAATATTCCTTACCGACGGAGAAATATTTCCAAATTTGATGTGGAATAATATTTACTGCGAAGTTCCCTATATATGCCAAACTAAAAGATGGAAGGAAAATCAGAATCGTATTGACCTCTATGATTTGAGCTATAACAGAGACCGAGGTGTTGGCTTTAGAGAAATGCCAAAGCAATAAAAATATTATCCATTCCTAAAAAATATGATTGAAGAAATCGTCAAGTCCGGATGAGGGCTTGGCGATTTTTAATGACAGAAGGGCATAAAACCTTCTTTCGCCACCGGAACGCCTTAATCTTCCGAGTATATTACTGAACTGAGATTGTAATACGAATTGTAAATGTGTATTTCGGTCTCTATGTGTTCTTTTCCAAATCGCATGTAAGTGCGACATCATTACAGACTGACACACGAACGCATAATAAATTTCATTTTATAGACCGGTAAAAGCGTGGAGCATCTAATAGTTAAATTTTGCTAACACCTTAATTTTCCCGCTTACCAAGCATATTTTTCTCAAAAACACTTATTAACTTTGAATATTGCTAAAAAAACTATCAAACCAACATTAATTATACATTACTCAACCCTTAAATTTCTATCAAATGAAAAAAATCTTATTTCCTTTAACTTTATCTATTCTTGCAATAACAGGTTGCACGGACGATCCTATGCTTGATATGTCAACCCGTATGGCTCAACCTCCTATGTCAAGGGCTATTGTTGGAATGGGCAATGTATCCACATCCAATCCCAACCTTATTAGCGATTGGGAGAATCAGGAAATGATTACATTAAACACATTGAACTCAGCTCTACAAGGAGAAAAAGTAACCGCCCCATGGGCAAACGGGTGTATGACTGAGTTACTTCAAGATTTCCGAAAGGACATCCGGAAAGCCGATGGATGGAAAATGCTTTTCCATACTTTCAATAAAGCGGGCGGAGACAAAAATCTCAACTATATGTTCTTTTATAACATATTCACTGGTATTATAAAAGTATTCTATTATTATGAAGGAGATACAGGTGGAAGTATACTTCAATGGGACGTCCATTCAAATGCCACCATCAATGGGGACTACAAAAAATATTATTTTTTTGATAATCCGGACTATTTATTTCCTGCAAAAGATGATGCAGCCGAATATGGCCGCATGATATTAAATAATGCAACACCGGGGTCGCGACCGAGTAAAGGGTGGAATGGATTCGAATTCAGATTGGCACGTTTTACCACAGATTTGAGTTCAGCTGATTTCACAATCACTCCAACCGACGCGATTGTTACAGATTTTAATTTCAACGGAGTTGAACAGTCTAATATTACCGGCACTATAACTACTGTTGTAAACTCAGACAACCCATATACATCAGCTGTTGCTACGATGGTCGGAACTGGGGCAAAACAAGTAATAGATGATTTTGCAAAAGATAATTTCAAAAAAATTGGCAAACTTGATTTGGCTAATATGGTTAAAGGGTTAGGAACAGGAGATTACGTTTCCGCATTTACGAGTGGCCTAAAGTTTTTCTTTGGTGGAAGTTTATTTTCCAAGACTTCTTACAACGTATCAGATGTGAAGTTGAAAAGCGAAGGCACTATTACCTTGGGTGGTGTTAGCAATGCTAATATAATGTCCGGTATGAGTCCCGTAACTTTCAATCTAAATGACGTTATCAATCCGTCCAAGACGAGTAAAACCTTGCCTAATTATATAGTAAATGCGTCAAATGAAGAGCAACCTTTAGCGATTTCCGACGCTATTGAAAACATGGGTTATTTAGGCAATTGGACATTATCGTCTCTGCCAAAGGTATATTATGATAATGTGTCAAAATTCGATATTACAGCTATTGACAAAAATGATTGTTTGGTTGAGTTTATTGGAAATGCTCATCTTCCTGACATTACACGTACATCTGTTGATGTTGTATTTAATCCAAACATTGCCCAGTATATCACTTCTTATTCAATTTCGGTCGACATAATGGATATAACCCGCCGTACAACCCCAAAACCCAAGACAGTTTCAGTCGTAAAGACAACGGAATATGCAAACGACCTCACCCCTAACAATAGAGCTTCGATTGGCAAGGGGGTAATAATGCGTTCTCCGGCACCGTCCGCATATATACAATTCAATAGGAATAATTTAGTATTTTCCGATAGTATTAAAAGCATATATCTGCCCGGTGGAACGACTGCTTATCACACCTGCCTTGGAGACTTAAACTCTTCAGACGAAATTAACGAAGAAACCCTATATTATTTCCAATGGAATGGCATTAGATATTCTTATAATGTTGCATTTGTTACCGTGACAATGAAAGTAAAATATCTTGGCAATGATCTCGAATTTACTGAAATAAGACCATACGATACAAACTGCGTGATGGATCCTAATGTAGGTTCAGCGAATCGCTTCCATAATCCACCATATATGTTTGTAGTAAACCAACCTAATTTCCAATTATTTTAATTAACAACAACTGCTTATGAGAAAAATAATTGCATATACGATTGCATGCCTGCTATGTTTGGCATGGTCGTGCTCCGATGAACCGACTGTTAAATACAACAAAAATGATTTGTCGGTATTGAAAGAAATATATGACAACATAGGCCTTAATGCTCCTCATTATTCCTTTAGCGTCGATAGACCTGATTTAATGGGCGATATAACGTGGGAAATTATTGGAGGTGAATACAGAGTTATAAAACTTCATATGTTAACCTCCCCCGGGAGCGCAAAGCCACTTCGTCATGAATTAACTCCGAGAATCGGAGAACTTACGTATCTTCGAGATTTAGATTATTGTACAACTTCTCTTGAAGGTGAAATTCCACGCGAAATTTATAATTGTCCTCTGGAGAATTTGAGATTACGTGGCAGCTCATTAGCAACAGGCGGTATTTACCCTGAAATTTCCAAGGTGGCAAACACTTTACGAAATCTTGAAATTTCCGGCATTAGCATTAATATTGATGCCAAAGAGCTTGAACTTATTTTTGACCTGCCTAATTTGGAACGTGTTTATATAAATCAGACAAATCTGACAGGCCATGTGTCAGCTCGTTATGGAGAACAAAACTACAGCTATTTCCATTTGGGAGATAACAAACTCACATCTTGTGACCCCGAGATATTTCATACAAACGGGACATTCCCTAACTTGACCGAAAACGAGATCTATTGCGAAGTCCCATATGAAATCAGTCTATCCAAAAGATGGCAGGAAAATCAGCACCTAATTGACAGATACGATTTGAGTTATAATGGAGACAGAGGTATTGGCTTCAAAGTAATGCCCAGAGATTATTAATATTTTTCTATTCTAATGAAGATTGTTTGGTTGAGTTTATTGGAAATGCTCATCTTCCTGACATTACACGTACATCTGTTGATGTTGTATTTAATCCAAACATTGCCCAGTATATCACTTCTTATTCAATTTCGGTCGACATAATGGATATAACCCGCCGTACAACCCCAAAACCCAAGACAGTTTCAGTCGTAAAGACAACGGAATATGCAAACGACCTCACCCCTAACAATAGAGCTTCGATTGGCAAGGGGGTAATAATGCGTTCTCCGGCACCGTCCGCATATATACAATTCAATAGGAATAATTTAGTATTTTCCGATAGTATTAAAAGCATATATCTGCCCGGTGGAACGACTGCTTATCACACCTGCCTTGGAGACTTAAACTCTTCAGACGAAATTAACGAAGAAACCCTATATTATTTCCAATGGAATGGCATTAGATATTCTTATAATGTTGCATTTGTTACCGTGACAATGAAAGTAAAATATCTTGGCAATGATCTCGAATTTACTGAAATAAGACCATACGATACAAACTGCGTGATGGATCCTAATGTAGGTTCAGCGAATCGCTTCCATAATCCACCATATATGTTTGTAGTAAACCAACCTAATTTCCAATTATTTTAATTAACAACAACTGCTTATGAGAAAAATAATTGCATATACGATTGCATGCCTGCTATGTTTGGCATGGTCGTGCTCCGATGAACCGACTGTTAAATACAACAAAAATGATTTGTCGGTATTGAAAGAAATATATGACAACATAGGCCTTAATGCTCCTCATTATTCCTTTAGCGTCGATAGACCTGATTTAATGGGCGATATAACGTGGGAAATTATTGGAGGTGAATACAGAGTTATAAAACTTCATATGTTAACCTCCCCCGGGAGCGCAAAGCCACTTCGTCATGAATTAACTCCGAGAATCGGAGAACTTACGTATCTTCGAGATTTAGATTATTGTACAACTTCTCTTGAAGGTGAAATTCCACGCGAAATTTATAATTGTCCTCTGGAGAATTTGAGATTACGTGGCAGCTCATTAGCAACAGGCGGTATTTACCCTGAAATTTCCAAGGTGGCAAACACTTTACGAAATCTTGAAATTTCCGGCATTAGCATTAATATTGATGCCAAAGAGCTTGAACTTATTTTTGACCTGCCTAATTTGGAACGTGTTTATATAAATCAGACAAATCTGACAGGCCATGTGTCAGCTCGTTATGGAGAACAAAACTACAGCTATTTCCATTTGGGAGATAACAAACTCACATCTTGTGACCCCGAGATATTTCATACAAACGGGACATTCCCTAACTTGACCGAAAACGAGATCTATTGCGAAGTCCCATATGAAATCAGTCTATCCAAAAGATGGCAGGAAAATCAGCACCTAATTGACAGATACGATTTGAGTTATAATGGAGACAGAGGTATTGGCTTCAAAGTAATGCCCAGAGATTATTAATATTTTTCTATTCTAATGAAATATGATTGAAAAAATCGCCAAGTCCAAATGTGGGCTTGGCGAATCGCATCCACAATCCACCATAATGTTTGTAGTGAATCAACCTAATTTCCAATTATTCTAATAAAAACGGCTACGCTTATGAGAAAATTAATTGCATTAATGACCGCAAGTCTGATGTTGGCATGGGCGTGTACTGACGATCCGGCACCAGCAGAGGTCAAATATAATGAGAACGACTTGGCCGTTCTGAAGGAAGTGTATGCAAACATGGATGTATGGTATCCTAAATATCCTTGTGATTACAGCAGACCCGAAACAATGATTGATGTAAAATGGGAAAATATAGGTGGTGAATACCGAGTCGTGGGATTTGCTCCTATGAGTGCAAGGTATCTCCACGTGAAGGAATCTTCCCATGAAATGTCGCCCAGACTTGGAGACCTGCCATATTTGCGGACCCTCAACTACTTTCTATATTCTTTTGAAGGGAAAGTCCCTCGCGAGATATTTAAATGCCCTCTTGAAACTTTGGCTATCACGGGACTTTCAGGGAAAGTTTCAGGTGATTTTTATCCCGAAATTTACAAAATCTCCAATACTATAAGAAGTCTTTTAATCAGTGGCATTGATCTTGGTATTGACAGTAAAGAACTTGAAAAGATTTTCGATTTCCCTAATTTAAAAAGTGTTTGCTTTACGAGCACAAACATAACCGGCCATATCCCGGCAAGATTTGGAGAACAAGACTATTCTGAATTAAACATATCCTACAATCATTTCACATCATGCGATTTGGACTTACTATATACCAAAGGCACATTCCCCTATCTGAGAGGGAATGATATCTATTGTGAAGTTCCTTATAGCATAACCAAGACCGAAAAATGGGATACTATTGTACAGTCGGTTGATGAATATGAAGAAAGGAGTGGAAAAGGGTTCAAAGTATTGCCTCCTGAACCGGGCGAATGACCGTAATTATTGAACTCCTGTAAATTAGCCGTCATTAAAAATCGCCAAGCTGTAATACGTAGGGTGGAGATTGCAGAACCGCCATAAAATGCCATTACTCTGATTCCGGCGTCACTTCAGACGCCAAAGATATATGTGATTAACCGGGCACACCTCCGGCTAAAAGCCTGCGGTGTACCCGGTTAATGGTTAATCAGCGTCCTGCGGACGCCCGTTTGCGACCATAGTTTTATTTGATTAATCAGATTCTGCAACATCTTCAATCAGCGGAAGGAAATTTTCTTCACCGCCGGATAGCGGTTTCTTGGGATTTTTCGCTACTTTTGTCACATGTTACAATTTCTCTTACAACCCAACGACAAGTATTCTCTCGCCGAAGCGGCGCAAATCGCTGTTGAAGGCGGATGCAAATGGATTCAGGTCCACTGCCCCGACTTGGACGAGGCGGAACTCCGTACCGAGCTCGAACAGATTATCCCCCTCTGCAAGGAGTCGGCCACAATATTGATGCTTGAGGACCGCATAGACCTCGCCCGCGACCTCGGGCTGCACGGTGTGCATCTGCGCGGCCGCGACGTTTCTCCCGGAAAGGTGCGCGAGGAATTAGGCCCGGAAGCCATCATAGGCGTCGAAATAGTATCGGCACAGGCTGCCGCCGCTCTCAAAGGGCTTGACATTGACTACGCCACCGTGGCGCCGGAACTCAGCCCGGAAGAACGCGAAAAACTTATCGAGACCGTTCGCTCCTGCGGAGTCGAGCTTCCCATTGTCGCACAAGGCGATTTCGATGTGGAAGAAGCAGCCGTGGCTGTGGCACTAGGAGCATCGGGCGTGTGCACCGGACGCAAAATTATCGAAGCCGAAGACCCCGTGGCTTATACGGAACTGATGCTTTCGGCATTGACTAAATAGCCGGTCCGGAAATGGCACGGGAACTTAGAAAGACCATCATCCGCACGGTTGTCCCCGTGGCAATCGGGGCGGCGGTGTGCGCGTGGATGTTCCACGACGAGTTCAACATGTCGACCCTCCGGGAAATAACTTTCGACAGCCGGACTATTGCCGCACTTGTCCTTGCACTGATTTTCGTGGTAGGCCGCGATTTCGGTCTGGCGTGGCGCTTCCACACAATTGCCGACGGCGACCTGACATGGAAACGCTCGTTCCGCGTCGACATCATGTGCGCCTTCACCTCGGCAATCACGCCGTCGGTCGTGGGCGGCAGTGCCCTGGCAATTTTCTACCTCAACCGCGAGGGATTCTCGCTCGGGCGCGCCACAACGCTCACCCTCACCACACTATTTCTTGACGAACTGTTTTTCGTGGTATTCTGTCCCGTGGTAGTGCTCCTGCTGCCTGCATCGGAGCTGTTCGACGCTCCGGCCATGGACTCAACGCAGGCGATGTTTCTGAGCGGAGTCAGAGTGATATTCTGGCTCGTATACGCCGGAATCGTAATTTGGACCACCATACTCTATTTCGCCATAATAGGGCGCCCCGACGCCATGCAACGCCTGCTGCGGCGCATGGCCGGAATGAAATTTTTACGCCGCTGGCGCAGGGGCATGCTCTCCACCGCCGAAAACATGGTGGCTACCTCGGCATGGGTCAAAGGACGCGGACGCCGCTGGTGGTCCAACGTATTCGGTGCCACAGTGGTGTCGTGGTTCTCGCGCTATTTCGTCGTGAACGCGCTCTTCTGGGGCTTCGTACCGGCGGCTTCGGGATTGCTCGTGTTCGGGCGTCAGTTTATCGTGTGGGTGGTGCTCATGGTGAGTCCCACTCCCGGGGGCAGCGGCATAAGCGAATGGCTTTTCACCAATTACTACGGCGACCTTATCGGAAACGTCAGCATCGCCCTGGTGCTTGCCCTTGTATGGCGACTCATGAGTTATTACATCTATCTGGCGGCAGGTTCTTGCCTGCTTCCGGGCTATTTCAGAGAGAAGAAATTATGAGAAGATTAGTGTCATTGCTGCTGGTGTGCGCACTTGCCGCCGCGCTCAAGATTCATGCCGGAGAGGCCGGCGAGAAAGTGTTTGTGATTCCCGTCGAGACGGAAATCGACATGCAGGCCTTCCATTATCTGCGCAGCGGACTCCGCGAAGCCACCGACAAGGGTGCCGGACTCGTGGTGGTGAAACTCAACACCTACGGAGGCGCGCTCGACGCCGCCGACTCGATGCGCACAATTCTCGTTCGGGAGAAACTGCCCACGGTGGCGTTTGTCGACCACAACGCGGCCTCAGCCGGAGCGCTTATAGCACTTGCCTGCGACAGCGTTTTCATGTCGCCCGGCGCGAGTATGGGTGCGGCCACGGTGGTGAACGGCTCCGGCGAACCCATGCCCGAGAAATACCAGTCGTATATGAGCGCGATCATGCGTGCCACAGCCGAGCACCACGGGCGCGAACTCCGGGTCAGTGCCGAAGGCGACTCCGTGGGGCAGGAAGTGTGGGTGTGGCGCCGCGACCCATCCATTGCGGCCTCGATGGTTAATCCCGAAAAGGCGATTTCCTTCACCACAGCCCAGGCCATCGAAGCCGGATATGCCGACGGTAGCGCCACATCGGTGCAAGAAGTGGCCGAATCGCTCGGAATCAGCAATCCCGAGATATCATATTACCAACCGAACATGAGCGATACCCTGCTTGGCTTCCTCGCCAACGCTGCCGTGCGCGCCATTCTCGTGACCCTGATTCTCGGAGGTATTTTCATGGAAATGCACACCCCCGGCATGGGATTTGCGGCTGCTGTGTCGCTCGTCGCCACGGTGCTTTACTTCCTCCCGATGATTGTCACCGGCACGATGCCCGCATGGATTATAATTCTGTTTGTAATCGGAGTGGTACTCGTGGCTCTTGAAATCTTCGTTATCCCCGGCTTCGGGCTTGCAGGCACAGGCGGCGGAGCGGCAATCATCGTGGCACTCTGCGGCGCACTCATGGCAAACGACTCCATCACAGGATTTGACATGACCGGCGTACTGAACGCCCTGATGACAGTTGGTGCGGGCATAATCCTCACCATCATACTTGTGCTATACCTCACCTCGTCGCGCGGGCCGAAAGTATTCCGCCGCCACGCCGAACTCATGACCGAGCTCTCAAATGACAAGGGTTTCGTTGGCGTCGACATGAGCGTGTCGCGCTATGTAGGCAGCCGCGGCGAATCCGTGACCGTGCTGCGTCCGGCAGGTAAAATCCGTATCGACGACCACGTTTTCGACGCCGTATCCACCGGCGAATTCATCCCCGCCAACCGCCCCGTCAAAGCCGTCCGCTACGAAAACGCCCAGCTTTACGTAATTGAAGAAAAAGCAGGCGAGGAAAGGCAAGGTTAGGCGATGGAAAGGCCATAAAGGCGATGAACGGTAAGAGACAATAAAACTAAACCCGATAGCTTGACGAGTCAGGGCTACCGGGAATCAACATTGCAAATGTTAATACTAATTTTAGTATATAACAAATTCCGGCTCAGAATTTGAAACATGCAGATTCTCATGATAGTTATAGAGGATGCTGGAGAACGAAAAAATTTTTGCGCTGTTTCCGGCGTTCTCCGAACGCCCGTCAGTTAGCTTGATATACCGGGCACACCTCCGGCTAAAGGCCTACGGTGTACCCGGTTACTAAATAATCAGCGTCCTCCGGACGCATTTTAATATACTTATATAATTGTAAATGAAAAAATGAAATTCATAGGAATTATACCGGCAAGATACGCATCCACGCGTTTTCCCGGGAAACCGCTCGCCAAGATTGGCGGAGTGGCAATGATTGAGCGTGTCTATCGCCGTGCATCGGCCGCTCTTGACGAGGTGGTGGTAGCCACCGACGATGCCCGCATTTATGACTTCGTGCGCAGCTTCGGCGGCAATGCCGTAATGACGTCCGACAAGCACCGCAGCGGCACCGACCGCTGCCGCGAGGCTTATCTGAATGTAAAATCCGATGCCGACGTCGTAATCAATATTCAAGGCGATGAGCCGTTCATTGCCCGCGAGCAGATCGACGCCCTCAAGGGTTGCTTCAACGACCCGGAAGTGGAAATCGGCACCCTCGCCCGACGCTTCAACCCTGAACTCGGATTCGAGGCACTTTTCGACGCCAACACTCCCAAGCTCGTGATGGACGACAGGATGAACGCCCTCTATTTCTCGCGCTCAATCATTCCTTATGTCCGTAATTATCCATGGCAGGAGTGGCCGGAGAAGGCTGTGTTCCACACCCACGTGGGTCTTTACGGCTACCGAGCCGATGTTCTTGACCGGATTACACAGCTGCCGCAGTCGCCGCTCGAACTGGCCGAATCGCTTGAGCAATTACGCTGGCTGCAGGCCGGCTACAAAATCCGTGTGGCCGTGACCGATTCCCCCACAATAGGTATAGACACTCCCGAAGACCTCGCCCACGCCGAGGAATGGCTCAAAAACAACAATCTCTGAACCCCGTGCTTGACCGAAAAATTGCCCCCGAAACACGCCCTTTCGGCTTCCGTAAGTTACCCGCCGAAACGGTAGAGATTCTTCCCAACGGCATCACCTTCCACCGCTATTCCGGCGGCGACCAGCCGGTGTGCAACCTCCTGGTGAGCTTCAGCGGAGGCGTGCAGGAAACGCCCACCGAATATGAAGCTCAGATGGCTATGTCGATGCTTCAGGAGGGTACCGCCAACTACTCCGGCGCCGAAATCGCCGAAATTCTCGACTTCAACGGCGCGAGATTTATCCGCAGTACCTCGGCCCACCGCTCGGGAGTGAACATCACCATGCTCAATTCCGGAGCCGACGAAGTGCTTCCCCTGCTCGCCGACATGCTCATCGCACCGTCTTTCCCCTCGGATGCGGTGGAAGCGGCAAAAAATGTGGCAACTTCGCAGCTTCAGATCAACAGCTCAAAAGTTTCGTTCCTCGCCGACAAGGAATGTGCACGCATGATTTGGGGAGACTCCCACCCTACCTCGAAAGTCGCTACCGAGGAGAAAATCCGCACCATCTCACGCGACACGCTCTCGGCATGGCACAGCCGCATGGCATCGGGACGCACCTGCCATGTATTCCTCTCCGGGCTGCTCGATGACCGTCTTGTCGACAAGGTTCGCGACTTCCTGCTTTCGCTCAACCTTGCGGGCGAGGGTGTCGAGCCGCTGATAATACCAATGTCGCCTGCGGCGGCAGGAGTGAATTTTGTTGAAAAAGAAGGCGCGCGGCAAAATGCCGTGGCCGCGGCAATTCCGGCAATTCCGCGCTCGCATCCCGACTACATTCCGCTGCGTCTTGCCATTGTGGCTCTCGGAGGATATTTCGGCAGCCGCCTGATGGCGAATATCCGCGAGGAAAAAGGCTATACCTACGGAATTTCCTCCTATCTGGCAGGCTCGCTCGAAGGGTCGTTCACAGGTATCGCAGCCCAGTGCGACATGGCTTACACCGAGCCTGTAATCACCGAAATCCGTAAGGAACTGCGCGACCTCGTACTGAATCCACCATCCGGCGAGGAATTGCGGCGTCTGAAACTTTTCTGCTCCACAAGCCTTATAGAGACTCTCGACAGCCCTATTTCCATAATGGGATACTATGCCACAAGCCTTTTTGCAGGCATACCGGACGGATATTTCGAGGCGCAGCAGCATGCAATCGAAGCCCTTACACCGGACACTATTGCCGAAATGGCCGAAAAATATCTCCACCCCGACGACCTCCGCATAGCCGTAGCCGGAAGCCGGATATAATTTCCGGAGGATTTTTCCGTTATTATCAGAACGGGCGCCGATTTTTCCGGGCGTCCGACAACTGACAATGAAGCAGACAATCCTACGATACATATTACTTGCAGGCATCCTCGCCGCGGCAGTTGTCGCGGCGGTGGCTGCCAACGTAAAGATTTCAGGAACCGTTACCGACGAAAAAAACGAGCCGCTGGAATTTGTGACAATACGCATCGCCGGACGACAGCTCGGCACTACTTCGGGGCTTGACGGAAAGTACTCCATAAGCGTGCCCGAAGCCGACACAATACGCGTGCTGTTCACCTGCATAGGCTATGAGGAATCCACCCGCAGGCTTATTGATGCAAAAAACGAGGTGACGGTGAATGTAAAGATGTCCCCGGCATCATATACCCTCGGGCAGATTGAAGTCACCGACTATCAGAAACAGACAGGCTCGATTCAGAAACTCGACAACAGTGGCTACCGCCTTGCCCCCGACATCAACGGCGGAAGTGTCGAAGGCCTGTTGACAACCATGGCAGGCGTCAACTCCAACAATGAAATGTCGAGCCAGTACAGCGTGCGCGGCGGCACTTACGACGAAAACAGCGTGTATATCAACGGAATTGAGGTGTACCGTCCGCAGCTCGTAAGCTCCGGGCAGCAGGAAGGTCTGAGCATCGTCAACCCCGACATGGTGGGCGCAATCGGATTCTCCACAGGCGGATTCTCGGCGCGATACGGCGACAAGATGTCGAGTGTTCTTGACATCACCTACCGCGAGCCTGAGTCATTTGAAGGCTCCGTATCGGCAAGTCTGATGGGAGGAAGTGTCGCCCTCGGCACGAGCAGCAAGCGCTTCTCCCAGCTCCACGGCGTACGCTACAAAAGCAACGCATCCCTGCTCAGCTCCATGGACGAAAAAGGCGAGTACGACCCACGTTTCTTCGACTATCAGACAAGCATGACCTACACCTTTTCCCAAAAGCTGAAGGCCAACTTCCTTGGATATATCGGTATCAACAACTACCGTTTCATCCCCCACAACCGTACGACCAACTTCGGCACGTCCACCGACGCAAAGCAGTTTACCGTATATTTCGACGGTCAGGAAAAAGACCGCTTCGAAACCTACTTCGGAGCGCTCAATCTCCAGTATAATCCAAGCAAAGCACATGAATTTGCATTTCTCGCCTCGGGCTACCTTACCAACGAACTTGTGGCCTACGATATATCAGGAGAATACTGGCTCGACCAGGCAGGCACGTCGGGCGGCGGTGATGACGCAGGAGGTGTCGGCGGAGAACTCGGCGTAGGACGCTACCACGAGCATGCCCGCAACCGCATGAAGGCTTCCGTGTTCTCGCTCGGACTCCGCGGTTCATCCGGCATCAACCGGCACAATCTCGACTACGGAATCACCTTCAACCACGAGACAATCTACGACCGCTCCCGCGAATGGGAATTGCGCGACTCGGCAGGATTCTCGCTCCCGGCCGACCCCGATGCCGTAAAGGTAATATATAATCTTTCGTCAAAAAACGACCTGACATCCAACCGCCTGGCCTTCTACGCGATGGATACTTACCGCCTGAACACTTCGGCCGGCTACCTCAACATCAACGGAGGCATACGCTTCAGCTACTGGGATTTCAACAAGGAATTCCTTGTGAGTCCGCGTGTCAGCGTGGGCTTCGTTCCCGACGTCGCACCGCGCCTGTCGCTCCGTTTTGCCACCGGACTCTACTACCAGTCGCCCTTCTTCAAGGAATACCGCAGGCAGCTTGCCGACGAGGACGGAAATATCGTGATTTCGTTTAACGACAAGATAAAATCGCAACGCAGTTTCCAGTTTATCCTCGGAGGCGACTACACTTTCCGCGCCATGAACCGCCCGTTCAAACTCACGGCGGAAGCCTACTACAAGATTCTCGGCAACCTTATACCCTACGAAATCGACAATCTCAAAATCGTGTATACCGGCGAGAATCAGACAAAAGGCTTCACCGCAGGACTTGACCTGAAACTGTTCGGACAATTCGTGCCCGGCACCGACTCTTGGATAAGTTTCTCGCTTATGAAGACCCAGGAAGACCTTAACGGAGTTAAAGTGCCGCGTCCGACCGACCAGCGGTACAGTTTTGCCCTTTTCTTCACCGACTATTTCCCGAAGTTTCCCAAGCTGAAATTCAACCTCCGCGGAATATTCTCCGACGGCCTTCCCACAACCGCGCCACGCGGCAGCCGTGACAAAGGCTACTTCCGCGCTCCGGCCTACAAGCGCGTCGACATCGGGCTTGCCTATGGCCTTGTGACACCTAAAAAAGACGGGGAAGTCCGCACCGGCTTCCTCCGCCACATCAAAAGCGCATGGCTCGGCCTTGACGTGTTCAACCTGCTTGACATCAGCAACGTAAGCAGCTACTACTGGGTAACCGACGTCAACAACATCCAGTATGCCGTCCCCAATTACCTCACCCGCCGCCAGTTCAACGTCCGCCTCACCGTCGATTTCTAACACCACACAGGCGATTTATGGGATTAAAGGATTAAAAGATTAAAGGATGGTGCTAAGGCCATATTTATCAATGGATACAAATCGTACTTTTTTCAGCGAAAGCGGCTTTGCCAATAACCTACGGATGCCACAGTTTTAGAAAGCAGTAACCCATACACACCTCCACCAAAAGGTTACTGTGTGTATGGGTTACTGCTGAAATCGTCATATCAAGGGATACGCAATAACGCGATTCTGATAATTGAGCCACGGTTTCACCTCATCCGCATTTAATCCTTAATCCACTAATCTCTAATCCTTCTCTGTCACTGGGCCTTGCGGAATGAGTAGTCGCGGTCTTCGATTTCGCAGGAAAGGATGTTACCGTGGTGGATTTCGATGTCGGATATTTTCTGGTATTTATAGAATTCGTCGCGGATAGCCTTGGTGATTTCCACACGCCAACAGCCTATTGTGGCTGTTGTGAGCGAGTCAAGTTCAGGCTGCTGCTTTCCGGTGAGAAGATTCTGCGAATATGTCACTCCCGCCGGGTCGATATTGACCTGCAATGTCGCGGGGTCAAGTACAAGAATCACATCATCATCGTCGCGGTCTTCAAATACGTAGCGTCCGGAGATGGAAGCCGTGGCGGCCACACTTACCTCGTATGGTTCCACAAGCTCGGCGTTTGGCGCACTCACAGCCTGATTGACATCAATGAGAGCCGAAAGATTCACCTCTCCCCCACGTCCATTGTTGCGGGACTGCTCCGGAGCGGCATAATCCATGGTTATTACGGCCGATGCATCGGCTGCATCGGGAACATTTTCAAGGCGCACGGCATTACCTGTCCATGCCCCTGCGATATTTTCGTTCTGAGTACAGGAAGATACTGCTATAATACCCAGCAGAGTTGCCAAAAAGGCGAAGTAAGTTGTGGAAAGATATTTCATAGTAAGGCAATTAGATTGTTCTTAATGAAATTTAAACAACCCTCACCTTACTATTGTTCTTTCTCTTTTTAATTTTCTTCCGGAAGAGCCGAAGCGATGGCGCGGTAGGATTTCTCCATCAATTCAGGCAAGTCATGCTTGCCGCCGTCGGCAGCCTCAATGGGGCGATGTATCGTGAGGATGATTTTGCCGGGACGCGGAAGGCGTGCCGTGCGGGGGAGCACCTTGTAGGCGCCGTCGATAGTTATCGGCACCACGGGCAGGGAGAATTCCTCGGCAAGCATGAAGGCACCGCGGCGGAAGCGATGCATACGTCCGTCGAGAGTGCGCGCACCTTCAGGAAACACCACCACCGACATTCCGTCGGCAAGACGCTTCTCGGCATCCTGCATGGTATGTTTTACAGCCGAGGGAGTGGATGAATCCACATAGATATGTCCCGACACCCGGCAGCTGTATCCGACAAAAGGTATCTTTTCGAGACTCTTTTTCATCATCCAGCGGAAATTATGGCCGAGGTAGCCGTAAATTGCGAAAATATCATAGGCACCCTGATGGTTGGCAACAAAGACGTAGGACGTATGGGGATTGATGTTCTCCCGACCGCGTACCTCTACTTTCACCCAGGTCATGGCACAGAATATCTTTGCCCAGATTTTTCCGGGCCAGTAGCCCCAGAAGCGGCTTCCGCCCAACATGCTCCCGACGATGGTAAGTGTTGCAGCAAGTATTGTGGCAACAAGGAGCACGGGCATCATTATGCAAAACTGGTATATGCGGTAAAATATCATGGCTGTAAAATTTTCACGAAATTAAAATAAAAAAACCGTCCATGCAAAAAAATATATATCCCGTCGGGCCGTTATCATTATACGACTGAAGTTTCGCAAGCTACACTTCAGTCTGGCAATAAAGGCAAAGAGGCAAAAAGGCAAGATAGTAGTATCTAAACACAAGCGGTCTTTTCTTGCCTCCCGATGGCATTTGCCTTTCCGACCTGTTCTTGCAGAAACTTGCGATATTTAATTATGAGAAAAAATATATTTCTTTTTGTAGGCCTTGTGATGGCCGGAATGTTGTTCGGCGCATGTGGCGGAGTCAAACTCGCTACGGCCAACGAGCAGCTTGAGCGTGGCGAATACTACGACGCGGCCAAGACTTACCGCAAGATATACAACAAACTTACCAAGCGCGAGGAACGCCCTCTGCGCGGTGAGGTGGCTTTCAAGATGGCCGAGTGCCACAGACGCCTTAACCAGTATGCCCGTGCCGCGGCAGCGTATCAGAACGCCGCCCGCTACGGCTACTCCGACTCCACGCTGTATCTCTACATGGCGCAGATGCTCCATGCCGACGGCAAATATGCTCCGGCAGTGAAGGCTTATTCCGACTACCTTGAATTCCGTCCCGGCGACGCACTTGCCGAGAACGGGCTTGTTGGCGCCCGCATGGCTCTCGAAAAGAAAGGGGCTACACGCTACGTGGTAAAGAACGCGAAACTCTTCAACTCCCGCCGCGCCGATTTCGCCCCGATGTATCTCGACCGCAGTCTCGACCAGCTATATTTCACCACCACCAACGAAAAAGTTTCCGGCACCAAGCACAGCGAAATCACCGGAATGAAAAAAGGCGACATATGGTTTGCCGGGAAAAACGAACGCGGCGAATGGAAGCGCCCCGAGAAAGTCGAAGGCGAACTAAACTCCGAGCTCGACGAAGGCATTGTTTCCTTCACTCCCGACGGCTCGACTATGTACCTCACAAAAGCACGCCGCGAACCCAACGCCAACACAGGCGTGGAAATTTACACCTCTCAGCGCAGCGACGCCAAATGGAGCGCCCCGGTTAAATTCGAGATTACAGCCGACACGCTCTCAAGCTACGGCCATCCGGCAGTCTCCCCTGACGGCACCTGGCTCTACTTCACCAGCGACATGCCCGGCGGAGTCGGTGGCAAAGACATCTGGCGCATCAACCTCAAGGAACGCCAGGGAACACTCGAGAACCTCGGCGAATGGATAAATACCCCCGGCGATGAAATGTTCCCGTCGTTCCGCTCCGATTCCGTGCTCTATTTTGCCTCCAACGGCCATCCCGGATACGGAGGTCTTGATATTTTCCGCGCCGAAATGACTAAATCCGGCGGCTGGAACGTCACCAACATGGGAACTCCCGTCAACTCATCCTCCGACGATTTCGGAATAACTTTCGGCGAAGGCGAGAGCGGATTCTTCAGCTCGAACCGCGGCGACAACCGCGGCTACGACCACATTTTTTCGTTTGAACTTCCCGAACTGAAAATTATCATTTCAGGCTGGGTACTCGACAAAGACGAGGAGCCCGTGCCGAACGCCGTTATCCGTATCGTGGGCGACGACGGTTCCAATCAGAAACAGGTGGCCCGAAACGACGGCTCATTCTCCTTCCCCCTCGACCGTGGCGTGAGCTACGTGATGCTCGCCGGTGCGAAAGGCTATCTCAATTCCCGTCAGGAATTCACGAGCGACACAGCCGAGGAAGACGCCGAATACAATGTTGATTTCATTCTCGCTTCAATCACCAAGCCGGTCGTGATTGACAATATTTTTTACGACTTCGACCGCGCGACATTGCGTCCCGAATCCAAGACAGCCCTCGATGAGCTCGCCCAGGTTCTCCGCGACAATCCCAACGTGACTATCGAGATGGCCTCGCACACCGACCGCAAAGGCACCGAGGAATACAACATCGACCTCTCGGGCCGACGTGCACGTTCGGTTATCGACTATCTTATTTCCGTCGGCATCTCTCCCGACCGCCTTCAGTCGCAGGGCTACGGCAAGTCACGTCCCAAGACCATTACCAAGAAACTCGCGCGCGAATATCCGCAGTTCAAGGAAGGCGATGTGCTCACCGAAGAGTATATCCTCGCGCTCCCCGAGGCCGATCAGGAAATTGCCGACCAAATCAACCGCCGCACCGAATTCCAGGTTCTCTCAATTGATTACCGCATGTTCTGATGAAATTCCGTACCGAAATCGAACCGCACCGGGCAGGATTCAAAATCAGCCATAGTACGCCTGTACTCCTTCTTGGCTCGTGCTTCTCCGACAACATTGGCACACGGCTCATGCACGACGGATTCGATGTGCTGGCAAATCCATTCGGGGCGCTGTACAATCCGTTTTCCATTGCCAATGCCATTGAGCGAGCGCTCAACGGCGCATACTATACCCGTGCCGACCTTACAGCGGGACCGCGCGGATGGCATTGCCTTGATTTCAGCACGGCTTTCAGCGGCGACGACGCCGATTCCCTGCTTGAGAAAATCAACAGTACCTTGCGTCTACTGTCGGATTTCATACAAAGAAAGCCGGTCGTAATCCTAACCTTCGGCACGGCATGGTATTTCACCTACACTCCCGAAGCCAACCGTCCGATTGGCAACTGTCACAAGTTCCCGGGGACTGATTTCGCCAGGAAAAGATTAGCCGTAGATGAGATTAGTGTCCGCTGGCACGCCCTTTCACAACGGATACTCGACCTCGGCTGCTCCCTCATTTACACCGTAAGTCCCATACGACACCTTGCCGACGGGCTGCACGGCAACAACGTAAGCAAAGCCACCCTGATGCTGGCGGTGGAGAATCTTACGGAAAATACAGGCGGCGAATACTTTCCGGCCTACGAGGCTATTATCGACGACCTGCGCGATTACCGCTTCTACGCCGCCGACATGAAACACCCGTCGGAAACAGCCGCCGACTATGTGTACTCGTTGTTCAGCCAAGCCTACTTCCCACCCGAAACACTCTCCGAAGCCCTCGCCTGCCGCAAGCAATTCCTCCGCTCGCAACATCGCCAGATTAATCCTTAATCTTTAATCCTTAATCCGCCCCACTACACCTGCCGTCTCCGGTATTCGCCGGGAGTCATTGATGTGTAGCGACGGAAGAGCATCCCGAAATAAGCCGGATTCGGGAATCCCACCTTCACAGAGATTTCCTTTATCGAAAGAGTAGACATGAGAAGGAGGTTCTTCGCCTCGTTGATTCGCCATTCAAGGAGGTAGGAATGGGGAGACACACGAAATGCCTTTTTAAAAGCTCTGATAAAACTTTCAGGTCTCATTCCCATCATTTCCGCCATACTTTCAACACTTATATTACGTGCAAAATTAGCCCGGATATAATTGCGCACACGCAGCATTTCAGTATGCGCGCACACTTGCCGCGGCCTTGCATACTTCACAAACTGTGCGAGAATCACGGTGACGCAAGCCTGAAGCTCGAGTTTAATCGCCAGTGGCAGTCCCTCGAAACGTTTCGTACAATAAATATATCCCGACTTCTTCTCGTACTCCTGCGGGATGCTTGTTTCCAAAGCAAAATCAGTACACACCGACGCTATCACGTTCATAGCCCGCTCCAGGGTATCATTGACCGGAATCTCGAAAGGCAACTCATATGCGCCGAGCGTATCCTCCATTTCGGAATCTTCAACTCTGAAATGCAAGTATTTATGGCGGAATGTACCTTTCAGTATATCCTCATGGGTGGTAAGGGCAGGTATAGCGTAGGCATGCCCCGGACGAAGAAGATGCACGGTTTCACCGATTCGGACCTGTGCATTACCCTCCTCCACTATATAGATACGCCAAAAGATACTGCCCGGAATTTTGAAATTCCAGTCATCGGTGTGTACTATTTCACCATAATTGTAAATGCAAATCGAGCTAATCATAATACACTACAAAAATATATAAGAAAATTGACATGTACAATATAAAAATAACATTGATTTGCGCTCTATCTCCCATCCAACTACTTTTGTAAAAAGATTATAACCAAAAATCAACCATTAAAGAAATAATATCATGAATATCAAATCACTACTTACAGTAGCTCTTGCTTCGGCCGCCATCAGCTCATGGGCCGACTCAAAGCCCCTGTTCAGCGATGGAAATCAGGAACACTGGTATCACGTCGTGTTCGAATATGGCGATGCCGCTATAAAAGATTACGGGGACGGTCAGTACGTCTACACACGCATGATTACACCCGGCGAAAAAGCGCAACAATGGAAATTTATCGGAAATGAGACCGACTTCACAATGGTTAGCGCGGAAGGCAATGCGGCTGTCGTTACTAAAACTGCCAACATGAAGACTGCATCCGACGCTGAATCAGCATCACACTTCCGCCTCGTGCCCTCGAATCATGCCAATTATCCCGGAATGTACCAGATTGAGATTGCCGGACTTGACGACTCCTACTGTTACGTCAATCAGTCGGGCGGTTCAGGCTATGGAAAGCAGGTGGGAAAATGGATTGCCGATGACGCCAGCAATGTAATCAATTTCGTAAAAGTAAGTGACCTTCCTGAAAAAGGTTTCAATGCCCCCAACATCAAAGAATACACCGTAAATGCCGTCGCATCCCACACACCCGCCCACCGACACACAATCTGGCACACGACACCCGTTACATCTTTTACCTACGGAAATCCCTGGATGGAATATGCCTATCCGATAGGTAACGGAGAATTCGGAGCAATGATCTACGGCGGCATACACTGCGACCACGTGCAGTTCAACGACAAATCACTTTGGTCGGGTTCGAGCATCAACCGCGGATGCTATCAGAACTTCGGCGACCTCTACATCGAAGACCTCTCCGGCAACTTCGGCGATGACAAGCCCGTGAATGATTATGTTCGCGAACTCATCATGCCTGAAGGTAAAGCTCAGGCAAGCTACACAACCTCCGACGGAAGCATCAAATACACACGCGAATACATCGCCAGCAATCCCGACAAGGTTGTGGCAATCAAGCTAACTGCCTCCAAACCCGGAGCCATAAGCGTGAAACTGAATCTTTTCCCCGGTATTTCCAAAGGTCTCGTATACACATCTTATACTACTGACGGAGGAACATTTGAAGGCAAGCTCGACCTCGTTTCTTTCAAAGCCGGATTCAAGGCCGTACCGACAGGAGGCTCTGTGGAGAAAACCGACGACGGCATCGTTGTTAAGAACGCCGACGGGCTTCTGATTCTTCTTACCGGTGCAACCAACTTCGACCAGCACTCTCCGAACTACATCACCGATGCCGACGCAATGAAGGCCAAGGTTTCCGAACGCCTGACCGCCGCAGCCAGCAAAAGCTGGGAAAATCTGCTCGCCGAACATACAGCCGACTTCAAGAGCCTTTTCGACCGTGTTGACTTCTCTATATACGGAGCTGCAAACACAGATAATACACAGAACCTTGTAAGCACCTACAACAGCCGCAGATATGATCCTACCGCACCCGGAAATCTTATGCTTGAGGAACTCTACTATACAATCGGACGCTATCTGCTCATCGGATGCTCGCGCGGCATGGACACTCCGGCCAACCTCCAGGGACTCTGGAACAACACCGACTCTCCGGCATGGCAGTGCGACATCCACTCCAACATCAACGTTCAGATGAACTACTGGCTTGCCGAAAACACCAACCTTTCGGAGCTCCACATGCCCTACCTCAACTACATTTACAGCATGGCGCTGGAGCACGACGAGTGGAAAGAATACGCACGCCGCTCCGGACAGACAACAGGCTTCACATGCTTCACACAAAACAACATATTCGGACACTCCGACTATGCCGAAAACTATGTGATTGCCAATGCCTGGTACACATATCATATGTGGCAGCATTATAAATATACTCTTGACAAGGAATTCCTCCGCGACCGCGCCATGCCCGTGATGCTCAGTTGCACACGCTTCTGGCTCGAACGTCTTGTAAAAGACTCCGACGGCACTTGGGTGGCACCTCAGGAATGGTCGCCCGAACATGGTCCCTCCGCTGAAGACGCCACAGCCCACGCCCAGCAGATTGTATATGAGCTTTTCAGCACCACTCTTCAGGCCATCGACATTCTCGGTGCCGAAGCCGGTGTAGACAATGATTTCATTACAGAGTTGAAAAATAAATTCGAGAATCTTGACCCGGGTCTCGGCATCGAACAGTACACCGGAGCATGGGGTGATACATTCAACGACATTAGTTCCGGCACCGATATCCTGCGCGAGTGGAAATACAGCCCGTACAGCGTCGGCGAGAAAAACCATCGCCACCAATCACATCTGATGGCAATGTATCCTTTCAGCCAGATAAACCCCGAAAGTGAATACTTCCAGCCTGCCGTCAACTCTCTCACACTCCGCAGCGACCTCTCCACCGGATGGTCCCTCGCATGGAGAATATGCCTTTGGGCACGCGCCCTTGACGGAGAACACGCCCACAAGATTATCCGCACGGCTCTTCGCCACTCAACAACCTACGAACAAAGCAGCGGTGCCGGCGGTATCTACTACAACCTGCTCGACTCGCACGCGCCCTTCCAGATTGACGGCAATTTCGGCTACACCGCAGCCGTGACCGAAATGATTCTTCAGAGCCACGACGGCGTTCTGCGTCTGCTTCCCGCACTTCCTTCGATGTGGCTTGCAGGACACCTCAAAGGCGTACGGGCCGAAGGAAATATGGAGGTGAGCCAGTATTGGAGCAATGGCGAGCTCGACCGCGCCGAAATCAGCTCGTTCTCAGGAGTAGAATGTAAAATCAAATATAAAAACATCGCCGAGGCCACTGTAACCGACAGCGACGGAAATGAAATCACATTCACTGCAAACGGCAAGGACTACATATCATTCCCGACCCAAGCAGGCAAGACCTACACCATCATCCCCGCAGGCAAAGCAGGCGTTGAGACTCCCGAGGTTGCCGGCGATTCGCTCCGTATCGACGGCAGCGGGATTGCCTCCGTTAGCTCCGAAATCGCCGAAATCTGCGCCTATGACGTCACAGGACGTCTGCTCGCACGCTCAGCTTCAAACCGTCTCGACCTCTCGGCCTACCGCAATATGCCGCTGGTTGTAAAAGCCACAACCCCCAGCGGCACATTCGTCCGCAAAGCGATATTATAAGAACTAACCACCTAATCCCACAAAAAACGTCCGGAAGCCAAATGGCCGCCGGACGTTTTTTGTGAGGTTAGATGGTGGATTACATGTTCATGCCACCGTCGACCTGGATAACCTGACCTGTAACGTAGCTGGAAAGGTCGGATGCGAGGAAGGTAGCCACATTGGCAATGTCCTCGACTTTACCTGCGCGACGCAGAGGAATTTTCTTGGCCCATTCGGCACGCACATCATCGGGAAGAGCTGCAGTCATGGCAGTCTCGATAAAGCCGGGAGCGATGGCGTTGGCGCGGATACCGCGTGAGCCAACTTCCTGTGCGATGCTCTTTGCGAGAGCGATAAGACCGGCCTTGGAAGCTGCATAGTTAGACTGTCCTGCATTGCCGTGAACGCCCACTACGGAAGCCATGTTAATGATGGAGCCGTGACGCTGACGCATCATGATGGGAAGAACAGCGTTGATGAAGTTGAACGCGCTCTTGAGGTTGACAGCGATAACTGCATCCCACTGAGCTTCGGTCATGCGGAGCATAAGACCGTCTTTGGTGATACCTGCATTGTTGACGAGGATATCAATCGAGCCGAAATCGGCGAGCACCTGAGCCACAACTTCCTTGGTCTGGTTGAAATCGGCAGCGTTGGAAGCATAACCTTTAGCCTTGACGCCAAGTGCGGCGATTTCTTCTTCAGTAGCTTTTCCGTTTTCATCGATCACGAGATCGGTGAAGGCGATATTCGCACCCTCCTGGGCGAAACGAAGGGCAAGGGCTTTGCCGATGCCGCGGGCCGCGCCGGTGATAAGGGCGGTTTTTCCTTCAAGTAATTTCATTGTGATATGATTTTGTTTTGGGTTTTGAGATTACAAAATTAGTGATTTTTTCGCTAAACTCATCCATTATTATCAATGGAAGTACGGTCAACGAGAATATCCGACAATATAAACTCCATAAAATCAGCGTGTATACTCTTTAGAGCCTCAGGCTCCGACGAGAGCCCGGCAAAGGCGATACTGTTCATACACCTGATAAGGAACGACCGGAGCAGCCGGCAGCGGTCGGGGCGGAAATATCCCTTGCGCTCGCCTTCGTTGAGGATGTCTATAAAGATGGCATTTTCCTTGTCATACACCAATTTGCGGACACGCTCCATGCGCCGCAGGTCAAACTTGAAAAGCGACTTGATATACGACTCCGACGAACTCACCGAGCGGCCTTTTGTAAGGTGGAGACGCAGAAATTCCCTGAGTTTCTGCTCAGGGTTCAAAGAGTTGTCATCCCTTACCGAGGTCAGCGTCCGGACTATTTCGTCGCTCTCATGGTCGAGCACGGCGTTGTATATCTCCTTCTTGTTGCGGAAGTAGGTGTAAATCGTGCGCCGTCCCTTGTCGGAAGCCTCCGCGATATCGTTCATAGTCGTGTTTTCCAACCCTTTGTGAACAAAGAGCTGACGCGCAACGAGAATGAGTTTATCGCGGGTTGTCATGTGGTAAGGATATTATAATTCAGACTCAAGAAACTCGGCGGCGTCGGCCACACAGTCGTTGCAGGCGCGCAGCGGACAACGCGTGGCAAGCCCTTTGAGCTCATGACACACCACGGTGGTGTTGCGCTCCTGAAATTTAGTCATCACGCGGGCCATCGCTTTCATGGATGCCACCCGGTCGCGGTGAACCATACCGAGAACCATTCCGGCGCCAACCAATGCGCCGCATGTTCCCTGCAGGTTTCCCATACCCGTACCGAACGACGCAGCCATAGCCATCGCCGTAGGTTCGTCGATACCCGCCGCGCCCGCATAGGCACACAGAACGGCCTGGGCGCAATTATATTTTCCGGAGCGTTTCAGCTCCACAGCCCGGACTATGCCGGATTTTTCATCTGTCTGTTCCATTTTATCGTGCAAAGGTAAGCATTTAAGACATTTTTTACAATGCAAATAATATATAAATAAGGTGGAGATTGTACTAAATGCTCTATAAATTTTGGCAAGTCGTTCCATTTATTACTAAATTTGTGGAAATTTACGAAAGATTACAACCCACGGCAATGCCATCACATATCACAGCTTTTCTTCGCATACTTCTCCTTGCAGGCATATTTATCGGCTTCTCCGCCCCCTCATCTTCAGCCCAGATCAATGCCGACCAGGTGACCCGTATAGGCCAGAACGCATTATACTTCGAGGACTACATGCTCTCGATCCAGTACTTCAACCAGGCGATACAGGCCAAGCCATATCTTGCGCAACCTTATCTTTTCAGAGCCATCGCGAAACTCAATCTCGAGGATTACCGCGGAGCGGAAGCCGATGCGAGCAAAGCCCTGGAACTCAATCCATACCTTACCGACGCATGGGAAGTGCGCGGCGTGGCGCGTCAGAACATGGGTCAGGACCGCATGGCCGTAGGTGACTATGACGAAGCTCTGAAACTTCTACCGCGCAACCGCCAGCTGCTTTTCAACAAAGCACTCGCCCAGTCTGAAATCAAGGATTATGATGCCGCCCGCGAAACTTTCGACCGCCTGCTCAGCTACTACCCCGGTTTTGACAACGGCTATCTCGGACGTGCACGCCTGAACCTTGCCACGACCGACACCGTGGCTGCAATCGCCGATATTGACAAGGCTCTGAGCATCAATAAAAATGCCGTGAACGCCTACATTCTGCGTGCCGACATTGCCATAAACCGCGAACGCGACTATCAGGCTGCCCTCGCCGACATCGACGAGGCAATCCGTCTCCAGCCACGCTCAGCCGGACTATATATCAACCGTGCCTTCCTGCGCTACAATCTCGACTCCTACACCGGAGCGATGGCCGACTACGATTATGCCCTGAGCCTTGAACCCCTCAACGCCACAGCGCTCTTCAACCGCGGTCTGCTCCTTGCCGAGGTGAGTGCCAACGACCTTGCATTAGTCGACTTCACCCGTGTACTCGAGCTTGATCCCGACGACTTCCGCGCCCTTTACAACCGCGCGCTCATATACCGCGCCAAAGGCATGACCTCCGAAGCCATTGCCGACATAACGCGCGTGGCCGAGAAATTTCCTGAATTCCCCGGCGCACTGTACATCCGCAGCCAGCTCTATCAAGACCGCGGCGAGTTGCACAAAGCCGAAAAAGATTATAAGAAAGCGCTTGCCCTTGCCAAAGCACTCCGCCCCACCGACCAGACCGAAGCGGCGGAATCGCAGAACACCGGCGAAAGCACCGGCAACAATGACGTGCCGGCCGAACTCGTGTCAAAACGCTTTGCAACGCTGCTGACGGTTGAAAACAACGCCGACATACGCGAGGAATACAACAACACTGCCATCCGCGGAAAAGTGCAGGACCGCAATCTCAGCATAGAAATCGAGCCAATGATGATGCTCTCGTTCTATTCCTCGCCCACCGAGCTGCGCCGTAACACATACTATATAAAAGAAGTGGATGAACTCAACGCCACACGCAGTCTGCGCTTTGTGCTTGTGGTTACAAACGCCGTTCCGGTGCTCGACGAGGACATAATCTCGCGACACTTTCAATCGGTCGACTACTACAACTCTTACATCGCCACTCATACTCCGCGTGCCGTCGACTTCATAGGCCGCGCGCTCGACCTCATAACCGTGCGCGACTATCAGGCTGCCGAAAAAGACATCGACCGCGCGATAGCTCTCATGCCCGACTATGCTCTGGCCTATATGATCCGTGCTCAGGCCCGCTGGGGACAGTATCTGCTTGACCGCAACGGCGGTGGAGACGGCGGAAAGAATCTTGATGCCGTGACCCGTGCCGGACTCCGGATGAAAGCTCTCGACGATATCGTGGCCGACCTCGACAAGATGGTCGAACTCTCGCCGCGCACCGCCATCGCCTGGTTCAATAAGGGAAATGTGCTTCTCGAACGCGAGGACTACAACGGAGCCATCAACGCCTACACACGCGCCATCGAACTCAAGCCCGACATGGGCGAGGCCTACTACAACCGTGGCTATCTGCACCTCAAATCCGGAAACCGCGCTGCAGGCATCGAAGACCTCGGCAAAGCAGGCGAACTCGGCATCATCCCCGCCTACAACCTCATCAAACGCATCGGCCGCTGATAATCCGCGCGCTAATTAAAATGCGTTAATTGATGGGGGATATGGATTTTTATGACTATCTTTGCCCCAAATTATAAAATCAGTCCTGCAAAGGATAATATAAACCGACATCACAAACTGAATGAAACGCATCCAAGCCCTTTTTGCCGCGATTGCCATCATAATTGCCTGTGCATCTTTTTCCGCTACCGCCCAGTTCCGCTACTCCCCCGTATTGGGAGTCAACATCAATAATCTCAACTTCAAGCAGGACCTCGTGACGGTAGGACAGACCGTCGGCGCAACAGCCGGTATTCAAGGCGAGCTTATGTTTCCGGGCATCGGATTCGGCATCGACTTCGGATTGCTCTACAATCAGAGTGGCGCCAAAGTCAATCTCGGCGAGCGCCTTATATGGTCGTCCGACGGTTATGGCAATGAGAATGTGATGATGCACAATATTCAGATTCCCCTCCACCTCCGCTTCAAATGGACCCGCATGGACGGTCTCGAAGACTATATCGCACCCTTTGTCTACGGCGGTCCTGAATTTGTGATTCACGCCGGACACAATAAAATCAAGGGTAACGAAGGCGCCACCAAGCCTTTCGACTATGCAGGAGGTTCGCTCGGCCTTACAGCCGGTCTCGGCTTTGAAGTGTTCCGCAACTGGCAGATTTCCGGCCAATATACCTGGGGCATGACATATGTGCTTAAAACCCGCCTGCTCGACAATTTCAGCGCCCGCAGCAGCCAGTGGTCGGTACGCGTAGCGTATTTCTTCTAAACCAATTCGCCGTAAGACGGAATTTCGCGCAGGAAAGAATAACGGTCCGACGAGCTGTCAAACCGGCAGCAGTAATGGTGCATGCCGTTGCTGACAATTAGATACGGCGCGTTCAGCACGCTGTTGTAGCGTGCAATCTGGTCGAATACTTTCTGCGTGATTGCGATTTCCGGCGCCTTATATTCCACTATTACAAGCGGACGCAGATTCCGGTCGTACACCACCGTGTCGCAGCGGCGTACCATTCCGTTGAACCGCAGGCTGATTTCATTAGCCATCAGCTCCCGTGGAAAATCCTTTTCAGATACAAGATAATTGACAAAATGCTGCCGCACCCACTCTTCGGGCGTGAGCACAAGCCATTTCCGACGCAGGGAGTCGTACACTTTCACGCCTTCGGAAGTGCGGTCGAGTCTTATGTCAAATTCCGGCAGATTGAGTTGCATGTGATTTGAATTTGTCAGGTCGTAATTTTGTTGTAAATTTACAAAAAAATCACGACACCCGAAAAACATGGCAGCAGCCCCCGTAACTTTTGAGTCACTCCGTCGTTCCCTCGCCAACGGCCAGTACGCCCCCGTGTATCTCCTGCACGGCGAGGAAGGTTATTATATCGACGAACTTGTCAAGGACTTCGAGAACATACTTTCTGAAGACGAGAAAGTATTCAACCAGTACGTTCTCTACGCACCGGAGACCGAACCGGCCAAAGTGATGGACTTGTGCCAGCGCCTGCCCATGATGGCCGACCGCCAGGTGGTGATACTCAAGGAAGCTCAGGCTATACGCGCCGACCAGCTCAACAAACTCCATAGCTACGTAGCCAACCCGGCCGCCACAACCGTTTTCGTAATCTGTTGCCGCGGCGCCGCCGCAAAGGGAAAGGACTTGCTTGCCGCAGTGAAAAAGACGGGCATTGTGTTCGAGTCGAAGAAGGTGCGTGAAAATGCCCTGCCCCAGCTCATCATGCAATATGTGCGCGAGAAAAAAATGACGGTTGAACCAAAGGCCGCCGACATGCTCGCCGAACACATCGGCACCGACCTCAGCCGCCTCTACAACGAAATCGACAAGCTCACCGGACTACTCGGTCCCGGCGCAGCAATCACCCCCGAAGTCGTGGAGCGCAACATCGGTGTGAGCAAGGAATACAACACCTATGAACTTGTCGATGCCCTTGCCGCCAAGGATGCCGTGAAGGCTTTTAAAATAATAGCCTACTTCCGCAGCAATCCCAAGGCCGCCCCGCTCGTCCTGGCTGCCGCGGCGATATTCGGATTTTTCGCCGACTTGCTGATGGTATACTACTCTCCTGACCGTTCGGAGCATGGAATCATGGAAACCCTCGGTTTGAGATTTTCCATTCAGGCAAAACGATATGTAATTGGAATGAGGTCGTACAATCCCTTCCAGATTATTGAAATAATCGGCGCAATCCGCGACTTCGACGTGAAGAGCAAAGGTCTCGGTTCCCGCCAGAACGAGCACCGCCTTTTCTACGACCTCATCTATCACATCCTGACCGCCCCCGGCAAGATTTGAGAGAATCAAATTTAAAATGTGAAGTGCATGGCTACGCGTACGCCGCTACGGTCGATGGGATAGGCCGGATGGCGGTAGGTCAGACGCCAGACATAGTCAACGCGTATGCAGCGGAGTATGTTGTCAAGCCCCACCGAAGCCTCCATATATGGCATTGAACCCATGCGTCGCGAGGCACCGTCCTCTCCGGGGAACAGGAATAATTCGGGATTTTCCGTGCCGGGAATATTGCGTTTGTCAAGATGCCCCCATATTCCGCGGAATCCGGCCACTTCCCTGAGTTTCAATTTTTTCAGATACGGCACAAGATTGAACAAGGCCCCGTTGAGCCAGTAAGTCACATCCCACGAGAGATAGGAGCTGTTGACAAATTCCATCGTGTTCATAAGCGCGAAGCTCTGCGGCTGAATCGTGTACGACAGGTTGGCGTTTGGAATGAGCAGGTCGGGAAAAGCCGACTGCCCCCATACGTGGCCTCCTCCGGCCGAAAGATCGACATAACCGAAGGCCGACAGCCAGAAACGTTTGCTCGCGTTGAACTCAGTCTTGTTCACCCCGAAAGTCGAACCGAGGAAACCTTTCGGCACATAGGTATGCGACAGCACGAATTCCGGAGCATCATGATTTATCTGAAATCGCCCGGTCTTTCCCTGAAGGAATTTCTCGCCGGGAGCATAGCGGAGCTGCACACTCAAGCCGTTTTCCATATAATGATGGTAATGCCGTCCGTAGCTGTCGGTGAATGTCAGGAAACGCGAGCTCTCCTGACGGGTCGAGCTTATGGCAGCAACAAGCGAGAAGTTGTTTCGCAGTTCAAGAGTGTATTCAAGTTTCGTAAGGCGACGGTAAGTATCCATCCGGTCGGACATGCGTTTGAGCGACAGCACAAAATTGTCGGAATTGGTAAAGAGGTAGTGCTGACCTATATGGTCCACATCGTAGGTGTGCGTGAGCCGGAGAGAATGGACCGGGAACTCGCGGCTGTGATACTCCTTGTCGATAAACGAATACTCCACTTCGGCGTTGTATTTCATTTTTCGATCCCGCAGACCGTAAGCAGCATATCCCCGGGCGAACCAGCGACGGCTCAAATTGGCCGTAGTCATTCCGCCAACACGGAAACGCACTCCTTCCAGCGAATTGTAACTCGCAAGCGTGTTGACAGGGCCGAAGTCAAATTTGCTGTCCTTACCCGTGCGGATATAGCCCGAAAAAAGTATCTTCAGAATTTTCTCGCTCCAGTAATACAATGGCACCTCGCGCAGGCGCGTGACAAGCTGCGAGGTCTTTTCCTCACCGGAGTCAAGGTCAATCATGCGTGCATCGTTCCAGAAAGCCGAATCACGCTTGGTGGCACCCTGATCCACCCTTTCGCGACCGAGTCCGTCGAAAACAGCAGAATCCTCCGGAGTGGCATAGCTGTGATTGCTGTACGCCACATTACGCCGCGTGAAAAGACGCGGCGTGCCGGGCATGACACGAATCTCGAGCATCAGGTCGTCCGACGTTTTCCATCGCCGTCCGTCCGGAGCCTTGTCGAAGTGCTGGGTGAGATACAGGCTCTCGATGAAGTTCAGATTGATGTCGGAAGGCGATTTCATCTCAATGCGACGTATGAACATCGACGGATCATTGACATCGACAAAAAGATGGCCGTTGAAGCCGAACGACGCAGGATTGCGAGGATAGAACGACAGCATGACACAACTGTCGGCATCCACCTTCACGGTATCAACAATATAAAACCGATAGAAATCCGGAGCAAGACGCGAGAGCGGACTCACAAAGCGGTTGCGCAGTATGGCAATGTCATCGTCATAGATATCCACCTCACGCAGCACATCCTCAAGGACGGCCTGAACATTGTCCTGCGTGGCAATCTCATCAATTCCATCGGTCTTGAAGCCCTTTACTTCCTCCTTCTCTGACGCAGGCTCGCGCCGAAAATACACCCGCGAGGCCTTTTCCTTGACTGAAAGCGGCAGTACGGGTTTGCCCGATATGTCGGAAGTATCTACATGCTCGGTCAGAAACGGAAATTTCCGCACGAGGGCATTTCCTTCCTCAGTAGCATCAAAATCGTTAAGTCCGAGAGTGATGCGTTCATACTTGTCATATGAATAATACGGATTTTCCCGCGGGTCGGTGCGGTCAGCCTTATCCCGCAGAAGCCGGGCGAGGTCCACTGCCGGATTGTTTTTCTTGCTGTACTTCTGTTTCTTGACAACAACCTCCTTCAGTTCGGTCTTTTCCGGAGAAAGGTAGATGTCGTACAGGCCTATGCCGTCAGCTTTGAGAGGGACCGTCTTGCGTCCATAACCCACACAGGAGGCCGTGATGTTTCCTGCGCGGGCATCCACCATCATCTCGAAAATACCTCTTGAATCGGCCACTGCCGTAGCGCCGGAACCTCCATCGACGGCAAGCGACGCATAGGGCAATCCCTGCGCCGAAACCGAGTCGCGCACGATTCCGCGGATAAAGCGCCTGCCAGCATCGGCAGCCGACGCATCCTCCGTGGCGCACAAGACCACAAGTATCAAAAGACAGATGTTCCGGAGCTGTTTCAACATGCAGGTTCTGTATTTCTCTAATCTTGTTTAGAAAATTTCCATTACTTTTGCAGAAAATACATCCTGAGATGGCAAAAGAAATCGAAAGAAAATTTCTCGTGACCGACGATTCATACCGTCGTCTTGCGAGCGCGAAGAAAGAAATTATCCAGGCATACCTCTCGACCGTTCCTGAGGCCACCGTGAGAGTGCGCGTCACCGACGGCAAGGGTTTCATCACCGTGAAAGGCAAAAATCGTGGAGCTGTGCGCAACGAATGGGAGTACCCCGTTCCGGAGGCTGATGCCATCGAGATGATTCGTTGCTGTGCCCAAAGCAAGATCATCGACAAGACCCGCTACATCGTTCCTGCCTGTGACTCAGGCCTGAATTGGGAAGTGGACGAATTTCACGGCGAGCACAACGGGCTCGTAGTAGCTGAAATCGAACTTCCCGACGCGGACGCCGATTTTCCCCGCCCCGGTTTTATCGGGAGCGAGGTAACGGGTGACCCGGCTTATTACAATTCCTCGCTCGCCGGACTCTGAGGCTCGGCAACAGGCTCGGGCTTGGGAACATCGCGCAGACGCAGCTGAACGACATTCTCGACATGCTGGGTGTGCGGAAACATATCCACAGGCTGAACTGCCGTAACTTCATAGAAACGGTCCATCAGCGCAAGGTCGCGGGCCTGGGTAGCAGGATTGCAGCTCACATACACGATTCGGCGCGGTGCGGCGTCAAGAATCACCTTGACAACATCGCCGTGCATGCCCGCACGCGGCGGATCCACAATCATCACATCTGGACGACCGTGTTCCTCGATAAACGCAGGCGTGAGCACATCCTTCATGTCTCCGGCAAAGAAAAGTGTGTTTTCAATTCCGTTGACAGCCGAATTCACCTTTGCATCCTCGATTGCCTCGGGAACGTATTCAATGCCCACAACCTTACGTGCACGCCGGCTCACGAAATTGGCAATCGTGCCTGTACCGGTATAGAGGTCATACACGAGTTCATCGCCCTTGAGTCCGGCGAAATCGCGCGCCACCTTATATAGCTCGTATGCCTGACGGGAATTTGTCTGGTAGAATGATTTCGGCCCCACGCGGAAACGCAGCCCCTCCATCTCTTCCTCGATATATTCCTTTCCGCTGAAGCAAAGGATGTCGAGGTCGCCGATGGTGTCGTTGAGCTTGGTGTTGACAACATACATCAATGATGTGATTTCCGGAAATTCAGCCTTTACAGCCTCCAGAAGAGCCTTGATATCGTCCTGGCGGTCATCGCCGAATGAAATCACGGCCATTATCTCACCCGTTGAAGCCATGCGCACCATCAGAGAGCGCAGGAATCCCTGCTGAGCGCGAAGGTCGTAGAACGGAAGGGCGTGCTCCTTTCCGTAAGCCTTGATAAACTTGCGTAGCCGGTTGGAAAAATCATCCTGCAAATGGCAGCGGTCGATATCGAGCACCTTGTCGAAAGCTCCCGGAATATGGAATCCCGCTGCATCGCGGTCGGGAAATTCCTCGCCGCTGTTAAGCTGCTCGAATGTGAGCCAGCACTTGTTGGAGAAGGTATATTCCATCTTGTTGCGGTACTCCCAGATGTTTTCCGATCCGAGAGCCGCAGGAATCTCCGGCAAGTCCACCTTGGCGATACGCGTGAGCGCATCCACAACCTGCTGGCGCTTGCAACGGAGCTGATAATCATACGGAAGATGCTGCCAACGGCAACCGCCGCATATGGTGAAGTGGCTGCATCGCGGAGTCACGCGGATATCCGATGCCGATTTCATGGCCGCGATATGACCCTCGGCATAGCTTTTTTTCTTTTTGTCGAGTTTCACATCCACGACGTCTCCGGGAGCGCCGAAAGGAATGAACACGACCATATCGTTGACGCGTGCGAGAGCATTACCCTCGGCTGCAACATCTATAATCTCCACGTTTTCAAGCACGGGGAGCGGTTTACGTTTTCTTGCCACGTTAGGTTTCAGTAAGAATTAATGAATTTAAGTTGCAAAGTTACTAAATTCCTTTCAATCTTCAGACATCTACCTACGCCCAATAAAAAGCATAAACACACTACATCAGCGAAGCTAAATCAAAATACATCACTCTTGTTCGTTTATCCTCGTCGTCGTTATTCAAAAATTGGTAATTGTTCTTTATATAAAAAGGTATGGCATTTACATATGCATCAACGGTAACAAAACGACATCCTGACTTATTATCCACTATAAAATAGCCCTCGATAAACTCCAGGAGATATGTTCCTATTGATTGATGCTGAGCTGATTTAGCAATTGCAAGACGTCCAATTTTAATTGCGGGGTAGCTTCTGATTCTCTTCTCGTTTACGAACTTATGTTTCCGGAATTTATTAAATTCAGTTTTGCTTTCAAAATCAGATAATGAAATCCTATCATTTGCCAAACTGAAATATGCAAACACCTCCCCCGTAATTTTTTCTTCCACCACATAAGTAACAGCCAATAACGCATTGCGATAGTGCGTAGCCTCATTAAGGATAAAATCATTTAAATCTTCGTCCTCACAATCAAAACTCCGGATTTGATCTCCAATATTAAGTCTACGGACTCTGCAACGTTCCTGAAAATCCTCTCTTGTCATATCAGTCTGTCATCATTTTCATAATGGCCTCATATGATTTACGAATTTCAGCACGCTTTTCAGAAGATACCTTCGGAGGATTCTTCATACGCTCTTCAAACCTTTTGGCATCGGAACCATACAATATTGGCGTATCTTTTATAGGTCTTGCCATATAACAATATTTTAAGTTATTGATTACAAAGATACAACATAATATTTATATTCAGAAACTTATTGCTCAAAAAATACTGATATATATTTTTAACAAAAAAAATAAGGGTGGTGTTTTGGAGATATTGAAATAACTACTAATTTTGTAATCGTTTCAATTAAGTTAATTATGACAACTCAAAATTCAACCCTCAGCGACAATCAGATTATCCGCATGCTTCAGGATGCCCGGGTGCGCCCGTCGATTCATCGCATGACTGTGCTGAGCTATGTCGCCAACCGCAGGACACACCCTACGGCTGAGGAAATTTTCAATGCCATAACAGCCGAGTTCCCCACCGTGTCGAAAACCACTGTGTACAATTCACTGCACACACTCGTTGAAGCCGGACTGCTGCGCGAACTTGAAATTGAAAGCGCATCAACACGCTACGACCTCGCCCGTCAGACACCCCACAGCCATTTCAGATGCAAATGCTGCGGAAAAATATTTGACATGTCATTGCCCGAACAGCTCGACAGCGTGGTCGCTCCGGGATTTAAAGTAGACACCGCCGACCTGTATTTCAACGGCCTGTGCCCGGAATGTGCTGAAAACAATTAGTTTCAACGAAATAAATCAAACAAATCAGACATTAAACACAGAAAGAAAATGAAAGAACTCAAAGGAACAAAGACCGAAAAGAACCTCATGGAAGCCTTCGCAGGCGAATCCCAGGCACGTAATAAATACAGCTTCTACGCGTCAAAAGCCCGCAAGGACGGCTACGAACAGATTGCTGCCATCTTCGAGGAAACTGCTCAGAACGAGAAAGAACACGCCAAGCTCTGGTTTAAATTTCTCCACGGCGGCGAAATGCCCGACACTATGGAAAACCTCCGCGACGCAGCCGAAGGCGAAAACTACGAATGGACCGACATGTACGACCGCATGGCCGTAGAAGCCGAGGAAGAAGGATTCACCCAGATTGCCAACCGCTTCCGCGCCGTGGCTGCCATCGAACGCCACCACGAAGAGCGCTACCGCCGCCTGCTCCAGAACATCGAGGAAGGAATCGTGTTCTCGCGTGAGGGCGACACCGTGTGGATCTGCCGCAACTGCGGACACATCGTCATTGGCAAGAAAGCCCCCGGAGCATGCCCCGTATGTCTCCACGCCCAGAGCTTCTTCGAAATCGAAGCCAAAAACTATTAAAAAATGCCGCATGACGGCAAAAACTAAAAAAGCCGCATGACGGCAAAAACTATAAAGTCCCGACCGTACGCTGTGTATGGCCGGGACTTTTATATGTAACAGACGTTCGCCGCATCAATGGCGGGGACGACCGTTGCCGTTGCGGGCAGGCATGGGCTTGGCATCTTCGGTGAGGCGAAGTTCGGAACCGTTGGAAAGTTCCACCTCATAGCCGCCGCGCTTTCTGGAGATTTCCACAATCGACTGGCCCTCGAAGTTTGCCGATACATATTTTGCAATTGCCGACGGTACGATTGCAGCAGGAACAGAAGTTCCGCGGGCTGCCTTAACTTCTTTCCAGTCGCCATTTTCCATAAAGTCGATTTCAGCACCGCTGCCGAGGTCAACCTCATATTCCATGCCGCGGCGTCCCTGGTCTTTTTCGGCCTTGCGCACGTTGTCGCCGGCGAAATGCTTGGCAATAAACTCACGTGCGGTCTTGGGGAGTTCTGATTCATTAATTCGTGTTCCGGCAAAAGCGGAAGTAGCCGATGCGGCAAGAGCCAGCATCATGATTGCAAGTGTCTTTTTCATATCATTCAGTTATTTTTGCTGTAATGTTATTCTGTATTTCTTTGTAGGCCTCGATATATTTCCGGCCTACGGGAATATGCGTGGCAACTCCACGGAGATATATCTTGCGGTTGGAAAATTTCTCTACATCATCCAGCGAGATTATAAACGACCGATGGACGCGTACAAACTTTCCCGACGGCAGCCGCGATTCCATCTCTTTCATCGTAATCTGCGGCAGAAGCATCGAAAGGTCCTTGCGGAAAATCTTCACATAATTATCCATGGCCTCGATGTACAGGATGTCGGACAGCTTTAGCAACACGGTCTTATGCTCCACCTTGAGAGTGATGGTGCCGTCAATCTCCTTCGGCACAGGCTCCGAAGCGATGAAACGACGCGCTTTCTCCATCGAACGCTCGAAACGCGGATAGAATATGGGCTTATGCAAGAAATCAACCGCATCGGCATCGAAGCCCTCGAGGGCGTAATTTGAAAATGCCGTGGTGAATATCAGACATATATCTTCATGTAGCTCCTTTGCAAGAGCCACCCCATTGTGAGAATTCAGTTCAATATCCATGAACACGATATCGGGCGTCCACTCGCGCACACATTCCATGCCTGCGATAGGCGAGGTGAACGTGCGCAGTTCTATACCGCCATATCTCTTGCAGTATTCCTCGATTATGCTCAATGCGATAGGCTCGTCGTCAATGGCAACACACTTAATCATCGCGATAAATCAATTTGAAGTTTCACTTTATATACATTCCCGTCGGCCTCAGCTTCAAGCCGGTGACTGTCGGGATAGAGAATATCCAGACGCTTACGGCAATTGGCAATACCCATGTGCTCGCCGATATGACGGACGGGAAAAATCCTGTTGGAGGTCGCAAACACGAACTTGCCCTCCTTCTCGGCAATGGAAATTCTGATAACACTCTTTTCCACAGGCGACACGCCATGCTTGAAGCAATTCTCGACAAAGGTCACAAGCAGCATCGGAGGCACCATGAGAGACTCGTCGTCAATATCTATGTCGAGTTCGACCGAAGTCATTTCATTCAGACGCAGCGACTGCAAGCCCACAAACTGCCTGATATAATCAACCTCATCGGCCAGTGGCACAAGATCCAGGCAGGCCATCGTGTGAAGATAACGCGTCATTGAAATAAAACGCTCCAGCGACGGAAGGGCGTTATCATTCTTTGTCAGGAACAGACCGTAGAGCGAATTTAGAGTGTTGAACATGAAGTGCGGCTTGATCTGAGCCTTGTACAGCTGTATTTCCGCACGGTCACGTTCCGCCTCCACCGCACGCCTTCGGGCGCGCTGCTTGTTGGTCTGCGTAAGCAGTCCCACTGCAAAGCTGAACGTCTCCACAATCACAAACAAGGCCCACACCGTCTGCTGGTAATGGGTTACGGACGGAAATATCCGTGTGATTCCGGTGTCGAATATATTGGGCTTTGGCGTGTAGAGCCTGATTGATGCCAGAATGTAAGTCACAATTACCGAAAGTACTATCAGCGCCACTGCGGCCAGACGCCTGCGGCGGTCGCGGAAAAGGAATGGCACGGTGACAATCCGGTTGACAAGATACACCGAATAAAGCCATACTCCCACCGAGATGACATACCACTGGAAGGAGTGGAACCACCTCTCGACAGGAAAGATGAGCGCCATTATCGGAAGGACAATCACGCAGAAAACTATGTCGATATATAATGTCAGGTTTTTCATCCTGTTATCCAAAGGGATTTTCCCATGCAAAGGTAAGTATTTTATTTATAACACAATAGCCGGAACAGTTGCGTTAACCATCACTTTCAGGGAGTTTGTCACTATATAAATAGACTCGGCAAGGAGGATAAAGTTTAATCTCCTATTTTTGTAAAAAATCCCCGGAAATGAACGTAAAGACATTTATCGACCGCCCCATACTCGCAGGGGTGATTTCAGTGCTTATTGTGATACTCGGAGGACTTGGCCTGGCGCAGCTCCCCATCGAGCAGTTTCCCGACATCGCACCTCCAACCGTACGCGTTACCGCCACATACACCGGCGCCAACGCCGAGACCGTATTAAAGAGTGTGATTGTACCACTTGAGGAATCGCTCAACGGTGTTGAGGACATGATATACATGACCTCAACAGCCACCAACACGGGCACGGCATCCATAACCATCTACTTCAAGCAGGGCACGGATGCCGACATGGCCGTGGTGAACGTGCAGAACCGGGTGGCCTCGGCTCAAGGTCTTCTTCCGGCTGAAGTGACCAAAAGCGGCGTGACCGTGCGCAAGCGGCAGAACAGCACCCTGAAATCCATAACACTTTACAGCCCGGGCAACGACTACGATGCGAATTTTCTCACCAACTACATGAAAATCAACATCGAGCCGCAGATTTCGCGTATTCCCGGCGTAGGCGATGTCAACATTTTCAGCGCCGAGTATGCAATGCGTATATGGCTCGACCCCGGAAAGATGTCGCAATACGGCCTCGTACCGTCCGACATCGACAAGGTTCTCGCCGAACAGAATATCGAATCGCCGACCGGCACCCTCGGCGCGGAATCAGCCAATACCTTCCAGTACGTGCTCAAATACCGCGGGCGATATGAGGACGCCGAGGACTACGGCAACCTCGTGGTGCGTGCGCTGCCCGATGGAAGCCTGCTCAGAATCAAGGACATCGCAACGGTAGAACTCGGAGCCGTCAACTACGCTATGCTCAGTCAGACAAGCGGACATCCCGGTGCAAACGCCATGATAGCACAGACCGCAGGCTCAAACGCCAACGAGGTCATAACCGAAATCGACCGCACACTTGAGGAAATACGTCAGAATCTTCCTCCCGGAATGGTTCTGACCGACATTTCGAGCACCAAGGACTTCCTTGACGCCTCGATAGACAAGGTAATCGAGACACTTCTGATCGCACTCGTGCTTGTGGTGCTTATTGTATATCTGTTCATCCATGATTTCAGAGCCACGCTTATCCCCACTCTGTCCATCATAGTGTCGCTTGTGGGTACATTCGCCTTCATCTACGCCGTGGGCTTCACGCTGAACATGCTCACCCTGTTTGCCATCGTGCTTGTCATCGGCACAGTGGTCGACGACTCTGTGGTGGTGGTCGAAGCCGTACAGGCCAAATTCGAGGAAGGGCACCACGACCCCTACCAGGCCACCGTCAAAGCCATGGGCGGACTGTCGGCCGCCCTAATCACCACCACAATAGTGTTCATGGCCGTGTTTATCCCGGTATGCTTCATGGGCGGAACTTCAGGCACATTCTACACCCAGTTCGGACTCACGATGGCCGTTGCCGTAGGCATCTCGCTCGTCAACGCCATGACCCTCTGCCCCGCCCTGAGCGCCCTGCTCATGCGTCCGGCCGATGGAAAAAAATCAACGTTCATATCCCGCTTCCACTACGCCTTCGATAGCTCGCTTTCGGCTGTCACCTCCCAGTACCGCACGGGCATCCTCTTCCTGTTCAAGAACCGCCTTATTGTGCTCGCACTTTTCCTCCTTGCCGCCGGCGGTCTTGTATGGCTTATCTCCACAACAAAAACCGGACTTGTGCCGCAGGAAGACATGGGCACTATAAGCCTTAACGTACAGGTGGCACCCGGCAGCAATCTTGAGGAAACAAGCCTGATAATGGACGAGATTGAAAATGCCATAAAAGACATTCCCGAAATATCCATCTACTCGCGCGTGACAGGCAAAAATGCCCGTCACGACCAATCGGCCTCTGCCGGATCTTTCAACATACGCCTGCTCAACTGGGACGAACGCAAGAATCCGGGCCAGGACATCAGCTCCGTAATCAAGGAAATCTACCGCCGCACGGCAGGAATCGCGTCGGCTCAAGTCAGGGCGTCACAGTCGCCCATGATTTCCGGATATGGAACCGGCAGCGGATTCGAGCTTTACGTGCAGGACCGTTCGGGTAAAACCACCGAAGAGCTGCTTGCCGTGACAAGAGAATTTATTGATTCGTTGAATAATCGTCCGGAAATCTCCCGTGCCTACACCACATTCGACACCAAATATCCCCAATATATGGTAGAGGTGGATGCAGCGCGCTGCCTTCGCGCCGGAGTATCGCCATCCGATGTGCTCTCAACACTGGCAGGATACGTCGGCGGCAGCTACTCGTCCAACCTCAACCGCTTCACGAAGCTCTACCGAGTGATGGTGCAGGCTGCCCCGGAAGACAGACTCAACACCGAATCATTCAACAGCATGTTTGTGAGAAGTTCCGACGGCTCGATGTTGCCCATCGCCAACTTCATCACCCTCACACGCGTCTACGGCTCGGAAAGCCTTTCGCGCTTCAACCTCTTTCCTGCAATCTCCGTCTATGGCGAACAGGGCGACGGATACAGCTCCGGCGAGGCAATCGCCGCCATCAAGGACGTGGCAGCGAAATACCTTCCCGTGGGCTACGGCTACGAATTCGGAGGGATGTCGCGCGAGGAATCCTCGGCAGGTAACACAACCGTGCTTGTGTTCTGCATCTGCCTGGCCTTTATCTATCTCATCCTGTGCGCACTCTACGAGAGCCTTACCGTGCCGTTCGCTGTCATTGCCGCCGTACCATTCGGGCTTGCAGGCTCCTTCCTCTTCGCACGATGGTGGGGACTCGAAAACAACATCTACATGCAGATCGGACTCATCATGCTCATCGGACTTCTCGCCAAGACGGCAATCCTGCTCACGGAATACGCCTCGGCTCGCCGTAAGGAAGGCATGTCCCTGACCGCAGCGGCAATATCCGCAGCCAAGGCACGTTTCCGTCCAATCATCATGACCTCGGCCACGATGGTGTTCGGTATGTTGCCGCTCATGTTCGCTTCCGGAGTGGGTGCCAACGGCAACATATCGGTCGGAGTCGGCACAGTCGGCGGCCTTCTGTTCGGCACACTCGCGCTGCTCTTTATCGTGCCGGTGCTGTTCGTAGTGTTCCAGCATCTCCACGAGCGCATGGCTCCCCGCCGGAAACGTTCCATACCCACTCATGATTAAAAATGCGACATGATGCACCATACACACAATACCGCATCACGCCATTCGCCATCAAAAGCAGGTCATTCGCCAATCAGCAAACTCAACAATATATCATATCATCCTAATAACCAATAATTTCCGAATCGCATACCTACTTGCAGGTATTTCATAAGGCCGATAATCTCCCGAACTTTGTAAAAAATTAAGAGCTTTATATAAAAAGTAATGACATTTTGCAAAAAGTATATCTGGGCGCTTATCGCATTTGTTCTGCTTCCCACAGTTGTAAATGCAGCGGCTCCCGAAGGGATGATTACAGGTAAAGTACTTGCAGGCGACGGACAACCCATCGACTACGCCACAGTATATTTCCAAGGTACAAAATACACCTGCGCCACCAACGAGAAAGGCATCTATCACCTTTCAGCACCTGCCGGAGAATACACCATGGTAGTGTCGTCGGTAGGATTTGAAAAGAAAGAATTCAAGGTGACTCTCCGCGCCAAGGAGCGTCAGAAACTCGTTGTCAAACTCAAATCCAACACACAGCTCTCGGAAGTTACCGTTGTGGGAAACACCGTGAGCAAGGTCAAGAATTCGGCATACAACGCAACCGCCGTAAACACCCGCGACCTGGTAAACACAACCAAGACCCTCAGCGAGGCGCTAAACAAGGCTCCGGGCATGAAAATCCGCGAAAGCGGAGGTGTTGGCTCCGACATGGCAGTGACTATGGACGGATTCAGCGGAAAACACGTCAAAGTATTCATCGACGGCGTTCCGCAGGAAGGCATGGGCAGCTCGTTCGGGCTCAACAACATACCTGTCAATTTCGCCGACCGCATCGAGGTGTACCGCGGAGTGGTTCCCGTGGGATTCGGCTCGGACGCAATCGGAGGTGTAATCAACATCGTGACACCCCGACGTCAGCGCCGTTGGTTCATTGACGCATCATACTCGTTCGGCTCGTTCAACACCCACAAGTCATACGTGAACTTCGGCCAGACGCTCGCCAACGGCTTCAAATATGAGGTAAACGCCTTCCAAAACTACTCCGACAACAACTACTACGTAGAGTCTCCCGTCGAGGATTTCGAGACCGGCGCCATCAACCGCCGCAAACTTGAAAAAGTACGCCGCTTCAACGATACCTACCACAACGAGGCCGTTGTTGCAAAGGCCGGATTCGTCAACAAAAAATGGGCCGACCGTTTTCTCGTAGGTTTCACATATTCGCATATGTACAAGGAGGTTCAGACCGGTGTGCGCCAGGAAATAGTCTATGGACAGAAACACCGCCACGGCCATTCCCTGATGCCCTCTGTGGAGTATGGCAAGCACGACCTGTTTGTGAAGGGCCTTGATGTTTCGTTCAACGCCAACTTCACACGCGACAATGCAATCAACGTGGACACATCCTCCGTGAAATACAACTGGCGCGGCGAGACAGCACCGCTCAACTCTCCCGGCGAACAGTCTCGTCAATACTCACTCGCCCTCAACAACACTTGGTCGGGTGCATTTACTGCCAACTATGCCCTGTCGGAGAAACACGTGTTCTCCTTCAACGACGTGCTCAATACCTTCAACCGCTCCAACGAAGACCTGCTCACGGTGCCTCACAGCAAAGACGAATTCAACAAAGTAACCACAAAAAACATCACCGGAGTATCATACCGCTGGGTACCCAACCGTAAATTCAACTTCACGGCTTTCGGCAAGCAATACCATCAGCACGTATCGGGCCCGATGGCAACCACGGCAGCCCAGGACGTGTACGAGCTCACCTCGCGAACCGTTGATTTCTTTGGCTACGGAGCTGCCGGAACTTGGTTTATCCCCCTTGGATTCCAGCTCAAGGCTTCCTACGAGAAAGCCTACCGCCTGCCCTCGATAGAAGAAATGTTCGGCGACGAAGACCTTGAGATGGGCGATATTTCACTGAAACCGGAATCGAGCCACAACGTCAATCTCAACCTCAGCTACAACGCCACTTTCGGCAGCCACATCGTGTATGTGGAAGGAGGTTTCATCTTCCGCGACACACGCGACTATATCCAGCGCAACATATTGGCTCTGAGCGGAGGTAAATCAGCTGCGACATATATCAACTACGGTAAAGTGATGACAAAAGGCTTCAGCGTGTCGGCGCGGTACAGCTTCTCACGCTGGCTGAGCCTGGGTGGAAACCTCACGCAGATGAACGTGCGCGACAACATGCCCTACGCCCAGGGAAGCACACGACCCAATATTTCCTACAAGGAGCGTATGTCGAACCTGCCCTATCTCTTCGCCGACTCCGATGTGAATTTCTACTGGCACAATCTCGGCCGCAAAGGCAATGTGCTCACGGTCACATACGACAACCAATACACCCACAGCTTCTGCTACTACCCCGAGAACCTCGGCGCGAACAAAAACGACTATATCGTGCCCGACCAGTTTGCCCATAACCTGATGATTTCCTACGCCATCGGGCGCGGACGCTACAATATCTCATTTGAATGTCGCAACTTCACCGACGCCAAGCTCTACGACAACTTCAGTCTTCAGAAGCCCGGACGTGCCTTCTACGGAAAGCTCCGCGTTTATTTCGGAAACTAATCTAAAAACCAATAATATAACAGTAATATGACTTTTAACAAATCACTCATCCGCATGATGGCCGTGACAGCCATTCCCGCGGCAGCATTATGCTCCTGTTCCGACGACGAGCCTGCAAACGGAGGCGAAAATGCCGGAGTAACCAACGGTAAGTACGTTTTCGCAACACAGACCCAAGGCTCCAACAGCACCGCAAACGTACTCGTGACAGGCGAATCCCTCGACAACGGAACCATCACCACCGTTGACAACGGTCTCACCAACGACGGCGCCACACAATGGGTATTCTACAAAAACTTCCTCTATGCCCTCACCTACAACCAGGGCAATGCCGGAACAACCCGCAGCTACATTCTTGGAGAAGACGGCGAAATGAAAGCCCGCGACATTGAATACAACATCACACGCTTCTCTTCTTACGGAGCCTACGACAACGACATCATCACAATGTCGACAGGCGACGGCCCCGCTTCTCTCGCCGACAGCCATGGCTATCTCCCCAAAACTTTGCTTATCACCTATCTTGACGTAATCAACGAAACAACTCGCACCAACAATACTTCCACAGGCGAATACAGCATGGAAAACCTGCTCGGAAACGGTGAATACGTAACTCTCGCCGGTGCCGAACAATCAGGAAGCAAGCTCTATTGCGGCGCCATCCCCATGGGTCTGAGCCAGTACGGTTCGGCCTACGAAAACGGCAAATGGATTCTTCCCGGAAATGAAGATCTCGTACATAAGGAATCAGGCGGTACAGGCGGCGGCTCCTACAAAGCCGGAGAACTCGCCGGAACACAGTACCCCAACGACTGCTGGGTGGCAGTGTACGCCAACGAGCAGATGACAAAACCCGCAATCGCCCACACCGACAAAATCAGCTCGCCCTGCGGACGCTTCCGCTCCCAGTACTACCAGACTGTATGGGCTGCTGAAAACGGCGACATCTATGTATTCTCATCCAGCTACGCCAAAACCCAGTCCGACGATCGTCAGAAGACAACTCTGCCCGCAGGTGTGTGCCGTATCCCGGCCGGAAGCACCGACTTCGACGACTACTACTGCAACATCGAAGCCCAGTCGACCAACGGCAACCGTTCGTTCATGCGCTGCTGGCCTGCCGGTGGCAACCGCTTCCTCTTGATTATGTACGACGCATCATTCTCTGAAAAGGGCTTCGCGGCTACCGAACTTGCAATCTTCGACGCCGACACCAAGAAACTCACCTACGTTTCCAACCTCCCCGCCGGAGTTTCCTCCTTTGGCAAGACCGTCTACACCCAGAACGGCAAAGTCTACATCCCCGTTAATGTCGAGAATGAAGACCCCGCCATCTATGCTATCGACACAGCAACTGCCAAAGCTACTCGCGGCGTATCAATCGACGCAATCGACATCAACGGATTCGGATACCTCACTCCCCAGAAATAATCCGTCATGATGAAGTTTTTCCGTAAAATACATCTATGGCTTTCGGTGCCCTTCGGCATCATAGTCACCCTCATCTGTTTTTCCGGCTCAATGCTTATCTTTGAGCCGGAAATCACGCGTGCTGTAAAGAGCGACGTCTACTACGTTTCCGAAGTCAAGGAGCAGCCCCTGCCCATGGGGGAACTCATGGAAACAGTGAAGGCCACACTGCCCGACAGCGTGTCGATCAACGGCGTGACAGTTTTCGCCGACAGCGAACGCGCCTATCAGGTCAGCCTGTCCAAACCTCGCCGCGCCTCCCTGTTCATCGACCAATATTCAGGTGAAATCACCGGCCGCTACGAGCGTCTCGGCTTCTTCTCAACGATGTTCAAGTTGCACCGCTGGCTTCTTGACAGCGCCAATCCCCATGGCGATGGTATGAAAATCGGCAAGCTCCTTGTCGGCATATCCACCATCGTGTTTGTAATCGCATTGATTACAGGCGTAATCATCTGGGTGCCCCGCGCACGCAAGAATTTCCGCCGCAACTTCACAATTTCGTTCAAGGACGGATGGAAAGGCTTTTGGAAAGGGCTTCATGTGGCAGGCGGCATGTATGCCTTGATTTTTGTACTTGCAATGGCTCTGACCGGTCTCACCTACTCTTTCGGCTGGTACCGCACGGCCTTCTATGCTGTGTGTGGTGTTGAACACACTCCGCGCAACTTCGGCCAAGCCGGGAATAAACAAGACAGGCAAAAAGGTCAAGAAGGCTATGAAGGCAAGAGAGGCAATGAAGAAGGCTACGAAGGCAAGAGAGACCACGAAGGCTACGAAGGCAAGAGAGGCCATGGAGAAGGCTTTGAAGGAAAGAGAGGCGAAAGAGGCGAAGGCGGTTTCCACCGTGGCGGTCGCGAAGGCGGTCGCGAAGGTCACCGTCGTTCCGAATTCGGACGCTGGCAGCAGGTATATGACGAACTGAAGGCTCAGAATCCCGATGCTCCTCAAATTACCATCAGCTCTGAAAAAGCCACCGTTACACTCAGCAACCTCGGCAACGGACGTGCTTCCGACAGCTACGAATTCAACCGTCGTTCAGGCGAGATTACCCCTGCCAAAATGTATTCCGAAAGCAACGGTGCCGACAAGCTCCGCGGATGGATTTATGCAATCCACACCGGCAGTCTCGGCGGTATCATCACCCGCATCCTGTGGTTGCTCGGTGCATTGCTCGGTGCCACTCTACCTCTCACCGGCTATTACATTTGGATTCGTCATCTTATCAAGAAAAAGCATCCCGACCACAAGCACCATTCATAATCTTTTCATTCATATACACAAACGGCACACAGGCGATTAACTTGTGTGCCGTTTTTTTAGCCGATCAGGAATTGCCGCGGCGGACGCCTGAGGCTCGGCTCAGGCTGAACAGGCCGGCTGTCAGGGCAAAGGCTATGGCAACGTAAAGACACACGTGCACCGACACAAGAGTCGTGGCCGTGAGCGCGAACACGAGTGTAACGAAAGTTGCACCCATCGTCTGCCCCACGAGTCTTGCCGTGCTCTGCATGCCTCCGGCGCCACCGGTGCGTTCAATCGGGGTTGCCAGCACCATCACGATATTATTGGGCGTCTGGAACATTCCGAATCCTATACCGCACACAGCCATGCGCCATGCTATGTTCCACTCGGAAATACCCTCCGGAGCTATCAGCAGAAGCACAACACCCACGGCGTACACGCCCATACCGCAGGCCGCGGTTATGCCCGCGTTGTGTTTCTCGACAAAGCGCGCGGCCAAAGGCGAGATAATCATTGTTGCAAGCGGCCACGGGGTCATCAGCAAGCCTGTTGTTATTTCCGAAAACCCATAGCTTCCGAGAAAGAGGAATGGCAGCGAAATCATTGCCATATTCTGAGCTATGAACGAGCACACAGATGTGTAGATACTGAGCGAATAGAGCCGTATCTTGAATAAATCGACCGGCAACATGGGCCATTCCCGGCCGAACTGACGACGCACGTAGAACACTCCCAGCACAAGCGCTGTGACAAGAAGCACTACCGACAGCGTCGTATCACCCTTGCGCGAGAAACTTCCAACGGCATAGAACAGAAGTCCGAACACCACTACATTCTCTATCCCGCTTACCCAGTCGAAACTGCGTCGGGTATCACGCGGCGGATTCTGCGGCAAAAGACGCTTTCCGAGTATGAAAGCCAAAATTCCGAAAGGAACGTTGATAAGGAACAGCCAATGCCACGAGGCTACCGAAAGAATAGCTCCGGCAATCGTAGGCCCGGCGGCTGTTGCTATGGAAATCACCATGGCATTGAGAGCTAACCCGCGACCAAGCACCTTGCGTGGATAGATAAGACGCGTCAGGGCTATATTGACACCCATCACGCACGCCGCTCCCACGCCCTGCAAGGCGCGTGAGGCCACAATCATGGCGAAAGAACCGCTTGCCGCACACAGTGCCGAGGCTATTGTAAAAATAGTAACGCCGGTGAGGAAACAGCGGCGATAGCTGAAAAGGTCGCCCGCCGACGACACAGGCATCAGCAGCATCGTAATCACAAGCTGATAGATGGTGACAACCCATACCGACGCTGAATCCGATACGCCGAATTTCGAGGCCATGACCGGGAGAGCCACATTCACGACCGTCACATCAAGCACCGTCATCACAAGCGTGATGAGTATTGCCGTGACAGCCACATAATTTCTAATGGAAAACTTTATATCGTCCATTAAGTAGGATGTATTAATTAGATGTGATGAATTTTAAACGGCACAGGCCCCGGGGAGCGATACTTCCCGAGGCCCTGCCTATTGTATTTCACGCGTCAGCGGCTCTGCTTGAAAAGCCAGTCGCGGACGGCAGTAATCTTGTAGGCGTAGTCGAAGGAATACATGTGCTCGCTGCCCTTTCCGTCTTCGGGAAGCACTGTTCCCGGTTCGAACTGGAAGAGGTTGACCGGCGCGCCCTTTTCGAGCATCGTCGCGGCAAGTTCGCTCTGACGGCTCTCGGGAAGTTTTGCGCTCCATGAAGCGAAAGTGTACTGCACGCCATCCTCGCGGCAGGCATCCTCGAGAGGCTGGATTTCGGCATAAGCCTTGCCCTTGTCGCCAGCGATGAAGTAGACAAACTTATGTTTGGCGAGTTCGGTGAACGTTGCCGTGTCCCAATGGCAATCGACAAAGATTGATGCCGCGAACACGTCGGGATAAGCTACATTATAATACATCGAAATCATGCCGCCCATCGACTGTCCGGTGGTGTATAGACGGGATGTGTCAACCTTGTTACTGGCGGTCACGTCATTAAGAAGACGTATGACAACATCCACTTCATCGGTGTGCTCATAAGCATCGTTGACTGCCACGCCCGAGAACTGCGGCACAAGCACATAGCATGGATGCTCTGCTTGCCACTGCTCGGTGGCCCATACGAGACCGCCGTAGCCCTGGGTAAGAGGTGTGGTGTAATCGGAACCGGGTGTGCTGGCATCGGCTATGAAAAGTACAAGAGGATAAGTCTTGGACGCATCGGCATCCTTGGGGCTGAAAAGATTGTACTTCATTGTGATTCCGGTTTCGGAATCCTTGTATTCCAGCTGCTTGAACTCAGGAACGAGTTCCTTAATCATTGTCTGGAGAGTGGCATCGCCGGATTTGTCGATTGCCGGGCCTCCGCCGGGACGTCCAAGCTGAGGGCCGCCGGGATTGCCGCGGCGGGGCTGTTCGGTTTCGGTAGCGGTGTCGTCTGTTTTCTTGTCGGAAGCTGCTGAGCCGCACGACGAGAAAAGCGGCAATATTCCGGCCACGGCAACCGCAGCCAGCACATTGATTCGGATATCAGTCATTTTCATATTCAGAAAGTTTTAGTTATTCATTTATAAGACCCGCGGGAGCAAAAAAGTTTGCTCCCGCGGGTCAAATACACTGAATTACTGGCGAACGGCCTCACTCCGCACAAGCCGCCGGAGTTGTCGCCGTATCGTCTTCCATTTGGGGAAGAACGCACTCGGGCGCATCGGGCCGTAGCTCACAAGCAGCACAAGCACCGACATAAGGCACACGATGAGCAACCAGCCGTAAATCTCCTTCATCGACACAATGATAGCCTGCACCTGCACCGTGCCGTAAAGCTGACCGAGAGGAATGTGCACAGCAAGAGGATTCACATCGGTCATGGCCGCACCTAAAAGCGACGCATTGCGTGCGAGAGTGTGACGCAACAGTTCGCCAATGACAGCCGGGCCGAGAGTCGCACCCATCACCGCACCGGTAAATCCATTGATCGTAAGAGCCTGCGGAAACACAAAGAAGTGCATGCCGCCCTGAAGAATCGACGTAAGATAAACGATGGAGATAATCACCGAAGCCGCTCCACGGCAGAACAAGGGCACAAACAGCGCCTCCTTCTCCACCCCGTAATCTATCATGAAATAGAAATAGGCAAGATAGAAGGCCGCGAGCACAAAACCGATGGTTGTCATGGTCTTGTAGCGCCAGCGTCGCAAAGCGAATGTGTAGTAGGTAAACGCGCATCCTACAAGAATACCCGCCAGCACATACAGATTGAGGTCAATCATGTTGGTTTCGTCAAAGCCGAGCACTGCCTCGGCATAACTGTGCTCGAACACATGCTCGGTGGCGAGCAAGGTAAAGAACACAAGATATATGGCCGTGGCGCGACGCACATTGCGGTTTGTAAGCGCGGTAAAGGATATGTAGGGATGGTGCAGGAATGTTGCCCGCCACAGATTAAGGGCAAGACAGAGCAGCCCAAGCACAGTGGCGCCCGTGATTTCCGGCGCATCCCACCAGTCGTAGAAGTTGCCGTAGACACAGATAAACGTGAAACAAAGCATGAACACGCTCCAAAGCCCGGCGCCGATCCAGTCGATTCCAAGCAGAGGAATCTGCATGGGGCCTTTGACCGGTTTCACGAGCACGAGCACCATAAGCATCATGAGTGCAAGCAAGCCTGTCATTGTCCAATGCATGTACTCCCATTGCGAGAAGAAAGCCGTGTACACGGTAAATACCCCGCTGAGCTGAATCACACCGTCCACCACAAGATAGACGTAGCAGAAGAATATCGCCATGTCGCGCACCGGCGTGAGCCAGAGCTGGATTGTGGAGTTGCACACGAAGGTGGCCCACATGCGGAACCATCCTGCAAGGAAACAGGTGACAACCAGCACCGGCACGGAATCAGTGTTGGCACACACGATATTGGCCGCGATAAGTGCCGCGCCGCATATCAGAAGCCCCACGCGGTTGGAGAAGCGGAACTTCAGGCGGAACATCACCGCGAAATTAATCGACATTCCCACCAATGCGGCGTATCCCGCCATCAGAATATCCTCCTGCATCAATCCCGTAGTGCCTACCATGTCGGAGGCGGCGGCAAGATAGACACCGCCCGAAAACTGCACTATGAGCACGAAAAATATAAACAGCCAGGGCTTGAGACGGCGCGGGATGTAATTGGGAACGTCGGGAATATCAAAAGGTCCTTGCGGACCATGCCATTCTCCCATATCAGTACTTCACCTCACATTCAACATTCATTCCGGCGCGGAGAAGCTGCATGTCCTCGGGGCGGTTGTCGGAAGTGAACTCGATTCTAACCGGCACACGCTGACGCACCTTCACGAAGTTTCCTGCGGAATTATCCTGGGGCAGAAGCGACATCTTTGCGCCGGTTGCCTTCGAGAGCGACTGTACTTTTCCTGTGAAAACCACATCGGGGATAGCATCCACACGGATTTCCACTTCCGAGCCCTCATGTATGTGGCGGAGCTGAGTCTCCTTGTAATTGGCTGTCACCCAAACATCCGACGCCTCCACGATGTCGAGCAGAGTCTGGCCGGGTTGCACGAGCTGCCCTTCCTGAATGACCTTACGGCCTGTGTAGCCGTCGCAGGGAGCGGTGATAACTGTATACGACAGGTTAAGTTCCGCAGTCTCCACAAGAGCCTTGGCGAGTTCAATTCCGGCCTCATTCTGGGCGATGCGCTCGCGAGTCTCGGCGGCCACAGACGTAGTTGTGGAGCGCTGACGCTGAAGCATCTCGTAGCGGGCCTTCTTGGCCTCGTAGTCGGTCTTTGCGGCATCATATTGCTGACGCGTCACGGCTTCCTTTGCCAGCAGTTTCTCGTAGCGGGCAAGGTCGGTTGCTGCATGTTCCATCAGCACCTTGGCCTCGGTGATGGAAGCCTCGCTCACAGCCACATTGGCAGCGGCCACACCGACACTGCGGTCGGTCACACCGCGGCTTGCAACCGCGTTCTGATAGTCGGCACGAGCCTGGGCAAGACGAAGACGCATGTCGGCATCGTCGATAATCACAAGAGTGTCGCCTTTGCGCACGTTCTGAAATTCCTTGAACCGGATTTCGCGGATATATCCCTGCACGCGGGTGTTGACAGGTACAATCTGCTGATTCACCTGCGCATTGTCGGTGAACTCGACATTTCCAAGATGGATGAATTTGCCGCCGATCCACACAGCCGCACCGGCCACGACTGCAAGCGAAAGAATGTATGATATTATTTTTTTAGTCTTGTGGTTCATATTGTTCCGGAAGTAAAGAGAAGTTTGTAGTAATAATAGATGATATTGATACGTGCGTTGACGAGCTGTTGGTCGGCATCGAGTTTTGAGTTTGCGGCATCAAGCATGTCGGTAATCAGCGCCATGTCGGCCGAATAGCGGGTGAAAGTCGTGTTGTAATTGCGTTCGGCAAGTTCCACGCTTTTGTTCCGCGTGTTAAGTTCCTCGTATGCCTCGAGGTAGCGGATATAGTCGCTGCGTACTGCTGTTGCTACGTTCTCGGCCGTTGCGTCGTACTGCTCCAAGGAGTGCCGGGTGGCGGCTCGGCTCTTGGCAAGCGACTTGTTCGATTTATACAGCGACGAAAGATTGTAGCTTATGTTCAGCCCCACGTACCAATAGCTGAGGTTGCGGTCGATTGGCGGAACCTCGACAAGGATAGGGCCGTCAAGAGTCCATCCGGCCTGTATGCCGATTTTGGGCAGACGTTCCGAGCGCACAAGCGATTCGGCCTTGCGGCTGATATCCACTGCCGAACGGGCGAGCTTAAGCGACGGAGCATTATCAGCGGCCTGCTCCTGCCACAGGCCTTCGCCGCCACGGGAGAGCGAACGCGCCAGAATGGTGGAGTCGGGACGCACAACGGTGCCCTGCGGCAGTCCGGCGGTAACGACAAGATTGTTGTTGAGAATATCGAGCATGTTGTCAATCTTGATAAGCTGGAGCTTCAGATTCTCGACAAGCAGCTCATAGCGCGTGATGTCGTTGCGCAGCGCCGTACCCTGCTCGAAGCGTGCATGCATGTCGTCGAGCACCTTGCGGGCGAGTTCGAGATTCTGCTCCACCACCGTGCGCAGATTTGAATATTTGTAAATGTCAAGATAATATCCCGTGAGTTGGAAGCGGATATTATCGCGTTGGAAATCGGTGGCGTAGCGTGCTGCCGTCGATTTCAGCTCGGCAAGGTCGATGGCGTTGCTGATGGCGCCGCCGGTATATACGGGCTGAGTCACAGTGACACCCATTCCTGTTCCCAAATGAGGGATAGGCGCAAGCTGATAGTCGGAAAAATTACGTTTTGTAGTAAATCCGTCGCCGATGTAGCTGACGGAAACAGAAGCATTGATGTCGGGCAGGCGCTGACTGCGGGCCACGCTGATTTCTCGCCGTGCCTCTTCCTCGGCGGAAAATGAAGGGCGCAACTGGGCACTGTTCGCCTCGGCACTTTCAAAGATCTCTTCAAGAGTAAGCACCGTGGGTGTCTCGCCGACAGCACGCGCCCCACCGCTCAGCAAAGCCGCGAAAAGCAGCCCCGCGAGCAATCGGGGATTGTTCATAAAAAAAAGTGATATGATATGGTTAAGGGATGGAAAATCTAAAAAGGGATGGCAAGGTCAGGCCATCGAAGAAGCATGGATGTGTTGGGTGCTCTTCCAGTTTTCCTTATGTGCGTAGTTCTGTACGGCTGCCCCGCGGGTTTCAGGGGTCTTGAAATAGTGTGTCATTATAAGGCGACTCTTTGTGAATCGCGGTGCAAAGTTACGATTTTTTGTGTATTTTTGGAAAATAATTTCACCCTTTACACCATGAAAACATCTGCCCCGATACTGGCCTTGGCTTTATCAGCCGCCGTAACATTCAATATATCAGCGCAAAGAATCGAAACAACGCTAACCGACGGGTGGGAATTCCGCCACGGCTCGCCGGATGATCCTTCCGGATGGCAGAAGGTAAGGGTTCCCCACGATTGGGCCATATACGGACCTTTTGACCGCGCCAACGACCTTCAGGAAGTTGCCGTGGAGCAGAATGGTGAAAAGGCCAAGACTGTCAAGACCGGACGCACTGGTGGCCTGCCGTTCATAGGCAAAGGGACTTACCGTCGCCAATTTGAAGTTGGAGACACGACCGGGCGACAAACTACCCTGATTTTCGACGGAGCCATGAGCAACGCCCGTGTTTCGGTTAATGGCCGTCAGGTGGTTTTCTGGCCCTATGGTTACAACTCTTTCCATGCCGATGTCTCCGACGCCGTGCATCCGGGCAGCAACGACCTGCTTGTGGAACTTGAGAATTACCCGCGTGCATCGCGCTGGTATCCCGGAGCGGGTCTCTACCGCAACGTCCATCTTGTAAGCACCGATAAGATTCACATCCCGGTATGGGGTAGCTACATCACCACGCCTACCGTGACCGACAGCATTGCAAGCGTGCGCCTGGAAATGGAAATCGCAGGAGCTGAAAAAGGCTCGAAAATTGATGTTGTGACCGAAATCATCGCTCCCGACGGCTCGGTCGCAGCACGGGAAGAATCGAAATACATTGCCCACGGACAGAAATTTTTCCAAAACTTCGTCGTAAGCGATCCCGAGCTGTGGAACACTGATTCCCCGACACTCTACACTGCCCGCACCAGGCTTATCAAAGACGGAAGCGAAGTTGACAGCTACGATACCCGCTTTGGAATACGCAAGATTGAATATATTCCCGAAAAAGGATTTTTCCTCAATGGCAAGCCGATGAAATTCAAGGGCGTGTGCAATCATCACGACCTCGGCCCGCTCGGAGCTGCTGTCAACCGCTCGGCACTCCGCCATCAGCTGGAGCTTCTCAAAGACATGGGCGCCAACGCCATCCGTACGGCTCACAACATGCCGGCACCCGAACTCGTGGAACTCTGCGACGAAATGGGCATAATGCTCATGGTGGAACCTTTCGACGACTGGGGTTTCCGACCAAAGTCGCCCAACGGATACGGCGCCGTATTCAGCGAATGGGCTGAAAAGGATATCACAAATATGGTGAAGCACTACCGCAACAATCCTTCGGTAGTGATGTGGTCCATCGGCAATGAGGTGCCAAGCCAATGGAGCCCTGACGGGGTGGCTGAGCTTACAATGCTTCAGAATCTCGTGCACGATCTTGACCCGACGCGCCCCGTGACCTGCGGAATGGACCAGATATGGGCCGTGCTTGACAACGGATTCGCCGCAGCACTCGATATTCCCGGATTCAACTACAAGCCGCAGCATTACGAACAAGCCTACTCCACCCTTCCGCAAAAGATGATTCTCGGGTCGGAAACTGCCTCGACAGTGTCGTCGCGCGGAGTGTATCATTTTCCGCTCTCATTTGAAAAAGAGCACAATCAGGTGGAACACTCCGATCATCAGTCGTCAAGCTACGACAACGAGGCATGCTCCTGGTCCAACACTCCTGACATTGATTTCTTCATGGATGAGAAACCTTGGGTGCTGGGGCAGTTTGTATGGACAGGTTTCGACTATCTCGGCGAGCCTTCGCCCTATGACACCGACGCCTGGCCGAGCCACAGCTCCCTGTTCGGCATAATCGACCTCGCTTCGCTGCCTAAGGACAGATATTATCTTTACCGCTCGCAGTGGAACACAGATGAGCCTACACTTCACGTGCTCCCCCACTGGAACTGGAAAGGCCGCGAAGGCAAGGTTACGCCCGTGATGGTGTACACATCCTATCCTGCCGCAGAACTGTTTATCAACGGCAAGAGCCAGGGAATACGCCACAAGAACGATTCCACATTACAGAGCCGATACCGCCTTATCTGGAACGAGACCGTGTACCGCCCGGGCAAACTGAAAGTAGTTGCCTACGACGCATCCGGCAAGCCCGCCGCCGAGAAAACCGTGCGCACTGCCGGAAAGCCGCATCATCTCGTCCTGACGGCAAACCGTAAAGTTCTCAACGCCGACGGCAACGACCTCGCATATATAACCGTGCAGGTGGCCGACAAGTATGGAAATATTGTTCCTACCGACACCCGACGCGTCAGATTCTCGGTGGAAGGAGCCGGATTATTCGAGGCCACAGCCAACGGCGACCCGACCTGTGTGCTGCCGTTCCAAAATCCGGAAATGGACTTGTTCAGCGGCGCGGCAACAGCCATAGTGCGCAGCTCCACCCATCCCGGCAAGCTCAGTTTCAAGGCTTCGGCAAAGGGAGTGCAGGCGGCGCAACTCGACGTTGATGTAAATTAAGGCACACAGGTGCTGCAATATGCGCATAAGACTCTGAAAAAGTTAATTTTAACCTAAAATCCATAAATCAAAAAGATTAAATTTGCGACACTTATTCATCGCAATTCATCTTTTTATTTATGACAAATATTGCAAAGAAACTAACCCTCTCAGCGGTTCTGCTCTCTTCCTCCCTATTTTTCTCCGCAGCATCGGCTCAGGAGACAGTGTCAACCACCGAAGTCACAGCCACAGAAAGTGAAGTGATGTTCAATCCCCACTGGTTCATGCAGCTCCAGGCCGGAGCGGGCTACACCATTGGCGAGACTTCGTTCAAGAACCTCGTATCTCCGGCAGCAGCCGTGAGCGCGGGCTACAAATTCTCGCCCGTGTTCGGCCTCCGTCTCGGAGTGAGCGGATGGCAGGCCCGTGGAGCTTGGGTAAATGAAGAAGCACTTTACAAGTACAACTACATACAGGGCGATGTCGACGCCATGCTGTCGTTTACCAATCTCTTCTGCGGCTACAATCCCAAGCGCGTCCTCGACGTGTACGGCTTCGTGGGCGTCGGTGCCACCTTCGGCTTCCACAACAACCGCGCCAACGAACTCTACGCCGCAGGCTATCAGTTTGAGAAAATATGGGACGGAACACGACCCTTCTTCAACGCACGCGCAGGTCTTGGAATGGACATCAACGTGAGCCGCACGGTAGCCATCAACATCGAGGCTAATGCCAACATGCTCCCCGACGGTTTCAACTCTAAGAAAGGCAGCAACCGCGACTGGCAATTCAACGGTCTCGTAGGTGTGACCCTGAGCTTCGGAAAGACTAAGACCAAACCCGTTGCAGCCATGGAAATCGTGGAAGTGATCGAGCAGGAACCTGCACCCGCACCTGTTGAGCCCGCTCCGGAACCCGTGGTTGAAAAGCCTGCACCTGTTGTTAAGGAACCTGCAACAATCACCGAAGATATTTTCTTCAAAATCAATTCATCACGCATCGCTGCATCTGAAACCGCAAAAATCGACGCTCTCGTTAAATTCCTCAAGGAAAATCCCGATGCCAAGATAACCATCACAGGCTATGCCGACCGCAAGACCGGAACAGCGGCTTACAACCTGAAACTTTCAGGTTTCCGCGCCCAGAGCGTAGCCGACGCACTCCACCGCGGAGGCATCGACACAAGCCGCATCATCGTTAAATCACTCGGCTCAAGCGAACAGCCTTTCGCCGAAAACAACAAAAACCGCGTAGCAATCGCAATCGCGAAATAACATTCTCCTCCACTTCTCACTGAGCGCCGGACAGCGTCGTGTCACAACCACGCTATCCGGCGCTCTTTTCATACCCGATTCATCTTCAAAAATTTGATATTTCAAATATTATATATAAATTTGCATCATTCTACGTATATTGTAGAATGATGCAAATTGCATAGATAATATGAAGTCACTGACAATAGCCGGTAAAAAAACAGAAATTTATCCGCTCAACAAAGATGAGCAAAAAGGATTATGGCTCGAACTCATTGCCAACTTTGAAATCGGAAAGATTGAGTTCAATGGTAATATTATGATCTTATTTGAATATAAATCCAAGATAAGTTATACTCCTCTGCAACTCAAAAAACTTTCTGAGCGAATTGAAAACACAAAGAACCTCCCGGCTGTATTTTATTATGAACACCTTCTTACATACGAGAGAGACCGACTTATAGAACAAGGCGTATATTTCGTGGTGTCTGATAAATATGCGTTCATTCCATCTCTGATTATCAATCGAAAAGAAAGCGCCAACGGTATAAAAAAGACTTTTTTCCCCTCAACCCAATATATACTTTTATATCATCTTCAGATTGATTCTATAATAGGGAAAACTTTAAAGGAACTGGAAGAGGTGCTTCCCTACAAATATCCAACCATAGCCCGGTCGATCAATCAATTACAACAGTTGGGGTTTATAAGCCTATATGGTGGAAAAGAAAAAAAAATTGAGATTGAATCAGGAAGAAAGGAATTGTGGAAGAAGGCGCAGACTTATTTAGTCGTGCCTGTAAAGGGCGTCTATTACACTACCGAACCGTTGGCGGAAGGACTGACCGCAAATATATCCGCACTATCGCATTACTCACTACTTGCACCCGAGGACATTCCAACAAAAGCCATTACTCCGGAATATTATTCCAAGCTGAAAAAAAATGGCTTCAGGTTCTTAACGTTCGAGGATATGCAAAGAATAGAAGTGTGGAAATACCCTCCTTTAGAAACAAACGGATACGTTGACCGACTGTCACTATTCCTCACGCTAAAGGACGACCGAGACCCGCGGGTAGAAAAAGAACTTGAAACAATGATAAATGAAATACCATGGTAGGCGGACTTGATAAATTCAGAGAAGCATTTGCCGATTTCACTGATAATTTTGTAATTATCGGAGGTACTGCTTGTGATGAGGTTTTGAGCGGAACTATCATGCGGCCGCGGCCGACGCTTGACATCGACATAATTATAATCGTAGAGAATATGACGACTGATTTTGCGTCAACATTCTGGAAATTTATTATTGAAGGACGATATAGACCTGGAGTACGGAAGGGGGACGGTAACTCGCCGAAATACGTGCTATACAGTTTCGATAATGGAGAGCCTGGCTATCCGCCAAAGATAGAACTACTGTCTCGACATAACGCAGTTTTTGAGAATTCCGCACACACTGAGCCCTTGCCAATTGACGGAGAGGTTTCAAGTCTGTCGGCAATCATACTTGATGAACCTTATTATGATTTGACTGTCCGCAATTCATTCATCAGCAATGGTCTGAGATACGCATCTCCGGCCGCTTTGGCGGCTTTGAAAGCACGAGCCTATCTCAATCTGTGTGCGGAAAGAGAATCAGGGCACCACGTCAACAGCAAGGATATTTTGAAACATAGAAATGACGTGCTGAAACTGACCGCAACCATGGCTCCCGGAGAAACAACGATAGTCGAAAAAGAAGTGATTGATACGATCAACGACTTTAGAGACATCATTTTATCTTCACTTCCGAACCAATCATTAAGCGACGCACTCAAAGCAAGCGAGACTACCCTCCGACTATATCTCGAAACATTACCAACCTTCTATACAGCTTCGGAACAATGAAAATCCAGTACGCATCCGACTTACATTTGGAATTCCACGAAAACAGCCGATGGCTGAAAGAACATCCTCTTAAACCCATTGGTGATATTCTTGTATTGGCCGGTGATATAGGATATTTGGGCGACGAAATGTACTCACATCATCCTTTCTGGGATTGGTGTTCTGAAAATTTCTCGCAGACGATAGTTGTTCCCGGAAATCATGAGCTATATAAGAATTTCGACATCAACGAATTGGACGAAGGATGGCAACTGAATATTCGTCCGAACATCAAAGCTGCCTATAATAAAGTGTGGCATCTTGACGAGGAAACAGATTTGATTGTATCAACTCTTTGGGCTCACATTCATCAAAACGAAGCCTATTTCACCGAACACGGCGTTACTGATTTCCATAGAATTAGAAATGGGCAAAATCGGATGACATGGGAGAGGTTCAATGACGAACATGACAAATGTGTTGAATTTATCTGTCGAAGCGCAAACGAGAGCAAAGCCAAAAAGAAAATAGTAGCCACTCATCACGTGCCATCGTTTGACCTTATGGCAGAGGAATTCAAGGGAAGCCGCATTAACGGAGCTTTTACGTCGAATCTGAATCAGATGTTAGAATCGCTTCCGATTGACTATTGGATATATGGACATTCCCATCGCAATATCAACAAAATAATTGGAGGGACAAAATGCGTGTCGAATCAACTCGGATATGTTTTTGCCAATGAAAACGGAGATTTTATCCCCGACAAGATTTTGGAATTTGAATAGACCGTGCGGATAACTTCTGTAAACTCCATGCCGGATTACAACCACGCTATCCGGCGCTCTTTTACGGCGATGGATTCACCGAGGAGACGGACAAATTCCTGCATCGACTTTTTCCGGTAGGAATCCTTTAGAGTGTGGATGCATCCGTCCATTTCCGATTCCGGAATGTCAAGCGGGATGGCTTTAACGCCCGTGGCATTGTGAATGGTGGCCTCGGCGAGTATCGACACAAGCATGCTCTGCCGGAGAAGCTGAAGAAGAATGTTCACCTCATTAAGTTCCAGACGTATGCGCAGGTTGGTATAAGGCGAAAGGATATGGTCGAGGGCATTACGCGCCTGAAGGCCTTTCGACGGCAGAGCGAGGTCGTACTGTTCAAGCTCTGCGAACGACACCTTGCTGCGCGACGCAAGCGGATGATGGGTGCCTACGATTGCCGACAGATGATTCTGGAAAAGGATGTGCGATTCAACGCCTTCGACCGCGCGTGTCGGTCTGAAAGCCAATGCGAAATCCACCACCCTGTCGCGCAGGAGTTCCATAAGCTCATTCATAGGCTTGTAGAAAATATTCAGTTTTATTGCCGGATACATCTTCATAAATGAGAGGATTGTCTCCGTCAGTATCGGACTGAACGAATATGTTACGCCTATGTTAAGCGTGCCTGATGCAAGGCGGTTGAGATCCTTGATACGCTCCGCACACAATTCCGACTCATATATAGCCTGTTTGGCATTGGGGAGCACAGACACGCCGGCTTCTGTGAGCGTGACACTGTGGCTGCTGCGCACGAGCAACTGCGTGCCCAGTTCGAATTCAAGCTGCTTGACTTGCTGCGAAAGTGTGCTCTGCGTCACATTGAGCATTTTGGCCGCTTCCGAGAAGTTCAGAGTCTCTGCAACCTTTACGAAATATTTCAGTTGGCGTAGTTCCATTGGAAATCCATTGTTATTTTTTCTGCACTTCAAAGGTACATATAAGACGGCGCAACACAAAATTTATCTTGTTGCACGGAACGATATTTTTTTGAACATGAAAATCGGCAGTGTTCCCCCGGTCACCATACCCATTACAATTCCCGAGGCCGTGAGGGCATTATGGGCGAAAAGATAGAAGTTGTGGCAGAACTGCGCTTCCTGTCCCGACATCATGCACAGGGCAAGCGCCCCGAAGGCCTTATAGGCATAAATTCCCGGAATCATAGGCAACAGAGCCGGAAAGAGACATGTCTCCGCCGGAATACGGGCGTGGGGCGAGATAAACACGGCAAGCAGGCCGATTAAAAACGACGAAATGAGTGATGCCGGAATAATGTGCATGCCCACATCCTGGCTCAACAGTACAAAACGCGTCGCATGTCCGGCTGCCGCGATGAGCGCGCACCACATGTAAGCCCTCCGCGGCGGACGGCTGATTGCTGAAAATCCGATAGCTGCTATCGCGGCGAATAATCCATCTTGAAAAATCTGCAGTAACATAGAAACATATTTTTTAGAACATTCCGGTATTCATAAGAAACATGGCCGCACACAAGCCCAAGGAAAGGCAGCACGTAATCACCAACGCATCGGCAAATCGGCTGAACGCACACAGATAGTGGCGATAGAGCATATCGCTGAAAGAGTTGAGAAAAGGGACGCCAGGCACAAGATAGAGCACACTCGTTGCCAAGGCAATCGAAGGAGTGTCGCCAATGGCGAAGAGCATATCCGTGGCTCCCAACACAGCCGACACGAATGAACACGCCAGCACAATCAGACGCAAATCGGTGTGCCGTCGCGCAAGCCATATCTTCAAATAATATCCTGCCAAAGTGGCAATACCCACAACCATCATCGCCACGGCATCCCCACCGAACAGACGGCAGAACGAAGCATTAGCCAGCGACACGAGCAAAGGCAGGAACGGATTGGCTGCGGATGGAGCCGAAGTGATGCTGTCGAAACGCTCAACGGCTTCGTCAAATCCGATTTTGCCGTCGGCTATCTCCCAGCTCAGACGGCTCAGGAGCGTGTTCACCTCAAAACTGATTCCCGAATTTCCCACGGCTGCGATTGAGGTAACGGCTTCATCCGTGCCGCTTCGCCACACCGACAGGTGCACATGCCGCGGCATTATCGAAATCTCGGCCTCCATACCGTAAGCCCGTGCGATTCGGGTGACATTCTTTTCAAGCCGGATACATGTGGCACCCGAACCGAGCAGACTTCCACAGTACTTCGACAGAAAGACCGACATCACCGTCGTTGTAGGAACCGCCTGCTCAGAGGTCTTCAAAGTCGTCATAATCACAATCGCTTTTAAATCCCGGAACAGGGTCGCCGGGGATAAAGAACTCTTCGCGTTCCGATCCGAACTCAACAATGCGATGACGGCCTTCCGAACAGAAAATCACCGCGCGCACAAGACGCACAATCAAGGCGGCTGCAAACAGCCCGGCGATGCAGGCCCATGTAATAAATGGAATAGTCATGATAATAAAAGTTGTAACGTGTTTTGAATTTCGTTCTGCAAAAGAACAAAATCCGACACGTTACAACCCGTATTATCTATTGAATGTTCTAATAGCGCCTATCGCGCCGCGGCCATCAATTGAGCGATGCAAGATGAGCCAGAGTGGCAATCTTGCGCCACTGGTCCTCGAACACGAGACCCTTGCTGATGAAGTTGGTGAGCTTGAAACCGCTCGAAGGGCTTATGGCTATGCGGTCGGCGGGAATGAATTTCTCGGCGGCCTTCACCGTGGCGAGCACTTTTGACGACGGTTCGTCAAAAGGACTGTGGGCTGAGATAAGTCCAAGAGTCACACGCTTGCCCTCGGGAAGCGAGCGGAGCACACACAGCTCTTCCTCATCGCCGGCCTTGAAAGGAATAAAGAATTTCGACACCTGAAGCTGTGGCAGAATCTCACGGGCAGGATTGGTGTGCACAAACTCCGCACTCCAGTCGGGAACAATCTTGTCGCCTGCCGATACGTATATCGCAACCTCCATGTCGGCAGGCAGTCCGGCAACGGAGTCGTTGATGATGCGGGCAAGCTCATCCTTCATTTCCGAGGGGTCTGTGCCGCCAAGCATCATGCGCTGCTCCACGGTGTAGTCGCCCAGTCCGGCACAAGCGGTGTCGTCAAGCTGGATGTCGCGGCAACCAAGTTCGTAGAAGTGTAATATGGTCTTGTTGTACGCCTCTGCTATGTCTCGCGCAAGCACCGACTTGTCGGCGTATACGCCCTCAGGCTTGCCGTCGGTCATGGCGAGGATTTCCATATACAGGTCGGCCGGCGACGGAATCGTCTGACGGCACTTGGCACGTCCGGCTACATAGTCCTTAAGGAATGAGAAATCGTCGAAGAAAGGATGTTCGGGATTATAAGCCACGCGTCCGGTAAGACGAAGCAGGTCGGTAAACGACTCAAGCTCCTGATACACGCGTCCGCTGTCGACATGCTCCACCGACATGCCTTCGAGTCCGAGATAAAAATCCTTGTCCCAGTACTTGCGGCGTACATCTCCCGATGTCACCGTGTCAAGTCCGGCAGCGAGCTGTCGGTCGACAATCTCGCGAACAGTCGCGTCCTCGACAGCCTTGTAGTCGGCTTCACTCATTTTGCCCGAAGCCAGGGCTTCTTTTGCTGAAAGCAGCGTTACGGGTGGAAGAAAACTTCCGATTGTTTCGTATCTCATCATAGTTTCAACAGTTTTATCCGTAGATGGATTAAGAGCTGAACGTTACCCCGTAAGCCGCACTTGTCCCGACCCTTGGATTATTCCGCTCTACATTAAAGCGGACTTCACCGGCAGTTGCACAGGCGACTTCTTCAGGGTATCAGGTTCGGCGGTACTTGTCACTTCAAAATCCAATCCTCGGGATTATTGAAATAAAATAACTCTGCATGGCAGGTCTCCTGGCTCATCCCCCGTTTCCGGCACCTTCTCAGACTCCGTGGTGAAATCCAATGGCATAAAGCCGGAACGTAATATGGGACTTACAGTAGCGGGACTGCTCAGGACTCTCACCTGATTCCCTTTTAATCCCCGGGCAGCATGCCCGAAGAACCAATGCGGCTGCAAAATTAATGCTTTTTATCGAATTACAACAATAAATTACGGAAATTTTTCTTTAATTAATTCCGACTTGCGTTTTTTTTGGCTATGCGGTCACTTATACGTAACTTTGCAGTATTAAGTAGGATGTACAAATTAGTTAAGGCATTGCTTATAGCTTTCTATGGCAGCCTTCCAATCGGCTTTTCAGTTCCAATGGAACCCCATTGTGCCATCAAAGCCGATTGAAATCCTACTCATATAAAAACCCAATCAATACGATAACTAATTAATACATCCTACTTATGAAAGTCAAGATAGAACAAGGATGGCACGATGCTTTGGCCGACCAGTGGGAGATGCCCTACTTCGGACAACTCGCGGCAAGAGTACGCGCCGAATATGCCCGCACTACCATATTTCCTCCCGCCCGGGAGATTTTCGCGGCCTTTGACGCCTGTCCTTTCGACAATGTCAAGGTGGTGATACTCGGACAAGATCCCTATCACGGCGAGGGTCAGGCCAACGGGCTGTGCTTTTCGGTGGCTCCCGGCATAGCACTGCCGCCATCGCTCATCAATATCTTCAAGGAAATCAATGCCGACTTCGGCGTAAACGGCCCCATTCCATCCAACGGCGACCTCTCGCGATGGGCTCGTCAGGGTGTTCTCCTGCTCAACTCCACCCTCACAGTCGAGGCTCACCGCGCAGGCTCCCACCAAGGCATGGGTTGGGAACAACTCACCGACGCCGCCATCACATGCCTGAATGAACGCAAGGAAAACATCGTGTTCCTGCTTTGGGGTTCATATGCCATCCGTAAGGGAGCGCTCATCGACCGCTCGCGCCATCTGGTGCTTACCTCGCCCCATCCGTCGCCCCTGTCGGCACATCGTGGATTCTTCGGAAACCACCATTTCTCGCAGGCCAACGATTATCTTGTCAAACACGGCAAAACGCCCATCGACTGGATTACTGCATGACATCCGTTCTGCGATACATATGCGCCCTGATTCTCACTCTCCTTCCTCTCACCGGAGGGATGATGGCACAGCGCCCGGTCGACACCATGACAGGTGTTTTCGACGAGCGCATAAAGTCGTTGCGTGTCACATTGGACGGCAACGATTTCGCGCCACTTGTAGTGGTTATGGGCTCCCGTGACGCCATCCGGGTGGAATTTGACGAGCTTGCCGAAGACCGCTCTTATCTGCGATACTCTCTCACCCACTGCAATGCCAACTGGCAGCCGTCGGGGCTCACCGAAAGCGAATATCTCAACGGATTCAACGAAGCCACAATCGACAACTACGACTTCTCGCGTGCCACGACCGTACACTACGTCCACTATTGGCTCACCGTACCCAACGAGCAGATTGCGCCCACCGTGTCAGGGAATTACCTTCTTAAAGTCTATAACGAAAACGACCCTGACAACACACTGCTCCAATGCCGCTTTATGGTGAGCGAGGAAAGCGCTCCGGTGGCTGCCGACGTGAGTCCGCGCACCGACATCGACTTCAACGTAGCCCACCAGCAGCTTTCAATCGCCGTCGAGACCGAACACGCCATGGTGCGCGACCCGTTCAACGACCTGATGGTATACGTGAGTCAGAACGGACGCCTCGACAACGAAGTGGCTCTGCGTCAGCCGCTGCGCGTAACAGGCACACGAGCCTTCTACGAGCACCAGCCGGCCTTGATTTTCGATGCCGGAAACGAATACCGCCGCATGGAAACGGTATCGACCGAATTTCCTTCCATGGGTGTGGCCGACATAAATTACGCCTATCCCTACTACCACTTCACCCTCGCCACCGACGGCACGCGTGCCGGTGAGCAATATCTCTACGACAGCACACAGCATGGCCGTTATTTCATCCGCGAATACAACTCCGACGAAAGCGACGTGGATGCCGACTATGTTGTTGTACATTTCACGCTCGACTATCCCGAAACGCCGGGAACGATGATTTTCCTTGACGGAGATTTTGTGCAGAGACGTTTCGACTCCAATTCACAGATGTATTTCAATCCCACAACCGGACTCTACGAGCGCGTGATGCTGCTGAAGCAGGGTGCCTACAACTACCAGTATCTCGCCGTGCCGCCAAACGGTCGACGGGGCTTCACATCATGGATTGAAGGCGATAAATTCCAGACAGTCAACGAATATCTTATAAAAGTTTACTATCGCCGCCCCGGTGAGCGCTACGATCGTCTTATCGGCACCGGCACAACCGTTTCCGACCATTGACAGAATCATACGAAACATACATGCTTGATATACAGAACACTCTGGTAAGCCTTGACTTTGCCGAACGCTTCTTCTGCTGCGACCTCGACAAGTGTCTTGGAGAATGTTGCATTGACGGTGATGCCGGAGCACCAATCACCGAGGAAGAAGACCGCATAATCAAGGAAATCCTGCCCGAAATATGGGATGACCTACTGCCAGCCGCGCAACGTGAGATTGAAGAAAACGGCACATCGTACGTCGACGAGGAAGGCGACCTCGTTACGCAGATTGTCGAGGGTAAGAACTGTGTGTTCACGACCTACGACCGCAATGGAATGTGCCTGTGCGCCATAGAAAAAGCCTACCGAGAAGGACGTGTCAACTTCTACAAGCCCATATCATGCCACCTGTATCCGGCGCGAGTCAAGGAATATGACGGATTCACAGCCGTAAATTATCACCGCTGGAAAATATGCCGCTGCGCCGAGATTCTCGGACGGGCAAAAGGCGTACGCGTGTACGAATTTCTGAAAGGACCGCTCACACGCCGTTTCGGCGAGGAGTGGTACGAAGAACTCGCCCTGACCTGCCAGGAGTACCTCAAGTCGCAAGAACAGGCAAAATAGGCAAGAAGTTTACCTATTCCGAGCATATTTCGAGCTGCTGGCGCACGGATTCCTCGTGGATTGCGGCAAGCACCGAACGCACGAAGTCGGAGCCCATTCCAAGATCCGAAGCCATGTCGACACGTCGCTGCATGAGGTCGTTGTAGCGTCCGGCCTGAACCACAGGCATGCCATGTTCACGCTTGTACTGTCCCACTTCGCGGCACACGGCCATACGTCGGGCAAGAATTTCAAGCAATTCGTCGTCGATGCTGTCGATGCGCTGACGGAGCATTGAAAGATTCTCAGTTGAACTCGTCTCGCTGCGGCACACGAGGTTGCCGAGAATAAAGCTCAGAACTTCCGGAGTCACCTGCTGGTCCTTGTCGCTAAGGGCACAGTCGGGGTTGCAATGGCTTTCCACAATAAAACCTTCGAAATTCATGTCAAGTGCCTGCTGGCACAGTGTTGCCACCATCTCGCGCTTGCCTCCGATATGGCTCGGGTCGCACAACAACGGAAGATGAGGATAGCGACGCTTCAACTCAATGGGAATACGCCATTGGGGCGGATTGCGGTAGATGTGTTTTCCGTAGGAGGAGAATCCACGGTGTATCGCTCCAAGACGGCGCACACCGGCATTATAGATGCGCTGAAGAGCGCCAATCCACAATTCAAGGTCAGGATTCACAGGATTTTTCACAAGCACGGTAAGGCGGTCGAGTTTCTGGCTCGGCAGGGCTGAAAGCACATCGGCAATCTCCTGCATGGCAAATGGATTGGCCGACGTACGTGCCCCAATCCACAGCACCTCTATTCCGGCGGCAAGAGCCTCAGTGGTGTGGCGCGAGTTAGCTACCTCGGTGGCAGCCATCATTCCGGTCTGTTCCTGCACCTTAATCATCCATTCAAGCGCAGGGGAGCCTATGCCTTCGAATCCGCCCGGCTTGGTGCGCGGCTTCCACACTCCGGCTCGGAACACCTTGATTCCCGCTTCAGCAAGCTCACGGGCAGTCGATAGCACCTGCTCTTCGTTTTCGGCGCTACACGGGCCCGCCATCACTATGGGACGTTCAGCATTGAATGTGTCGCTGAACAATGGTTTGAGATCTTTCATATCTTATGAGTAGTTTTTCCTATTATCCTATTTTATATAGCTTTTTCAATTCTTTCAAGGGCACGGAGAAGGTTCTCTTCCGTGGCGCATAGCGATATGCGCACATAGCGCTCTCCGGCACTTCCGAAAATGAATCCGGGAGTGATGAACACCCTGGCATCGTCGAGCACCTTTTGGGCAAATTCCTCCGAACCTGCCGACGAATCAGGTATGCGACCCCACAGGAAAAGTCCCTGCTGTCCGGGGCGGACACTGCAACCGAGGGCATCCATAATCCGCAATGCCACCTCCTTACGCGAGGCATACACGCTGTTGAGCCTGCGGTACCATCCGGCGTCGCAGGAAAGTGCTTCCACAGCGCCGTCCATCACGGCCCGGAGCTGGCCGGAATCAATGTTGCTCTTTATCTTTAAAACCCAGCTCACGAAAGTAGGGTTCGACGCAAGCATGCCCACTCGCCATCCGGCCATGTTCATGCACTTGCTCAACGAATTCATCTCAATGGCGATGTCGCGGGCGCCATCAACAGCCAAAATACTGAGCGGACGATCGTTGAGAATGAAACTGTAAGGATTGTCGTTGACAATAACGATACCGTGGCGGCGACCGAAATCCACAAGGCGCTCAAACAGTTCCATTGTGGCAGGCGTGCCGGTGGGCATATGCGGGTAATTTACCCACATGAGCTTTATCCGGTCGAGGGGAAGACGCTCGAGCGCGTCGAAATCGGGATACCATCCGTGTTCCTCGTCAAGGTCGTAGGTAAAAATCTCAGCCTGAGCAATTCTCGAAGCCGAAGTATAGGTGGGATAACCCGGATTCGGCACCAGCACTCCGTCGCCGGGATTCAGGAAAGTAAGACTGATGTCGACACAGCCCTCTTTCGAGCCGATGAGCGGCAAAATCTCCGTATCGGGATTCAGGTCGGTCACGCCGTAAAACCGGCTGTACCATCCGGCGAAAGAGCGGCGAAGCTCCGGAATTCCGATTGTCATCTGGTAGGAATGGCTGTCGGAGCGACGTAATGTTTCGCATGCCTTGTCGATTACCGACTGCGAAGGTGGCATATCGGGGCCTCCGATACCAAGTGATATTATGTCGCGGCCTTCAGCGTTAAGGCGGGCAATTTCCTTGAGTTTGCGGGAGAAATAGTATTCTTTTATTGATTCCACCCTTGCGGAGGGCTGTATTGCTTTTGTCATGATTCAGGGATTGAGGGTGTCTTTGTATTCGCCGAGGATTGTGAGTTCGTTGGTAAGAGGGCGCACGGCGTCGATTGCCTGATGATAACGCACCACATCGTCAAAAGTCAGGTCAACATAGAAGCGATACTCCCACTCCCGCCCTATCACGGGAGTTGACTGGATTTTCGACATGTTCATATCGTAGAACGACAGGATGGTGAGCACCTTCGACAGCGCTCCCTTGCTGTGAGGCAAGGTAAACACAACCGATGCTTTGTCAACATCCATGGCCTTGGGGCCGAGTTCGGCGGCAATCAGGGGGTCAGCCACGATAAGGAAACGGGTGAAATTACGCTTGTTGGTTTCGATTCCCCGGGCGAGGATGTCGAGCCCGTAGAGTTCAGCGGCATATTCACCGCACACGGCGGCATGTCCTGCAAGACGGGCTGCGGCTATATCTCTGGCACTTCCAGCGGTATCGAAATGTTCCACCATCTTCATGGCAGGATACTGGCGGAGCCATGTCTCGCACTGCATCAGCGCCATAGGATGCGAATTTACCTCACGTATGCTGTCGATAGTCTCGCCCGGAAGCGCGCACAGCACGTGCGAGATGCGCTTCTTGTGCTCACCGATGATGCGCACACCGCTGCGGCGGAGCAATTCGTGGTTCGGCAATATGCTTCCGGCAATGGTATTCTCGATAGCCACGATTCCGAGCATTGAGGCGTCGAAGTGGACACTCTCGAACAAGTCGGCGAACGTGTCATGCTCCACTGTCTCCACCTCGAATCCGGCAGGAGCGAAGTACTCCCTTGCCGCGGCGTCGTGGAAGCAACCCGCGATGCCCTGGATAGCCACCTTGACTTTTCCTGACGATGTTTCCGGTTCTTTCATAATCAAAAAAAATCCCGCACTGCAATCAGCGACGGGATTTGATAGGGTTAATCTATTTCGTTATAGGATTCAATATAATGTTTCGATTCAGACAACACACTTCCCGTCTTTATTCATGGAATAAAAATAAAACGAATAATAATATGTGCTAAATCGTGTCATTTGTCTTGCTTTATTGCTCGCAAAGTTACAATTATATTTTGAATCCGCAAACTTCTTGGCAAAAATTTTACTATTTTTTATTTTCATCAACATTTTCTGCCGGAGCCGACAGGTCGATGGGGTCAACCACAGGCTCATCGGTGATGGCTCGGCGCATTACGTCCATTACCGTGTCGACGTACACAAAGTCCAATCCTTCAAGATATTTGGCGGGAATGTCCTCGATATCCTTACGGTTCTTTTCGGAAAGAATTATGGTTTTGATTCCGGCACGCTTGGCGGCAAGAATCTTTTCCTTGATTCCACCGACAGGGAGCACCTTTCCGCGGAGTGTGATTTCGCCGGTCATGGCAATACGCTCGGCCACACGCTTCTGGGTAAGTGTGGAGACGATGGATGTCGCGATGGTGATACCTGCCGACGGGCCATCCTTGGGAATGGCACCCTCGGGGAAGTGGATGTGAAGGCCGTAACGGTTGAACACCGACGAATCAATTCCAAGCTGCGCGGCATGTGCCTTGACCCACTGGAGGGCTATCGTGGCTGATTCCTTCATCACATCGCCGAGATTTCCGGTGATGGTGAGACGTCCGTCCTTGGAGGGAGAGAGCGAAGACTCAGCCATAAGTATCTCGCCTCCGACCTCAGTCCACGCAAGGCCTGTCACTACTCCGGCAAACTCATTGCCCTCGTACTCATCCTCGATTCGGGGAGCGAGTCCGAGAAGGTCGTACAGATTATCGGGCATCACGGGCGTGGGAAACTCTCGGCCCTGCATCTTGTACAGAACCGACTTGCGCGCCAATGCAGCGATTTTTTTCTCCAGCTGTCGCACACCGCTTTCCGAGGTGTAACGGCGGATTATGCAGGCAAGAGCCTCGTCGGACACGTCGAATTCTTCTTCGGTGAGCTTGTGCTCAGTTCGGACACGGGGAATAAGATGGCGGCGGGCAATCTCTATTTTCTCTTCCTGGAGGTAGCCGCTGATGTCGATTATCTCCATACGGTCGAGCAAGGGACGGGCAAGAGTCGAGAGCGTGTTTGCCGTGGCTATGAAGAGCACGTGCGACAGGTCATAGTCCACATCTATATAATTATCATGGAAACGGCAGTTCTGTTCGGGGTCGAGGACCTCCAGAAGAGCCGCGGCTGGATCGCCCTTGAAGTCCGCTCCGATTTTGTCAATCTCATCGAGCAGAAGCACGGGGTTCGAGACCTCGGCACGCTTCATGGCGTCGATGATTCTACCCGGCATAGCCCCGATGTAGGTGCGGCGGTGACCTCGGATTTCGGCCTCATCATGGAGTCCGCCAAGGGAGACACGGCTGTACTTGCGGCCAAGAGCACGTGCAACCGACTTGCCAATTGAAGTCTTTCCCACACCGGGCGCTCCCACAAGGCAGATTATCGGAGCCTTTCCTGAAGGATTGTGCATGAGCACGGCAAGCTGCTCGAGCACGCGCTCTTTCACCTTCTCAAGGCCGTAATGATCCTCTTCAAGAATCTTTGTGGCCTCGCCAAGGTCTTCGTTCGTGGAGGGATATACGTTCCAGGGAAGAGAGAGAAGGGTGTCGAGATAACTGTACTGCACGGCATAGTCGGGCGACTGCGGATTATAGCGGCGCAACTTGTCAACCTCCCGCGCGAAAGTCTCGCGTACCTTTGTCGGGAAGCTGATTTTTTCGGCGCGCTTCTCAAGCATCTCAATCTCGTCGTCGCTGTCGCCGTAAAGTTCCTCACGAATCGACTCCATCTGCTGCTGCAGGAAAGCCGAGCGCTGGTTGTTTTCCATCGAGCGTTTGGCCTTCGACATGATGTCGTGGGTGATAGTCATCTTCTCGTCGATGGTGGTGAGTTCGGCGAGAACGGCGAAAGCACGGTCCGAAATTCTCGACTTGGCAAGCATGGCACTCTTCTCACGGGCATCGCAAGGCATATTTGTAGCAACAAAATTGACTACCGGCGCGCCAAGCGGCAACTGCTGGAGATTCTGCTCGAAACCGGGATTGTCGCCCGACCGCTCGATTATGGAGTGGATGAGCTTCAGAATCTGCTCGGTCACGATTTTGAATTCGTCTTCATCGGCTGCGGGCATGTCGTCGATGAGCTTGACACGCGCCGAGAGGAAATCGCCCTTCTCCGAAGGCTTTCCCTTGCCGAGGATACGGAACTTGCCGCGGGCGCGCACAAGCGCTGTCTGGCTTCCGTCGGGGAGCTTGAATATATTGAGCACGTCGGCCACCACGCCGTAGTGATACAGGCCGGTGGTGACGGCAGGATTCTCTTCCTCGGGATTGACCTGGCACACAATACCCACCGGCACCGCTTCGGTGCTGGCCATTTCGGCTACCTCACGGGAGCTTGCGCGCCCAAGCGAGATGGGGATGGTGACACCCGGAAAAAGAACGAGATTTCTTGTCGGAAGTATGGGAAGACTTTCCGTGTCGGGGTCCTTGGTAAAGCGGCTTGCGTCAATCTCAATCTGTCCCACGCTCATGATTTCCTTGTCTTCCATTTCTTCTTTATAATTGTCCATAAAATTATCTGGTAATCGGTTTCACGGCCACCCTTGCGGGAATCGTCACCCTGATTCGGCGGCCTTCGCTGCAGTTCCTTGCAAACAGGATGCCAAAATTACAAAATTTTGACCTGACATGAAACTTTTTTGCCCCGAAAATATGTTTTTTAGCATATCCACGGCTAAAAATCCGGTTTTATGTTATCAAACATATCTTTGGCGGCACTTTCAGAAAAAATAATTTCATAAATTGCGACCGACTTCAGAACCGACGTTCTGACACCTGCTAATATAATGGAATAACTAACCACCTAACTCTTGATAGCATGAAAACCTACAAGACCAACGAAATCAAAAACATTGCCCTGCTCGGCAGCAAGGGCTCCGGTAAAACCACACTCGCTGAAGCAATGCTCTTCGAGTGTGGAGTTATAAAACGTCGCGGTACGGTTGACGCAAAAAATACTGTCACCGACTATTTCCCGGTTGAAAAAGAATATGGCTACTCGGTTTTCTCAACAGTGTTCTATGCCGAGTTCCTCAACAAGAAACTCAACGTGATTGACTGCCCGGGAGCCGACGACTTCGTAGGCAGCGCCATCACAGCCCTCAACGTCACCGACACCGGCCTAATCGTTGTCAACGCACAATACGGCGTCGAAGTAGGCACACAGAATATTTTCCGCACGGCTTCCTCCCTCAACAAGCCCGTAATCTTCGCGATGAACCAGCTCGACGGCGAAAAAGCCGACTATGAGAACGTAATCGAGCAGATGCGCGAGATTTTCGGCCCCAAGGTCGTAGCCATCCAGTACCCCCTGACCTCAGGCCCCGGATTCAACTCGATGATCGACGTCCTTCTGATGAAAAAATACTCCTGGGGACCCGACGGCGGCGTACCCGTCATCGAAGACATTCC
>CAJURN010000005.1:127399-150897 GCA_910589055.1 uncultured Muribaculaceae bacterium
ACATTCCCGCAGAAGAACTTCCCCGTGCAAACGAACTCCACAAAGCTCTCGTTGAGGCTGCCGCCGAAAACGACGAGACCCTCATGGAAAAATTCTTTGAGGAAGAACACCTCACCGAAGACGAGCTCCGTCTCGGCATCCGCAAGGGACTTATCGAACGCTCAATTTTCCCGGTGTTCTGCGTGAGCGCCGAAAAAGACATGGGCGTACGCCGCATGATGGAATTCCTCGGCAACGTCGTTCCCTTCGTCGACGACATGCCTGCTCCAGTCGATACCGAAGGTGAGGAAATCGCACCCAACCCCGAAGGCCCCCTGAGCCTGTTCGTGTTCAAGACCACCGTAGAACCGCACATCGGCGAAGTAAGCTACTTCAAAGTGATGTCAGGCACACTCAAGGCCGGAGCCGACCTCGAAAACGTGACCCGCGGCGGAAAAGAACGCTTCGCCCAGATTTTCTGCGTATGCGGTCAGCTCCGCGAGGCAGTCGACACCCTTCAGGCCGGTGACATCGGCGCATCCGTAAAACTCAAGGACGTGCGCACCGGTAACACCCTCGACGAAAAGGGTTGCGAAATCAAATTCGACTTCATCAAATATCCCGCGCCCAAATATCAGCGTGCAATCCGTCCCGTGACTGAGAGCGATGCCGAAAAACTCGCCGGCATCCTCACCCGCATGCACGAGGAAGATCCCACATGGCAGATCGAGCAATCCAAGGAACTCAAGCAGACCATCCTCTCCGGACAGGGCGAGTTCCACCTCCGCACTCTCAAATGGCGCGTGGAAAACAACGATAAACTCCCCATCGTGTTTGAGGAACCCAAGATTCCTTACCGCGAAACCATCACCAAGGCATCCCGCGCCGACTACCGTCACAAAAAACAGTCGGGTGGCGCAGGTCAGTTCGGCGAAGTGCATCTGATTGTTGAACCCTACACCGAAGGCATGCCGGCTCCCGACACCTACCGCTTCGGCAACCAGGAGTTCAAGATGAACGTTCGCGACACTCAGGAAATTCCCCTCGCATGGGGTGGCAAGCTCGTGGTGTGCAACTGTATCGTCGGCGGCGCCATCGACGCCCGTTTCATCCCCGCAATCGTCAAGGGTCTCATGGACCGCATGGAGCAAGGTCCCCTCACAGGCTCCTATGCCCGCGACGTGCGTGTATGTATCTACGACGGAAAGATGCACCCCGTCGACTCCAACGAAATCTCCTTCCGTCTCGCAGGCCGAAATGCCTTCAGCCAAGCCTTCCGTGAAGCCAATCCTAAAGTGCTCGAACCCGTCTACGACGTTGAGGTGCTCGTACCCTCCGACGTTATGGGCGACGTAATGAGCGACCTCCAGGGACGACGTGCCATCATCATGGGCATGTCGAGCGAGAATGGTTTCGAGAAAATCTCGGCCAAGGTGCCTCTGAAAGAAATGTCGAGCTACTCCACTTCACTCAGCTCAATCACAGGCGGACGCTCGTCGTTCACGATGAAATTCGCTTCCTACGAACTCGTTCCCGGCGACGTACAGGAGAAACTCCTCAAAGAATACGCCGAAAAGAACACCGAGGAATAATAATCGGACGACGCGGATTTTACAGAACATCCAATATATAATTACGATATAACCGCCAACACACGTCCGGAGGACGTCGATTATTCACTAACCGGGTACACCGTAGGCTTTTTAGCCGGAGGTGTGCCCGGTAAATCACATATGTGAATGGCGTCCGGAGTGACGCCGATTTGTCTTCCTCCGTCATACCCACCGTCTTTTCATCTATCACATTTATACATTCCATTTCATGAAAAAACTTATTTTTGTTGCAACACTCACCTGCTCGATGCTCGTTGGCTGCAACAGTTTTTCAAACCGCGGGACTGTCGACCGTCCTTTCATCGAAAGTGCGGGCACAAACAATCTCAGTTTCGACAAGGTTGAACTCACCGATTCCTCCACAGTGCTACACGCCGTGGTACACTTCCGCCCGGGTTGGTGGATTCAGATATCGCCCGGCAGCTTCATCGTGGCCGATGGCGACACCCTCACAATGACCTCTATCGACGGCATCACTCCCGGCGAAAATTTCATTATGCCCGATTCCGGAGTGACACACTTCACGATGACCTTCCCCGCCATCGCCCCCTCGGTAAGAAAAATCGACTTCTCCGAAGACGGCACTTCCACCTGGAAAATATGGGGCATCGACCTTACGGGAAAGGGTAATTCCGCATCCGACGCTGTTCCGGCAGCCCTCAAGGCCGAAGTGACGGAAACAGAGATTCCCGTTCCGGAAATGACCGCCGACTCAGCCACTGTCAATATACATGTGGCCGGCTATCGCCCCGGCATGGGTTCGAAAATCAACATCATCGTAAATGCCATCAACGGTCAATCGGTAAAGCAGGTCGACCTCGACAAAGACGGAAACGCCACTTTCACCACCTTCCTGACCGGACCTGCAAACATAAGAACCCACACAATCGGCGAAACAAACACACGCGGCAATGCTATCGTAATTCCCGGCGAGACGGTCGACATTTACTCCAGTGCCCTGATTAGCGGCTACTACAACATGAAATTCCGCGGTGACGAAAATCAGACAGTCCCGGTGGGATACGCATCCGGAAAATACGCCCCGCTCGTGCACGCCATCAATGATGCGGACGCAGGAAACTTCGATTTCGGTCTCTATTCCGGAAAGTTCGCCGACTATCATATGGACGGCGACACCTACACCGATTTCATCCTCACCAAATACCACAACCTCAAAGACTCCCTTGCCGCATCCGATCTGAAGCCAATTGTCAAGGAATATCTTGGCGTGAACCTTGATGCACTGCTTATTGTCGCAGCTCAAGATGCATTCCGCCTGTTGAGAACCAACTACTACAACACCCATAACAGCTGGGGATCGAAAATCCCTGCCGACAGCATAAATATCGAGCTCAGCGACGCCAATCTCAAACGCGTTGCCGAAGAAGTTGATTTCAATAACCCGCTCTATCTCATCCTGTTCACCGATGTTACTCCCGACGACTTGTGCGGAGCTTCGGATATGTGGGAAAAAGCCGGTGTCGATACCCGACTTATCAAGGAACTCGAAACCTATCAGGATGCTTACGAAGCTGCATCAAACCTGAAAGTCAGCGACGAACAACGCGAGAAACTGCGCTCACTCAGTTCGCCGGCTTATCTCCAGGGCGTTGAGGCTAAGGAAAAAGAAGTGGCCGACTTCATGGCAAATGCCCGTCTCGAACTTATCACTCCGACTCCTGACGTGGCCGACGACAAGGTTTTTGATGCAATTATCGCACCCCACAAGGGCAAGGTTGTCATGGTTGACCTTTGGAACACCTGGTGCGGCCCCTGCCGCTCAGCCCTCGCCGCCAACGAACCGGCAAAACAAGGCGAACTCGCTTCCGACGACATTGTGTGGATCTACATCGCCGACGAATCATCCAAAATAGGTGCCTACCTTGAAATGATTCCCGACATCAAGGGCATACATTACAGAGTCACCCCCGAGCAGATCAACATAATCCGCTCACGATTCGAAGTTGACGGCATACCCTACTACATCATCGTTGACCGTAATGGTAAAGCCACAGGACGTCCCGACCTGCGCAACCATGACCTGTTCAAAAAGACACTTCTCGAAGAAGTAGCGAAAAAATAGGCAATATAGGCAATAATAGGCTATATAGGCAATGTTAGGTTATATAGGCAAGGGAAGGCTATAACAGGCAAAATCCGTTACAGCTTGACACCTGCATCGGAAGGCAGCCAACCATCCGAAAGCTCTTTTTAAGATATTAACCAACGAGCGTTCGCAAGAACGCTGATTATCCAGTAACCCGGTACACCGTAGGCCTTCAGCCGAAGGTGTGCCGGGTATACATGTATTAATACACCATGGCGTCCGTATGGACGCCGGAAACAGAGCAAAAGTATTTTCCAGTATTCTTTCTCTTTACAGTTAATTGCAAAATTATGCTAAAAGAGGCACATTGACGGCGCTAAATTTGCTAACAAGCGCAAAAAGCAGTATTTTTGCGCCAATTTGGGAAAGGATTGCCATAACGGCAGCTCCGGCTTCCATTTATGTACATAAAACAATGGCTTCAGATAAAGGTAAGCGTATCTCGACATTCGGCTCACAACTCACTTCGGTAATCAGCGTGACGCTGGTTCTGCTGCTTCTCGGTATAGTGGCGATGATTGGCATAACGGCTCAATACATGACCGACGATGTGCGCCGCAACCTCGGATTCATCGTGAAGATGGACCGCAACAGCACCAAAGCCGATACCGACAAGGTGAAGCGCACGCTCTCGGCGGCGAAGTTTGTCGACTCGTTTGTATACTCGTCTTCCGACGACATTCTCGCACAGGAAAGCGCCTACATGGGCGAGGACATAGCCGAATACCTCCAGGCCAACCCCTACTCCGCGGAATTTGACGTAAAGGTTCGTCCCGAATACGCCCGTGTCGACAGCATAGAACTGCTTGCCGGCCGTGTGTCGGCACTCAGCGGAGTTGAGGAAATTCTTACCGAAACGTCAATTATCGAGGGCGTTGATTCAGCCATGCGCCGCATCAGCACAATACTGCTCATTGTGGCCGCCGCGCTGCTTCTGATTTCATTCGTGTTGATAAACAACACGGTAAGTCTCTCCATCTATTCCCGGCGCTTTCTCATCCACACGATGAAACTCGTCGGCGCCACCACATCATTTATCCGGCGTCCGTTTATCGGCGCAGGAGCTGTCAACGGCCTTATCGCCGGAGCGGTGGCCGGAGCCATACTCGTGGCGATACGCTGCTATGCCGCCGCTGCCGAGCCCGGCGCAGCGCTTGCCCTGAGCTGGCCCAAGATGGCCGCGTTGCTTGCGGGAGTGCTCGTCTGCGGAGTCACCATATGCTCCTTAGCTGCAATAGTAGCCACCAACCGCCACCTCCGCTCAAGCTACGACGACCTTCACATGAAATAGTCCGCGCGGCAGCCCCTACGCTCCCCCTCATCCAAAACATTCCGACAAAAAACATTTAAATCTTATGGATAACTCAAAAAAGAATCCCATCGAGCGCGAAAGCGACAGCCAGAAGCCGCTCTGCAAGAAAAATTTCATAGCCATGGCCGTGGCCGGAGCGCTGATTGTGCTCGGTTTCGTGCTCATGACCGGCGGCTCATCAACCGAAGAGGCTTTCAACCCCGACATCTTCAGCACACGCCGCATCGTGGTAGGCCCCGCGCTGGCTTTTCTCGGCTTCGTAGGCATGGCTGCAGCAATCATCATCGACCCCAAACGTTTCCGCAAATAATTTCTAATGGACATTCTGAACGCATTGATTTTAGGTATTGTGCAAGGACTTGCCGAATACCTCCCCATCAGCTCGTCGGGACATCTCGAAATCTTCCGCGACCTTCTCGGTCTGGAACTTTCCGGAGCCGAGAGCATCGAGCTTGACGTAGTACTCCACGTTGCCACCGTGCTGAGCACCATCGTGATTCTGTGGCGCGAGTTTTTACCTCTGGTGAAATCATTCTTCACCTTCCGCCGCGACGAAGATTTCTACTACGTATGCAAGATTCTTGTTTCCTGTATTCCCATCGCCATCGTTGGCGTATGCTTCAAGGATTTCATCGAATCATTTTTCGGTCAGGATCTCTGGCTCGTAGGCATCTGCCTCTGCGTTACGGCTCTGCTGCTGTCTTTCTCCTACTTCTTCCGCACACGTCCGCTCGAACACGACCGCCTCACAGGCAAGACCTATCGCCCGCGCAACATCACCTTCCTTGACGCCTTCATCATCGGATGCGCTCAGGCCGTTGCCGTGCTGCCCGGTCTGTCTCGCTCCGGCACAACCATCGCCACCGGTATTCTTATCGGCGACAAGCGCGAGCAGGTGGCCCAGTTCTCGTTTTTCATGGTGATTATCCCCATACTTGGCGAAGCGCTTCTCGATGCCTTGAAAATGGTGGGAGGTTCTTCAGCTGAAGTTGCGACTGCAAGCTCACTCGGATTCGTGCCCCTGCTTGTTGGATTCCTCGCCGCCTTCGTGGTAGGATGTATCGCCTGCAAATGGATGCTTGAGATTGTAAAGAAAGGCAAGCTCGTATGGTTTGCCGTATATTGCCTCATCGTAGGCCTTATCTGCATCGCCAAAGGTTACGGCCTGTTCTGATTCTGACGCATGAATTTCATAGAAGGAGAAGTTCTCTGCATCGACAAGCCACTGGGCTGGACATCGTTCGATGCCGTGGCACGCGTGAGAAACGCGCTCACACGCCGACTTAAAATCAAGAAAGTGAAAGTGGGACACGCCGGCACACTCGACCCCCTCGCAACGGGAGTTGTAATCGTGTGTACGGGGCGCGCCACCAAACGCATCGACCTTCTCCAGGCCGGCGTGAAGGAATACATCGCCACTGTCGCTCTCGGAGCCACCACGCCGTCGTTCGACCTTGAGACAGAGATTGACGCCACCTACCCCACAGAACACATCACCGAGCAACTTGTACGCGACACCCTGGCGAAATTTACAGGACGAATCGAACAGATTCCCCCGTCGTACTCGGCAGTGAAAGTCAACGGCCAACGCGCCTACGACCTCGCCCGCAAGGGTCGCGAGGTGGAGTTGAAGCCCAAAATCCTTGTAATCGACGAGATTGAGCTTCTGTCGTTCTCGCCAACGGAAATAAAAATCCGCGTCGTGTGCAGCAAAGGCACATATATCCGCGCGCTTGCTCGCGACATCGGTGCAGCCCTCGGTTCGGGAGGACACCTGAGTGCCCTGCGACGCACTCGCGTAGGCGATATAACGCTTGACGACTGTCTGACAATCGACCAGACCGCCGAACTCATTCGCACCGTCGTAATCGAAATGCCCGAAGAAAACAAGGCCTGACAAGCGGCCATCCACTGCAAACATAAAGTATAAAATACTTATCACGTAACATATCCAATGAAACTTTCACAATTTAAATTCCGCCTTCCTGACGAACTCATTGCCCAGGAACCCGTAGCGAACCGCGATGAAGCGCGGATGATGGTTGTAAACCGTCGCACCGGCGAAATTTCACACCACATTTTCAAGGATGTACTCAACTATTTCGATGAAGGAGATGTAATGGTGTTCAACGACACCAAAGTTTTCCCCGCGCTCCTTTACGGCAACAAGGAAAAGACCGGCGCACGCATCGAGGTTTTCCTGCTCCGCGAACTTAACGAGGACAACAAACTCTGGGACGTACTTGTGGAGCCTGCACGCAAAATCCGTATCGGCAACAAGCTCTATTTCGGCGACGACGAATCAATGGTGGCCGAAGTTATCGACAACACCACCTCCCGCGGCCGCACACTCCGCTTCCTCTACGACGGACCCCACGATGAATTCAAGCAGACACTCTTCTCTTTAGGTCACACACCCCTGCCCCCCTATATCACACGCGAATCCACCCCGGAAGACGCCGTGCGCTATCAATGTATCTTCGCCGAAAAGGAAGGTGCCGTAGTGGCTCCCGCCGCCGGACTGCACTTCTCGCGCGAGCTCCTCACCCGTCTTGAAATCAAGGGCATTGAAAAAGCGTTTATCACAGTGCACAGCGGCCTCGGAAACTTCCGCGAAATCGACGTGGAAGACCTCACCAAGCACCGCATGGACTCGGAGCAGATGCTCGCTTCGGAAAAACTTGTCAAGACCGTAAACGACGCCAAAGACGCCGGTAAGCAGGTGTGCGCCGTTGGAACATCGGTTCTGCGCGGTATCGCCACTGCTGTGAGCATGGGCGGACACATGAAGACCTACGACGGCTGGACCAACAAATTCATCTTCCCTCCGTACGACTTCACCGTGTGCACATCGCTGCTCACCAATTTCCACATGCCCTACTCGACCATGCTCATGATGGTTGCCGCCTTCGGAGGCTACGAACTGGTGATGAAGGCCTACGACGAAGCCGTTGCCCAAGGCTACCGCTTCGGAGCATACGGCGACGCAATGCTCATCATCTAAGAAACTATTTAAAATTTATCTTTCTATGCTTTTGAGTCTCTTGTCAGCGTCTTTTTGGATGCTCTTCGGTTGAGTGGCTACTGCCACACGCCCTCATCGCATGCAAAAATCCATCTGACAACATCTCTCAAAATCTATATCACATAAATTTAAACAGTTTCTAATAATAATTGAAGATTTTGATGGGTCTGACAGGTCATGTATGACTTTTCAGACCCATTTTTTATGCTGTCATTTCGCCCTCAACTCTTCGGCGAGGATGCGGGTGAATTTGGTAGCACCAAGGTCGGAGGTGAGGTGATCGGAGTCGTAAAAATCATCTTTACCGAATCTCGGGTCGGCATAAAAATCAAGATATTTCAGACCTCGCGAAGTACTTATGGAATCGGCGACAAAACGCATGCGGTCGAGACGTGCCATATCCACATTAGCCCTGTACGACTCAAACTCAGGCAGTGTTACAAGCACAAGTCTTGCCCCGCGTTCCCGGCAGAAATCGGCTATGCGGTCAATCTCGGCAATATTCCGGGCTTCCATTTCAGGATGAAGTCCGGCCGTATGCCGCCGGGCAAATTCCGGACCGGTCTCTTCCCAACCTTCATACTTGCGGTCGAGCGAATACGACGTTCCATGTCCGAGACTGTCGCAGGACAGATTAGATTCCGCCAGGCCGAAAAACGTTGCCAGCTTGCTGTTATACACCGCAATGTGCGACAGCTCCGAGCCATATTTCGAAAACGCGGGATGACGGTCAATTCCCATATAGATGCGGTAGTTGATCGCGAGCCACCATTCGTCGGTATCCTCAAGGTCGACATCATACAGCGAAGTATATGACAGCGGAAGAATCACCGTGCGCAGGCTGTCAAGATTATCGGCATAATGCTCCAGAAGTATGCGGTCGTAGCGCAAGGTCTGCGACACGTTAGCCAGATTTACGGCCTTTTCCGGCAACATATCCGGAATAATACCGAAATAGGAATGGGAATTTCCGAGAATTACAGTTCGCGTACCTGTGGGATTCTCACAGAAATATCGCTGCTTGATTTTATACGGATTTTCCATGCTTCTGACAATGAGCTCGCCTGCTGCCAGGCTTGCGACAATGAACAATCCGAAAAGCAATGTCTGTATCAGGAATCGTTTCATCAGGCTAAAACCACTATCAGAACTGGAAATAAATGAATGTCTCGTTGCGTCCGGCAGAAAAGAGGATGCACATAGCCAGACAGTAATAGAGCAACCAACGGAGCGCCCGATGACGCATAACGCCCGATGGAGCCAGTGCGAAGCCGTGGAACGACGTGCGGTGGAACCACTCAATCACTATCATCACGGCGATATACACAAAACTCATCCACTCCACGGGCGCCCATGTGAGATGGAAGTCGGTGAACATTTTGCGGAAAATCGTTGCAGCGGCAGGGATTGTCTCGGCGCGATAGAGCACGCGACCCAGCACTACAAGAGCAAATGTCACGAGCATCAGTCCACACTCCTTAAGAGATGGAAGAACCGAGCCATCGGCAACTGTCGTGCCCTTGTACTTGCGACTTGTTCCGGCAAGCAAAAGCGGCACGAAAAGCATGGCGTTGAACGCGCCCCAGGATATGAAAGTCCAGTCGGCTCCGTGCCAGAATCCGCTCACAAGAAATACGATTATAGTGTTGCGTACAGTTTTCCATCGACCGCCACGGCTTCCGCCGAGCGGGATATAGACATAGTCGCGGAACCATGCCGTAAGTGAGATATGCCAGCGGCGCCAGAACTCGGATATGCTTCGCGAGAAGTAAGGAAAGTTGAAATTCTGCATCAGACGTATTCCGAACAGCTTTGCAGTGCCGATGGCAATGTCGGAATAGCCCGAAAAGTCGCCGTAAATCTGAAACGAGAACAGCACCGCACCTGCAATCAGGTTGATACCGCCCATCGTCTCGTAATTGGAGAATACATAGTCCACTGTCATGGCGCAACTGTCGGCAACCACCATCTTCTTGAACAGTCCCCAAAGCATCTGACGCAGACCGTCGACGGCAAGCGGATAATCGAACACACGCTTTTTCAGGAACTGCGGCAACAGGTTCGAAGCCCTTTCAATCGGCCCGGCTACAAGTTGCGGGAAAAAGCTGATGAAAGCGAAAAAGTCAATGACATTGCGCGACGGCTCAATCTTGCCGCGGTATACGTCGATGGCATAAGCAAGAGCCTGAAAGGTGTAGAAACTGATACCGACGGGCAGCACAAGCTCAAGAGTGACCCAGTCGGGACGGAAGCCGAAAGCCTCAAGCACAGCGCTGAAATTGGTAGCGAAGAAATTGTAGTACTTGTAAGTACCAAGTATTCCAAGACTTACGGCAACATTTACGCCGCATATCCACTTGCTTACGGCACGTCGTCCTCGATAACGCCCGAGAAGCAGGCCGCACACATAAGCCGTAGTGCTCGCCAAGGCGATAAGGCCGAGAAAGCGCCAGTTCCACCATCCGTAGAACACATAGCTTGCCACTACAATGAAGAGATTCTGCCACCTTACCGGCTTGAAGACAAACCAGTAAAGCAAAAACACAACAGGCAGGAAAACCAAAAATTCAAACGAATTGAAGAGCATTTGCTATGACGTGATGATTGGCCCACGTAGGGTGCGGGGGATTTAACTTTCCGCAAAACGATTACAAAAGTACTCATTTTTTCCGTGACGGATTGCGATAATCGCAACATTTTATGTAACTTTAGGCCTTGAATATTCACTTGAACCAAACTTTTGTCGCATGAGTACCCGAAGCACAACACTCCGCGCGTTCTCCATTGCCGGAAACCTGCTCTACTACCCCCTGCTTATTCTCATAATCGCCTTGGCCGCCACCCAATTTTTTCCCGCGGTGGCATGGGCTGCAACACACCTTAAAGTGTACGCATGGTTTCTAGGAGGTATGGCGGCTTACTTCGTGTTGCGCCGCATCAGGCCCCTGGCTGTGAACGAGGCATGGATGCAGACCTTCTCGCATGAGCTGTCGCATACCGTCGTGGGCATGATGTTCCTGCACAAAATCCACTCCTTCCGAGCCGATGAGCGCTCGGGAGTGATGAGCCACAGCGGACGCGGATTTGGAATGATATTCATATCCTTGGCTCCCTACTGCCTGCCGCTGTTCACCTATCTGCTTCTGCTGTTGCGGATTTTGGGAGCGGCAAAGTCGCTTTATATCTTCGACGTTCTCATAGGCTTTACCCTTGCCTTCCATATCACATGCTTCTGGGTGCAGACGCGCCCCTATCAGACCGACATCCAAGGACAAGGCTACGGCCGCTCGGCTCTGTTCATACTCGCGTGCTGGATTTTCAACGCCACGGCAATAATCATGGCTATCCGCATGGGCATCGTCAACGCCTTCTGCCATATGTTCAAAGGCTACTGGCACGACCTCTGCTCCTGGGTCACTTTTATTTTCGGCTGATAATGGGACTGCTGCGAATTACGATGAAGTTGCTCCGACCCGCTCCGGACATTCCTGCACAAGCGGGCAGCCTTCACCATCGGAGAGTGGATTGACGTGCAAGTTCACTCTTCGGTAAAGCTGCGCAACTCGGCGAGCAACTGGCGGCTCATGCGGAAGAACCGTACTTCCTTGACGATGCCGATGATGCCGCCGACAATGCCGCCTATGCAGGCGCCGTAGAAAGCGGCATGGCTATCCATCTGATAGACCAGGGTCATGAACGGCACTATCACCACAAGTCCGCAACAAATACCGAACAGCAGAAGCTGGCGCTGAAGCTGCCGGATGCGCAAGGCATGCTCCACAGCCTCGACCATCGGAAGCGAGATATAGTTGCAGCGGTTGATATAGCTACTGAAATACATGTATGCTCCGGCCATCACAAGCCCGAACAGCCCATAAATCACCGCAAGCCACAGCGGCAGATGTATCACACAGTACAGCGCCGGAGCGAACAGCACGCACAACAATCCCCACATCGACATCCAGCGGTAACTGCGGGCGAGCCTGTGCTGCACTCCCGAGGCGCGCCTTGAGCACAGTTCCTTGGCAAGACGACGGTTGGTGGCCTCAAGATGTTCAACCTTGATTGAGAGCGACTGCCATTTATTTTTTAGTTCTTCAAGTTCCATGTCATACTTTTTTTCGGTTATAAATGAGAATCTCCGGCAAGGCGGGCGAGCTTGTCCTTGATTCGATGAACCTTAACGGCGACATTGCTGCGCGAGAGTCCGGTCACGGCCGCAATCTCATCGTAAGGCTTCTCGTCGAGCCAAAGTGTGATGACGGCCTTTTCAAGCGGGTCAAGCCGGGAAATCATCATGTACATCTGCCTGTATTCCTCGGCAAGCGAAGTGTCCTGCGGGTCGGCAGGCTCCGCAATCATGCTTTCAAGGGGCACGCTGCCTTTGGTGTGGCGGCTGTTGCGGCGCAACCAGGTGATGCAGGTGTTGATGGCCGTACGGTAAATCCACGTGGAAATCTTGGCCTCGCCACGAAACGATTCCATTCCCTGCCAGATATTTATAAGAGTCTCCTGATAGAGGTCGTCAAACGACACGGAGGGCGAGGTGTACAGATAGCACACCTTTGCTATGATTTCCTTGTAGCGGTCGGTAAGCTCGATAAAGCTCCGTTCCTTGTCGTTTTTCGAATCCATCAATACCTTAGACGTGGCTTAAACGGAAAAATTACACTTGAAGAAAAAAAGATGTCCGGCACAGGACACAGAGCCATATGCCGGACATTTAGAGGGGGGGAGGAAAAAACCTTCATCAGATAAGATACTGGGAAGAGATGGACTCGTTGCAGTGGACGCGGCGGATTGTGTCGGCGAACAGACGTGCAACTGAAAGAATCGTGCACTTGCGGCAGTCTTTCTTGTAGGGGATGGAGTTGGTGAAAATCATTTCCGTGAGTCCACATTCCTCGACACGTTCGGTGGCGGGGTCGCTCATGATAGCGTGTGAGCAGAGAGCACGTACTGATTTCGCACCGTTCTCGAGCATCAGGTTGGCAGCCTTGGTGATGGTTCCGGCGGTGTCCACCATGTCGTCGACAAGGATAACATTCTTGTCCTGTACGTCACCGATAACGGTCATCTTGGCAACGACGTTAGCCTTGGCACGCTGCTTGTGGCACAGAACGAGAGGAACATTGAGATATTTCGCGTAGTTGTTGGCACGCTTCGCACCACCCACGTCAGGAGTTGCGATCACCATGTCTTCAAGATTGAGCGACTGGATGTAGGGAATGAACACCGACGATGCGTACAGATGGTCAACAGGGACATTGAAGAAGCCCTGAATCTGGTCGGCATGCAGGTCCATTGTGATTACGCGATCCACACCGGCTGTCACGAGAAGATCGGACACCAGTTTTGCAGCGATGGAAACACGGGGCTTGTCCTTGCGGTCCTGACGTGCCCAGCCGAAGTAAGGCATCACAGCGATTGTCGACTTGGCTGATGCGCGTTTTGCAGCGTCAATCATCAGCAGCAGCTCCATCAGGTTGTCGCAGTTGGGGAACGTGGACTGTACGATATAGACCTCGCAGCCACGGATAGATTCCTCAAAGGAAACCTCGAACTCACCATCGGCGAAACGCTGGATGTTCATTTTTCCTAATTCCACACCGAGCTCTTTGGCTATTTCCTCGGCGATATAGCGGGAGTTTGTACCGGAAAAAATCTTGAAAGGGGGAAGGGAATTGTCCATAATCTGAATTGACACGAAATATAATGGAATAAATTTATTTTTTCATATACTGAGGCCTGATTGCCGTGATACGCTGACGCTTGAACTTCCACACGACAGCCGAATGGGCATCAACGGAAGTGCGGAACGGCTCGGAAGCGCTCAAGGTCATGCTCTTGACTTCACCCGACAGCATCTCGCATGCCTGCGAATCTATACCCTCGGGGAAATCAAGTGTTGCGAAAGCATGCTGCGGGATGTTCACAGCCACGTCGCTGCGACTGTCGCCGAAGTTTGCCACAATCAGCAGAAGTTCCGCAGGAGTGCTGCGCAGGAAGGCATAATGGCGGTGGGGATTGAATCCCGGATTGTCGTAATTGACATACATCAGGTCGAAGAAACGTCCCGTGCGGAGCACTTCCTCGCTGTTGCAGAGGTTGAGCACGGTCTTGTAGAAATCGCGCAGAGCTTTTGTAGGAGCCGGAAGCGCGCCGTTGCATTTTCCGTGGGCGAGCCAGTTGCGCAGTGTAGCCACGCTCCAGTAGTCAAAAATGGTTGTGCGACCGTCGTGTCCGCTGTATCCTTCGGCATCCGTTCCGGGTTCTCCGAGTTCCTGACCCATGTATATCATCATCGGGCCTGTGGAAATCATGGAGCTTACAACCAGCGACGCGCCAACACGCGAGGCATCCCCGGCGTAGAAAGGCGAGGCGAAACGCTGCTCGTCGTGATTTTCAAGGAAGTTGAGCATATTGGCTCCGAGACCGTCGACGGTCTGCCAGCACGAGGTAATGCGAGCGGCGGAATGATTGTCACACTCGATGGCCCGCAGAGTGTCGTAGAGGTTTACCTTATCATACAGATAGTCGAAGCCTGCGGCGATGAACGGGCGGTAAAGAGCCACATCATATATCTCCGCGATAAACACTATATCGGGATAGTTCGATTTCACGATAGGAATCGCCCACTGCCAGAATTCGAGCGGCACCATGTGCACCATGTCGCAGCGGAATCCGTCGATGCCCTTTGCTGCCCAGTAGCGAAGGATATGGAGCATCTTCATCCACGTGGACGGTATGGGGTCGAAATGATGAGAACCGTTGGCAGGATCCACACCGTAATTCAGCTTGGCGGTGTCATACCAGTCGGTCGCGCAAGGGAAGGCATTGAAGCAATCGTTGCCGGAGGCCTTTGCAGGAAATTCCACGTAGGCATCCGACCCGGTGCCAAGATTGACATGCGGGGCGAACTGCTGGCGGGGAATGTAATAGAAATTGTTCGACGGCGAGAAGAACATATCGGTATTGTCGCCGTGTCCAAGATCCTCTATTCCGGCAGGCTTAGCATCGGAGCGGTACTGGCGCGCTACGTGGTTGGGAACGAAGTCGATGATGACTTTCAGCCCCGCCTTGTGGGTGCGTTCAACAAGTGCCTCGAATTCTTTGATTCGGTCAGGCACATTCTCTGCCAGGTCAGGGTCGATGTCGTAGTAGTCGGTAATTGCATACGGGCTTCCGGCATGACCTTTCACTACGAAGGGGTTGTCGCGAGGAATACCGTAGGCTGTGTAGTCGGCATCATGTGAATGTTCAATCACACCGGTGTACCACACGTGGGTGGCTCCGAGTTTTTTGATTTCGCCGAGTATTTTTGAATTGATGTCGTTCAGCTTGCCCGACCCATTTCGGGTAATCGGGCCGTTGACAACAGGAGCTTCGCAATAATTTGTAAACAGTCTTGGCAAAAGCTGGTAAATTATCGGCTTTGGAGTTGTCAGGGTCTTTTGCTTTGGCGGCATATCTTGAATTATATTTTTTAGTGTCAGGATTCGAGTTCGATTGAAAGATCTGAAATCATCGCGGGCTTGCCAACGGGATTCCACAGACCGGCATCCTTGAGGGCACGGCGGGTATGGATGTATCCGCTCACAAACACACGACGTATGTGTCGGAGGTCAAATACCTGATAATTTGCAATTTCGGGGGTCTGGACAGCAATGTCGCACATAGCCATGTCAACGGCCTGATTGGCCTTGGCCATGAGATTGTAGGTGCGCATGGCAACATCGACGAGCGAAAGTGAATGACCGTGCTTGACATCGCGCAGCGGACTCACATTGATTCCAATAAGTTTCTCGCACTTGTCGCGCAATATCCATGCCGGGAGATTTCTCAGCACACCACCGTCGACATAGTTCACGCCGTCGATTTTCACCGGCTTGAAAACGATGGGTATTGAGCAGGATGCAACCATGCGGGGGCCAATCTCTCCCGAGTGAAACTCGGCAGGACAACCGTTGTCAAGGTCGGTAGCGCCGATGTAGGTAGGAATCTTCAGGTCTTCGAGGTTATTGATGCCCCCGATAGCCCGAATGATGAATTTCTTGAATTTGTCGATTGAGAAAATTCCGCCTTTTCCCCAGCTCAATTCGGCGAAGTCGCGGAATCCGGCATTGCCGAAGAGCTTAGCCATTCCAAGGGGGGAGATACCGCCGGCATAAAGCACCGCCACGACTGAACCGGCACTGACACCGGCAATAACATCGGGGTTCAGACCGGCCTCTTCAATTGCCATAAGAGCACCCGCATGAGCGAATCCGCGGGCGCCGCCTCCGCTCAGCGCCACCCCCAGTTTATACTTGGGAGCGGACGGTTCAGTGGCGTGGTCGGCTTGTATATTGTTGAGGCTTTCCATCAGATGCTGTCCTTTACGGCACAAAATTACGCATAATAAATTGATTCGTCAATTTTATCAGCGCAGAAATTTTTCCATCGCCATTTTTTCCGCGGATAAGCAGCACAAAAAAAAGCGTGGCAGAACGTCGCTCAATTAATTGGGGCTCGACAATGCGCGTTCGAAGAACGCAGATTTAGAAGTAACCACGTACACCGAAGCCAAAAGCGGAGGTGTGCGTGGTACGTCAATCCCAACAAATGGCATCCGCAGGAGGCCGATTTATCCTCAATCGTATTTTATCTGATATAGATTTCAAAAGCAGATGGAGACAAATCGGCGTCCCAAGGGACGCCATAATATGAGAGTCCCCCACCCACGCACACCTCCGACTACGTCTACGGTGTACGTGGTTACGGATAAATCAGCGTCCCAAGGGACGCACATTGGTTAATCGGGCCAGCAGATATTTCCGATTGGAGGGGACGGTGGACTAACCTTTTAAAAAGAACATGCCCTGATATTATACTACAACATTTTCCCGGATAAGCAGCACAAAAAAAGCAGGTCGCCCGGATATTGTCCGGACGACCTGATGTAAATTTTTTAACCGCCTGAATTATTTGGATGCGATAGAAGAGGAAACGGTCAGACGAGCGCGGCCTTTAGCACGACGGCGGGCGAGAACCTTGCGGCCATCGGGGGTAGACATTCTTTCACGGAAGCCGTGCTTGTTAACTCTTTTACGGTTAGAGGGTTGAAATGTTCTTTTCATTGCCTTATATTATTTTTCGTTATTATATTCGCATTTCGGAGTGCAAATTTAATAATAATTTTTCTTCCGTGCAAGTCGGATTTTTATTTTCGTCTATTTTTTACTGCGGAATCAGCTTATATCAGCTCCACACCGATGCCGGGACGGTCGGGAATCGTAACTTTTCCATCAACAATCTTCAGTCCGTCGAAGCGGTCGTTGGCGATGAGCAGGTTGCCGTCGAGGTCGGCGTAATCAACCATCGGAGCAAGTTGGGCGGCGGCGGTTACGGCACATGAGGTCTCGGTCATACATCCGAGCATCACTTTCAATCCAAGCGCGCGGGCAAGATTTGCCATCTGGAAAGCCTCGTGCATACCGGTGCTCTTCATCAGCTTGATATTGATACCATCGTAGGCCTGGGCCGCACGGGTAACGTCGGGCAGGCGCTGGAGGAATTCATCGGCGATGATAGGCAGCGGCGAGCGCTCGCGGAGCCAAGCGGTTTCATCGAAGCACTTCTTGTCCATAGGCTGCTCCACAAACAGGCAGTTGCGTTCGGCGAGCCAATGGCACATTTCAAGAGCCTTTTCCTTGTCGGTCCAGCCCTGGTTGGCATCCACGCAGATAGGCACATCGGTGCGGGCGCGGATTGCCTCAACGAGTTCCTTATCGTGGTCGAGGCCTACCTTTATCTTAATAACCTTATAAGGTGAGGCCTCTTCAATTTTGGCGGCCATCTCCTTGGGGTTCTTGTCGTAGCTGATTGTAAACGATGTGTTCGGGCACTTGTCGGGATTCAGTCCCCAGATTTTATACCAGGGCTGTCCCATGATTTTGCCCACAAGGTCGTGGAGCGCGATATCAACGGCTGCTTTCGCGGCACGGTTATCGGGAGCTACGGAGTCGAGATATTCATGGATGTCCTCGATGCGGAAGGGGTCGGAGAACTGTCCGAGGTCGAGTTGCGACAGGTAGCTCGTTACGCTTGCAACGCTTTCGCCAAGATACGGGGGCATGGATGCCTCGCCATATCCGATGAGTCCGTCGTACTCAATCTGAACCTGGACATCGGGGGTTGTGGTGCGCTGCGAACGCGCCAGATTGAAGGCGTGGCGAAGCTGCAACTCATAAGGAGCGAAAGAGAGATTCAGACGTCCGGAGCGTCCTGTTTTCTTCACGGGAGCACCGAAAGCGGAGAAAGATATGGGACTGGAAGCCACAAGAGCACCAAGCATCCCTGTTTTTATGAAATTACGACGGTCCATGGTAAGAGAAGATAATTGGAGAAATGAAAATTAAAAATTGAAAAGTTAAAGCCGGGTGAGACTAAACTAAACGCCCTGTTCAGCAATCAAAAGTACCAGGGGTGATTGCGCGCACGGGTGATTCCCGGAGTTTCTTCATTTCCGGCTATGCGCACGGCATGAAGAAATGGCGTAGTGAGATACGTAGGATCCTCAGGGTCGACGCTGTTGCGCTTGACACGTCCGGAGGAATGGACATATTTTCCGTTGTTATCGTATATCGCAACATGTGTGACACGACCGGTGCGGGCGTTTCCGAAGAAAAGGAGGTCGCCTGCGCGGCACTTGCGCCAGTCCTCGGCAGCAATACGCTGTCCGGTGAGCGCCTGCTGGGAGGCATCACGCATAAGGATTATACCGTTGGAGAAGTAGCACACCTTGGCAAGTCCGGAGCAATCGAGCGATTTGGTCGACATTCCGCCCCAAAGATACGGAGTGCCCTCCATGGAGTAAGCGAGGTCAAGAATCTTTTCGGCATTGAAATCCTGCGCGGCCCATTCCTCTATGGGTGTGAGGGCTGTGGCATCGACATATGCCGCACGTCCGTCGGGCAATTTGACACACAGGCGACCGTTGGTGACGAGCGTATTCTCATGAGCCTGCTCAACGATGCAACCGTTGACGAGGTCGGTCACGACATCACGCATACCGGTGGCCGTGGCGTTGCGCCATCCGCGCACCTGCTCAGGGGAAGTTACGATAAAGCGTTTTCCGGCGCGCCATGCAGCCATTTCCTCAGGAGTCTTTTCCTGAACCGACGAAGAAGCCACATAGGAGATATATCCGTCGGGCGACTGAACATGCCACCAGTCACCGTCATTCTCGAGCACTCTCAGCGGAGTACCCATAATGGCCTGGGAAGCCATTTCGGAAGCATGGCCCGGCTTGGTGCGGAGGCATGCAACAGAAAGGCGCACCTGCGCCCATACCGAATCAGGAAACACCTGCACACTGTCGGCATAATCAGTACCGACTGCGGCGAGAGCCTCATCGAGCGCGAGCTTGTGGGCTTTCTCGGAAATCTTTCCGCCCACTACAAGACGTCCGTCATTATCCATGTAAGGCTTTACATCAAAAACGGCCTGGCGGGCGTCGGGGGCATATTGAGCTTTCACCTTGTCGATAGCGGAACTCACAGCCGAAAGCGCATTGACCGAAGACTGAGCCGAAGCCTGCCCGAACGCGGAAAGCGTAAGGGCGGAGACAAGTATTATATGTTTTATATTCTTCATTTTGATATCAGAGAGTTACGGGTTCGGTTTGAATAATCTGAAGATGCTGGTTCCATCCGGGATAGAAGAGATTGCCACGGGAGCTCTCAACTTCACCCACCTGAAAATCGACAGTCTCGCTGCGCACAAATTTCTTGGGCGGGAAGAAGTCGCCGCACACACCGCGGTTGGCGGCCAGACGCCATGAATCCATGCCTGTGGAATAGAAATTGACGATTGCCTTTTCGGGAGAATGGATATAACGCCCGAAGGACACATCCACTGGCACCCACCCCACTCCGTTGAAATACACCTCAGCCCAATCGTGAAGATTCTTCTCGCCGGGATGGAGCATCCAGCCGCTCTCCCAACGCGCCGGAATACCGAGCGTACGCATCAGGGAAATGTAGAGCAGCGAAACCTGGCCGCAATCGCCGTGGCCTTCACGCACCACGTATTCGGGAATACAGGTGATGGTGCTGTACTCGCGCGCACCGGCCCAGGGGAATGTGCGGATTATGTAGTCGTAGACGTGTTCGCTGCAGCGGTAGGGGTCGGTTTCATTGCCGACTATCTTACGGGCAAGCGAATCGAGACGCACGATGTGCGGAGCTTCGAAGGCGGTGTAGCGGAGATAATCGGCCGAAGTCTTGTCATAAGGCTTCAGATTGGCCTTGATTTCTTCGGGAGAGAAGTACTGGCCGCAAGCGGTATATGCCGCGGTGTATTCAAAGTGAGCCGTGTCGCCGGGCTGAGCCGGAGCAGCCTTGGTGAAGTAGATTGAATTATGCACCGAACGGTCAAGTCCGGAAATGACATAATCGGCAGGTTCAGCCGAAAGCACTTGTATATCTTTCTGACGTGCTGATTCGAAAGGAAGGGGCATCCACACGCGCAACGAATCTCCGGCAAGAGCTTCATTGTAGGGCACGTCGATGGTAAAGCGGTAGGTCACCCGGTGTGCGCCGCCCTTGGGGTTACGGCCTGCGGTATATGAAATTATCGAATCGGCATAAGCCATGCGGGCAGCTGATGCGCGGTCGCCACGATAGCGCGCGCCGCCGTTCATGTCGGGGTTCAGGAGTTTGAGATTGCGGGGCGACTTGCGGTGGACACGCACGGTGTCGTCGATTGTCTTTGTCTCGATATAGTGTTTGCGGGCAAATTCACGGATGTCGCTGTCGGACAACTCGGGGTAATCTTCCCGGATTATCGCTGCAGCCTCATCAAATGTGAGTGAAAAATCGGAGAGCAGACGCGACTTGATGGCCGCGGCGGAATCGGCTTCGAGCCACACCGGAGCGGCAGGATTTGCGGCGGCACGGAAAGCATCGCCCTGCATTTTGGCATATCGCCATGCAAAAGCCCCGAGGGCTATCACAACCAGAAGGATCAGTACTTTTTTCATTGCTGTCAGTTATTCGGTGTAAATTTAGCAAAAAAACTCGTCACAGCAAAATACTGCAACGAGCTTTTTTATATTATTAACTGATAATCAGTCTCAATAATCAGCCTCAGCGGGAATATTTGTCATAGAGCTCGCCGGCAACAGCCACAGCGTTCTCTCCCGACGAAAGGGGATATTCCTCGTGAAGACTCACCCAATTCTCTTCCCAATCGAAAAGTTTGCTGCGGAAAGCCTCCATATCGAAGTCCTGTCCGGCCTCGGCAGCCGCAATCACGGCGTCGGTAAACTGCTTCCAACGTTCGCGATAGAAGGAGCGCGTCAGGCCCGAAAGGGCACGGTTGGCATAGTCGTTGAGATTCTTTCCGGCAGTGCCCCACGAGGTGACGATGCGGCGTGCATCGCGTTCATAATAATCTTTTTCGGCATCATCAACACCCATGTCGCGGGCATCGCTAACCCACTTTCCGAAGCTGAACACGGGTTCGGTGGCAAGCAGGCGGTCGTAGTCGAGAATCAGAGTATCCATCTGCGCGGCATAGTTCTTCATTCCGGCAATATCACGGGCATTGTAAGCGGTTGTGAACGAATCGCGCATACCGATAAATTTATTGGCAAGCGCCTGACGTCCGATATTCACAACATCGAAACGATGCGGAGTTCCGGTGGCGTCGGCATCAATCAGCTCTTTCCAGATGGTAAACAAGGTATCGTTGTCGTACTTGTACAGTGTCATCGTGGTCCAACTGTTGAACCCCTCGAAGCAGGGTTTTGCATTGATAAGCGGACCGGCGCTGCCGAAACAGTAGAAGTTGTAGATTGAGTCGTTGAGGTGTTTCCAAGCCTTAGCCACGCGTGCATCCTGCGATGCACCTCTCATTCCGGCCCATGATTCAATCCATGCGTCGGCCGAGCTGTCCATGCCGTCATGGCGCCATGCGCGGCTGAGCATGTACTCATGGAGCTGGGGATTCAGGTCAAGACCTTCGAGGGTGCCACCTACTCCGGCGAGCTTCTCACCGCCTTCGGCAAAAACCTTGTCGATGCGGCGCTCAACTTCGTGCATATCGCCAAGCAGGGCTGAGTTTCCGCCGAAATTGCCGAGGTAACACCAGAGATATGGCTGGTTATGGAATTTTTCCGTGCCTTCCCAAAGGGGCATCTTGTCGGCATAATAATCGAGCAGGAGCAGACGGTCGTCAGGCACAGCCTCCAGAAAGGCCTTAATCAACGGTTCTGTCCAATGCTTGCGGTCGTAGTAGAACATCCATGTCGATTCCACCCAACGCATGTCGGGATCGACCGCCACAAGCGATTCATAAATCTTGCGCGATGCCTGCGTGAGATATTCCTCACTCCACTCGGGCACATCCATTTCATTAAACGGGTCGGCGGTGTACACGTGGTCGGTGCCGAACATTTCGGTCTGCGCTGTGAGGAATTTTTTCTGAATCTCGCCATACAGCGAGTCGCAGGGATTGATGAAGAATGTTCCGTACTTCTCGGTGTCAAACCCGCCCCAATTGCTCATGGCCTTGATGTCGGCCTCGGGATAGATATTACGCAGGGCTCCGGGTACGTGTCCGGCGAAGGCGGGAAGCACGGGAGTCATACCCAACTCACGCTCGCGGGCGAGTATCTGCTTCTGAAGTTCCACCTGATTGTCGAGGAACGACTGCGGCATCGGGCCATCCCACTTGTCGACGTTTGCCATGCGATGCCATGGAAGGTAGGCCGGGCCGGTGAAATATTCCATAATGCTGTCGCGTTCAAGCCCCATATCCTGCCAAACTTTGAGCCAGACGGCCTCCTGGCCCGAAATAGCCAAAGGCATGTTAACGCCGTTGAGCGCCATCCAGTCAATCATGCGTTCCCAGTCGTTCCACTTCCAATAGGGCATGGAGTAGCCGAACGTACAGTAATTGAGGAAGTAGCGGGTATCGGCCACGGCCTCACCGGATGTTTTTTCAGGCACTGCGGGGAGCGCTTCAGGAAGTTCGATGGGGTCGGCGGCATACCACGACACGTATGTTCCGCAGTAATCGCGGAGGTATCGGTTAAGACCCACGGCCATTGCAATATCGCTATTGCCGGAGATGCGGATTTTGTTGCCGACGGATTCAATTGTGTAGCGGTCGGTGCCGGACGAATCGGGAACAGACACGAATTCAAACTGCGAGGCTTTGTCGCCCATGATTCTCTGACATAGTGCTTCGGCCGGACTAAGCTCCTTATGGGAGCATGCGACGAAGCCGAGGGCCACAAGCATGGCCGTCAGAAATGTGATGATTTTACGGTTCATATAGAATGTGTATTTTGGGTTTCAGGGTCAATGGGGATTAAGGGATGAGAGATTAAGGGATTAATGGGAGAAGGGATTATACAGAAATCTTTAATCTTTAATCTTTAATCTTTAATCTTTAATCTTTAATCTTTAATCT
>CAJURN010000006.1:0-77147 GCA_910589055.1 uncultured Muribaculaceae bacterium
AGACTAATTCCGGTGCCAAAAAGAGGTTCGCCCTTACCGGATCAGGAAAGATCAAAAGAAAACACGCGTTCAAGAGCCACATCTTGACAAAGAAGACCAAGAAGCAGAAACGCAACCTTACCCACTTCTCTACCGTTGCTAAAGTGGACGAGGCTAACGTTAAGGCTCTCCTCGGCCTCAAGTAAGATTCATCGCACACACCACGCGCAGTTTCTTTCGAGACGTTTAATTCGTGATTTTATAATTTTTGTATTAACCGGATGCTCAGCTCAACAAGCGCAAATCGCCGCTGACGTCCAAAATCATTTTAAACAATGCCAAGATCAGTAAACCACGTTGCCTCACGTGCACGTCGTAAAAAAATCTTAAAACTCACCCGCGGTTACTTCGGATGCCGCCGCAATGTGTGGACCGTAGCTAAGAACACCTGGGAAAAAGGTCTTACCTACGCTTACCGCGACCGCAAGGACAAGAAGCGCAACTTCCGTGCTCTTTGGATTCAGCGTATCAACGCTGCCGCACGTATGGAAGACCTCTCTTACTCCAAGCTCATGGGTCTCATCCACAAGAGCGGTATCGAAATCAACCGCAAGGTCCTCGCCGACCTCGCCCTCAACAACCCCGCCGCTTTCAAGGCAATCGTTGAGAAGGTAAAGAACGCTTAATCCTCCCAAAAAGGATTTCAAAACGGGAACCCGCCCACCGCGGATTCCCGTTTTTTTACATCCACCCTCCAATCGCCCGCTCATCCGGAGGATGCAAGCTCCCTAAAGAGGTAGTCGCGATATAGCACCGGAGGTGCTTCATAATAAGAGAACCCCACGCTTCAGCGTGGGGGGGAGTGGCCGCTAAGGCAAATAGTCTCGGAGAGACGTCTGATGATACCATCACACGCCTCACCGAGGCTCATTTTATATATGATGCCTGTCCCCATGCTGAAGCATGGGGTTTTCTCATAAAGAAGCACCTCCGGTGCATGCGTTGGCCTGGGGTGTTGCAGAACAGTCATAAAATGATATTACTCTGATTCCGGCGTCACTTCGGACGCCAATGTATATATTTGATTTACCGGGCACACCTCCGGCAAAAAGCCTACGGTGTACCCGGTTACTGGATAATCGGCGTTCTACGAACGCCCGTTTGTGGCCATTTGATTAATCAGGCTCTGCAACACTGTCATGTGCAGGTGGCAGTGGTTTCAGACTGGGTGCTGGGGCTTTTTTGCAGCTATGTTGCTGTTTATGGGGGTTATGGCTTGCCTGAGTGCGATATTTTTGTGGGAGGAGAGTTAAAATTGCGGAATCAATTGCTTTTTAATGTTAAATATCATATCTTTGCAACGCGTTGAGCCGTAGAGTCGGCTTCACATCGCAGATGCTTCCGACAATGCGGCTCAAGACTTTACGTCGCGTCAGCCCTATTGAAGAGCAACATATACATAGACGTTTTCCAACGTTTACTTCTGTCTTGAAACCTGAGAAATTTCAAAAGCCAAAGAAGATACGTGCAGTGTAGACGTCCATCAGCAGATTATATTCTGCCATAACTTGCCGCAGCGATGCGGCAGGATTCGTGGCATACATATATAATCTCAACGTGGGCTGACGACTGCTTATCCTTTGGCAGGGCAGTCTCAGGGCCTCAAGACGGGATAAGCAGGATTGAGCATCCCACGTCTTTTTTTACTATTCCGCTGTCAGGGCATGCAGGCGGCCAATCACAACACCATGTTATAAACTATTGACTATGGTTCTATCAAAATTCTTGCAGAAAGCTGCCTTGCTTGCATTGCTCTCCCTCCCTGGGGTTGCCCCGGCGATAAACTGGGACGACACACATGTCCGGTCCTACGACCGCCTGACAGTTTCGGAGCTGAAGAGCGACGAAACCGGCAGCTACTTTACCATCTTCCTTGAAGGAAACAGCGACGACCCCGACCTTCGTTACAGCAACTACAACTTCACCATTGACTTCCCGGAGGAAAGCGGCCTGACATTCCAGGCAGCCGACGACGAGGGCAGTCTCGACGTATTCCTGCCCTCGGAGGGAATGGAGGAGATGTACCCCATGTCGAAGCGCAATCAGCCTTACCACACAGTCATGGGAAAGATTCACAATGGCGGACTCCGGACCATTATTGCCGTCTATTCCGTAGGATATGAACTCCTTGAAGGCTCCGGCCCGCTGCTCGACGTCTACGTCACCGACTCTTCGGCCACCCGTGCAGCCCTCTCCCGTGCCGCCGGCAATGTCGAAGTGCGTTTTTCCAACATCTGCCTTGCATCGCTCCAAGGCGAGGGCATCGGCTACTATCCCGACGACCACTCCGCCATACTCTACACTCAACCGCTTCCAACGGGCATCGAAAACATTGCAGTTGACACCGACGATATTCCCGAAATCTTTTTCAACCTCCAGGGGCAGCCGGTAGAGCATCCGTCCCACGGACTTTTCTTCACCTCCCGCGGCCGCAAGGTTCTTCTTCCATGAGCAGCTACCCGCATAACCGAATATTAACTTTAAAATCCACCATATATGAAAAAACTATCCACCCTGCTGATAGCCATATTCACAGCTATCGCAGCCCAAGCCTATGACGCCTTTGTCGATGGCATTGCCTATAACCTTAACGACACCGAAGCCGAAGTGACGTATATTAGTCCAAATGACTCCAATTGTAATTATTGTGAAGGAGATATAACTATTCCTTCCTCCATAGAACACGACGGAATTAAATACGATGTGACATCTATTGGAGAGAGTGCCTTCTACTATTGCTACAATTTAAAATCAATTAGTATTCCCGATGGAGTAAAATATCTCGGAGCATCCGCATTTCTAAAATGCTATGCTCTCGTTTCTGCACATCTCTCCGAAGGATTAATCTCAATAGGCGATAATTGCTTCTCGCAATGCTACAACCTCATTGATTTAAACATTCCACCAAAATTAACATCCATAGGGAGAGATGCTTTAGGTATCTATTCAGCAACCCCCCTCACCATCCCCGAAAGTGTTAAGTGGATTGGTGATTTTGCGTTCAATAATAAAGATTTAATCATCACTTTTGAAGGTATAGAACCTCCTATTTTTGAAGGTGAAATCAGATGTAAATACGCATTTGTTCCATCCGAATCTCTAGCTGCATATAGAAATTCAATGTATTTTTTAAATGCCCATGATGTAATCACAACACCTATATCATACGATATTACCACCACAGCCTTAGACAACGCATCCGGATTATTCAACAAAATAGGAGAAGAAAACGCTCCGAATATATTTTATCTAAAAATCACCGGCAGTATCAACAGCTACGATGTCATCTTCATACGAAAGATGCTACATCTGCACTCTCTCGACCTTTCGGAAGCAAATATCGTTGCATGCGATTATCCTTATTATAATGACTACAAGACTTCCGATAATGTTATCGGTGAATATTTCCTTGGAGATATGACTACAATCCAGGAAATTAAATTGCCTAACAATATCACTAAGATTGGAGAGAACGCGTTCAAGATGACAAATATTCATTCAATAATTCTACCCGAGCAATTGCAAGAAATTGAAACACTAGCTTTCGGCTATTGTAATAACTTGTCAAGCATTTCGATCAATCCTAATTTAAAGAAAATTGGTGATAATGCCTTTCATGGTTGCACAAACCTCGACTCAATTTCCCTTCCGCCATCTTTAGAAACGATTGGCGTAAACGCTTTTATGTCTTGCAAAAATTTAGCTGAAGTACGAATTCCCGAATCTATACGCTCTATTGGTGGGGGTGCTTTTTCTGGATGCAATCTAAAGGATGTCTACGTGTGGACGGTAATTCCGACATCTATCAATCAGAATACTTTCAGCACTGAAACTTACCAATCCGCGACTCTGCATGTTCCGGAAACGAGCTATCAGAATTATTACTGGAACACGCAGTGGAGCCAGTTCCAGAATCTCACCCACTTCAACGAACCGTATACCTATTTCTATATTGCCGATGACGACCTGATTGTTGACGAGAACACTCCCCGCCTTCCCGGCGACCCCGATGCCGACATCAACGGTGGCGGCGGCCTGGTGGTTGACGGCGACGAAAACCAGGGTCTCGGCGACGTCAACCTCGACGCCGACGGCGAAAACTCAGGCTCGATTATCGGTGGTGACTCGGGCACTACCGAAAGCGGCTCGAACATCAACATGAACAATCTCGCAATCCGCATCCCCGTGCAGGCCAACCGCTGGTATTTCTTCTGCTTCCCCTTTGACTTCTCGCGCGATAACATCAGTTACGACGGCCTGAGCGTATGGCGCTGGTACGACGGACAGCACCGCGCCGAACACCATGGCGACGCATGGAAAAACTTCGATGGCGACACCTTCAGCAAGTGGCACGGCTACATCTTCCAGGGCACAAAATCAGGCATGCTCGTAATCAACATTCCCAAGGCTGCAATCGGAGGAAAACGCTCGATTGTTGAGCTTGTGAAGTCGTGGAGCGAACAGGTGCGCGATGCCAACTGGAATCTTATCGGCAACCCCTACACGAGCTTCTTCGACATGCAGGGCATGGAACTTGACAGCCCCGTGACTGTGTGGGACGGCAGCAAGTATCAGGCTTATTCGCCGTGGGACGATGATTACACCTTCTATCCCTTCCAGGCTTTCTTTACCCAGGGCGAAGGAAAGTGTGAGTTTGACCCCGACTACCGTCAGACAAGCAAGCAGCATCAGAACAAGGGCAACCGCGTAGCCCGTCGCTCAGCCGAACGTCGCATCAACCGCGCTCCGGCTCTCGACCGCCTGGTTGTCAATCTTGAACTTACCGACGGCTCGGAGACCGACCGCACCCGCGTGGTGTTCAACGAAAGCAGCAAGGCATCCTACGAACAGAGCCTTGATGCGGCCAAGTTTACTGTCGCCGACGTTCCACAGCTTTATTCGCTTGACATGGGCGGAAATGTCTACGCCATCAACGAGCGTCCGACCGGCGACGGAATCGTCCGCCTCGGATTCAGCGTGCCGGCTGCCGGACAATACACCATCAATGCCGTGCGCTCCGACTGCAGCATGATTCTCCGTGACCTCTCCACCGGAAAGGAAGTGGAAATATCTTCCGAACCGTACACCTTCTCGGCCAAAGCGGGACAGGACAACGACCGCTTCCTCCTTGTGAAGAAGGATCAGACGGGCATCAATTCCGTCGAGGCTGAAAAAGACGCCGAGAATATCGACCTGTATAATCTCCGCGGCATCCGCGTCGACAATAACGATGCTCCTGCCGGAGTCTCTATCACTTCCGACGGACAAAAGCTCATCCGCTAAGCCCATGAAAGCCATAAAAAGACTATTCGCCACGCTGCTTGCAACCCTCGCGGTTGCAGGCAGTGCGGCGGCTCAGGAATCGACATTCAACCCCTCCAACCCTCCGGAGCCGGACAAGCTGTACCGGGTGAAGGTGCTTGCCAATCCCGCCGACATGGCAAACGTGTCGGGCACGGGATACTACGCAAGCGGGCAGAGGATATATGTCAACTCGTCGAGCCGCGACATCGACTGGGAGCTGAAAGCCTGGACCATTGACGGCGACACGGTGAGCACGGCCACGAGCTTCTATTACACCGTGACCGACAAGGATGTGGAACTGGTAGCCAACTTCGGCCTGCGCGATTTCAATCCTCCCAGCCCGGCCGAACCCGACGGGGTGGTGCCGAGAGTGCTGACGCTCAAGGCCAATCCGGATGAGGCTTGCTCGTTCAATATCTCGAGCGGAAACAAATATGCGCCCGGAAGTCAGATATATGTGTACTGCTATATCAATCAAAGTTTCGTTTTCGAGGGCTGGTATGCCGGAGAAGAGCTTCTTTCGACCGGCAGGGGCTATACCTACACGATGCCTGATGCCGCCGCAACGCTTACGGCGCGTTTTTCCTTCAATCCGGACAGCCCGTCAGAACCTGATGCGGTGCTGATTCCGGGTGATGTGAATGTCGACTATCGGGTGGATTCCATGGACTCGATGCTATGCGCCAAGCATATCACGGGTGCATCGGCCTACAACAATCTCTTCGATGTGAACTCCGATGGCACAGTAGACTCCCTCGACCTCTCCGCCATCGCCAATATCATCATCACCGGAGAGTAACACTCCCGCCCCTCCCCGAGTGCGGCTCCCGAAGAGATAGCCGTGATGTAGCACCAGAGGTGCATGCTCCCCAGCAGAGGGTAGCAATGTAGCACCGGAGGGGCCAGCTCCCGAAGAGAGTGCCGTGATGTAGCACCGGAGGTGCATGCTCCCCAGCAGAGGGTAGCGATGTAGCACCGGAGGTGCAAGCTCCCGAAGAGAGGGTCGAGATGTGGCCCCGGAGGAGCAAACTCTCCAAGAGAGAGCCGCGATGTAGCACCGGAGGTGCTTTATAATAAGAGAACCCCACGCTTCAGCGTGGGGGGAGTGGCCGCTAAGGCATATAGTCTCGGAGAGACGTCTGATGATACCATCACACGCCTCTCCGAGGCTTACTTTTATAGTTGAGGCCTGTCCCCATGCTGAAGCATGGGGTTTTCTAATAAGGAAGCACCTCCGGTGCTTGCGTTGGTCCGGATAAAATGCTATTGCTCTGATTCCGGCGTCACTACGGACGCCAATGTAGATATGTGATTTACCGGGCACACCTCCGGCAAAAAGCCTACGGTGTACCCGGTTACTGGATAATCGGCGTTCTGCGAACGCCCGTTTGCGGCCATTTGATTAATTCGGCTCTGCAACACTATCATGCGTGGGGAGAGGTGGGGTCAGTCGGGGAGGTCGTGGAATTTTTTGGGGGGGCAGGGGAGGGTGTGGAGGAAGGAGAGGATGGAGCGGGTCATGATGTCGAGGGTGTCGGGGAGGTGGTAGGGATTTTCGCATCGCGAGGCGAGCGCCTGCATTTCAGGTGACAGGGCATGGGCGATGGCCTCTGTGATTTGCTCGCGGGCGGTACCGCAGTGGATTACGGATGGCGCTGCGATGCGTCCGCGCTGACGGATGCCGATGTCGACCGTAGGGATGCCTGCCGACGGCACTTCCACGATTCCGCTCGATGAGTTGCCTATAACCACCGATGCCACCCGCAGCATCGAAAGGTAGCGACGCATGCCAAGGGACTGTACGAGCAGCACGCGGTCGGGGTGCAGACGGGCGTATTTCCTCAGGTGGGCGATTATTTCTTCGCCGTGAGCGTCGTTGTTGGGGTAGGTGATTACACAGCGTAGACGGGGAAAATTATCAAGGGCGGCAAGCAATTCCTCAATCTGAGAGCCGGCGGTGGAGGATGTCTCGTTGGTGGCAGGGTGGTAGGTCACTACGGCCACGGGGTCGGAAGAGAGGTCGAATCCAAGGTCCGATTCGAGCTCAGCGCGCGACAGCAGGGGAACGTTCATGGCGTTCCACACGCCTATGGCTCCGGTGTTAACAACCCGATCAGGCTCTTCTCCAAGCTGAATCACTCGGCGGCGGTAAGGCTCGGTGGCCGTAAGATGGAATGTGGCGAGCTTTGTGATGGCGTGGCGTATACTGTCGTCGATGGCACCTTCGGAGATTTCTCCGCCTGCGATGTGGATGATGGGTATGTGCATCAAGGCTGCAGCCGAGGCTACGGCGAGCATTTCGTAGCGGTCGCCAAGAATTATCACCGCATCGGGGTGCAGGCGCCGGAACGCGTCGGCGAATCCGTCGAGGCAGCGTGCCATGGCTTTGACGCGCGAGACTTCGTCGCTTCCGGCAACGTCCATCGGCACGCGCTCGTCCACGCTGAATCCGGCATCGGTGATTTCGTCGACTGTCATGCCGAATTCCGGCAGCAGGTGCATGTTGGTGGCGGCGATGCTCAGGCTGATTTCCGGCATGTCGCGCAGTTTTCCGGCAACGGGCATGAGCAATCCCCAGTCGGCCCGGGTGGAGGTGACGATGCACACGCGGTAGATTTTCTTGTGTTGTTCCATCATGGATGTAGTGCTTTATTATACAAAATTAAGAAAAAGGAGCCAAATTTTATCTGTTTTATAACATAAAAATGCCCATTGGACGTTTGCGCGGCGACTAATAAAGATGTAACTTTGCATTATGATAAATGCCGCACATTGCGGCGATAGCGTAATAATCACTAAAACTTCATTCTGTATTCCTGTACAAGCATGAAACTTAATAAGTTATCCTTTTTAGGCGCTTCCGCGCTGCTTTTTGTGTCGGCAGTTTCGCTGACATCATGTGATCATAGCGGTTCATTTTCCGGCGACTTTTTCTATCAGGCAAGTTTCTCCGACATTCCCACCACGGCTTTCAATGCAGAAGGCTACTGGGATGAGTGTTATGAAGAGGATTCTGACAAGGGATTCTCGTCGGTAGGCGCACATTTTACCCACACCGCCACTGTGACCGAATGGGATGGCGTGAAATATTACTCCTGGAAAGGCTTCTGCCCTTCGATGAGTACCGATCTTGAAGACTATACTGAAGGAAACTGGACCGATCACCAGTGGTCGGCCATGACGACTTTCCCCTTGCAGAATAACCGCAAGTATGCCATCGGCTGCTGGGATGTACAGGAGAAATTTGACGAGCCCCTGAGCGCTACTACATGCGTTATCACCTGCGACTTCTCCAAAGAATTCAAGCCTTATGCCATCACAGTAACCAACACTACCTATGGCTACTACGTGATGAAGAACGGGTCGGCTTTCAGCGATCCGTTCACCAATGAGGACAAGCTCACTCTCCGTGCAAGCGGCATCCTCGACGGCAAGGTTACAGGCTATGTCGACATACCCCTGGCCGCTGACGGAAAATATCTCGTAGAGTTTACCGAGTTCTCGCTCGTCCGTCTCGGCACTGTCGACAAGGTTGTGTTCACCATGTCATCCACCGACTCCGGACAGTGGGGCATGAACACACCGGCATATTTTGCCGTAGCTGATTTTGTCTACACCGTTTATCAGTCAAGCGAAGAATGAAAATAGGAAGCGTCGACCTCGGACCCAATCCGGTGATGCTCGCTCCCATGGAGGATGTCACCGATTCCTCTTTCCGCCTTATATGCAAGGAGGAAGGAGCTGACATGACCTATACGGAATTTGTTTCGGCCGACGCCCTTATCCGTAATATTGCCGCCACAACGCGCAAGCTCCATATCGACCCGGCAGAACGCCCCACGGCCATACAGATTTATGGCCGTGAGGTGGAGCCGATGGTTGAGGCCGCCCGTATTGTGGCCGAAGCACGCCCCGACATTCTCGACATCAATTTCGGCTGCCCGGTTAAGAAAGTTGCCGGAAAGGGCGCCGGGGCAGGCATGCTCCGCGACATTCCCAAGATGCTTGAAATCACACGAGCTGTCGTTGATGCCGTTCCGCATCTTCCTGTCACTGTCAAGACCAGGCTCGGATGGGATTGCAACAACAAAATCATCGTTGAACTTGCCGAGCAGTTGCAGGACTGCGGCATAAAGGCACTGACTGTGCATGGCCGCACACGCTCGCAGATGTACACCGGCGAGGCCGATTGGGAAATGATTGCCCGCGTGAAAGAGAATCCGCGTCTGACGATTCCGCTCATAGGAAATGGTGATATTACCACTCCTCAAAAACTTGTTGACGCCTTCGCGCGTTATGGAGTTGACGGAGTGATGGTGGGACGCGCCTCTATCGGGGCTCCGTGGATTTTCCGTGAGATGACGTCGCTGTTGCGTAAGGGTGCCGTGGAGGAAATTCCCGTTGCACGGAAGTTTGAACTTCTCCGGCGCCAGATCCGTGAAAGTGTCGAGCGCATCGACGAGTACAGAGGTATTCTTCATATCCGCCGCCACCTTGCAGCATCGCCTTTATTCAAGAGCATACCGAATTTCCGCCCCGTGCGTATCGAAATGCTTCGGGCATCCACCCTCGACGAGCTGGAGTCGATACTCGACAAGGTGGAAAAGGAAATTCTTCCCGCAGTCGGAAAAGATTGATCTGCCGCAACTATCGCTCCGGCTTCCGCAAAGATTTTACATTAGAACAACATCACATTGATATGACCCGTTTCAGCTTTTTAATATCCATCCTGATTGTCGCGGCTTTCTCCGGAATAGCGCGAGCCGATGAGTCTTTGCCCGGCGAGGCCGATTACAAACTTAATGTGCAGGACTTTGTGGAGCTCGTTGTCGACAATGACCTCAACGTGGACTATACGTGCTCGGCTGACTCTGCCGGTTGGGCCGTATTCACATGCTCTCCGGCCAAAGCGTCGTTGATAATGTTCAACAACAACAAGAGTTGTCTGCGCATACAGGTGGATTCGGAAAGCAAGGACATCGACAACATGCCTTTGATAAAGGTTTATTCCTCGGCTCTCACCAAGGTGGTGAATTCCGGCGATTCCCTCGTGCGTGTCATCAACCCCGCGCCTGTGACCCAGTTCAAGGCTCATCTTATCGGCAACGGACACCTCGATATATCCGGCCTCAAGACCTCCAACCTCGATGCGGGCGTAACTACCGGAAAAGGCCTTATCACCGTGAAAGGCCGCTCCCAGAAAGCGAAATTGCATAACGTCGGCACTGGCATGATTGATGCCACCGGACTTGCTTCAAATCAGTTGAAGTGTATCGTCATGGGTGGATTCATCGAGTGTAATGCCGGCGACAATCTCACTATCAGTGGCGCCGGAGGCAAGGTCGTGTACCACGGCACCCCCTCCAAGCTCTCCAATCGCTCCCTCGGCGTCAAAACCGAAGCCGTGGAGGACTGAGGTAGGATTAATGATTAGAGATTAAAAGATTAAAGGATTAGGCCTTATAGGGCTTATAAGACTTATAGGACTAATAAGTCTAATAGGACTTATAATGCTAATGCCGAGGCAACTATTATCTTCACCTTTCACCCTTCACCTTTCACTTTAATATCGCACAGCACTCTGACCTCAAGCATAAGACAGCCCATTCGTTGAAATGGAATGTCATTGACCGCGTATCAACCCAGATTCTCTACGCTGTCACAGGAATTGTGCTCGCCCGCGAGCTTTCGCAGGAGGATTTCGGCTTGGTCGGTGTCCTGCTCATATTCCAGGCATTTGCATCGCTGCTTGTCGACAGCGGTTTCTCCCACGCACTCATACAGCGCAAATCGCCAACGAGGCTTGATTACAGCACCGTGCTGTGGTTTAATCTCGGAGTGGCGGCTCTGATGTATGTGATTCTCTATGCCTGCGCGCCACTGATTGCACACTTCTTTCAGGACGACATGCGCCTTGTGCCCTTGTCGCGCCTGATGTTTGTGGCTATAATCCTGAACGCATCCTCGATTGTGCAGGTAAACCGTCAGATGAAACTGATGGATGTCCGCATCGTGGCGGTGGCAAATTCACTGGCTCTCGCCCTCGGCGGAATTGCCGGAATCACACTCGCCGTGTGCGGCTACGGCGCTTGGGCTATCGTGTGGCAGACGATTGTACATTCCGGAGCCAAGTCATTGATTCTGTGGACAGGTTGCCGCTGGTGGCCTGTGATGAAGTTCTCGTGGGCGGCATTGGCTTCGTTTTTCAATGTAGGTTCCCGGATGATGCTGGCCGGATTCATGAGCGCAGTGTTCCAGTACATCTATTCGTTTTTTATCGGACATAGGGTAGGGCTTACCTCACTCGGATATTACACCCAGGCCGACAAATGGAGCAAGATGGGCATAACGGCTTTGACGCAGGTGATGTCATCGTCGTTCCTTCCGGCTCTCTCGGCTGTGCAGGACGACCGCCCTCGCTTTGCCAACATGGTTTCGCGCATGAACCGCTTCACGGCCTATCTCCTTTTTCCCGCGATGATAGGACTTGCGGTGATGGCGACACCAATCTTCCACGTGCTTTTCGGCACAAAGTGGGATCCGTCGATTGTCCTGTTCCGGCTGCTGCTTGTGCGTGGAATTTTTTATGTGCTCAATCAGCTGTATAATAACTACTTGCTCGCGTTGGGACTCGCCAAGGAGATTCTTTGGCTTGAAATCCTGCGCGATGTCGCGGCTGCCGCAGCTCTTGTGGCCTCGCTTCCGTTCATGGCTATGACGCTGCCTGACGATCCGGTCTACGGCATCACATTGCTCCTGTGGGGGCAGCTCGGCGCAACTGTACTCACATGGATTGCCACGGTCATGGTAACGGCCCGCTGCACCGGCCTTGGCCTTGGCCGCTTCCTGCTCGACCTCGCGCCATATACCGCGCTGACTTTTGTGATTGTGCCGCTAATGGTGGCCGGAGGATATATGTTCTCGTCGGACGTAGTTACGCTTGTGGTTGAGATTGCAATCGGTGCCGGACTATATCTCGGTGCCAACTATCTGCTCGGCTCAAGGATTCAACGGGAGGTAATCGGCTTTTTAAGGGGAAAAGGCCTTGGTTGACAAGTCTGTTGATTTCTCGTGGGAAACTTCATTTGGTAAAGCCGTGGAAAGAACTTAACTTTGCATGTGTAAACGCTTCTGAAAATGGACTCACCGAATAATACATACCCCTCACGTAAAAACTCAAAGTTTTCCGACCGTAACCGCACCTCCGGGGCTGAAGCCCTTGCCGAGGTCGTGGGGCGTCTTGTGCCACGCGACACCGAGGTTGAAGGTGCCGTGCTCGGTGCGCTGATGCTCGAGAAGGACGCTTACACTGCCGTGTGCGACCTTATAAAGCCCGAGAGTTTCTACGAGCCGCGGCATCGTACTATCTACGAGGCCATCCAGACCCTCGGTGCTTCGCAGAAGCCCATCGACATGCTCACGGTCATCGACCAGCTCCGCATCAATTCCACGCTTGACGAAGCCGGAGGCGCGCCGTATCTTGTGCAGCTCACATCGAGTGTCGCATCGGCGGCTCACGTTGAGTTCCATGCCCGCATTGTGGCTCAGAAGTATCTCGCGCGTGAGCTTATTTCCTTTGCCGCCGCGGTGGAAAACAAGGCTTTCGACGAGAGCAACGACGTGGACGACCTTCTGCAGGAAGCCGAGACGAAACTCTTCGAGCTTTCCCAGCGTAACGTCAAGAAGGAAGTAACGCAGATCGACCCCGTCATCACCCAGGCCATCGAGCAGATTCAGGCTGCCGCAAACCGCACCTCAGGCCTCAGCGGATTGTCGTCGGGCTTCACCGAGCTTGACAAGATTACTTCCGGATGGCAGAATTCCGACCTTATCATCATCGCCGCACGTCCCGCCATGGGTAAGACAGCTTTCGTGCTCTCGATGGCAAAGAATATGGTGGTGAACAACAACACTCCCGTGGCCGTGTTCTCGCTTGAAATGAGTAACCTTCAGCTCGTCAACCGTATGATTTCGAACGTGTGCGAGATTGAAGGCTCAAAAATCAAGTCGGGTCAGCTCACCCCCGTGGAGTGGTCGCAGCTCATGACGCGTTTGAAACACCTCAACGGGGCACCGCTTTTTATCGACGACACCCCCTCGCTTTCGGTGCTCGAGCTTCGCACCAAGGCCCGCCGTCTCGTGCGCGAGCATAACGTGCAGATGATTATAATCGACTACCTCCAGCTCATGAACGCATCTGGAATGAAATTCGGATCGCGCGAGCAGGAGGTGAGTATGATTTCACGCTCGCTCAAGCAGCTTGCCAAGGAGTTGAACATCCCCATCGTGGCTCTTTCACAGCTTAACCGTGGTGTTGAATCGCGAACCAACGACAACAAGCGTCCGCAGCTCTCCGACCTCCGTGAATCCGGAGCCATCGAACAGGATGCCGACATGGTGTGCTTCATCCACCGACCCGAATACTATCTGCGTTCGGGCGAGGATGCTGCCGGAAACGATATCCGCGGCAAGGCTGAATTCATTATTGCCAAGCACCGTAGCGGTGCCGTGGGCGACGTTGATATGCGTTTCCGTGCGGCCTTCGCGCGTTTCGAGAACTGGACCGAGGATTATTCGGCGCAAGGTTTCGGATTCAACCGGCGTGCCTCAAGTTCCAACGAAGACGGTTCTGACGCCGCTCCCGCGCAGGTTGATGCCTCACCGGTTGCAGCCGAGGAGGCCGCCAAAGCCGCCGAAGCGCTCGGCTTCACCCCCGGCGGCCAGCTTGCAGGCAACCCCAGCTTCCTCTCCCCGACCGAAGAAGTCGGCTTCTGACGCTTCTGACTTGATGCTCCGCGAATTTTAATGTTGAGGATATGTGATGAATCGCGAAAAATCACTACCTTTGCAGCCGAAAATAAATTCCAATAGTGTATGCAGAAAATTCGCAACATCGCTATCATAGCGCACGTTGACCACGGAAAGACAACTCTCGTTGACAAAATGCTCCTCGCCGGGCACCTTTTCCGCGAAAATCAGAACGCCGGCGAGCTCATTCTCGACAACAACGACCTTGAGCGTGAAAGAGGTATAACTATTCTTTCCAAGAATGTTTCCATCGACTATAAAGGCTACAAAATAAATATTATCGACACTCCGGGACACGCCGACTTCGGCGGTGAGGTTGAGCGTGTGCTCAACATGGCCGACGGCTGCCTGCTGCTTGTCGACGCTTTCGAAGGCCCGATGCCTCAGACCCGCTTCGTGCTCCAGAAAGCAATTGAGATCGGTCTTAAACCGGTAGTTGTCATCAATAAGGTTGACAAACCCAACTGCCGCCCCGAAGAGGTGCAGGAGATGGTGTTCGACCTGATGTTCAACCTCGATGCCACCGAAGATCAGCTCGACTTCCCCACACTCTACGGCTCGGCGAAGCAGGGTTGGATGAGTACCGATTTCCGCAATCCCACCGACAATATCACTCCGCTTCTCGACGCCATCATCGAATACATCCCCGAGCCCAAGACAATCGAGGGCGATGCGCAGATGCTCATTACCTCGCTTGACTTCTCGAAGTATGTGGGACGTATCGCTATCGGACGTGTTCACCGCGGCGAACTCCGCGAGGGTATGGAAATTGCCCTCTGCCGCAGGGATGGCTCCGTGTCGAAGCAGAAAATCAAGGAACTCCACACTTTCGAAGGCATGGGCCGCAAGAAAGTCCAGTCGGTAAGCAGCGGCGACATCTGCGCCCTTGTAGGAATCGAAGGCTTTGAAATCGGCGACACCGTGGCCGATGTCAATAACCCCGAGCCTCTGCCCCGTATCGCCATTGACGAACCTACCATGTCGATGACATTCACTATCAACGACAGTCCTTTCTTCGGACGCGACGGAAAATTCGTGACCTCGCGCCACATCGGCGACCGTCTCACAGCCGAACTCGACCGCAACCTTGCGTTGCGTGTCAAGAAAGCCGACCACGAGGACGTATGGACTGTATTCGGCCGCGGCGTGCTCCATCTTTCGGTGCTTATCGAGACCATGCGCCGCGAGGGCTATGAGCTTCAGGTAGGTCAGCCGCAGGTTATCATCAAGGAAATTGACGGCGTGAAGTGCGAACCCGTGGAATTGCTCACAATCAACGTAACCGAGGAGGCCGCCTCCAAGATGATTGATATGGTGACACGCCGAAAGGGCGAACTCACTTCGATGACGGCTCAGAACGACCGTGTGCAGCTCGAATTCAACATTCCCTCGCGCGGTATCATCGGTCTTCGCAGCAACGTGCTCACAGCATCCGCCGGTGAGGCTATCATGGCACACCGCTTCCTGGAATACCAGCCCTGGAAAGGAGAGATTGAACGTCGTACCAACGGTTCGCTCATCGCTCTTGAGGCCGGTACTGCATTTGCCTATGCGATTGACAAGCTCCAGGACCGCGGCAAATTCTTCATCTTCCCCCAGGAAGAGGTATATGCCGGACAGGTTGTGGGTGAGAACGCCAAGGAAAACGACATTGTCGTGAACGTGACAAAGTCAAAGAAGCTTACCAACATGCGTGCTTCAGGCGCCGACGACAAGGCCCGCATCGTACCTCCCGTGGTGTTCAGCCTTGAAGAGGCTCTCGAGTACATCAAGGAAGACGAATATGTGGAAGTGACACCTCATCACATCCGTCTGCGCAAGATTATTCTTGACGAAATCGAGCGCAAGCGCGCCAACCGCTGATGCAGCCATTTTCTATTAACATCCGCGGGCGGCTCATCGAATATGACCGCCCCGTGGTGATGGCGATTGTCAACGTCACCCCCGATTCGTTCCACGCCGCATCCCGTACATTCTCCGACGAAGCCATTGCCGCCCGTGTGCGGCAGGCCGTCGCCGAAGGAGCCGATATGCTTGATGTGGGAGCATACTCATCGCGTCCCGGGGCCGATGACGTTCCCGAGCAGGAAGAGATGGCGCGCCTGGAGCGTGCGCTTCATATCGTCAGGGAAATCGCCGGTGCGGATATTCCGGTGTCTGTGGATACTTTCAGGGCATCCGTCGCCCGCCGAGCCGTGACGGAGTGGGGTGCCGACATTGTCAACGACATTTCCGGCGGCTCGCTTGATGCCGACATGTTCGCCACCGTGGCCGAACTTCAGTGTCCCTACATTCTGATGCACATGCGCGGAACACCCGCCGACATGCAGACCCGCACCGACTACCCCTCGGGAGTCACCGCCGACGTGCTTGCAGAACTTGGCGACAAGTTGTCGCAACTCTCGCTCATGGGCGTTAATGACGTGATAGTTGACCCCGGATTCGGATTCAGCAAGACCCTTGAGCAGAATTACAGGATGATGCACGACCTTGAGCTGTTCCGTCTCCTGCACCGCCCTCTGCTTGTGGGAGTGTCGCGCAAATCCATGCTCACACGACTTCTCGAAATCACCCCTGCCGAAGCCCTGGAAGCCACAACAGCCCTCCATGCCTTCGCCCTCGACCGCGGCGCCGCCATCCTCCGCGTCCACGACGTCCTCCCCGCCCGCCAGGCCGCAGCCATCTACCGGGCAATCACCGAAGCGAAATAGCCGTATTCTATAATAAGTGCTTACTGCACAATTTAGAAGAACGATAAGTTTTTCAGAGCAATGCTAAAATAAATTTTGCATTGCTCTTGCTTATTTGTATATTTGCACATTATTAGAAACGATTCTTAACTCCTTAGTGCATGAAAAATTTTTCCTGCGCCATTTGTGGAGCAGTTCTGCTCCCGGGAGCTGACAAGTGTGCAAATTGTGGCTCCAAAGTGGCTTACCATGAACAATCGAGCATCTATTCTGATGTTTATATCTCTGAAAACCAATTAATTACCCCCCCCCGAATGTAGGGGTGCACTTTCTGATGTAGCGGTAGTACGAAACAAGGCTGTATGGAATGTACAGCCTGGTGTGATAGCGCGCTGTATCAGTGCCGAGGATTTTGAGAACCTCGATAGTGTAAAAGGAATAAATATCCAGCGGGGCGTTACGGCTCATATTTATATAGATGGCCGTCAGGTGGCCCAGCTCTCCGGTGGGACCTATGATTTCATCAATCAACATGATATAGATGATATTCTTGCCAAACAGGCAAGACCAGGATTGGTAGGATTTGTTGGCAAAGCGTTCAAATCTCTTCTTAAAGCCATTACAGGGCAGAAGGTAAGCGATGTAATAGGGGGAAATACCGTGGATTATTCCGGTTTGAGATCCATGGACGATGTGGTTCGCCTGTTGCAGCCTCAATCCGACATCCGCGTATATCTTAAATCAGATTACCCGTTCAATCTTGTATTCGGTGCCGAAGAGGACTTCTCCGGAAAGATTTCCTTTGCACCCATGAAAATAATGTGCAGGCATCTTACCGCCGAGGTGGGATTGTCGCTGCAGATGAAGATTGTTGATTTCGACGCTTTCATCCGTGCTTTCCTTGTCGACCGCAAAATTGTTACCTGCGTCGACCTGGAGCGCTATATGACACCCTATGTCCGCGCGGCTCTTGTCAATACCCTCCGTAATGTCGAGATGGACGAGTTTGGAGTTCCGGCCGCAGCAGTTGCGGAGATAGAAAACCTTATCGCCCATAATGTGTCGGTACCCGGTGTTTCGCTGACTCAGGTTCGTGAGATTACTGTGAACAACGCTGATTTCGACCGTTTGCGCCAAGTTGCCGACGAGCTGTATGTGAGCGAGAAAGAACTTGAGTTGGCAGTGCGCACAGGCGAGTTCCGCAACCGTCTCGCGAATGTCGAAAACTCGCAGAAAATAGCTGAGGCGCGTACCGATTTCGACCTTTACAAGGCTCTTGCCGAAGTGAATAAGGACCGTGCGCTACACGACCACGAGCTCGACGGATTTTACATGCTCCTTGCATCACAGAAGAAAATCCGTGAGGCAAAGAACGACTATGAGCTCAAGTCGGCTCTTGATGATATTGCCGCCATGGGACTGCTCAAGGATGATGAGATGGAAGCTCTGACAACCGAGCTTATGGTGAAGAAAACCGACCGGAATTCTGTTGCTGAAATCATGACGATGCAGAGTTTAGCGAAGGTTGAGGCTGAGCGCATACGTGTCGAGACTATGCTTGACAACGAGCGTTACCGCGCCTCCAAGAGTGCCATGAGCAACGCTCATGACCTTCAGGTTGACGAACTCAACAATACGATTGACCTCGATAACATCGCCCGCATCCACGACCGCACCACAAAGATTGAGGATGAGAAACACGAAACCGAGGTTCTCGGAATTCAGTTGGGGCGTCAGGGAATGGTCGACAATTATACCGACCAACGGCACTATATCGAGATTGAGAAGAAAAAGGCCGATGAGGAAATGAGGTTGCGGCTTGAGGAAATGCAAAGCCGGCAGAAAGCCTCCAACCTTGAACGCCTGATGCGGATTAACATGGCTCAGCAGGATCATTGGGCCACCCTTGAAGAGAAAAAGGCGCAGGGCGACCACCAACGGAAAATTGACGAGAAACTTGTCGACAACAGCCATGAGCAGGCTATGGCAGCTTCCGCTATTGAAAACCGCCGAGTAAGTGCCACCATGACTCCCGAGCAGCTTATGGCCGAGCAGGCCGCAATGTTGACCGGAGACGCCCAGAAAGCTCTTGCCGAATCCGGCGGCAATGCTCGTGCGCTGAAGGTGATGACCGAGATGCAGGCTAAGGCTCTTGAGGATGCGCGCTTCAGGGAGCAACAGGCTAAACAGGATGCCACCCGTCGGGAAAATGACATCTGGAGCCGACAGCGCGAGTTCTTCGGTCAGTTGAGCCGGGAGCATGACTCCTCCCTCGCTGCGATGCGCGACATGGTGGGAATGGTTTCAGGAATGAAAGACCGGCAGGCGCAGACACGCGAGGACGAAATCAACCGTCTTGACGAACGTGTACGCCACGAGCAGCAGCGTAACGACGATACTTACCGCACGGTTCTTTCACATGAGGAAAGCCTTCAGCGAACCTCGGTCGATGCCATCCGTGCCGCATCAGGTCAGGCTTTCGTACCGCCGCTGTGTCCCAACTGTGGTCGTCCTGTCGCAAGCTGCAAATGTAATTCAAACAATCAGGAATCAAAATAACATTCCCTCAGGAAGAAATGGAAAATGACAATAAGCAGAATCCGCTTATCCAGGGCGACGGAAGTGCCATTTCGGTAAGGGACTTGCAAAGTAATGTCGATAATCATACCGATTCACACGATGTTGTCAACAACAACACCGTGGTCTATAACGGCGCGGCAGCGGCGGAGAAACTTCTCTCGGAGCGTCGGGACGAGTACCGCGCTTTCTGCCGCAGGAATATCGTGTCTCGGGTTATAAACCGAGCTACACGGCTTGAACTCAACGAAATGGCGCAGCGTCTCGGACTTAGCGCAAGCGACGCAGAGGAAATCGAGAAAACAGTGCTTGCACATTTCGATACCGGACAGCTCTCTGCGGCTGATCGTGTCACCCTCGACCTTGCCATTGAGGCCGTGCGCACCGATACAGCCGGAGATATGGCGGATAAACTTGCCGCGTTGGCCGACAAGACAGAAGACGAGCAGGTGCAGTTCTATGCCAATCTTGTTCTTGCGGCATATAATCCCGCCAAGTGCGTGCAGCGCTACGAACAACATTCATTCGACAGCTATTGGCAGACGTTCTGGAGCTATCTCGCTTACCGTCGTAGCGGGAACAATCAGAAAGCCGAGACTGTGCTTGACCGCCTTGCAGCCTGGCATGACTATCCCGAAGATCAGATTACGCTGCTCAATGGAGCGGGATGTCTATATGGATATTTCGCCTGCAATGGTTCGGATACCTTGAAAAAGACCGCCATAGGCTATCTCAACCACTGTGCGAGTCTTTCCGATATGCTTTCCGGATTCGTTGCTGCGTTGCTGTATGTATGCGGCGAACAACGCCCTTTGCATTACAGCGGGCGTCCGGAAGTGGACGTATACCTGCGCCTTTTCGGAGCGCGTGAGAAGAAAACAGCAACGGTTTCGGCTCGCCCGTTTTCCATCCCGGATACACCTGTTGCAGCTCCCGCAAAGGCTGAGATTGTGACGCCGCGGCGCGAGAATCCACCATCGCCCGCTCCGGCTCCCGCCCCCGCCCCAAGAACTTCAGCACCTGCTGTTTCTCCTGCGGCAACTCCGGTTGTTGCAGAGAAATCATCGTCGTGGAAGGTAATTGCTGTGATTGCCGGTGTGGCTGTCGCTGCGGCATTTTTTCTCTTCCGTTCAGGAGATGAAAAGGTCTCCGACGCTGCTGCTAACGAGGTGGAGACTGCAGCTGTAAGCACGGTTGAGGAAAACAAGGTTCAGGAGCTTACCCCTGCACCAAAGACTGACTCGCCGAAACAGCAGCTCAAAACAAGTCAACCGTCGGCGAAATCAAACTCAGCCGCTCCCGCACCCAAAGTAAGCGATGCCAAGGAAAGCGAGGCTGTTGCCGTTGTTAAGGAGCAGCCCGTTGTGATTCCTGCCGAACCTAAGGTATCGCGCCTTGATCAGCTAAGCGCAAAAGCATCGTCAGGCGATGCGGCGGCAGCTTGCGAATTAGGTCAGATTTATCTTGATGGTGACGGTGTGAAAAAGAGCAACAAGACTGCCTTCACATACTTCCGTCAGTCGGCCGAACTTGGCAACGCCGAAGGTATGTATATGACCGGATGGTGTTACCGCATGGGACGCGGAACAAGTAAGAACCTTGACCTTGCCAAAGAGTGGTGGACCAAAGCCGCTGCCAAAGGCCACTCCCGAGCCATCCGCGATGTCAAGGAATTCGACACGCTCATGTAGGATAGGAGAGATAGACGAAGAAAGTTAAAAAGTAAAACAATAATATACGAAACAATTATGAGAAAAGTATTATTCATTTTCGCACTTATGCTTGGGCTGGGCTTCTTTACGCAGCCGATAGTTGCTAACGGAGGTTTGAAGGCTAATAGTGAAATTGAGGGATTGGAAGTAAAAGTTAAAACTTGCCATGCTGATGCAAATGGAAATGTGATTGTATCGTTTACCCTGAAAAATGTCGCATTTAATGAAGTAATAAAATATGGTGTGAGGGGGTATGCTTCGGAAGTGTATGATGATGAAGGGAATTTATATAATGGCGAGGGTGTATTAAAAGTTTCTGATTCCAAAGGAATATTTGAAAATTGGTGTGATGCAAAACTCCCAAAGAATGTTCCTATGAAATATAAGCTGAAGATTCCGGGTGTTGATTCATCTGCATCAAATTTAAGTATGGTAAGAATTTTTTTGTATAATACGGGATCTTGTGGCTACGTTTGTTTTGAGAATGTCCCCATCCTACGCGAAGGAGATTGAATTCGGTTGGAGATAAATCGGCGACCTCCGGTCGCCATTTTCTGGAGTTATCGAGACTCCACGCACACCTCCGGCCTAAGGCCTACGGTGTACGCGGTTACTGGTAAATCAGTGTCCTGCGGACACTCCGGCTGCCGGATAAAACTAGGCCGCGTCCGCAGGTCATCGGCACAGCCGCGTCCGCAGGACGCAGATTATTCAGTAACCGGGTACGCCGTAGCCATAGCGTAGGCGTGCCCGGAAAGGAACAAGACCATATGAGGCGTCCGCAGGCCATCGGCAATGCCGCGTCCGCAGGACGCAGATTATTCAGTAACCGGGTACGCCGTAGCTTTAGCGTAGGCGTGCCCGGAAAGAACAAGACGAAAAGTGGCGTCCGCAGGACGCCGGAAACAGAGTAAAAACATTAGAAACAATTATGAGAAAAGTGTTATCTCTCCTTGCGCTTCTGTTCGCGATTGGCGCGTTTGCACAACCGCGACCGGAGGCGTCGTGCGACCTAGAGGGCATAAATATCCGGGTAAAGACTTGCATTGCAGAAGCGAATGGCGATGTTATTGTGACGTTTACTATGGAAAATGTTGGTAAGCCAAGTGTAAACGTCTTGATTATGCCCACAGGCCATCAAGCGTATGATGATGAAGGAAATACATACGAATGGAAATCACTCGCAATCGCAAAGGGGAGGGATTCCTTTAAGTGCGGAAGCGTCCAGTTTAACCTTCCGAAAGATGTTCCGGTAAAGGCTCGATTAAGAATATCAAATGTAGATTCCACCGCATCAATGTTCCGGCTGATAAAAATCAATATGAACAAAGGTTGGGCTTATCTGAAGAACATCCCCATCACACGGGATGGAGATTGACATATTAAAACATTTTAATCACAACATATTATGAGAAAAGTATTTTCTTTGATAGCATTGTTGCTTTCAGTGAGCATATTTACTCCGACAGTTTCGGCTGATGATGCCAAGGTGAAGAAAGTTGTCGGAGGCTTGTTGAACGTTATTAGTGGTGCTACATCCGGGGCATCCACATCAACCACATCGACCGCAACAGGTGCGAAATCAAACATGCGCCGCCCCGACGATGGTAAGTTGAAAGCCACATTTGATAAGGATGGAATTGTGACGAAAATAAAATCATGTACTGCTAATGACATAGGTGATGTCGTGATTGTTTTTACACTTGAAAATCAAACCAACAAAGATTATCGGTGCCGTTTATTGAGTGAGCAGACGGATGTGTATGATGATGAGGGAAATATTTATAAGGGCAACAATATAATATCGTTTGCAGTAGCAAACGGCGAATACAATATGTATAATTGTGAGGTAGAAATTCCTGCCGGCATGTTGTTGAAATATCGGATTAAGATAAAGGACGTTGACCCGGCAGCTTCAATGCTGAAAATGGTGAAATCCGAGACTTATAATGGTCTCGACCCGAGAAATCATTTAGTATTCAAAAACGTTCCCATTACCCGCGAAGGCGATTGATATGGATTTCAAGGAGCGGATGGAGCAGATGCGGCGCGATATGGAGCGCCGCAGGCAGGAAATGGATGCGCGTATGGCTGATTTCCGTACACGTGTGGGCGCGACGACGCCTGTTGGTCGGAATAATCCACCATCACCACCACAATCCACGGAGAATACTGAGCCGTTGCTGAAGCATCATCCCGGGCTTGAGGATGAGTCGGAGACTAAGCTCGGCATGTTCGAGCGCCTGTATGCGGCTTATCCCGGAGCACAGGCCTCGACTGTTGGCTCTTTCGGCTATTCCGACATGGATTTCTCGCCTATTGTCAATCTCCTGGCGAGTATAGGGGAGATTGAGCTGTATGCTTCGCTGCGGCCAGTTTCGGCGCTCAACATGTCAGACCCGCTGAGAAAGAACAAATCAATGTATTGGGATTTCCTACGGGTGCTGAAAGACCGCCGGTGCAAGGAGTTTCTCACTCCTTATCTCGGCAATGTAAGAGCTGTCTCGAAGCAGGTCAATATAATCCGTTCCATGCGCAACCGGGCAAATCATAAGGAGGTGCTGACAAGCTCGGATTTCAACGACTTCTTCACGAAATGCTACGTGCCTTTTTTCAATGAGGTGCTTCCGGCTCTGATTCCGCTTAAAAAACTGCCGGAGAACCGTCCGCCACGGAAAACTCTTTCCGAACCCGCTTCGAAAGTAGAGAAAACTTCCGGCAGAATCTGTGTTCTGTGGACCGATTCGGAAAAACTCGCGCTCAAATATTATGGAAAAATTGTGGGTCGAGGAGAGACAGGACCGGTTAATCTTGCTGAGATAATCCGCGGGCAGTTGCTTGGATTCATGCGCGAGGCCGCACAGCCGGGCGTGGCGTATTTCCTGATAGATCTTTCGCTCCCGGAATGGTCGGGGCTTATTGACCGTCAGCGTAGTTGGCAGTCGTGTCATGCGGTGCTTGGTGCTTTCCGCAAGAGTGCTGCTGCCGGACATGGCGTGACCGGTCCGATGTCGTTGTTTATCATCGGAGGCGACGACGTGGTACCTATGCCAAAGGTTAGGAATCCTCTCGACGATGAGATTAAAAGCGCCAATCGCCTTGATGTTCTTGAAGCGGAAATAGAGGTTGATTGGCTATATGCGTTTCCTGAGAAAAATATACGGGTCGACAGCGGTGGCTACCTTGACCCGGAAGCTCTTTCCGGGGCGGAAACGGCTTTTTATGTAAGTCGCTTGCCCTTGGAATCGGGGATGATGGAGACCACGTTTGAGGACGATATACTCCGCTACTTGCGCCGCTCGCTCGACGGGTTGAGGAATAAGATTGAAATAGGCAAGGTCGGCGCTGTGACAATGGAACGCTGCCGCAGGGTCATGGAACTTATGACCGCGGGATTTCCATTGAACGACATTTCGCGTTTCCCTCAGTCCTGCCGCTTCGGCAACTCCTTTGTCAGCCCTGATATATCGCTTGAGAAAGGAGCTATCGACGAGGATGTGGCGTTCGCTTATCTCAATGCTGTGAAAGACTGCGGAATATTGACATTCGTGCTCCATGGCGCGCCGGGACCTAATGCGCCATATTACATAGGCGAAAGCCTTGAAGGCACACAGCATGTGGCTTTTGTTCCCGGACATCTTGACGGTTCCGGACCGAAGATTATCGTGCCGATTTGCTGCTGGGGCGCAAGATTCATAGGCTACCGCCGCGAAAATTCCATGCTTCTGACAGCGCTGTACAGTTCTGAAACATTGCTGTTTATGGGTTCGTGCCGCAGTGCGTTCGCTCCTTTCGATCCTGAAACGCCTGATAAACAGCCTGTAATCGGTTGCGCACAAAGGCTTATGCGCCTGTTCATGCAGAATGTTATGGCAGGCTATCCTGCCGGAGAAGCGCTTCAACGTGCCAAAATCAAGTTTCTCACGCATTATTCCGAGGGGAAGCCATATGATTTGCTCACGGTTCAGGAATTCAATCTCTTCGGCGATCCGATGCTCACGGCGGTTCCGTGTATGTCTTCCGAATCATTGGATGCCGAAATTTCCATTACCCCGACGGGTCTGCCTGATTTTTCGATGTGCGATTATAAATATTCCGAAGATACGGTTTTTGAGGCAAGTGAAGGAGAGGTTTCCATTCTCGAAAAGGTCAGAGGACTTGTTGACGGAAATCTTGAGGTGATACGCTCGCGTATGAACGACGTGTTATACCGCCATTACAACATCCACCCCGACAACCTGCGGAAAATCACCCGCTACCGTACCGGAAAAGGTCGGTCGGGCATGCGTTTCGTATATGCACGTAAATCGGCTTATCCATGCACTGTGTACGCTTTTTCTGACGAAAACGGAAATCTGAAGGAATTGGTGAGAACTTTTTAAACGCTTTCGTAGGGCGATTTGCCGAAAAAATCGTTAACTTTGCCGAATAGCGATTGCGGGGCGGCGCTCCGCGGAAATGATTGGCAAAATGATTAGTTTCGGCATCAAGGATATTGTTGACATCCTGCTTTTTGCAGTGATGCTCTTCTACATTTACCGGCTCATGAAGGAGTCGGGCACCATCAATATTTTCTATGGCATCTTGGCCTTTGTGGTGGTGTGGGTGATTGCTTCGGAGATTTTCAACCTGCGCCTTATCGGCACGATTCTCGACAAGTTCATGGCTATCGGCCTGCTTGTGCTGGTGGTGCTGTTCCAGGAACAGATCAAGCGCTTCCTTGTGGAGCTTGGCTCGCACAGGCGATGGCGCTTTCTGAGCAATCTGCTCCATCCTCACAAGGACAAAATCAATGAGGATGCCCATAAGTGGGTGGTGGCTATCGTGTATGCCTGTATGAGCATGAGCAAGAGCAAGACCGGCGCGCTTATTGTGATTCAGCAGTCGCTGCCGCTCGATAATTATGCAAAATCGGGCGATATTATCGACGCCAATATCAACACGCGGCTCATCGAGAATATTTTCTTCAAGAACTCTCCGCTCCACGACGGTGCGATGATTATAGCCGACGGCCGCATCGAGTCGGCAGGATGTATTCTTCCCGTGAGCCACGACAGCGACGTGCCGCGTTCACTCGGCCTGCGCCACCGTTCGGCTCTCGGCATCGCGCAGGCAACGGATGCGATGGCGATTGTGGTGTCGGAGGAAACCGGAAATATCTCTGTGGCGCAACGAGGAAAGCTGTCGACCCGACTCAGCACCACTGAGCTGGAGCAAAGACTCAGCCAACTTAACGGAATATAAAATAACCATATTCAGGAGCCATGGAAGACTACGATAAAATAATTGACGAGCGTGCCGCCAAGGTGTTTGATGTGATGGCACCGAGGGTGAGCCACGAGGATATGCAGCGGCTGCGTGAGGCATTTGAGCTTGCACGGCAAGCGCATGCGCCGCAGAAGCGCAAGACCGGCGAGCCGTATATCCTGCATCCGATTGCGGTTGCGACGATAGCCGCCGACGAGCTTATGCTTGATGTCAACTCCGTTATCGCAGCCTTCCTGCATGATGTTGTCGAGGACACTGATTATACTGTCGATGACATACGCGCCCGTTTTGGCGACGATGTGGCTTTCCTCGTAAAGGCCGTTACCAAGGAAAAGAAGGAAAAATACGTGATGTCGAAGCAGCTCGACAATTTCCGTCAGATGCTCAATACAATACAGTACGACATCCGTGCCATATTGGTGAAACTCGCCGACCGCCTGCACAACATGCGCACGCTTTCTTCCATGCGCCCCGACAAGCAGATGAAAATTGCAGGCGAGACCGACTATTTTTATGCTCCGCTTGCCAATCGCCTTGGCCTCTATCCGGTTAAGACCGAGCTTGAGAATCTGAGTTTCCGCTTCCGCTGCCCGCATGAGTATGAGGAGCTTGTCAATCTCATAGCCAAGGATGAGGAAGAGCAGCGCGACCGTCTGGCACGTTTCTGCCAGGAGGTGCGGCGTGTCCTCTCCGCTGCCGGGATCGAGACCCGGGTGTATGTAGAGTACCGGCGTCCTTACAGCATCTGGCGAAAGATGCAGAAGCATGGCGACGATTTCAATCATCTCAAGCACCGCCACTTCACTGAAATTGTATTTGCCGACACTCCCGGTTTTTCCGAAAAGGACATGGCTCTGAAGATATATTCAGCTCTTACCGACCGCTTCAAGGAAAAGCCCGGAGGCATAGTCAATTACATTGACTCGCCTAAGGAAAACGGCTACCGCAGCTTCCATGTCAAGCTGATGGCAGATTTCGGTCGCTGGCAGGAGGTGCACATCAGCAGCGAACGCATGATACGCGAGTCGCGACTCGGCTGCATCGCCGACCGTTGCGACGACAATATACGCCGCTGGATTGACAAGTTCCGCCAGGTGCTCCGCGACATCGCCGCCAACACCCGCGATGGCAAGGGTTTTATCGAAAACGTGGTAACTTCGTTCTACAACGACGACATCATGACTTTCACTCCTCAAGGCAAGCCGCTTGTGCTTCCGCAGAAGGCCACGGTGATTGACTTCGCCTATGAATCGCTCGGCGCCTTCGGACGCCATGCCAAGTATGCGAGGGTCAACAATCAACTTGCATCGGTCAAGACCCGGCTGCATCGCGGCGATGTGGTGGAGGTGTTTACCGGTATGAACTGCAACCCCACGCCGGATTGGCTCGACAACAGCGTGACCTATAAAGCCCGCAAGGCCATCCGGGAATATCTTGCATCATTACCAGGAGAGAAATTTACCCGTTGCCCCGACTGTCTGCCGATTCCCGGCGAGGAAGTCATAGGTTTTACCGACGAGGCAGGGCATGTGACCGTTCACAAGCGCGATTGTCCCACCGCGATACGCCTTGCCTCTCAGCTTGGCGACGACATCGTGTCGGTGGATTTTACGCCTGATGCAACTTTATATCCCGTGGAGATGGAAATAAGGGCCGTCGACAGGTACCACCTGTTCATGGATCTTGTGGATTGCATCACCAACAAGCTCAACCTCTCACTCGACAGCATCAACACTTCAACGGTCGATTACATCGCTACTATCACGATTTCCTTCGGCGTACACTCCTACAAGGAACTCCGCTCGATAGTCCGCAGCATCGCCACCATCCCCGGCGTCGACGAAGTCAAACGCAAGAAGTAGAGTAGGGGGGGGATAGGCAAGGTAAGGCAAGAGAGGCAAATATAGGAAAGAAGGGTTATTAAAGGCAAAAAGGCAAGATAAATCCGTACTGGAAGTTATCTTGCCTTTTATCTATTGAGCCGGGTGTCGGAACTATTATCTTGCCTTTTAGCCTATCTTAGCCTCATCATGCGTTGCAGATTTCGGCAATGATGGCTTTGATTTTGTCGGCCAGGAGTTCTGCGGCTTCCATTGTGGAGGCTTCTGAATAGATGCGCACGATGGGTTCGGTGTTGGATTTGCGCAGGTGTACCCATGAGTCGGCAAAGTCGATTTTCACACCGTCGATGTCGGTAATCTGTTCGCCTGCATAGCGCTTCTTTACAGCGTCGAGAATGGCGTCGACGTCGAGCGATGGCGAAAGCTGAATCTTTGTCTTGTAGATTGAGTACTGGGGATATGTCTTGCGGAGTTCGCTCACTTTGCAGCCTTTCTTGGCAAGCAATGTGAGGAAGAGTGCCACGCCCACGAGGGCATCGCGTCCGTAGTGGAGTTCGGGGTAGATTACACCGCCGTTGCCTTCGCCGCCGATTACGGCTCCGGTGCGTTTCATTTCGGTGGTAACGTTCACTTCGCCAACCGCTGCGGCTGTGTACTCGCCGCCGTGGGCACGGGTAACGTCGCGGAGCGCGCGGGATGAGCTGAGGTTGCTCACGGTTGCGCCGGGAGTGTGGGTGAGTACGTAATCGGATACGGCTACGAGTGTGTATTCCTCACCGAACATTTCGCCGGTTTCCTGCACGATTGCGAGACGGTCGACGTCGGGGTCGACAACGAATCCTACGTCGGCGCGCGCGGTGCGCATCAGGTCGGATATGCCTGTGAGGTTTTCGGGGATAGGTTCGGGGTTGTGGACGAATTTTCCGGTTGCCTCGCAGTTGAGTTCAATCACGTTTTCAACGCCGAGCGCGCGGAGGAGCTGGGGAATTACAGTACCGCCTACGGAGTTGACAGCATCCACGGCTACTGTGAAGTTGGCTTTGCGGATTGCTTCGGTGTCGACAAGGTCAAGTGCGAGCACCTGGTCGATATGGCGGCGGTTGTAGGTAGTGTTGCTGTATACGGTGCCGATATGGTCGATTTCGGCAAATTCGTATTCTTCGGCAGCGGCTATGCGGAGCACCTCCTTGCCTTCGGCATCATTGAGGAATTCGCCGCGCTCGTTAAGGAGCTTGAGGGCGTTCCACTGGCGGGGATTGTGGGAGGCGGTGAGGATAAGACCACCGCATGCGTTTTCGCCGGTCACGGCTATTTCGGTGGTGGGAGTGGATGCAAGGCCGATGTTTACTACATCAAATCCCATGGCAACAAGAGTGCCGCACACTACGTCGCAAACCATAGAGCCTGAAAGACGTGCGTCACGTCCTACGACGATGGTGCGTGATGTCTTGGTGGTTGTGCGGGAGATGAACGTTGCGAAAGCTGCTGTGAACTTCACGATGTCCAGAGGGGTGAGGCTGTCGCCGGGGGCACCTCCGATAGTTCCTCTGATTCCGGAAATAGATTTTATAAGTGTCATATATTAGCTTATTAGTGGGCTGTGATTAAATCTGCGGACGCTGGTAGGAGAGGTTGTAGAGGTAGGGCAGCACGTATGTAGTCTCGTCGGAGAAGCCGTACTGCGATTTTATCACGATATTGACCTTGCAGTCGATGGGCAGGTAGAGCAGGGGGAGCTGTATTCCCTGACCCCATTGCGAGGAGGATGTGAGCTGGTAGTTTCCGTAGCGGAACGATGCGCTGCCGGGGGTGATATTGTTTCCTGAGCCTGCGGGGAGCTTGCCGTCGGAGTATTCAGCCAGTGCGTAGCGGGTATAGCGGAAGTAGATAAGTTCATCCACTTCGACGTCGTTGCCTTTGGTTCCGGCATCAAGTACCTGCATGTAGAAATTTCCGTCGTCGTCAAGACGATAATACGGTGCGTCGGGGCCTGTCAGGAAAACAGTGTCCTCGGGTATGCCGTTGATTACCCTTTGGTCGGCGAGGAAATTGTTTACGTAGTGGTTTTCCTCGGTCAGGAGTTCGGCATAGGTCTTGCTGTCGTCGCAGGAGGTGAAGAGTGCGCCAAAGAGTCCTAAAGCTATCGCAATGAGGATAAATGGCAGAAAATTGGGTTTCATTTGCTGATTGGATTATCTTGGAGGGAATTATTTGTACTGTGAGTATTTCCGTGCTATTTCCTTGAGGTTGGTGCGGAATGAGTCGGCAGCTTCCTCGAGGGAGCATGTGAGTTCGCCGCCTGCGGCATTGAGGTGGCCTCCGCCGTTGAAGTAGTCGCTGCACAGGAGGTTGACGGGGAATGAGCCGACGCTTCGTGCCGACACTTTCACCATGTCAGTTTCCTCGCGCATGAAAATGCTGAACTTCACTCCGGGAATCGACAGCGGACGGTTTACGAGGCCTTCCGTGTCGCCCTTTGTGTAGTGGAAGCGGTTAAGCTCCTCGCGGGAGAGCACGATAAGTGCGGCGCCGTATTCGCGGAACACTTCAAGTTTCTTGAGTATCGCGTAGGAATTAAGACGCATGCAGTTGAGCGAGAACGTGTTGAAGAGGTCGCGGTAGAGGCGTTCCTTGTCGGCGTTCTTCTTGAGCAGCTCGGCCACGACGATGTAGATTTCCGGGTCGGAGGCGTTGTAGGAGAAATTGCCCGTGTCGGTCATCATGCCTGCGAGCAGACATTCGGCGGCGTTGCGGTCGATGAAGTTGAAGAGCTCGAGACGGCAGAGCACGCGGAAGAGCAGGAAGCATGTCGAGCAAAGGTCGGGGTGGGATATAGTCACGTCCGCGAAGTCCGACGGGTCGAGATGGTGGTCGATGAGCACCTTGGGAGCCGTGGCTGATGTGAGCAATTCCTGAAGGCGGCCTGCGCGTCGAGGCTCGTTGAAGTCGAGGCAGATTATGAGGTCGGCCTCGGCGAAGAGCTGGGCTGCAAACTCGGGGTATTTTGTGCCGTCGATAATTTCCTTGGCTCCGGGGAGGGTGCGGAGGTTGGAAAGGAAAGCGTCGGGGGTAACTATCTTGACATCCTTGCCGAGCGCTGAAAACACGTGCATTGCGGCGAGCGATGAGCCTATGGCATCGCCGTCAGGTGCGACATGGCATGTGACGACAATCTTTTCAGCATCGTCAAGATATGTTTTCAGGCGGTGGATTGAGTTTTCGTCGATTATTCGGGAAATCATTGCGTATTAATAATAATCCGCAAAGATACGCAACTGTTTCGGTTTAGGCAAAAGCCGCCGCCGCTTTTCGCACAATTTAAGGAATCGGGGATGAAAATCGGGGATGAAAATGGGATGAAAAACGAAATCGGGCAGGTCTGATTTTTCTGACCTGTCCGATTCACAGTCTTATTTACTATGCGAGTTTCTATGCGAGTTTCCCGGCCCAGTCTTTAAGGCGGGAATCGGTGAGGTCGGGATGGTTTACCTCGTCAAGAGCCAGCCCCACCATCATGCGGCCTTCGCCGCCGGTAAGGGCTTCCGAATCGTCGAATGTGTAACAGTCGGCGGGGTATTCGCCGATGAATTCCGCACCGGTGTCTTTAAGGCGGTCGCGAAGCACGCCGAGAGCGCCGCAGAATGTATCCGACATTGTTTCATCGCCGCATCCGAACAAAGCTATTTTCTTGCCTTTCAGGTCAAGAGCTTGCGCTCCGTCAATAAAGTCGTACCAGTCGTCCTGCAACTCGCCCGAGCCCCAGGTAGAGCTTCCGAGCAGGAGGATTTCATAGTCGCCGAGTTTCGAGGGGGTTGTTTCGGCAACGTTTATGATGTCGTCCTCGGCAACGCCGAGAATCTTTCCGAGACGGCTTGCCACATCGGCGGTAGTGCCCGTTGTGGAGCCGTAAAATATTCCGTACTTTTTCATTTCAGTAATTTGTTTTGATGTTTTACTTATAACATATATGTTAGGGGCGATGTTCGTTCCGTGGTTAAACATCTTCCGCCGCTGCCGTGTTATAATCACATACAAAAACCTTTAAAAATAAAATACTATGGCACGAAAAGAATCCGACCGTAAAAGAATCGGTGCGCATCAGGAGCCTCAGCGGCTCGGCGCACATCCCGAGCCAAGACGCCTTGCAGCCCATGAGGTTGAAGAGGCCGCCGCAGTACCTCCGACTGCTGCACGCGTTTCCGAACCGGTGGTTGAAAAGGCGGAGTATTCCACTCCGGCATTTATCCGTTATGGTTCGGCTGTAATCTTAGGGCTTGCTTTCGGAGTGCTGTGTTACGTATGGTTCAACTTGGGAGGTCACCGCAACACAGACGACCGCGACATGCGCGCGCAGGCTCAGACCGGAACTGTAATCAGTCCCGCAAACTTCTATCTCGCCGACGCATCGGGGCAGCCCGTGCTGTTCGAGACCACATCCTTCGGCGGCAATGTTGATGCCAACGGGGTGTTTGATGCCGATTATTTCGAGGATGAGCTTGCAGGAGTGAATACTCAGTCATCGGGCAATGAACTCGTTGGGGTCTATGACCCGGCTACGAAAGTCGTGTATCTGTTCAAGAACAACAGTACCAACGTCTACGACAACTCAGCCTTGGCAGCCGTTGCCCGTAAGGCCGGCAAACAGGGCTACGGAGTTGATGTGAAGGCATATACCGACGAACACGGCCGAGCAGCCTACAACCGCCGTCTGAGCGAACGACGCGCCAATGCCGTGCGCGATTATCTTGTGGCTCACGGAGTTCCCGCATCGAAAATCCGTGCGGCAGGCATGGGTCCGACACATGCCTTCGCCAACGACGCCCAGGATCGCCGCGCCGAAGTGGTGCTTGTGAAAAATATGTGATGACGAGCTGAAAATACTCGCTTGACTTACCCGACGGCGGATGGCTTCCATGTCTTCCGCCGCCGTCAGGTCAATCCCTCAAGCCAAAGCCCGGTTAAGTGTTAAAAATACAAATACTTCCGAATTGCTGTTTTTTTTATTATAATATGTGGATTCCGCACGAAAAAAATTCGTAATTTTGCACACCAATAGAATTTCAATTTCACAACCCCGTACATGACTTCTTCAAAAGAAATCCGCACAGCCCTCGTTTCAGTCTTCAATAAAGACGGAATCGAGCCTATTGTAAGAAAACTTCACGCTTGTGGCGTACGTCTGTTATCCACCGGAGGCTCACGCACCTTCATCGAATCGCTCGGAATTCCCTGCGATGCCGTTGAAGACCTCACCGGTTATCCCTCCATCCTCGGAGGCCGTGTGAAGACCCTCCACCCAAAGGTGTTCGGCGGTATACTTGCCCGTCGCGACAACGAAGGCGACCGCGCCCAGCTTTCCCAATATGAAATTCCTGAAATTGACCTCGTGATTGTGGATCTCTATCCCTTCGAGGCCACTGTGGCTTCCGGGGCATCCGAAGCCGATATTATCGAGAAAATCGACATCGGCGGCATCTCGCTCATCCGTGGCGCCGCAAAGAACTTCAACGATGTTGTCATTGTGGCTTCCAATCGCCAGTATGCTTATCTTCAGGGTATACTCGACACTGCCGGTGCCGTCACAACCCTTGAGCAGCGCCGCTTCCTGGCGTGCGAGGCCTTTGCCGTTTCGTCGCAGTATGACAGCGCGATTTTCAACTGGTTCGCATCCACAGGCGAGCACCTCGCTCCCGGCAAGGAATCGGCTCTCCGCGTAGCCATCGACGGCGCAATGCCCCTGCGCTACGGCGAAAATCCCCATCAGGAGGGAGCTTTCTACGGCGATTTCAATGCCATGTTCGATCAGATTCACGGCAAGGAAATTTCCTACAACAACCTCCTTGACATTGATGCGGCAGTAAACCTTATTTCCGAATTCGAGCAGCCTACCGTGGCAATTCTCAAGCATAATAATGCCTGCGGTCTCGCTACCCGCGGAACTATGGCCGACGCATGGCGCGACGCCCTCGCAGGCGATCCCGTTTCGGCTTTCGGAGGTGTGATTGTTGCCAACCGTCCCATCGACGCTATCGCGGCAGGCGAAATCGGAAAGATTTTCTTCGAGGTTATCATCGCACCGGCCTATGCCGACGATGCTCTCGCAATCCTGCAGCAGAAGAAAAACCGTATTATCCTCGTGCAGAAAGAGGCCGTGAAGCCCGGTGTGCGCATGCGCTCTGTGCTCAACGGCGTGCTCTGCCAGCACTCCGATTCAAAGGTTGAAACTGTGGACGATCTCAAGCTCGTTGCCGGAGACACTCTCTCCGAAGAGACAGCCGCCGATCTCCTTTTCGCCAATAAAATCGTGAAGCACTCCAAGAGCAACGCCATCGTGCTCGCCCGCGGAGGACAGCTCATCGCATCAGGAGTGGGACAGACCTCGCGCGTCGATGCCCTCAAGCAGGCTATTGAGAAAGCCCGCTCGTTTGGCTTCGACCTCAACGGGGCAGTCATGGCTTCCGATGCTTTCTTCCCCTTCGCCGACTGTGTTGAAATCGCACACGAGGCAGGCGTGACATCCGTAATCCAGCCCGGTGGCTCAATCCGTGACACCGATTCCGTGGAATATTGCCGTAACAACGGCATGACTATGGTGATGACAGGTTTCCGCCACTTCCGTCACTAATCTAACCCTTACGCAGAAAAATTTGAAATGAGACTTTTCTCACTCACCAAAGAAATAGCCGTCGACCTGGGTACGGCCAACACTGTCATCCTCCACAATGACAAGATTGTAATCAACGAGCCATCCATCGTGGCCCTCGACACTCGCACCGACAAACTTATCGCTGTCGGCAAGGAGGCTCACCTCATGGAAGGCAAGGGACACCCCGGAATCCGCACCGTGCGCCCGCTCAAGAAGGGTGTGATTGCCGACTTCAACGCTGCCGAACTCATGATTCGCGGTCTTGTGAAGAAGGCCAGCCAGAACAGCAACTGGTTCTCCCCCTCGCTGCGAATGGTTGTGGGTATTCCCTCCGGCTCCACCGAAGTGGAAATCCGTGCCGTACGTGACTCGTCGGAACATGCCGACGGCCGCGACGTGTACATGATTTACGAGCCCATGGCTGCCGCCCTCGGTATCGGCCTTGATGTGGAAGCCCCTGAAGGCAACATGATTGTCGACATAGGCGGCGGTACTACCGAGATTGCAGTTATCTCGCTTGGCGGTATCGTGAGCAACAAGAGTATCGACATCGCGGGCGATGACCTCACCGACGATATTCTCAACCACATGCGCCGCGCCCACAACGTGAGAGTTGGCGTGCGCACTGCCGAGCAGATCAAGATGCACGTGGGCTCCGCTCTCACCGAGCTTGAGAATCCGCCGGAAGACTACATCGTTCACGGCCCCAACCTGATGACCTCGCTACCTCTCGAAGTGCCTGTGAGCTATCAGGAAATCAGCCATTGCATCGAAAAGACAATCTCCAAGATTGAGGCCGCCGTACTGAGCGCCCTCGAACAGACTCCCCCCGAGCTTTATGCCGACATCGTGCGCAACGGTATCTACCTCGCCGGTGGCGGTGCGCTCCTGCGCGGTCTGGAGAAACGTCTCACCGATAAAATCGGTATCCAGTTCCACACCGCCGAAGATCCCCTTCTGGCAGTTGCCAAGGGTACGGGCGTGGCTCTGAAGAATATCGACAAGTTCTCGTTCCTCATCCGTTAAGTTCCGTAAGAGCTGAGTGGGAGAGCTACTGAATTTTTTCGTAAAAAACAGCAAGTGGTTTGTCTTCGCGATTTTCGTGGTGATAAGCTGCATGCTGCTTTTTAACGGCAATCCATACCAGCAACATGTGTTCTTCACATCGGCAGGACGCATGGCTTCTTCCGTGTACCGTACCGGAAGTAATGTGACATCCTACTTCAATCTGCGTGAAATCAACGACGACCTCAACCGTCAGAACGCGATGCTCCAGCAGGAGATTGTGGGATTGAGGGAGCAGATTGAGGACTTCCGCGAGAAATCGTTTACCGACACCCTCGTGCCCGACAAAGGCGTTGAGCATTTCGACTTCATTGTTGCCCATGTGATAAACAACAGTATCTCAAAGCCGTATAACTACCTTACCATCAACAAAGGCAGCAAGGACGGCGTGAGGTCGGAGCTGGGAGTTATTGACCGCAACGGTGTGGTTGGCATCGTGAGCAATGTCGGCCCCAACAGTGCACGCGTGATATCCCTGCTCAATCCCAACTTCCGCCTGTCATGCAAAATCAAGCGCAGCGACAGTTTCGGCTCCCTGGTGTGGGACGGCAAGGATCCGCGGCAGGCTCTTTTGGAGGAGCTTCCGCGCCACACGGTGTTCCAGCCCGGCGACACAGTGGTGACAAGCGGATACTCGGCGGTCTTCCCCGCGGGATTGCCGGTAGGAGTGGTGCTGGAGGACGATGTGGACCACAATCAGAATTTCTTCACCCTGAAGGTGCTTCTGTTCGCCGACTTCACCACACTCGGCAATGTGCAGGTGGTGGTGAACAACTACCGCGAGGAACTCGAGGCTCTCAAGGCCGGCGAGGACCGCACCGACAAGGCAAAGAAACTCGGTCTCTGATTCCATTGCATGCTGCCGGAACATTATAGAAAACATACGTATCACAGCCGACGTCATTTCCGACGACTAATATGAATAATTTCACCATCAAGTTCATCATCGCGTTCCTGCTTCTGATTCCGTTGCAGGGGCTTGTGTTCAACCATATTGTGCTTTTCAATGTGGCTGTGCCCATGGTGTTCATATATCTGGTGATAATGTTGCCGGTCACGCTCGGCACCAACCTGTCGGTGCTTCTCGGCTTCCTCTCGGGTCTTGCCGTGGATATATTCAGCGACACACCCGGGGTCAACGCCCTTTCGTGCACGGTGCTTTCATTCGTGCGCAAGCCGGTGTTCCATCTTTATGTGTCGATTGACGACGACCTTGCAGGTCGCTCGCCCTCGACACGAACCATGGGAGTCCCGGCGTTTTCAAAATATCTGTTCACCATGGTGCTCCTCTACTGCCTCATGGTGTTCACAATCGAGGCCTTCCAGTTTGTCAACATTCAGTTGACGATACTTCGTACCGTGGCCTCCACTCTTTACACATTTGTATTAATTTTCGCAATCGACTGCCTTACCTTACGCCGACGTGAGAAAAAATTATGAACTTGAGAAGCGGAAATATGTCATTTGCGGATTTATTATCATTATCGCTCTGATCTACTCGATAAGGCTTTTCGACCTTCAGATCAACGATGCCAAATATAAAAAATCGGCCGACTCAAACGCTTTCCTCAAAAAAACGGTCTATCCATCGCGCGGTCTTATCTACGACCGCAAGGGCGAGCTGGTGGTGTACAACCAGCCGGCCTACGACGTCATGCTCATTCCGCGCGACGTCCAGCCCTTCGATACAATCGACTTCTGCAACACACTCAATATTACCCGCGAACAGCTCGACAAGCGATTCAGCGACATGCGCACATCCGCGGGATATTCGTCATACACCCCCCAGCGCCTGATTTCCCAGCTTTCAGCCGAGGATTACGGACGACTGCAGGAAAAACTCTACCGCTTTCCGGGCTTCTTTATCCAGAAGCGAATCCTGCGACAATACAACCACTCGACTGCCGCCAATGTGCTCGGCAATATCCGCGAGGCCTCTTCGGAAGATATCAAGCGCGACCCCTATTATGCAGCCGGTGACTACACCGGCGACCTTGGCGTTGAAAAAAGCTACGAGGAATATCTCCGCGGAGTCAAGGGCGTGGAAATCCTTATCCGCGATGCCCGTGGCCGAATCCAGGGACGCTACGAGGACGGCGCCGCCGACATCGAACCCGTGTCAGGCCGCGACCTGAAGCTCAGTCTCGACATCAAGCTCCAGGAATATGCCGAGTCGCTTATGGCCGGAAAGCGTGGAGCCGTCGTGGCAATCGAGCCGGAGACGGGTGAGATATTATGTATGGTGTCGACGCCTTCCTACGACCCCAAGCTGCTTGTCGGACGCCAGCGTGGAAAGAATTACAGCATGCTCGTGCAGGACGAGACATGGCCGCTTTTCGACCGTGCTCTCATGGGCGCATATCCTCCCGGCTCGACATTCAAGCCTACGCAGGGCCTTATCTTTCTTCAGGAAAATATCATCGACCTTAACACGACGTATCCATGTTCACACGGATATATCAACGGTGGTCTAAGGGTCGGATGCCACGGTCATGCGTCTCCGCTGCCACTGAAGCCTGCTCTCCAGACATCATGCAACGCATATTTCTGCTGGGGATTCAAGGCTATGATTGACAAGCGGAGCAAATACGGTTCGTCGGCAAAGGCGTTTGAAATCTGGAAAAATCATCTTGTGTCGATGGGCTACGGCTATAAGCTCGGTGTTGACCTTCCCAGCGAGAGCCGCGGATTCATTCCCAACGCCAAGTTCTACGACAAATTCTACAAGGAAGGCCGCTGGAGCGCCAATACGATTATCTCCGTCGCCATCGGTCAGGGCGAGATTCTTGCCACTCCGCTCCAGATTGCCAATCTGAGCGCCACCATAGCCAACCGAGGTTGGTTCATAACTCCTCACGTGGTGAAGGAAATCCAGGATACTGTCATGCCGGAAGACATGCTCCACCGCCGCTATCCCACGGTTGAAAGCAAATACTACGCAGATGTGGCCGAAGGCATGCGTATGGCCGTCACCGGCGGTACATGCCGTCTTGCAGCCCTGCGCGACATCGCTGTGGCCGGAAAGACCGGTACCGCGCAGAATCCGCATGGCAAGGACCACTCGGCTTTCATGGGTTTCGCTCCTTTTGAGAATCCCAAAATTGCCGTGGCCGTATACGTCGAGAACGGTGGCTGGGGTGCAACCTACGGTGTGCCTATCGGAAGTCTTGTGATGGAGAAATATCTTACGGACACTATCGCGCCCGAAAGAAAATATCTTGAAGATCGAATGTTGAACTCAAGCATCATATACAATGTCCCGGGGAAGAAGTAACGACGCGGCCTCGACATTCCGCAATCTCGACTGGTTTACGGTCGCAATTTATGTCGTGATGGTAATCGCGGGCATGGTGAGTATCTATGCCGCCAGCTACGACTTCGACAATGCCAGCATGTTCTCCTACGACGAGTTCTCCGGAAAACAGTTGCGCTGGATCGGTCTGTCGCTTCTGTTGGGTCTTGTAATCCTGCTGATTGATGCCCGCATGTATGAGACCTACGCCTTCCCTATATATATAGCGGTGTTGCTCTTGCTGCTGATAACGCCCTTTGTGGCGCACGACATCAAGGGCTCGCGCTCGTGGATTTCACTCGGGCCGATGAGCCTGCAGCCTGCGGAGTTTGCCAAGTTCGCCACGGCCTTGGCTCTGGCGAAGTTGTTCAGCGGCTATCACTTTGTGCTCAATGCAAGATTCAGCAACTATGTTCGCGCCATACTCATAATCATACTTCCCATCATACTCATTCTTGCCCAGAACGAGACGGGTTCGGCTCTCACGTTCATGGCCTTGTTCTTTGTGCTGTACCGCGAGGGTATGAGTGGCCTTGTGCTGTTTGCGGCTCTTTTCGCCGTGGTGATATTTGTCGTGGCGGTGAAGTTTACGGAGACCATGGTACTGGGTATTCCTTCGGGCGAGTTTGCCGTGCTTGTGATGATAGCCCTTGTTGTCCTGTCGATGACCGTGATCTACAACAAGCGGGCCGATGTGTCGCGAAATATACTTCTGTGGTTTGCAGGCAGCGGGGTAGTGCTGTGGGCGCTCAATCTTTCCGGAGTCGAGATTCCGGGACAGCCGGTGGTGCTCGGCATAATAGCCGTTGCATGCGTCTATCTTGCGATTGAGGCTCTGCGCAGCCACAGGCCCAGGCTTTTTATTCCGGTTGCCACAGCCATAATGTCGGTTGTGTTTCTGTTCTCGGTCAATTTTGCCTTCGATCACCTCCAACCACATCAGCAGAAGCGTATTCTTGTTGCGCTCGGTATCGTGGAGGACCTTCGCGATGCAGGCTATAATGTGAACCAGTCGAAAATAGCCATCGGCTCAGGAGGCCTTCTTGGCAAGGGATTTCTTAACGGAACGCAGACCAAACTTAAATACGTGCCCGAGCAGCACACCGACTTCATTTTCTGCACAATCGGCGAGGAAGAAGGCTTCGTAGGCTCGCTTGCAGTAGCCATGCTGTTTCTCGGGCTGATTCTCAGGGTGATTTCAATTGGAGAACGGCAGCCGACAACATTCGGGCGCGTCTATGCCTACTGTGTGGCGTCGTACTTCATCTTCCACTTCTGTATCAACATCGGAATGGTGATAGGGCTGTGTCCTGTCATCGGTATCCCCCTGCCGTTTTTCAGCTATGGCGGCTCATCGCTATGGGGATTCACGATATTGCTCTTTATCCTTCTGAAAATCGACGCCTCCCGAAAGTCGGTGCTTCTTTAGCGGAATTTTGCAGATGATAATTTTTTGATTATCTTTGCAAAGACGCATTATTATATCATACTTTTCAATACTCATGAAAAAAAATCTGTTTTTATTGGCGGCCATAGTTATGCTGTCGTGGCTCGGTGTGAGCGCGCAGATAATAACTACTTCCCCGGCCATTCTACAAGAGACGAGCAAGAATGTAGTGCTCACCTATCATGCTGATTCTCCGTTGGGTAACAACGGCCTGAAGGGCCTTCCGGCATCTACTGCCGTGTATGCCCATATCGGTGTGATAACCAACCGCAGCGCCAACACTTCCGACTGGAAGTACACCGTGGCTCCGTGGCCCGAGGCCAACGGCAGCAACAGCCAGGCCGCGAATCTGGAGAAAAACCGTTTCACTTACGTTTCGCCGAACACTTATACCCTCAACATTGGCGACCTCCGCACGTATTTCGGCATCACCGACGCTTCCGAAACTATCGAGAAAATCGCGATGGTGGTCCGCGGCGCCAACGGTTCGCCCGAAGGCAAGACTGCAAGCGGCGGCGACATTTTTGTTGACGTGACGGCTCCCGGTTTTGCAATCGCCCTTTCGTGCGATGCTGCCAACACCGTTATTTCCGCTCCTGCTGAAATCGCCTTCACTCTCAATGCCACCGAGGCCTGTGCCCTGTCGTTGAGTGTCGGCGGAAAAGATTTCGCTTCAAATGCCTCTGCTACCGAACTTACTGGAAAATACAATTTCACCGAGCACGGCACATACACCGTTACCGGCACTGCCGTATACGGAGGAAAGACCTACACAAAGACTATCGAGATTGCCTATCCCGGTGCATCGTCGGCAGGAAATTATCCCGGCGGCACACCCCGTATGGGTGCGGTGAAAAACGCCGACGGCACCGTAACCTTCTGTCTCGCGGCTCCCGGCAAGTCAAGCGCTATTCTTGTGCCGTCGTGGGACGACTATCAGATTCTCGACAAGAACCTGATGAAATATCAGGACTATCAGGGCAACCGCTATTTCTGGGTGACGGTGAGCGGCCTGAAGGACAACGAGTGGTATCCCTACTATTTCCTCGTGGACGGTATGTATAAGGTTGCCGACCCCTATGCCGAACTTGTGCTCGACTGTTACAGCGACAAGTGGCTCGATCCTTCAATCTGGCCTGACATGCCTCAGTATCCTTACGAGAAATTCGATGGTGTGATGTTGGCTGTGTACCGCGGCGACATGCACAATTACAAATTCTCGCCCTTCACAATTCCCGCCCACGAAAACCTCGTGATATACGAAATGCTTTTCCGCGACTTCACCGGAACTGAAGGCGAGGCCAACGGCAACGGTACCGTGCGCATGGCGATGGAAAAGATTCCCTACCTCAAGGAACTTGGCGTGAACGCTGTTGAGCTTATGCCTATAATGGAGTTCAACGGTAACAACTCATGGGGCTATAACACCAACTTCTACATGGCTCCCGACAAGGCTTACGGCTCGCCGCAGGACTATAAGGACTTTATCGACGCATGCCACCGCAACGGTATCGCCGTGATTCTCGACATCGTTTTCAACCAGAGCGACGGCCTGCATCCCTGGTATCAGATGTATCCCTCGGGCTCCAATCCCTTCTACAATGCGCAGGCTCCCCACAGTTACAGCGTGCTCAACGACTGGAACCAGGACAATGCCCTTGTGCAGCAGCAGTGGACCGACGCGCTCACATATTGGATGAAAAATTATAACGTCGACGGCTACCGCTTCGACCTCGTGAAGGGTCTCGGAAACAATGACAGCTACGGCGGCGGAACCGACAACTACAACGCATCCCGCGTTGAGCGCATGAAGCGACTTCATGGCGTTATCACCTCTGTTAAGCCTGACGGAATCCATATCAACGAGAATCTTGCCGGAGCGCAGGAGGAAATCGAGATGGGCAACGACGGCGAAATCCAGTGGGCCAACATCAACAATAATTCCTGCCAGTATGTGATGGGATTCGGACCGGCTTCCGGAGCAAAGATTTCCGCGTTCCTCTCCACCAAGCAGGACAACCGCCCATGGGGCACTACCGTGTCCTATGCCGAGAGCCACGACGAGGAACGCATGGCCTACAAAGCCATGTCGTCGGGTGCGACAAATGTGAAAAACAACCGCACCAACGTGCTGAAGCGTGCCGGATCGCTCGCCGCACAGATGCTGCTCACTCCCGGTCCGAAGATGATATGGCAGTTTGGCGAACTCGGTGCCGACCAGACAACAAAGTCCGGTACCGAAAACAATACCGACCCCAAGATTGTGATCTGGAACCGTCTCAACGACGACGAGTACAAGGGCCTTCACGACACATACATGGCTCTTATCCGCACACGTGCGGCCAATCCCGAACTGTTTGCCGAAGATGCCGAGTTTGTGACTTCCAATCTTGATGCGTCGGCAATCTCCACCACACGCTACATGCGTCTCAAGGCCGGAAACAAGGAAATGATGGCCTTCTTCAATCCGAACATTTCCGGAGGGAACAAGACTATCGGTGGCGCTGCCACGCTTCTGTCGCCTGATAATTCGCAGCTCATCGCCGCTACTCCCGGCCTTACGCCCTCTCTGATAAAGAGCGGTTCGAGCGTGGGCGTGTCGCTTCCGGCACACAGTTTCGCTGTGTTCGCCACCAAGGACGTTACCGGCAATGAGGATGTCGAAATTGATTTTGCCGGAAATTCCGTGAATGTATATGGCGGAGAGGGTGAAATCATCATCAACGGTGATTACAGCCATGTTGAAGTTTACTCCGTATCCGGTCAGCTTCAAGGCTCGCTGAACGTAGCTCCCGGCCTTTACATTGTCAATGTCGACGGCACGGCCCACAAGGTCGTAGTCCGCTAAAGCGAACTGCTTATACAAAAACTCGGCGGGCCGCTCCGAAATCCGGAACGGCCCGCCAAGTTTTTTGCTAAGCTATTTGATTATGAGTTCTCCTTTTTTACCGTGTGCTCTTTTTATATAGAGTCCTTCGTCGGGATTTGAGATTCGGATTCCGTTTAGATTGTAATATTCATCGGTTCCCTCCTTCTCGATAAGCTGTGGAGCATTTATTCCGCTCGCAGCTTTCTTCAGCTCAATATGGCAGGTTCCCTCATAATTCTCTAATACAAGCCGGTCATCGCTGAATGATTTGATAACGAATCGCATGGAGGACGAGTAATCGTTGCCATAAATTATATGCAACTTATTTCCATTTGATATAAAGAAATCTTCAATCAGGGGCATCTCTTCATTGTCTGAATGGTAATTGTTATCACAATCTACAAAAATGTAATTATAAATATATCCATTAAAAAGGCTACAATCATGCATATATGCTCCGAAATATATGGAAGTAAAAGACTTTGTGCCAACTCCGGGAGCTACCGTAGATATCTCTCCTGAAAAAGAAGTGACGTCCCAGCGGCCTAAGAGGTCTACTTCGTCATATTGTTCGGCGTGTGCAAAAAGTGTGGCTGCCAACATCATTGCAGCTATTGATAATACCTTTTTCATTGATTGTATGTGGCTTATTAAATTGTGAATATAGCGGCGAATTTAGAGAAATAATGATGAATCTGCAATCATTTGAAGCCTCCCCGGATATTATAGAAACACAATTGAAGCATACGCGCCACAGTATGCGCGAGTTTTAGGGATAATGAGTTTATGTTACCCCCTCCAAACCCACTCAGTGGTTGATTTATTTTATTCCCTTTTGGCGGATGTATTTGCGGAGGTCGGAGTAGGAGCCGCGGAATACGTCGATGTCGACGTTGGTTGATATGCCGGGACAGCGGCCTTTGTCGGTGAACTGCCATATTTCCCAATGGCGGGCGGATGGTCCGGCGGGATTGTAACGGGCAATCCAGAAGTCGTATTTGTCGAAACCGTGGCCTTTGAGATAGTCGCGGAAATATATGTCGTAGGTGTAGATGATGGGGCGCACACCGTAGTGTTTCTCGATTTTTTTGAGCCACTCCTTTGCCATTTGGATAATCTTGGCATGGTCGCGCGCCATGACCTTGCGGTTAATCTCCAGATCGAGAATCGGAGGAAAATCGCCTTTGCGCAGGGGAGTATGGCGGATGTAGTTCTGCACCTGCTTGTCGACCGACGACGTAACCGACAGAAAGTGGTATGCTCCGCGAATGATTCCGCACTCGCCGGCTTCCTTGAAGTTGCGTTTGAAAGTGTTGTCCTGTATGGTTGCCCCTTCGGTTGATTTCATGAGCGCGAAAAGCACGGGCTGGCGGAAACTGCCGGATTTCTTTCCAGATACGTTCCCCTTGCTGTCGGCGTAGAAGGCCACATCGTGCCAATTGATTTTCTTCTGGTGGCGCGACACGTCTATTCCGTAGGCCTTTTTGCCGGGAATGAAGCGTCGGCCGCTTTTCTTTACGCTGCCTTTCTCCCAGATTCCGAATTCGATTGTTCCGTCGGCATACACGAGTTTTCCAAGCCCTTGCTTGTAGTCGTTGACCCAGTAGCCGTAGTAGACGTTTCCGTTGGTGTAGCGGCACACGCCATAGCCGTTCATACGGCCGTTTTTCACGCCGCCTTCGTAGGTGTATCTTGACGTCTTCAGTTTTGCCGCTGCCGCACTTTGAGGGATACACACCATAAGTGCTGCCAAAATCAGCAAGGCAACGGTGCGGAGCGGAAAAAACTTCTGAAATCGTGGGTTATATGACATTGCGGAAGGTTGTTGACATGCGAAATTACACAAAAATTTCCGGAATATTTTGCCGTACGGATAAAAATATGTAAATTTGCAGGCCATTACGAATAGGCGCCTTACCAGCGCAGTTCATAAAACAAAGAAAATACGTATTTTAAAGCTTTAAATAACAATGAAAAAAGACATTCATCCTTCCAATTACCGCGAAGTGGTTTTCAAAGATATGTCGAACGATGAAATCTTCATCACACGTTCTACAATCGCAACCCGCGAAACTATCGACGTAGACGGCGTAACATATCCCCTGGTAAAACTTGAAATCACCAGCGCATCTCACCCCTTCTTCACCGGCAAGCAGAAACTCGTGGACACCGCAGGTCGTGTCGACAAGTTCATGAGCCGCTACGGCAACCGCAACAAGAAGTAATCTTCTCTTCACGTTACGCGTATCAGCCTTTCGGTCAGTTCATGCGCAGAACTGCCTTTCGAGAAGGATGATTCAAACACTAAAAAAGCTGCATCGTAATCCGCGACGCAGCTTTTTTTATGCGTTAATCAAATGATTTAAACAACCCGCTTACAAGCGCTCGATGCCGGAGATTTCGGTGGAACATTCGCCGAGATTGCCGTTGAACTGGAGAATGGCGGTGACAACGCGGATGAAGTCGATGCTTTTCACGTCAACGGCATTTCCGTTGCTGTCTATCGCATTGTCGAGGTCAAGAGCCGAAGCCGCTTCATTGTTTGGGTGGCTGTCGGCGTATCCTTCAAGACAATAGAGGTCGTAACGGCCTGTGGCTTCGTTGTATACGCCATTGTCGGGCAGGCGTCGGGCGGTGAAGGACAGGGTTCGCTCCTGCATCCACATTGGGAAATAGCTGTGGTTGTGGAACTGGGGAAGGGTGGGGAATACTCCGGATTTTCCGTCGCTGCACGTCCATGCGGTCTCACCTGACGAAGCCTCGGTGTAGGTGATGGTGACGATGGGCGCGCCCGTGGTGGATTCGCCTTTGAGTTCGAGCCACTCTCCGTCGTCGGGCAGTCCGTTGCCGTTTGAATCGGTCATCACATACACGATTCCGGGTTCGGAGCTGCCATAACGGCGTCCGTCGGTGCCTGTGCCGGAGTAATATGAATTTCCGAGCACACGGAAATCGGCCTTGCCCGGAGTGTTGACAATGGGATTTTTGAGGCGCAGCGTTACGCTTCCGCCAAACGCTCCGAGGGTGATTGTCCCGCGGTTGTTCAGCGCATCCTGGGCTTTTTCAAGGATGGAGGCTTCGGTGTCGGAGGAGGTGTATTCCGGAATCTCGTTGACAAACTGCCCGGGAGCAGGCTTGTAAGCGAGCACTTCCACGGACACGTCTCCCGACTCGGAGGGGGGTACGGGATTGTCGTTCGTATCCGAACACGATGCCAGCAGTGCAAGTAGCCCGGCACATGGGATTATGTGATATTTTGTCAGGTGCATATTAATTATTAATTTTGAAGTCTTACACGATGCTCCATGAAGAAGACCATTATACTTTTCAAACGTTTCTGGCCCACAATGATTGTGTTGGCTGTGATTTTATATGCCACATTGGCAAGTGACCCCGCCGGAGCTGAGGAGCTGCCGCCGATACCTCATATCGACAAGCTCATCCATGCCATAATGATGGGTGGCCTTGTGGGTGCGATAGCTTTCGACAGTCAAAGAGCCAGCATGAAATCAATCGTGCTCACACGACGCTTCATGCTGGCTGTTACTTTCGGAGTGATGGCGTTCGGTGTATGCGACGAATTTCTTCAGGCCGCGGTGGACACCGGACGATCATTTGAGCTTATGGATATTGCCGCCGACTGGACCGGGAGCTGGGTGGCGTTTTTAGCCGCGCCTCCGGCAGTGCTGCGGGTTCTCAAACTGAGGTAGATTATTTGCCTTCCATTGCGGCGCGGACGTCGGCGCGGAGGTCGTCGTCCTGCTTGTCGCGGCTGATGATTGTGCCGTCGGGGCTGAAGAGGATTATGCAGGGGATGCCTGTGATGCCGTACAAATCCGTGGGGATGGTCTGAGCGTCGAGGATGCACTCCCAGGGAAGGCCATGCTGCTTGATTGCGGCTTTGGTGTTTTCGGGCTCGTCCCACACGGCCACACCGAGCACTTCAAGACCCTTGTCCTTGTATTCGTTGTAGAGCTCCTTGAGCACCTTGGTCTGACGGATGCAGGGGCCGCACCAGCTTGCCCAGAAGTCAACGAGCACGTAATGTCCTTTGCCGACATAGTCGCTCAGGCGGCTTGTCTTGCCGTCGTAGGTCACTTCAAAATCAACAAATTTCTTGCCGGGCTGGGTATTCTCGCGGCGTTCCGCCTGTTCGAGTATAGATTTTGAACGCTCGAAATTGTTGAAATACGGATATTTTTTCAGGACGTCTCTCAGCTCAGAAGCGGAGTATTGCTGGGCTTCATTAAGGAATACGTAAAATCCGACCGGATTATCGGAGTTCTCTTCCATAACGGAAGACATGAGGCTCTCGAATTTTCTTTGCAGGGCTTCGCGGGTGGAATCGTCCGCTGCGGTCTGGAAATCTTTGCTTATAGCCTCGACTTCGCCGTACATTGCTGTAAGGCGGTCGTTGAGCATGCTGCCGAAAGGCTGGTTATTGTTGGCCTTGAAGGAGATGCTTCCGCCTTCGAGGATAAACACGTTCATGCGGTTGCCTTTGGCTTCGAGGCGTGCGAGTACGGGTTCGTCGATTTCTCCGGAGAATACGGCAACCTTGTCTTTTACGACTGTGCTGTCGATTTTCTCGCCGGTATCGAAATTGGTCATATACACTGTGGCTCCTTCAAAATTGTCGGGCATCGGAGCCTGCACTTTGTAGCGCTCGGCATTGGCGCAGCTTGCAGTGGCGGCGCCTACTGCAAGCGCAAAAATAAGTTTGGAAAAATTTTTCATTTTTGTTATTTAGTTTTATTTCAATAATTCAAACAGATGTGAACAGCCGTCCTGAAGCAGGTCGAGGACAAGTTCGAAACCTTCCGCCCCTTCGTAATAAGGATCGGGGATGTAGTCGTAGCGCATGGCCTTGTCAACAAACTCGGCCATAGGAATGATTTTCCGTTCCGCCTCGGGAGTGGGCGCGAGCAGGCGCAGATTGCGCTCGTTGGAGCCGTCCATGGGGATTATTATGTCGAAGTTGTCGAAATCGCTTTCCCTGACCTGACGGGCATGGTGTGTGAGTTCGAAGCCGCGGCGGCGCGCATGTATGCGCATGCGGTGGTCGGGAAGGTCGCCTGTGTGGTAATTTCCCGTTCCGGCGGAGTCGATGGTCCAGCGGTGGGATTGTCCGGCGCGGTCAACTATATCGGCAAGCACTCCCTCGGCAGCCGGAGAGCGGCAGATATTTCCAAGACAAACGAACAGAACACGTATTTTTCCACTGCCACGCAGCGATTCGATATATTCTCTTGCTTTCTCGCTTTTCATTTTTTTGCTGTAATTGAAATGTAAAGATAAGAATAAATTACCATATCTCAAAAGCCGGATGTAAAAGTTACGAAAAAGTTACACTTCGGCTTTGAGATGTTAATATTTGTAGGTAATTTTGTAGACCTAAATCTAATTATCATGACCAAAAACGGAAAAATGTCGAACTACCGGTGGGTGATATGCGGAATGTTGTTCGCCGCACTGGTAATCAATTATCTTGACAGGCAGGTTCTGTCGCTTACCTGGAAAAATTTCATAGCTCCCGAATTTGACTGGACTGACGCCGACTATGGCCTTATTACGGGCGTATTCTCGGTTGTTTATGCTGTTTCGATGCTCTTCGCAGGACGTGTTGTCGACAAACTCGGCACCAAGAAAGGCTTCATGTGGGCCATTGGTGTGTGGTCGGCAGGAGCATGTCTTCACGCAATCTGCGGCATCCTTACCAACGGCATCGTTACCGGCGACTGGATTATGTCGTTTGTCGGCGCGCGTGAGAACATCCTGCTTGCAAAGAATGTGAGCGGACTTTCAGTGATGATAACCACTGTGAGCGTGTGGCTCTTCCTTGGAGCACGCACGATTCTATCTATCGGAGAGGCCGGTAACTTCCCATGTTCCATCAAGGCTGTTGCGGAGTACTTTCCCAAGAAAGACCGCGGTTTTGCTACCGGAGTGTTTAATTCCGGCGCTCAGATTGGCGCTTTGATTGCTCCGTTTACCATTCCCTTGATTGCCAAATATTACGGTTGGGAAATGTCGTTCCTTGTAATCGGCGTGCTTGGCTTTGTGTGGATGGGTGCGTGGGTATTTGTATACAAGGAGCCGCACCGGAATCCGCGTGTCAATGTTGCCGAGCTCAATTATATCGAACAGGATGTGGCCGCCGAGAGCGATACGGTTGCCGCCGAGCCTGCCGACAATAAGAAAATCGGATTCCTGCGACCCTTCGCTTTCCGTCAGACATGGGCCGTGATTTTTGGCCGTTTCCTGCCTGATTCGGTATGGTGGTTCCTGCTTTTTTGGGCGCCGGCGTTCATTAGCGAGGTCTATGGCTATTCCACCTCGTCATTGACCGGTATGCTTGCCATTTTTGCAATATATTTCATATCCATGCTCTCGATGGCAGGCAGTTATCTGCCCACCTTCATCATCAACCGCACGGGCGTGAATCCATATTCGGGACGTATGAAAGCGATGCTGATTTTTGCTTTCTTCCCTCTGCTCGGTGTGGGCGTGATGCCATTAGGACAGATTTCGCTTTGGTTCTCGGTAGTGATTATCGGCATTATGGCCGCGGCACATCAGAGCTGGAGCGCAAATGTCTATAACGTTGTCAGCGATATGTTTCCCAAGTCGGTTGTGGCGACCGTGACCGGCGCCGCAGGACTTGCCAGCGGTCTTGGCAGCTTCATGTCGAACTACGGCGCGGGATGCCTTTTCAGCTATGCCGGAGCGGTGAACATGCATTTCCTCGGATTCGAAGGCAAAAATGCCGGATACATGATTGTTTTCCTCTGTGCGAGTGTGGCTTATCTGCTGAGCTGGTGCATCATGAAGATTCTTGTGCCTAAATACAAACTCGTGAAATTATAAGCAGGATGTCCAAATTAGTTAATAATATAATATAGATATGTCCTCAGCCGAATCTTTTACCGGTGGAGATTTTCTCCTTGAAGGCCCTGCGGCGCGTGAGCTTTACCACAATCATGCCGCATCGCTTCCTATAATTGATTATCACTGTCATCTTTCTCCCAAGATGATTGACGAAGACCACCGTTTCGCCACTATCACCGAGCTTTGGCTCGGGGGCGACCATTACAAATGGCGTGCGATGAGAGCCAACGGGGTTGACGAGAAATACATAACCGGTGATGCTTCCGATAAGGAAAAATTCCTGAAGTGGGCGGCCACCGTGCCGTATACTCTGCGTAATCCGCTGTATCATTGGACTCACCTTGAACTGCGCACGGCTTTCGGAATCGACGAAGTGCTCAATGAAGAGTCGGCCGAACGGATTTATGACCTCTGCAACGAGCGTCTGAAGGATCCGGACATGAGCGCCCGGGGGCTGATGCGCCGCTACAAGGTTGAGGTTGTGTGTACGACCGATGACCCCGTCGACAGCCTCGAACACCACCGCAACATACGCAACAGCGGATTTGAGATTAAAGTTCTTCCCACCTGGCGCCCCGACAAGGCAATGGCTGTTGAGTGCTCGGAAGAATATCTGAAGTATATCGCTCGTCTGGGCGAGGTTTCGGGTGTGGAAATCAACTCCTACGCCACGCTCATTGAGGCGCTCCGGGTGCGCCATGATTTCTTTGCCGAGAACGGTTGTCGGCTCGCCGACCACGGAGTAGGGAAGTTTCCCTATATTCCATGTAGCCCCGATGAGGCCGACGGACTTTTCCGGCGTGTGCTTGAAGGCGGGAAACTTGATGCCGCAGGCGTTGAAAAACTCAAGACTGCGATTCTGCTTGACCTCGCGCGCATGAACCATGCCCGCGGTTGGGCGCAGCAGTTCCACTTCGGGCCGTTGCGTAATGTCAATCCACGCATGTTCCGCACGCTTGGCCCCGATACGGGATTCGATACAATCGGCGACTACTCCGGCGCGGAGGCCATTGCCGGATTCTTAGGAACTCTCAGCGACGAGGACAGGCTTGCCAAGACCATCCTCTACAATCTCAATCCGGCCGACAACACTTGGGTGGCGGCCATGATAGCGAATTTCCAGGACGGTTCGGTGCCCGGGAAAATTCAGATGGGTTCGGGCTGGTGGTTCAACGACCAGATTGACGGCATGGAGCAGCAGATGAACGCACTTTCCTTGCAGGGTCTGCTGAGCCGTTTCGTGGGCATGCTCACCGATTCACGCTCCTTTGTGAGCTATCCGCGCCACGAGTATTTCCGCCGTGTGCTCTGCAATCTTCTCGGCTCCGACATCGACCGCGGTCTCATTCCCCGCGCCGAGCTGCCCCGTGTGCGCCGTATGGTAGAAGACATCTGCTACAACAATGCCAAAGAATATTTTAATTTTTGATACCAAAATTCTCAGAAATGGAAAAGACTTGGAGATGGTTCGGGCCGAATGATAAAATCACGCTCGACATGCTCAGACAGATAGGAGTGGAAGGCATCGTAACCGCCCTGCACCACATTCCCAACGGCGAGGTATGGTCGTTTGAGGAAGTAATGAAGATGAAGGACTACATCGAGTCCCACGGCCTTAGATGGTCGGTTGTGGAAAGTCTGCCCGTATGCGAATCAATCAAGTACGCAGGACCTGACCGCGATGAGCTCATCGAGAAATATAAGGAGAGTCTTGCCAACCTCGGACGTGCGGGAGTGAAGACAATCTGCTACAACTTCATGCCCGTGCTGGACTGGGCACGTACCGACCTTGATTATCCCAACCCCGACGGCACAACCAATCTTTACTTCAACCGCGCGGAATTTGCTTATTTCGACATCTATATTCTCCGCCGCGAAGGTGCGGAAAAAGATTATGACGCCGAGACCCTGCGTCGTGTCGAGGAACTCAAGCCCCGCATGGACAAGGAGGCCGAGCGTCGTCTTGTGGAGAACATCATAGTCAAGACCCAGGGCTTCGTCAACGGCAATATTTCGGAAAACGACCTCGAGCCTGTCGAGAAATTCCGCGAGCTTCTTGCCCTTTACAAAGATATTGATGCCGACGGCCTGCGTGCCAACATGAAATACTTCCTTGAGGCTATCATGCCTGTGTGCAACGAGTATGACATCAATATGTGTGTGCATCCCGATGATCCCCCGCTGCAGATTCTCGGCCTTCCGCGCATCGTGACCTGCGATGCCGACATCCGCGCTTTCCTCGACGCTGTGCCCGACCCTCACAACGGACTCACGTTCTGTGCCGGTTCGCTGAGCGCCGGAACGCATAACGATGTGGTTGAACTGGCCCGGAAATATGCCTCACGCACCCACTTCGTGCATGCCAGAATATGCAATGTAATGCCTTCGGGCGACTTCAAGGAGTCGAGTCACCTTGACCCGCGCCTTGTTGAGATTGTGAAGATTTTTGAGACTGAACGACCCGGAGTACCCATGCGTGTGGACCATGCACCCCTCATGCTCGGCGATGGCGAGATGGGTTACAATGCCGGATATTCCTTCCATGGCCGCATGCTCGCTCTCGGAATGGTAGGCGGAATAATGGCTGCTGTCAACACTCTAAACAAATAAACACCCCTCATACGATATGAACGAATTGTTTTCAGTAAAAGATAAGGTTGTAGTGATTACCGGTGGCACTGGCGTGCTCGGTTCATGTATCGGAGAATATCTCGCCGGAGAAGGTGCCAAGGTGGTGCTTCTCGGTCGCCGTCTTGAAGAAGGCCGCCGTCTTGCCGAGGAAATTACCGCAAAGGGCGGCGAGGCGATTTTCCTTGTTGCCGACGTGATGGATGCCGACGCCATGCAGAAAGTGTGCGATGAGGTGCTTGCCCGTTACGGCAAGGTTGATGCATTGCTCAACGCCGCCGGAGGCAATATGCCCGGCGCCACAATCGCTCCGTCGGGAACTTTCTTCGATGTTCAGATCGATCAGTTTCAGAAAGTACTTGACCTTAACCTTGCCGGAACCGTGCTCCCCACGCAGATATTCCTCAAACCGATGGTAGAGGCCGGAAAAGGCGCGATTGTCAATTTCTCGTCGATGGCCGCTTTCCGTCCGCTCACTCGCGTGATGGGCTATGGCGCCGCCAAAGCCGGAATAAGCAACTTCACGGCTTTCCTTGCCAATGAGGTTGCCACGAAGTTCACACCCGGCATACGTGTCAATGCCATCGCTCCCGGATTCTTCCTCACCAATCAGAACCGCGCGCTCCTTACCAATCCCGACGGCTCGCTCACCGAACGCGGCAGCGATGTAATCCGTCAGACACCTTTCAAGCGCTTCGGACGTCCCGAGGAACTTTGCGGAACAATCCAGTATCTTATTTCTGACGCATCTTCGTTTGTAACCGGTACAGTCGCAGTTGTCGACGGCGGTTTCAACGTATTTGCAATGTAATGGCGACAGGCAGGTTTGCACCGTCGCCCACCGGGCGCATGCACCTCGGAAATGTGTTCACGGCATTGATGTCGTGGCTCTCAGCGCGTGCTTCGGGTGGCAAGTGGATATTGCGCATCGAAGATCTTGATCCTCAGAGGTCGCGTCTCGACTATGCCCGCATAATCGAGGACGACCTCTGTTGGCTTGGGCTCGACTGGGACGAAGGTGGTCTTGATGGTCGCGGAGTCAACGGCTCCTACCTTCAGAGTCTGCGCCATGATTTCTATCGTGAAGCACTCTCCCGCCTGATGGAGAGCGGAATGACTTATCCCTGTACATGCCGACGTGCCGACATAATGGCTTCGCAGGCTCCGCATCAGAGCGACGGTCGCGTGATATATCGCGGCACCTGCCGTCCTGACTGCCTGCCTGCGCCATATGACTATTCGGCACATGACGAAGGACGCAAGGCTGCCGTGCGTATTGCCGTCCCTGAGGAAGATATTCTTTTTGACGATTTGGTTTTTGGTCCGCAGTCGGTCAATCTCGCCCGCGAGTGCGGCGATTTTATTCTCCGACGTGCCGATGGCGCGTGGGCTTATCAGCTTGCCGTTGTGGTTGACGATGCCGCCATGGGCGTTGAGGAGGTTGTGCGCGGATGCGATCTGTTGCTTTCAGCAGCGCAGCAGACCTTCCTGTTCCGGCAACTTGGCTTGGAGCCGCCGCGTTATGCCCATCTTCCTTTGATATGCAACCGGGATGGAGTGCGCCTGTCAAAGCGCGACCAGTCAATGAGCATGGAAGAACTCCGCAAGCGCCATACAGTAGAAGAGGTAATCGGTTTGCTCGCTTCTCTGGTCGGACTAATACCGGAAGCGGCTCCATGTACGGCAGCTTCACTCATTCCTTTGTTCTCATGGAGCAAATTTCATCCTGCGCAAGAACGTATAATAATGCCCTGATTTGAGTACGCTCAAACCAGGGCATTAAAGCTATTTTTCACTTAATTACTTGCGGATGGATTCTTCTATTGCCTGAATGTCGGCGGCGAGCTGCTTCTCGAGGGACAGGCGTTCCTCGATGTTGCGGCATGCGTAGATAACCGTGGCATGTGTGCGCGAAATGCGTTGTCCGATGGCCGTAGTGGGCATCTTCACGATTTTCTTGGCGAGGTACATCACCACCTGACGTGCGTCGGAAATCTCGCGTTTGCGTGTCTTGGTGAAAAGAAGGTCGGAATCAATGCCATAGTGGGCTGCAACAGCTTCCGAAATCATTTCAAAGTTGACCTGACTGCGCTGGATTCTCACGGTGTTTGCCATGACCTTGCGGGCGAGATCCATGTTGATTTCGCGGTTGAGCACGGTAGCATGGGCTAAGAGCGATACCACGATGCCTTCGAGCTGACGGATGCTGTCGGTGACGTTTTCGGCAATGAATTCTTTTACTTCTTCGGGGATTATCACACCGTCCTGCTCGGCCTTCTGGGTGAGCACATCGCGGCGCAGTTCGATGTCGGGTTTGTCAAGAGCCACCGACATGCCCCACTGGAAGCGCGACAGCAGACGACTTTCAAATCCTTCCATCTCGGAGGGAGCGCAGTCGCTCGACATGATTATCTGCTTGTTGTTCTGATGCAGATGATTGAAGATGTGGAAGAATGTGTTCTGTGTGCCCGGTTTCTTCTGGAGATCCTGGATGTCGTCGATAATAAGCGTGTCGATGCTCTGATAGAAGTGGAAGAAACTGTTGGTGTTTCCTTTGGCAACGGCGGCGGTGTACTGGCTCTCGAAAAGTCGCGCAGTTACATATAGTACGCGCGCACGAGGATTGGTTTCCTTCATGCGGATGCCGATGGCCTGGATGAGGTGGGTTTTTCCAACGCCGGTGGAGCCGAAAACAAACAAGGGGTTGAAGGTCTTGATGGTGGGGTCGTTGGCGATGGATTCACCGATGGAACGGGCTACTTCGTTACTGTGGCTCGCGCAATAATTCTCGAATGTGTAGCGGGGGTTGAGCTGAGGGTCGAAGTCCTGCTCAATCTGTACCTGGAAGGGATTGGCGGGCTGAGCCTTGCTCTGTGCGAGGATTGTTGACGACGGAGCCGAGCTCTTGATGGAAACCTTTGAGCCGGGGTCGTTCTGGACGGAAAAATAATCGTAGTAGAGCTTGACATCCGGACCATACACCTTTTTAATACCTGCACGCAATACATCCATGTAGCGCTCCTCGAGCTGGTCGACGAAGTAGTCGGACTTTACGAGAAGCACAAGCTGATTGTTTTCGAAACTCACCGAGGTGATGTCCCGAAACCAGATGTCGAATTGCATGGGAGTCACATTGTCCTTGATGAACTCGCAGCATTGACTCCAAAGTTGCGTATGGTTGGTTTCCATTGTTTTAAGAGGATGAGACGGTGTGTGATTGCAGGGTCAGGCTTATTTTTCCGAATACAAAATTCCGACAAAAAAATTGAAAAAACAAACGTGTTTTTATTTGCAAATTTCAATATCGGTGCAAGTGCGTTTAATTCAGCACTTTAAGTCATAAGGATTAATAGGGTTAAACACTTGGATTAAATTTTGTGTCTAATTTGCATGTTTTCAGCGCAAAACGCGTGGTTGATTTGTGTTCCACGATTTTGCGCTGAAACTTATGCGGTTTAGATTTTCGGCCTTAGACGCGTGTGATAAAGTATACTTGCATTTTTTTGTCGGATAATCCTTATTTAGAATAATTCTAAATTAGAAAACCTTGACGTTGATGTAGCGTTTGGGGTTGCGTTTGATGTCCACGAACAGAGAATCAAGCGATACCACTGTTGCGTTTATGTTGTTGTACAGCTCTGGGTCGGATGTGAGCCGGCCGATGCTCGAGTTGGGATCGTTGAGCTGACGACCGAGTTCGGCAAGCGATGCCGAGGTGCGGTTGAGGTTGTCGAGTATGCTGTCGATGGGAGCTTCCCGCAGTGCGCCGCTCGCCTGGCTGAGGTCGCCGGTGATTGTGCTCACATTGCCTGTGATTGTCTTGAGGTCTCCGGCTACGGGGGCGAGAGACGCGCTCAAGCGCGAGAGCTGGCGGGTTGTGGTTTCGAGCTCGAGCGTGATCGCATCAAGGCGTGTCACGGCTGCGGTCAGAGCCGGGTTGCCGGTGATGTTGTTCAGGTTGGTGATGAGTGTGTCGATTTTGGGGAAGATTGCCGACACGGAGGGCATGAGATTTTCGGTTACGCCGTTCATCAGGCCTTTCTTGATTTCGCCGGGGATGGTGTCGCCAACCTCGTGCATGCTTCCACTGCCCATTTCAAGAGTGATTGAGGCGGTTCCGAGAAGGTCGGTGGCAAGCATGGCGCGTGTGCCTTCGGGAAGTTTGAGGCTTTTGTCAAGGCTCAGTTCCACCGACACGTGGCCGGGGTTGTTGTATTCGTATTTGATTTCTCTTACCTGACCCACTTTGAAGCCGTTGAGAGTGACGGGTGCGGAAATCGCGAGTCCTTCGACGTTGGTGTAGGAGGTGTAGTAATAGTTGGCGGCCTTGAACACGTTCACGCCTTTGAGAAACTGGATGCCGAATGTCAGAATCAGCAGTGCGATGATAACGCACAGGCCGATGATAACTTCTCTGCGGAAAATCTTTTTCATCTTATATTGAGTTATTTCTTTGTTGCGGGGATGTATTTGGGATGTCGGGAGTAGTATTTTGAGAAAGCCTTGTATATGGCTTTGGCACATTTGTCTTTTCCGGCGTCGGAGTTCAGGAAGCGCTCTGCCTCGGGATTGCAGATGAAATCAAGTTCCACCAGCACGGCGGGCATGCTCGTGGACCACAGCACCCAGAATCCGGCCTGGCGCACTCCCTTGTCGGCGCGTCCGGCAGTGCCGATAAGCTCGTCCTCAATCATCGAAGCCACCTCAAGGCTCTGGCGCATGTGGCGGTCCTGCGAAAGCTCGAAGATGATATACGATTCCGACGAGTTGGGGTCGAAGCCCTGATAGGTGGTGGTGTAGTCCTCTTCAAGTTCAATCACCGAGTTCTCGCGCATCGCAACGGCAAGGTTGCCGTCGGATTTGTGCAGACCTACGGTGTAGACCGATGCGCCGTGGATTTTCTCGCGTCCGCGAGTGCGCTTGTCAACGGAGTTGACGTGTATTGATATAAACAAATCCCCTCCCACTTTGTTGGCTATGCGCGCACGATCCTGAAGTGTGATGAAACGGTCGTCGGAGCGGGTGTACACGAGGTTGATACTGTCGGAGTATTCTTTCTCGATCAGTTTTCCAAGCCGGGCTGCCACGTCGAGCACTATTGTTTTCTCGTTGGTGAGCTTGCCCACACAGCCGTAGTCCTTGCCGCCATGTCCGGGGTCGATAACCAGCGTGAACTGATTTTCGCTCGCAGCCTTTCCGGCAGCGGATGCAGGCGCTATGGCCGCACACAGCAACAGTGCCGAGGCCACGACGCGTGAGAGTATTGACGATAAGGATGACATTGCAAAAGGGTATTATTGTGCAAAGTTAACAATTTTAATCATTCATGCCATCGCAGGATAGCCCAAAAATTAGGCAACTCGGCCCGGTATAACTGAAATATTTGAAAAATATACCATAAAGGCCATCTTTACGTTATAGAAATATGAAAAGAATCGGACGAGCAATCATATTATCGGCGCTGGCGCTTATGGCAGGCGCATGTGGCCGCAACGAGCCGCAGTATTCTCCCGCGGAGGTTGCGGAGGTGTACGGCGGGGTAGGGCGTTTCGCCTCAATGCCATCCGTTGAGCAATCGGCGTTTATCCGGAACAATGCCGCGGCGCTCGAAGCGCTTTGGAAAGTTGTGGGTCACGGCGAGTTGAGTGAGGATGCGCTTGCCCGTTGGTCGGAATCTCCTGCTGTCATGATTTTCACCCCTGCGGCCGACAGCGTTTTCGCCGCTTCCGATCCTTTGCCGGATGCCATTGGCTACACGCTTGCAGCTGCCGCGGAAAACGGTCTTGAGCTGCCCCGCAGAAGCTATGGCGAAGTGGTGTGGGGAAGGCGCGAGTCGGTTCTTTTTGTCGATTCCGTAATGCTCGTGGCTATGAACCACTATCTCGGTGCCGGTTATCCGGGCTATTCCGGATGGCCTGAATATGCCCGCGCGCAAAAAACACCGCAGGCTTTGCCCTATGACGTTGCGGAGGCGCTTGCCTGCACGGAGAAGCCTTATCAGGAGAGAGGCGACGACACACTGCTCCGCCGCATGCTCTACGAGGGTGCTACCGTGAAGGCACGCATGGCCTTGGTGCGCAATTCCACCCCTGCGGCTGCGCTTGGCTATTCCGACGGAGAATACAAGTGGTTGTGCGATAATGAAGCCGGACTCTGGCAGGCGCTCGTGGCCGGAAAATATCTTTTCGACACTTCCGCAACGACCGCATCGAGGATTCTTTCGCCGTCGCCTGCAACGCGGATTCTCCATCCTGAAGCCCCCGGCCGCGCCGGGCGTTTCATTGGCCTGCGGCTTGTGGAGTCGTACCTCGCCCGCCATCCCGAGGCCAATCTCGGATTCCTGCTCTCGCCTGAGTTTTACGGCAACCCGAACATCCTCAGGGAGATAGCCTACTCTCCGGCAGAAAATTGAACTTTGACCCTCCGGCAGGCGTTAACTTTCCGTAGGGCGGAATAAGTGTCCGCCCCGCGAGAGTTATGAAAAAGACCTTTTTTATTGCCGCATTGTTTATCGGACTTCTCGTATGTGCGGGAGGCCACAAGAACAGCGACTATTTCACCGCCGTGGGTCGTGTGGCTCCGGCGCTGCATATAAAGTCGGCGGAGGACAGCATCGCTCTCGACGAATTCAGGGGGGACTATGTGCTTCTCAACTTTTGGAATTCAACCGATGCTGTGTCCAGGCGCGACGCCAATCTGTACACGGCATGGATCCGTCAGCATCCCGAGGCCGACCTCAAATTGATAGGTGTGAATTTTGACACTTCGGAAGGGTTGTATCGCGAGATTGTACGCCGCGACAGTCTTGAGGCTTCCCAGCAGCATCATGCTTCCGGCGATATCGCCCGGGCAATCATCAATAACTATTCTCTCGGCGACGGTTATGGCTCGGTTCTTGTCAATCCGGCAGGACGTATCGTGGCTCACAACCCCACGCCGGAGGAACTGACGGCGATGTTTGCCAAGCGCTTACGCAAGTAATCACACCGGGTCCACGTCGTAGTGGATGGAATAGCCTTTCATCGCCGGTGATGACATTACGCCTATATATGTCTGACGCAGGATTTCCTTGACCTTCGACAGGGCGGCGTTTGTTTCCACCTTAAGCATTATTTTCCGGATATAGAGCGACTGCACGCGCGAAACGGGCGGCTCGATCGGCCCCGTGACGCGCGGGCCGAATACTTGCCTCAGGGCGGCGGCGTACTGCTGTGCTCCGGAATCGGCCATGTTTCGGTCGCGGTGCTTCACAAACACATTTATTATGCGCGAGAACGGCGGATAGTTGAACGCTCGCCGTTCCTCGAGCTCGTGGGCATAGAAGGCGGCGTAATCATGGCCTTGCACGAAGCGTATTACCGGATGCTCGGGATTATAGGTCTGAATCACGACCTTGCCGGCTGCGTCGCGTCGTCCGGCACGTCCTGCCACCTGTTCAAGCATGTTGAAAGCACGTTCGGCCGAGCGGAAATCGGGATAGTTGATTATGGCATCGGCGTTAAGCACCCCCACCACACGCACATCACCGAAGTCAAGGCCTTTTGTCACCATCTGTGTGCCCACGAGAATGTCGGCCTGGTGGCGGGAGAACTCGTCGATTATGCGGCTGTGGCCGTCCTTGTTGCGCGTGGTGTCAAGGTCCATGCGCAGGATGCGGCTGCCGGCGAATGTCTTTTCCACCTCTTCCTCGAGCCGTTCCGTGCCGAAGCCCACGATTTCAATCGCCGGTTCGTTGCAGTTGGGACACAGTTTTGGCACGGGATATTGTGCACCGCAGTAATGACATTCAAGGCTCTCCGGATAGCGGTGGTAGGTGAGCGAGACGTCGCAATGGTCGCATTTGGGCGTGAATTGGCAGAGCTTGCAGCGGGCCATGGGTGCGTAGCCGCGGCGGTTATGGAACAGGATGGCCTGCTTTCCGTCGGCAATGGCACTGCGCGTGGCGGCTGTAAGGCGGTTGCTGAAAAGTCCGTTTCCCGTGAGCGCTCCTTTTTTGCGCTCGATTGCGAGGTTTACAATCTCGATGTCGGGAAGAGTGGCGTTTTCGAAGCGTTCGGTAAGACTGACGAGTCCGAACTTGCCCGTGGTAGCCTTGTAGTAGGTTTCGACCGCGGGGGTTGCACTTCCGAACACGGTCTTTGCTCCGTGCATCGACGCCAGCACCGTGGCAGCGTCGCGGGCGTTGTAGCGTGGCGCCGGGTCATATTGCTTGTAGCTTGCCTCATGCTCCTCGTCGACAATCACCAGCCCGAGCGATGAAAACGGGAGGAATACTGACGAGCGCGCGCCAATCACAACCACGGGGTCGGACGAGTGGAGCAGACGGTTCCATATCTCGACGCGCTCGTTGTCGGAGAATTTGGAGTGGTAGATTACAACTTTTTCGCCGAAAACCTTCTGGAGACGTGTCGTAAGCTGTGTTGTGAGCGCGATTTCCGGAACAAGCAGCAGGGCTTGTTTTCCCAAGCTGAGCACGTAGTCGATGAGGTGGATGTAGATTTCCGTCTTTCCGGATGCCGTGACGCCGTGGAGAAGCGTTATCTGATGCTCGAAAAATGAATTGTGAATCTCCCGCAGTGCTTTCTCCTGCGCCTGGGACAGCACCGGAAGAGTTCCTCCGGCAGGGCCGGAATAGGTGAAACGCGATATCTCGCGTGTGTATATCTCAACCAGTCCTTTAGCCGCCAGAGCGTTGATGTGCTGGCGCGTGGCGCCGCATTTCTCGGCCACGGCTTCGAGCGAGACCTCCTTGACAGGACGTGTTATCTGGTTGAATTCCGACAGAGCTATGACCGTGAGAAGCGCCGACTCCTGTTTTGGCGAGCGGTGCACGTCGGCGAAGGCTTTATCCATTGCCGCAGCGTCGCCGCGCGGTATCGTCACGCGCACGTACGATTTTTTTACGGCACGGTAGCGTTCAACAATTTTTTCGGATATCACGGCAATACCCTTTTCCATAAGAGCCGAAACCATCGCCTCGATTTTGTCGATGCCGAGTTTCTTGCCCATGTCCTTGACCGTGATTCGGTTCTCGGCGCGGAGCAGCGATACTATTGCAAGTTCGGTGTCGGTGATTCCGTCAAGGTCTTCCGGTTCGAGGTCGGGATTGAGCGATACCGCGGTCTCGCTTTCCACTTTCAGACCCGCCGGAAGCGCGGCCTTGAACACCTCGCCTACCGTGCAAAGATAATATGAAGCTATCCACTTCCAGAATTTGATTTGTGGATGGCGCACCACGGGCCGGGAGTCAAGGCACAGGGCTATGTCCTTGACTTTCATTCCGCCCTCGGGAGCGACCGGAGTCACGGCATCCACCACGGCGGTGTAATATCTTTTGGCTCCGAAGGGCACGAGTACCCTGAATCCGGGTCGTACGGCGGATTCAAGCTCTTCGGGAATGTGGTAGGAGAATGTTCCTTCGAGCGGGAGCGGGAGTATTACTTCGGCGTACACGGGCTTTTCGATTGCTTATTCTTCGGGTTCTTCGGACGGAAAAAGAGTCTCTTCGGCGGCGCGGGCATATGAGTCGGCGCAACGTTCGTAGCCTGCGTCGCGCATTGCGGTTTCGGTGGCGCGAATCTCGAGAATCGCTTTCTCGCGAGCCATAGTGCCTTCCTCTGCCTTGAGGGCGAGCCCGGCGTCGCGGCGTCCGCAGTCGGCGGCAAATTCAAGGGTCTGCGAGGAAGTTCCGTCCGTGTCCTTGCCGCATGATTGCATGCCTGCCGCTGCCATTGTCACGGCCACTGCAACGAGTACGGACTTCAGTATCTTTATCATAACAGGATTATGCCTAATTTAGCGCAGGCCTCGGCGTCGGCCAAGGCGTTGTGGTGTTGGTTGAAAATGATTCCGAAAAATTCGCAGAGCGAGGGAAGGCTTTTCGAGGCCAGCATGCCGCGGGGTATTTCCCTTCGGGCTGCTTTCAGGGTGCAATGCCAGTCAGAGGGCGGCTCGAGTCCATACACACGGCAGGCTTCGCGGATACACTTGGAGTCGAACGGTGCATTGTGAGCCACAAGGGGCAAGTCTTCGAGCCATTCCTGCCATTGCTTCCACACGGTGCCGAAGGAAGGGGCGTCCCATGTGTCGTCGTCGGTGAGTCCATGCACGGCTGTACACTGCCGGCTGTACCATCCCGGCTCGGGATTCACGAGCGAGTAGTGTGAATCCACAATGAGTCCGTCGCGAACTTTAACAGCCCCTATCGAACATATGCTCGAGGGGTTGTAGTTGGCCGTCTCCACATCAATAGCTATGAAATCATTCATCGCCGGAGATATTCAGAATTGCCGCCGCACGGTCGCTCACCCTCTCCATGAGCCAACGCGGGGTGGACGTGGCGCCACATATGCCTATCGACTCCGCTTCGCCAAGGCTGGACGGGTCGATACAATCCTCGTTGGCAACCATGAATGTGCGCGGGTTCACGTCAAGGCAGTGGTTGAACAGAATCTTGCCGTTGCTGCTCTTGGTGCCCGCCACGAACAGCACAACGTCGTGAGCCGCGGCAAATTCGCGCAGATGGGCCACGCGGTTAGATACCTGGCGGCATATCGTGTCGAAGTATTCGAAGCGTGTGTCGGGTGATTTGCGGCGTGAAATCTCGTCGATTATGGCGCGGAAACCTTCAAGCGACTTGGTAGTCTGGGAAAACAGAGCTATGTCCTTGGTGAAATCCACCTTGTCGAGCCCTTCGATATCTTCAACCACTATGGCCGAATCCTCGGTCTGCCCCACAAGGCCGTTGACTTCGGCATGGCCTCGCTTGCCGTAGATTACAATCTGAGTCGGGTTGCCGGGCGTTTGAGCCGCACGGTCGAAGGCTTCCTTGACGCGCTGCTGGAGCTTGAGCACCACGGGGCAGGTGGCGTCGATGATTTCCACATTGTTGCGGCGGGCGGTGCGGTAGGTCGACGGTGGTTCGCCATGGGCGCGGAGAAGCACTTTCACGTTGTGCAACGCGGCAAGTTCGTCGTGGGTAATGGTGGCGAGACCTTTTGTGCGCAGGCGCTCCACCTCGTCGGAGTTGTGCACGATGTCGCCCAGGCAGTAGAGAGTGCCGCTTTTGGCAAGCTCTTCCTCCGCCTTGTTGATTGCCGTGACTACTCCGAAGCAGAATCCCGACTGGCTGTCAATCTCAATACGTGCCACGCTGATATCAAAGGTTGGAAAGTGTGCGGTTGAACAGGTCGAGCAGCCATGCGTCCTGTTCGTCAAGGCTCATGGAAGAGTTGTCGAGATTCACGGCGTCGTCGGCACGGCGGAGCGGACTTTCCTCGCGGGTCTCGTCGATATGGTCGCGGTGTACCACGTTGGCGAGCACGTCTTCGAAGTTTACGCTCACACCCTTCTCGATAAGTTCCTTGAAGCGGCGTTGGGCGCGGGTCTGTGCCGGTGCGTTCACAAAAATCTTCAGTTCGGCGTCGGGAAATACGGTGGTGCCTATGTCACGTCCGTCCATCACTATTCCTTTCTCGGTTCCGAAAGCCTTCTGCATGGCTGTGAGGGCGTGGCGAACCGCCGGAACTGCGGCTATGGGCGAAACTGCGTCGGACACGCGCATGCGACGGATTTCCGACTCCACGTCCATGCCGTTGAGCATGGTGTGCTGGGTACCGTCGGCATCGGGGCGGAAATCAATGTGGATGTGGGGTAGGGCGGCTGTGAGTTCGTCGAGCCGGATTGTCCCGTCGGCATCCATGATTCCGTTATTGAGGGCGTAGAGAGTGACGGCGCGGTACATTGCGCCGGAGTCGATATAGCGGTAGCCGATGCGGGAGGCAAGGCGGCGTGCCATGGTGCTTTTGCCCGACGACGAATAGCCGTCGATGGCTATGGTGATTTTCTTTTCGGAAGTAGAATTATCTTGCATATCAATTGATTAGTTCGTTAAGGTTGCATGTGAGGTTCACCATCATCGTGAAAGCTCCGGAGTGTGGCTGGGAAAGTGCCACGCCCACACGGAAACTCTTGACATTGAGTCCCGCGCCGAGCGAGAAACCCGATACGAAGCTGCGGGAATACGTGCTCATGTCGGTGCGTGTCTTGTAGTTGTAGCCCAGGGCGATGTAGAAATTGTCGCTCGAGATAAGGTCGGCGCCGAACACAAGGTGGCGGAAGAGATTCGACATGAATTTATCCTTTACCTCGGGCTTGGCAGTGTCTGAGCCGTCGCCGGTTTCAACGTAGGGAAGATGCCATTTGGTAAGGTTCCATGCGGTGATGGAGAAGCGTATAGGGAAGGAGCCGAACGACTGTGACCATCCGAGACGTACGTCAATCGGAAGGCGGTTGTAGGCTTCGTTGAAGCGTTTCACCTGTCCGCCGAGATTGGCTACCACCGCCGAGAGCGAGAGGTCGCGGTCGGAGTCGTAGTAGTTTATGCCAAGGTCAGTTGAAATTGCAAAAGCCGAATAGTCGGCGTATGAGCTGTAAAGCATGTTCAGGGCTATACCTCCTCGCAGGCGGTCGGTGATGTCGTGGGAGTAGCTTCCGCCGAAACTCACGTCCTTTGGCGAGAATGAGCCTATGATGCTGCCGTCGGGCAATGCTTCCTTTATCGAGCCGTAGCCGAAATAGCGGATTGCCGCCGACCATGCGCCGCGTTCTCCGGCCTGATGGCCGTAACGAAGTCCGGCAAAGTTCGAGCCGCCCATGTAGTGCATGTAATTGAGTGCCACCTGATTGCTCATCTCCGAGCCTAAGAGGGCCGGATTCTGGTCGGCCACGGTGATATCGTCGTCGACAAGTGAGATATTCACTCCGCCAAGACCGTAGATTTTTGAGGAAGAGGTGACATTCAGGAAGCTGTAAGCCGCCGAACCGTCCTGAGCCCACAATATCGGCGCGGTAGCCAACAGAATGGCAGTCAGAAGTATATGCTTGTATATGTGCTTGATTTGCATAAGGGGAAATACAGTGTGGAACAGGGCGCGGCTTTTCGCCACGCGAAATTACTCACATTATTTTAATAACGCAAACCTTGCCGTGATATTGTCGGAAAACATTAACTTTGCGGTATTGATAATATTCGGTATGGAAAAAGATCTGAAGATAGTATGCCTCGACGGATACACGGTGTATCCCGCAGGCGACAGCCGTTGGGCGCGGTTTTCGGAAATCGGTGTAACCGAGATTTACGACCGCACGCCTTACGATGAGAATGAGATAATCAGTCGCTGCATTGATGCCGATGCGGTGCTGACTAACAAGACTCCGATTTCGGCACGCACAATCGCTGCCCTGCCGCGCCTTAAATATATAGGTGTGCTTGCCACGGGGTATAATATCGTTGACACCGCCGCGGCGCGCTCTGCCGGGGTTACGGTCACTAATATTCCTGCTTACAGCACGGCCTCCGTGGCGCAGATGGCGATTTCGCTCCTTCTGGCAATCACCAACCGTGTGGAGCACTATGCCGCCGCCAACCGGAACGGACGTTGGGCGGCGTGCGAGGATTTTTCTTACCGCGATTTTCCGCTGACCGAACTTGCCGGAAAGATTTTTGGTGTGGTTGGTCTTGGAAACACAGGCTCGGCAACCGCGGCGATAGCCCGGGCGCTTGGCATGAAGGTGGCCGTATACAGCTCAAAACCGGCTTCGGCTTTGCCTGACGGCTATGTGAAGATGGAGCTTGACGAGCTTTTCCAAAATGCCGACGTCGTGAGCCTGCATTGCCCGCTCACCGAAGGCACCCGCCATCTTGTAAATGCCACGCGCCTTGCCATGATGAAGCCTTCGGCAATCTTAATCAACACCGGCCGTGGCCCGCTCGTCGATGAGGCCGCTCTTGCCGAGGCCCTCGATTCCGGAAAAATTTATGCCGCAGGAGTGGACGTGCTGTCAACCGAACCTCCGGCAGCCGACAATCCGCTTCTTTCGGCCCGCAACTGCTTCATAACGCCGCACATAGCTTGGGCATCGGACGAAGCACGCGAGCGTCTTCTCGACATCGCGTTCGCCAACGTTAAGGCTTTCTTTGCCGGGAAAGCGTGCAACGTGGTTGGCTGAACAAGAAATTATTGCTAACTTCGCGGCTCCGCAGTCTCGCACTGCGGAGCTTTTTTACACGTTTTTAAACAGATTTATATGAGAAAAGTAATTGCCGCTACAGCCCTCCTTGTGGCGGGTATGTGCGTTGCTCCGGAACTATGTGCCGAGGGCTATCAGGTGAACACTCTGAGTGCTAAACAGAATGGTATGGGCCACACGGGCACCGCCATGAAACTCGGTTCGGAGAGCATGATTTTCAATCCCGCCGGTCTGGCGTTCATGGACAAGACTATTGATTTTTCCGGCTCTGTGACCGGTATTTTCGCCACCGCGCATGCCAAGGTTGACGGAACGGAATATTCCACTGCCAATGATCCTTCGACCCCCCTGTCGTTCAACCTCGGAATGAGCGTGTACGACAAACTTAAGGTGGGTGTGAGCTTCTACACCCCCTACGGTTCAGGAATCAACTGGGGCGAGAACTGGCCCGGTGCGGTGCTGAATCAGTCGGTCAAGCTCCAGGCCTTTACCGTGCAGCCCACTGTGGCATGGCGCATACTTCCCAACCTGTCGATCGGTGCCGGTGCAATGGTGACATGGGGCAACGTCGACCTCAACAAGGGTCTCGTGACTCCCGGTTCGCTCAATAATCTTCTCACGGCCATGGGCATGCCCATGCGCTTTGAGGACACTCCCGCGTCAATCAACCTTTCCGGCAAAGCTGCCGTTACGGTAGGCGTGAATGTAGGAGCTATGTGGGATATTTCCGACAAGGTTACTGTCGGAGCTTCGTTCCGCTCGCAGATGGGCATGAAGGTGAAGTGCGGCAACGCTTCGGTAAGCTACGCCAACGAAGCGGCACAGGGTCTTCTCCAGCAGCAGCTCAATATTCTCAACCAGGCCAATTTCAAGGCTGAAATGCCTTGTGCGGCCGTTTATAACATCGGTGTGAGCTACAAGCCCGTCAAAAAGCTCATCCTCGCTTTCGATGCCCAGCTCACGGGCTGGAACGCTTACAAGTCGCTCGACATCGAATTCCTCAGCGAGCAGCTTACTCCCTACAACCAGCACCTTGAAAAGAACTACCGCAATTCATGGACATTCCACCTCGGCGGCCAGTACTCGCTCACGGAACGTTTCGACCTTCGTGCCGGACTTATGCTCGACACAACTCCCGTGCGCAAGACCAACTATAATCCCGAGACTCCGGGCATGACAAAGATTGAGCCTGCCGTAGGCTTCTCATTCTATCCGGTGAAGAATTTCTCGATTGACGCCGCCCTGCAATATGTAGCCGGACTTGGCTACGACGGCGCCTCCTGCTCCTACGCCGACCTCCTTGCCGGAAAAGTCGACGTATTCACCGCCGACTACAACGTCCACGCCTGGAACCCCTCCATCGGCGTAACCTTCCGCTTCTGATATATGTCGTAGCCGTAAGACAACAACAATAATAAAGCCCCGACTCATATGCTGCGTAGCTTCATACAGGTCGGGGCTTTATTGTGTAGGGATTAGTGCCGCGTGATTATTGCTATGTTGTTGCGGTAGTGGGGGAAGGTTATTTTGCCGTTGGTGACTGTGGCGGTCTGGCCGGTGTAGAGTTCAACGAGGGTTTCTCCATCGGAGAAAAACGGCGACACGTTGATATCGGTACCATCGGCGGGAAGAACGCGTATCATCACGGTGTCGGAGCCGGCTGTGCGCACACATGTGTGCGAGTCGAGAGTGATTTGCCGTCCTTTGCCAATGGCCGGATGTGATTGACGGATGTTTCCGAGCCGTGCGAAATGTTCGGATAGCGCGTTGTCGGCTGTCGCCCAGTTCATGTCGGAACGGAAAGCCTGGGCGCTGTCGATGTTGAATCTCGCATCGCTCAGCGGGCGACGGGTTTCATCGCCGTAGAATATCTGCACCGCTCCCGGGGCGAGCAGCAGGCTTGTGGCGCAGTCGGTCATGTTGTCAATGTCGGCATCGCGGTGGTAGGAGTTGTTCAGATAGCTCAGGGGCCACCATCCGGGATGGGCTTCAATACTGTCGGAATAGGACTGCCAAGTGTATGTGATGGCATCAAGATCGCCTTTCTTGGGGAAGTTGCAGTTTACCATATTTGAGAATCCGGCTGCGGCGTAGTCCGGCTTGTACTCAATTCCTGACGGTTCGAAATCGCCGGTCATGAAAAAGTTGTCGGTCCATTCGGCTCCGGGTTTGCCTGCGTTCTTTTTCCTCCAGCGCGAGAGAGCTTCGTTGCAGGCTTCGTTCAATTCTTTCCAACGGTCGAGACGGGTGTTTTCGACGATGTCGCAGCGGAATCCGTCGATTCCGAACTCCTCCACCCATGAAGCATTCCATCCGATAAGATGGCCGAGCGGACTGAGACCTTTGACATCGCGCAAGCGTCGTGCCGACGGGTTGACCCACGGGTCGTTGGCATTTCCCTCGCGTTGCCACTTGCGCTGCAGAAACCCGGGAATCTCAACGGTCGAGTCGCTTTCGTCCTTGAAGTCGGGGAGTCCGTACAGTGTGGCTTCGAGAGGGTTGCTTTCGTCCCATGCTTCGTCGGGCATGCGTATCCACTCCTTGCCGTACCATCCGTCCCATTGGCCGCGTGTGTCGAAAAAACGGTCGTAGCTCCAAGAGCGTATGTGTGCGGCGGCTTCGCTTTCGGAAAGTCCGGTGTCGGCGAATCCGTATTGCACGGCGTCGAGTAAGGTCGGGTAGCCGGGATTGTTGAGGTTGGCGCCGAGCATCACGCGTATTCCTTGGGAATGTAAGGTGTCCACAAGTTCGCGGAATTCTTCTGCCGTGCCATAGTTGCGGTCGATTTGTGTGTAGTCCAAGGGGTAGTAGCCATGATAGCCGTAGTGGGGAAAGTCGTTGACGGCGCCGCTCCCCGACATCCATCCGTGAATTTGCTCGTACACGTCGGTCATCCACACGACGTCGATGCCGAGATTTGTGAAATATCCCTCGCGAGCTTTCTCGAGCATGCCCTTGAAGTCGCCGCCATGAAAGGTGGCTGCGTTGAGTTGCTCCGAGCCATAGTCGTTACGGCGTCCGTAGTTGAGGTCGTTGTCAGGATTGCCGTTGCAGAAACGGTCGGTTATCACGAAATAAATGTTGGCTTTTTCCCAACTGAAGTTGTCTTCGGCGGCCTGCATGCCGGGTGCAAGGCTCAGGATGGTGAGTAATGGCAGTATTGTTTTTTTCATCGAGTAAGTTTTTCCGGCAAAATTATCCACCGGAATCCACTTGCGCAATGCTGATTTATAACCATTCTCAGAAACTGTTTAAATTTATATGATACAGATTTTGAGAAATATTGTAAGATGGATTTTTGCATGCGATGAGGGCGTGTGGCAGTAGCCACTCAACCGAAGAGCATCCAAAAATACGCTGACAAGATTCTCAAAGGCATAGATAGATAAATTTTAAACAGTTTCTCAGAACAACTTCATGGCTGTTGCGGCCATCACGGCTTCCATGGAATTTCCTACGCTGAGTTTCTCGAGAATGTTCTGCCGGTGGCGGTTTACGGTGTTTATGCTTATTCCGAGTATGTCGGCAATCTGTTTGCTGGGTTTGCCCTGTCGTATCAGGGTGAGCACTTCCTTCTCGCGGGAGGTGAGAAGATGGGAGCGCTGTTCCGACAGTTGGATGTCGGCGATTTCACCGGTGACGGTGTTGATGATGTGGGGATTTATTCCGGGAGTTTCCTCCTGAGTGGCCGACAATTTATAGCAGCACAGGATAAGCCAAATTTTTCCGCGTGGCGAAAGGCGGAGCACCTGAGTGGTGTTGTCGCAATGGATATACCGGCCGCTTGCCCCTTTTATGCGGATCCGGCAGCTTGCCTTGTAAGAAGTCTTGCGCTCGGGCGGGAGGGCGTCTGTAAATTTGAAGAATTCATATTCAAGCATACGCTTGTCAACGAGGTCTTCGGGATGAAGCCGAACGTAAATCGCGTCTTCATCGCTCGAATCCACTTCCGCGACCATCATCCCGCTCTCATCACGGATGCCGATAAGCCGGGCGAAGGAATTGGCGACTATGATGCAGCGGTCGGCCGACGCGTCGGTAATCACGCGGCAGTCGTCGTCGAGCGTCACGCATGTAGCCGCCATCTCGGCGCATTGTCGCATTTCCAACCTGTCAAGCGTCTCGGAATCAAGTTCCTGACGTCGGTATATATTGTTGAGTTCTTTGCGTAGTACGTCCATCGGGGCTGTGCGTAGTGGTTATTTTTCAGTATTTACACGAATATTGATTACTCGTAACTTTGCGGCAAAATTACAGAAATTAAGTAGTGTGTACAAATGACTGAGAGAATTGTTTTCCTTGACTATATGCGCGTGATTGCGTGCTTTATGGTAATTATGGTACATTCGTGTGAGTTCTTTTTCATCGACGGTTCGGAAATCGGAATCCGCTCCATGAGCGACGGACTGTGGGTGAGCGTGGTCGACAGCGCGTTCCGCTGTTCGGTACCCTTGTTCGTGATGATATCGGCATGGCTGCTCGTGCCTTTGCGCGAGCCTGCGGGTGTTTTTTTCCGCAAGCGCCTGCTTCGCGTGGTGGTGCCCTTTGCCGTGTGGTCGGTGCTTTATGCTTCGCTGCCGTGTCTGTGGGGTGCGATGGATGCCGGGTCTGTGGCTTCGTCGCTGCTTCACCTTGTGTATAATTTCAATGCCGATGCCGGGCATCTGTGGTTTGTGTACATGCTCGCGGGGCTTTATCTTTTCATGCCCGTGATTTCGCCCTGGCTCGAGAAGGCGGGTCGCAGGGCCGAAGCTATGTTCCTGACGGCATGGTTCTTGTCGACATTCTTTCCGTATATCCGCGATGCTGTCGGGGATGTCTATGGCGAGTGCTACTGGAATGAGTATAATCTGTTGTGGTACTTTTCGGGATTTATAGGCTACCTCGTGCTGGCTCACTATCTGCGATGCTATGTCTCGATTCCGCGGCGGGTGAAAGTACTTGTTGGCAGCGTGCTCTATCTTGCCGGCTATGCCGTTACGGCTTTGATATTGTACAACCGTATTCCCGGCGTCGAAACGCTTCAGCAACTTGAACTTAGCTGGCGCTTCTGCACGCCCAATGTTGTGGTGGAAAGTCTCGGGGCGTTCTTGATAATACAGGGAATTTTCGAGAAATCTCGGAAGCCGGAGCCTGTCGCAACGCTTTCCGCATTGAGCTATGGAGTGTATCTTGCGCATATATTTGTGCTTGGCGCGGTCTACAATCTCACCGAAGGCGTTTTCTCGACCCCTGTCACCATTATTTTGGTGGGCGTGCTCACGTTTATCACCTGTTTTATCCTTGTCAAGCTCATTTCTTTCATCCCCGGGAGCAAATATATAATAGGGTAGAGCGGTGTCTGGGGCGGTTTTTCATTTGTTGTGGATTTTTAAGCACTTACAAGCCATGATATTTCAAAAAAAATCCGTATCTTTGCACCTCGTAAGTAGATATTCACAGAATGAAAGATTGTATTCAAGGGAAAAGTCCTGCTGTGGCCGGACCGAAAATAGAGTTCCTGTTTGAGACCAGTTGGGAAGTTTGCAATAAAATCGGTGGTATTTACACCGTACTCTCCAGCAAAGCGAAAACACTTCATAGCCAATACAAGGATAAGCTGATTTTTATCGGGCCCGATGTTTGGACTCAGGAGAATCCTTCCCCATATTTTGAAGAAGTACCCTCGCTCATGCACAAGTGGGCGGAAAGCTCTTTCTTTCCCGAGGGCGTCGACGTACGCGTCGGCCGTTGGAACGTACCCGGCCGTCCGGTTGCCATACTTGTGAAATTCGATGGCATGTACGCCTCAAAGAACGATTTTTACGGGCGCATGTGGAATCTCTACGGCGTTGACTCGCTCCATGCTTACGGCGATTACGACGAAGGCTGTGCTTTCGGACGCGCCGCCGCCCTGGTGATTGAAAGCATCATCAGTTTCTACAACGCCAATCCTGCTTCCGTTGTGGCGCACTTTGACGAATGGACCACCGCAAGCGGTCTGCTCGCCCTCAAGGCCGACATGCCCCAAGTGGCTACCGTGTTCACCACCCACGCCACCAGCATAGGCCGCAGCATCTGCGGCAACGGAAAGCCCCTCTACGACTATCTTAGCGCTTACAACGGCGACCAGATGGCGCGTGAGCTGAATATGGAGTCGAAGCACTCCCTCGAAAAAGCCGCCGCCCATGCCGCCGACTGTTTCACTACCGTGAGCGATATCACCGCCCTTGAGGCCGCGCAGCTTCTCGAACGCAAGCCGCTCGTGACTCCCAACGGATTCGAGCAGAACTTCGTGCCAGCCAAGACCAAGTATGCCGCAGCACGCAAGGCTGCCCGCAAGACATTCCTTGACGTGGCTCGCACGCTCACAGGCGTTGATTATGGCGATGACACCTTTATCCTCGCCACCTCGGGCCGTTGTGAGTACCGCAACAAGGGCATCGACGTGTTCCTTGACTCCCTCAAGACGCTTTCGGGGCTTAATCCCTCGCGTAAAGTGCTTGCATTTGTGCTCGTGCCCGCATGGTGTGCCGGCCCGCGTCCCGACCTTGCCCATGCACTCGCTGTGGGAGCTTCGGGACGTCTGAGCGACCCCGTGCTCACCCATGCGCTCAACAATTACAACGACGACCCCATCAACCGTCGTATCCATGAAATCGGATTCGTCAACGACGCCGATTCCAATGTTTCCGTAATCTACGTTCCCTGCTATCTCACAGGCAACGACGGAATATTCAACAAGTCGTACTACGACCTCCTTCCTGGTCTGGACGCAACTGTCTTCGCATCCTATTACGAGCCTTGGGGCTATACTCCGCTGGAAAGCATCGCCTTCGGAGTGCCCACGGTCACCACATCGCTTGCCGGATTCGGCCAGTGGATTCTGTCAATCGACGCAAACGGATTCCATAAGAGCGGCGTGAAGGTTGAGGATCGTACCGACAGCAACTATCGCACGGTAGTTGCCGAGATTGCTTACGATATGAATCTCCTTATCGGTATGGATGCCAAGCAGATAAAGGCCGTGCGTGAAGCCGCCGTGGCTACCGCCAATCAGGCCGCATGGAAAGAATTTATCAAATATTATGACGAGGCTTATGCCGACGCACTGAAGGCAGTCTCGAAAAAACCTAAAAAATAACCTATTAACAGATATAATTTATGAAACTTCCGGTTAGTAACACTAATGCCCCCGTTTGGCGTGACATTACTGTGAAATCAGAACTTCCCTCTCAGCTCAAATCGCTTGAGGAACTCTCCAAAAACCTCTGGTGGGTTTGGAACAGCGAGGGCAAGAACCTCTTCCGTGAGCTTAATCCCGACCTGTGGCGTGCCACAGGCGAAAATCCCGTGATGCTCCTGCAGCGTCTTTCGTCGGAACGCATTGCCGAAATCATCGCCGACGAGGCTCTAATGGCACGTATCTCCAAAGTTTACGCCGATTTCAAGGAATATATGCGCAAGCCCATGCGCAAGGATGTTCCTTCCGTTTCCTACTTCTCAATGGAGTATGGTCTCTGCAACTGCCTCAAGATTTATTCCGGTGGTCTCGGCGTGCTCGCGGGCGACTATATCAAGGAAGCATCCGACAGCTGCGTCGACATGACCGCAGTAGGCTTCCTCTATCGCTACGGATACTTCACACAGACTCTCAGTGTCGACGGTCAGCAGATCGCCAACTACGAGCCCCAGAACTTCAACCAGCTCCCCATCGAGCAGGTGCTCGACAAGGACGGCCACCCCATGATTCTTGAAGTGCCTTATCCCGGCCGTATCATTTACAGCCACGTATGGCGCGTCAACGTAGGCCGCATGAAGCTCTATCTTCTCGATACCGACTTCGACATGAACAGCGAGTTCGACCGCTCAATCACCCACCAGCTCTATGGCGGCGACTGGGAAAACCGTATCAAGCAGGAATACCTTCTCGGTATCGGTGGCGTGCTCATGCTCAAGAAACTCGGTGTGAAGAGCCAGCTTTACCACTGCAACGAAGGTCACGCAGCGCTCCTCAACCTCCAGCGCCTCGTCGACTACGTGCAGGAAGACGGTCTTAACTTCAATGTGGCTCTCGAACTCGTCCGCGCTTCTTCGCTCTACACTGTACACACACCCGTGCCCGCAGGTCACGACTACTTCGACGAACAGCTCTTCGGCAAGTACATGGGCGAATATCCCGCACGTCTCGGCATTTCCTGGAACGACCTCATGAACATGGGTCGCGAGAACCCCGACACCAACGAACGCTTCTCGATGAGCGTGTTCGCGCTCAACACATGTCAGGAAGCCAACGGCGTGAGCTGGCTCCACGGCGAAGTGTCAAAGAAGATGTTTGCCGGTATCTGGAAAGGCTACACTTGGGAGGAAAGCCACGTAGGTTACGTAACCAACGGTGTGCACATGCCCACCTGGGCCGCTTCCGAATGGAAAGAATTCTACTGGAACGTGCTTGGCCCGCAGGTGTTCGAGGATCAGAGCAACCCCGAGGCTTGGAAAGGCATCTTCAATGTGCCCGACGAAGACATCTGGCGCATGCGTTGCACCCTCAAGAACAAATTCATCAACTTCGTACGCCGCGACTTCAAGGAAAAATGGCTCGCCAACCAGGGTGATCCCTCCGCAGTGATGAACATCGTTGACAAAATCAACCCCAACGCCCTCATCATCGGTTTCGCCCGCCGCTTCGCCACCTACAAGCGCGCTCACCTGCTCTTCACCGACCTCGACCGTCTCGCCAAGATTGTCAACAACGAGCAGTTCCCCGTACAGTTCGTATTCTCCGGCAAGGCTCACCCCGCCGACGGCGCAGGTCAGGGACTTATCAAGCGCATCATGGAAATTTCCCGTATGCCCCAGTTCCTCGGCAAGATTATCTTCCTCGAAGACTACAACATGATTGTTGCCAAGCGCCTTGTCACCGGTGTTGACATCTGGCTCAATACCCCCACACGTCCTCTCGAGGCTTCCGGTACTTCCGGCGAAAAGGCCGAAATGAACGGTGTGCTCAACTTCTCCGTGCTCGACGGATGGTGGTATGAAGGCTACCGCTTCAACGAAAAGGCCGGTTGGGCGCTCACCGACAAGCGTACCTACACCGACCAGGCACAGCAGGATAAACTCGATGCCGCTACCATCTACTCGATGCTCGAAAACGAGATTATCCCCCTCTACTTCAAGAAGAATTCCGCAGGCTACTCTCCCGAATGGATTCAGTACATCAAGGGTTCTATCGGCGACATCGCTCCCCACTTCACCATGAAGCGCATGATCGACGACTACATCGCACGCTTCTATGATCCCGAAGCTGCCCGCAGCAAGAAGCTCAAGGCCGACAACTTCGCTCTCGCCAAATCTATCGTGGCTTGGAAAGAACGCGTTGCCCAGGCTTGGGACGGCATCAAGGTGCTCAATATCTCACACTCGGGCGAACTGGCACAGAGCGTGACAGGCGAACCCTTCCGCATCGAAATCACCGTCGACACCAACGGCCTTGGACGCGACCTCGGTCTCGAACTCGTTGTGTATCGTCAGGAAGACGGTCAGGAACACCTCTGCCGCACCGAAGAATTCAAGGTTGTCAAGACCGAAGGCAACGTACTCACCTACGAACTTTCAACCAAGATGAAAGACGCCGGTGTGTTCCGCTACGGATTCCGTCTCTATCCCAAGAACTCCGAGCTGCCCCACCGTCAGGACTTCGCATTCACCCGCTGGGTATAATCCCCTAAGGGAACTTAATCCATATAATACGGGTCGCCCCATTCCGGAGCGACCCGTATTGTTTTTTTGCGTATTAATGGAAAAACGTGTACAATTGGCTATCGCCTTAGATACTCACGTTCGGCAATTTTCAAATAAATTTGACATTGCACTCACTTAATCGTATCTTTGGCTATCGCCTTAGATACTCACGCTCGGCAAAGGCAAAATAAATTTTGCTTTGCGCTCACTTAATCGTATCTTTGGCTATCGCCTTAGATACTCACGCTCGGCAAAGGCAAAATAAATTTTGCTTTGCGCTCACTTAATCGTATCTTTGGCTATCGCCTTAGATACTCAC